>DBFWCI010000017.1:0-42233 GCA_048485235.1 Collinsella sp.
CTCCTCGGCGAGGGGCCCGGCGAGACGAGGCTGTTCTACTGCGACCCGCGCCGCAGCGACCAGAAGGGCGCCTGCGAGCGCAACCACGTCGAGATCAGGAAGCTGCTGCCCAAGGGCGCCGGGCTCAGGTTCGACCGGCTATCCCCGGCCGACATGGCGCTCGCCATGTCGCACGTGAACTCCGAGCCCCGCGGCGCGCTCGGCTTCTCGACGCCCGCGCGCGCCTTCAGGGCGATGCTCGGGGACGATGCGGCGGCGCTGCTTGACGCCTACGGCGTGGAGGACGTGCCGCTCGGCGAGCTCGACCTGACGCCGGGACTCATCGAGAGGGCGCGCGCAGAGAGGGGCGATGCCCCGCTGGCCTAGCCTGAAGGCAAAACGGAATAGACTGACCGACCGTCCGGCTGAGTCTGGGAAGAGGTGCCGGGCGGAGGGCGGAGCATGGCCACCGGACCCATCGAAACACATCTCCACCGTTCCTTCAACTGGGAAAACGGCGCCCCCGGGGCCCGGATGGGGCCTCGGGGGCGTTCGGCTAGCTGCGGGAACGGCCTGTCCGCCTAATGTGTTCGGCTGAGATCGGAAATCAACCGAGGGATGGTCGCTGGGCTGGCGAGATGGTTTTGGCTTGCTGCTCAAACAGTCCTGCGCAAGACGAAGGCCACATTAAGTGGCCTTCTTTGCGTGCGGAACTCGCGACAAACCAAAACCATCTCGCCAGCCCAGCGACCATGGGGTTCCAAGGTTTTCAAAAAAGCGGTCGGCGCGCAGTGCGCCGACCGCCGATATATGGGGTCTGATATTTTCTACCAGCTAGGGCCTCTTACTCGTCGAGGAGATCTTCTGGCATGTCGTTGCCGTTGCCTAGGTCGACTGGGGCCTCTTCGGTGTCGGCTGCGGCCTCGGCACCTTCGCCCTCGGGCTTCTCTTTGGCGGCCGTCATGCGGGCTACGGCGCAGATGCGGTCGTTGTCGTCGACGGTCATCATCTTGACGCCCTGGGTGGCGCGGCCAGTCTGGCTGATCTCGTCGGTCTTGACGCGAATGACCGTCGCGCCCTCCGTCACGATGAACAGCTCGTGCTGCGGGCCCACCGTCTTCATGGCCGCGAGGTTACCCTTACGCTCGGTCATTTGGATGGTGTAGACGCCCTGGCCGCCGCGATTCTGCTCCGGATAGTCCGCGACCGGCGTGCGCTTGCCGTAGCCGCGCTCGGTGATGACGAACAGATCGCCGTTGCCGTTAGTAACTTCCATGCCCAGAACGCTCACGCCGTCCTTCATGCCGATGCCGCGAACGCCGCTGGTGTCGCGGCCGGTGGCGCGCACCTGCTCCTCGGAGAACATAATCGCCTTGCCCGCGGTGGTGGCCAGGATGATCTTATCGCCCTCGCGCACGCGGCGCACGTTCAGCAGCGCATCGTCGTCACGCAGGTTGATTGCGATCAGGCCATCGCGGCGGCTGCGGTCATAAGCGCTCATCACGGTCTTCTTGACCATGCCGCTCTTGGTGGCAAACATCAGGTACTCGTCGGCCGGGAACTCGCGGCAGCTGATGACGCTCGCGATCTTCTCGCCGTCCTCAAAGGGCAGCAGGTTGACGATCGCGGTACCGCGCGCCTGGCGCGTACCCACCGGCAGCTCGTGCACCTTCAGGCGATAGACCTTGCCCTTGCTCGAGAAGAACAACACGTACTCGTGCGTAGACGCGATGAACATCTCGTCGATAACATCGTCCTCTTTGAGGTTGACGCCCGACACGCCCTTGCCTCCGCGCTTCTGGGCACGGTAGGCAGCCACCGGGATACGCTTAACGTAGCCGGTGTGGGTGATGGTCACGACCATATCCTCGTCAGCGATGAGGTCCTCGACATCCAGGTCCTTCTCAACCTGGCTGATCTCGGTGCGGCGTTTGTCGCCGAACTTCTTGGAGATCTCGCGCATCTCCTCCTTGATGACGCCCAGGATCTTCTCCTCATGCGCCAGCAGGTCCTCGTAGTAGGCGATGGCACGGCGCAGGCCGTCCAGCTCTTCCTGGATCTTGTCGCGCTCCAGACCGGTCAGGCGGCGCAGCTTCATCTCGAGGATGGCCGTGGTCTGCTCGGGCGTAAAGCCAAAGCGCTCGATCAGGCGGCTGCTGGCCTCGGAGTCGGTCTGCGAGGAGCGGATGATGCTAATGACCTCATCGATATGGTCGAGGGCCATCAGGTAGCCCTCGAGGATATGCGCGCGGGCCTGGGCCTTCTTAAGGTCAAAGCGGGTGCGGCGAGTGACGACGTCGACCTGGTGGTCAATGTAGTGCTGCAGCATCTCGCGCAGGCTCAGGCATTTGGGAACGCCGTTGACGAGCGCCAGGTTGTTGGCGCCAAAGGTCGTCTGCAGCGAGGTGTACTTATACAGGTTGTTGAGCACGACCTGCGGAATGACGCCCTTCTTGAGCTCGATGACCAGACGGATGCCCTTCTGGTTGGACTCATCGCGCATATCCGAGATGCCCTCGATGCGCTTGTCGTTGACGAGCTGGGCGATCTTCTCCTGCAGGGTGCCCTTGTTGACCATGTAGGGAATCTCGGTAAAGACCAGACGGCTGCGGCCGGTCTTGGTGGACTCCACATGTGCCTTGGCACGCACGGTAATGGAGCCGCGGCCAGTCTCGTAGCTCTGCTTAATGCCGGCGCTGCCCATGATGATGGCGCCGGTGGGGAAGTCCGGACCGGGCATGATCTGCATGAGCTCGTCGACGGTGGCATCGGGGTTGTCGATCAGGTAGCAAGTGGCCTCGATCGCCTCGGTGAGGTTGTGCGGGGCGATGTTGGTGGCCATGCCGACGGCGATGCCCTGGCTGCCGTTGACTAGCAGGTTGGGGAAGCGCGCAGGCAGCGCCTGGGGCTCGGCGAGCGATTCGTCGTAGTTGGGCTGCCAGTCGACGGTATCCTTCTGCAAGTCACGCAGCAGTTCCATGGCGGGCTTTGCCAGGCGACTCTCGGTGTAACGCATGGCCGCCGCGCCGTCGCCGTCGATGTTGCCGAAGTTGCCGTGACCGTCGATGAGCGGCGTGCGCATGGAGAACCACTGCGCCAGGCGGACCATGGCCTCATAGACCGCGAAATCGCCGTGCGGGTGGTACTTACCGATAACTTCGCCGACCGTCCAGGCCGACTTCTTGTGCGGTCGGTTGGGGTAGATGCCGCTCTCGTTCATCGCGTACAGGATGCGGCGGTGCACCGGCTTTAAGCCGTCGCGCACGTCCGGCAGGGCGCGCGCCGTGATAACCGACATCGAATACTCGATGAACGACTGCTTCATCTCGCGACCGAACTCCGAAATCTGGAGCTGGCCGCCGTTGATATCCTCGCCGGCCGAGGCGCCACGGTCGACTTCGCCAAAGCTCTCCTCGAGCTCGGCGTCGTCTTCTTCCTCATCATCATCGGCATCGGGGTTATAGGCGTCCGGGTCGCCGTCCTCGCCCTGCTCAGCACGGGCAAGCAGGCGCTTCAGATCGTCGGGCATACCGGCATCGCCGGCCTCGTCCATACCCCCGTTATTGTTGATATCGTCTGCCACGTTACCTCCTCTTAAGCATCAAGGAAACGCGCGTCATGCGCATGTTTTTCAATGTACTCGCGGCGATAGCCGACCTCGGAACCCATCAGCTCGCGCACGGCGCGGTCCGCCACCACGGCGTCCTCGATCGACACACGCTGCAGGATGCGGGTCTTGGGGTCCATCGTCGTCGAGGCAAGCTGCTTGGGGTCCATCTCGCCCAGGCCCTTGTAGCGCTGGACGGTATAGCCCTTGCGCTTTTTGGTGATCTTGCCGTCCTTGGCCTTGCCGTCTTCGTCGTTATCGTCGGGGTTCAAACCCAGGCTCTGAATGGTGTCGCGCAGGATCTCGTCTTCGGGCTGGCGGCCGTTGGGATACACGTAGTGGATCTTGTTGCGCACCTTAATGCCAAAGATGGGCGGGCAGGCAACATAGACGTAGCCGGCATCGATCAGCGGACGCATGTACTTGTAGAAGAACGTCAGCAGCAGGATGCGGATATGCGCACCGTCGACGTCCGCATCGGTCATGATGATGATCTTGTGGTAGCGCGCCTTGGTGATATCGAAGTCGCCGCCGTCGCCGGCACTCGTCGTGACGCCGCAGCCGATCGCGGTAATCAGCGACTGGATGGTGTCACTCGAGAACGCGCGATGGTCACCAACGCGCTCGACGTTCAAAATCTTGCCGCGCAGGGGCAGAATCGCCTGGATGTCTCGGCGACGGCCGTCCTTGGCCGAACCGCCTGCCGAGTCGCCCTCTACAATGAAGAGCTCGGTCAGCTCGGCATCGCGCACCGAGCAGTCGGCGAGCTTACCGGGCAGGGACGCCGTCTCGAGCAGGCTCTTGCGGCGGGTCGCCTCGCGCGCCTTGCGGGCGGCATTGCGCGCCTTGCAGGCCTGTTGCGCCTTCTTGACGATCTCGCGAGCGGGCTTGGGATGCTCCTCGAGGTAATCGACAAGGCCGTCGGTCACAATCTTGAGCGTGAGCGCTCGCATATAGGAGCTGCCGAGCTTGGCCTTGGTCTGGCCCTCAAACTGCGGGTCGGGCAGCTTGACCGAGATAACGGCCGAAAGGCCCTCGCGCACATCGTCGCCGGTCAGGTTGGCGTCTTTTTCCTTGAGCAGGTTCTGCTTGCGCGCATAGTCGTTGATCACGCGGGTGAGCGCGGTGCGGAAGCCCTCAAGGTGCATGCCGCCCTCGGGGGTGTAGATGTCGTTGGCAAACGACATGACGTTCTCGCCGTAGCCGCTATTCCACTGCAGGGAAACCTCGACCTCGCCCATCTTGGCCACAGGTGCGTCCGGGTCCGATTTACCCTCGATATAGATGGGCTCCTTAAAGGCCTCGGGGACGTCCTTGCCCTCGTTGAGGAACTTGACGAAGTCGATGATGCCGCCCTCGTAGCAAAACTCCTCCACGTGGGGAGTCGCTTCGCGCTCGTCGGTCAGCACGATTTTGAGGTTCTTATTGAGGAACGCCGTCTCCTGCAGACGGTTGTGCAGCGTATCGAAATCGTAGATGCAGGTCTCGAAGATCTCATCGTCGGGCCAGAAGGTGACGGTGGTGCCCGTCGAATCCGAGGTGCCCACGACCTCCATCTTCTTGACGGTCTTGCCGCGCGAGAACTCCATCTCGTAGGTGTTGCCATCGCGACGAACCTGAACGACCACGCGCTTGGACAGTGCGTTGACGACGGAGATGCCCACGCCGTGCAGGCCGCCCGAGACCTTATAGGCCGAGTTATCGAACTTACCGCCGGCGTGCAAGATCGTCATGACGACCTCGAGCGTCGGGATCTTTTTAACAGGGTGCTCGTCGACGGGGATGCCGCGCCCGTTGTCGACGACCGTGATGGAGTTGTCGGCGTGGACCGTCACCTGGATCTCGGTGCAGAAACCGGCCATGGCCTCGTCGACGGAGTTGTCAACGATCTCCCACACCAGGTGATGCAGACCGCTGGCGCTCGTCGAGCCGATATACATGCCCGGGCGCTTACGAACGGCCTCGAGACCTTCGAGAATCTTAATCTCGCCGCCATCGTAATCGTTTTCGTTTGCCACACGTCCTCCTTCAGTCAAGAAAATGTGTACAGCCTTACTAGTTTATCGTAAAAAAATACCCTCGGGAACGAGGGTATTTGGCTCTACAAGGCCACCAGATGCGATTTAAGGCTCTTTTTTGCCTTGCACGCCCTTGGCCCACTCGGCACTGGCTCTCATGGCGTTCTCGAGGGCCTCGCGCAGTTTTTGGTCTTCGATGGGCGCCACTTGGCGCTCAATCTCGGTGCGCTCGGCCTCACTTAGGTCAGCATGCGGAGCCGGCGGGCGCTCGGCCACGGCAGGACGCAGACGCTCTTTGGCAGCGGGCGGCGTGTGACCGGGCGCGGTGGTTTTGAACACCAGGCCATCCACATGCGCACCGACGCGCTCCATGCGCGCGCGGATGATCTCGCGCAACAGCGTCATTTCCTGCGTCCACGAGGGCGAATCGAGATATACCAGCAGCTCATTGGACTCGGGCAGGTAGCGCAGGCCCGTCACATGCCGCCCCTCGCGCGTGCCCGAGCACACCGCGTTCCACGCGCGATAGGCCGCGCGCGACTCCTCGGCAGCCTCCATCTGCGCGCGGCGCTCAGGTGTTGCAGCCGCCAGGATGCGCTGGCGCTCTGCGTTTAAAAACCCACTGAAGGCGACCGTTTCGCTCTCGCGCTCGTAATTAGCACGTCTCACCCATGCTCACCACCTTGGCTCGATCAAGCAGGTCATCGGTAAAGTATCCCAGGTTGGTCGTGGTTATGACCGTTTGGATATCATCGCCGATCAGCCGCAGAAAAGCACCGCGGCGCTCGCCGTCGAGCTCGCTCATCACGTCGTCCAGAAGCAACAGCGGAGCAGTACCCAGAACATCGCGAGCCACGGCCACCTCGGCCACCTTCCAGGACAGTACCAACGTTCGCTGCTGTCCTTGGCTGGCAAATGAACGGGCGGAGCGACCCGCCACGGTAAATTCAATCTCGTCGCGATGCGGTCCCACCAACGTCACGCCGCGGCGAATTTCCTCGTCGGCGTGCTCATCAAGGGCGGCCAGCATGCGCTCGTACGCCCAGCCCTTCAGCTCTTCGCGATCCTCGACCTGGGGCAAATCCCCCAGTGTGGACGTATAGGTCACGTTGGCAGCCTCGCCGGACGCCACTTGCCCGTAGGCAGTGTGTACATGGCCCGCCAGCCGGTCGAGCAGGGCCAACCGGTGCACGAGCAGAGCCGCGCCCGCGCGGGCAATCGAATCGTTCCACGCGCCGAGCATCTCACGGCAGCACCAGGTCTCCTTGAGCAAGGCGTTACGCTGGGTCACGCAGCGCCCATAGGTGCTCGCAAGATCGGCATAGCGTGCGCTCAGTTGCATGCCAAAGTCATCGAGGGCGGCGCGGCGCACACTGGCGCCTCGCTTAACCATGTCCAGATGGTCGGGGCAAAACAGCACGCTCGGCAGAACCCCGCGCACACCGGCGGCAGAACATCTCTTGCCGTTGCGGCTAAACGAGCGCTTACCGTCCTCCGCGTTCAATCCCATATCAAGCACGCGGCCGTCGCCCTCGAGCCTCAGCTCGACCTTGCACGAGGCCACGCCGTCATGGACGAGCTCGGCTGCGGTCGGATGCCTAAACGAGGCGCCGCTCGTCAGCAGCTGCAGCGCCTCTATGAGATTGGTCTTTCCCGCCGCGTTGGGTCCCGCAAGTATCGTCACGCCCTCGTCCAGGGCAAGGCGATAGCTATCGAAGCTGCGGTAGTGCACGACGGAAAGATCGCGGGCGAACATGGTCATGGCGCAGCGCTAGATGCGGACCGGCATGACCAGGTACAGGTAGTTGATCTTGTCGTAGGACTTGAAGATGCCCGCCTGCGAGTAGCTCTTGAGCTCCAGCGTGATCTCCTTCTCCTTGGACAGGGCATTGAGGCAGCCAAAGATGTAGTGGTAGTTGAAGGCGATGGTGCCCGACTCGCCCTCGGCCTCGACATCGATCGTCTCCTGCGCAAGGTCCTGGTCATTGGAAATGGAGGACAGGCCCATCTGCCCGTTCTCGACATCGATCTCGAACTTGACGGCGGGGTTGGCGCTCGCGATAACGGCCACGCGTTTGAGGGCGGCGTTAAAGGCGGCGACGTCGATCTTGACGCTCGTCACGCACGAATCGGGGATGAGCTGCTTGTAGTTGGGGTACACGCCCTCGATGCGGCGCGACACGTAGGTGGTGTTGCCGGCCTCAAAGACAACCTGGGTGTCAGTAGCCCCGATCATGATGGTCGTCTGGCTGGCCATGATGTTCAGTGCGTCGTTAAAGGCGTCGGCCGGAACGTTGAGTTCAAAGGAGCCCTCGAGGGTTGAGGTCTCGACCTGCGTATCGCACACGGCCAAGCGGAAGGAATCGGTCGCCACCAGGCGCACGGTGTTGTTCTCGACCTTCATGTGCACGCCGCCCAGAATGGGGCGGGCCTTGTCGGTCGAGGTGACGCGCCACACGCGGCCGACCATCTCGGACAAGATATCGGTCGGCAGCTCCACGGCACTCTCGATGGCATAGGCCGGAAACTCGGGGAAGTCATTGGCATCGAGCGTGTTCAGGCGGAAAGAGCTCTTCTCGCAACCAATCAGCACCTGGCGCTCGGACAGCTCAAAGGTGACCGGGGCATCGGGGAGGGTCTTGGTGATATTGGAGAGCATCTTACAGGGGATAACCATCTCGCCCTCTTCTTCGACATGCGCCGCGATGCGATGACGGATCGAGATGGTGTAGTTAGAGGTCTGGAATTCCAAGATGCCGTCTTGCGCCTTGACGAGCACGCCCGACAGGATGGGAAGGGTGGATGCCGAAGCGACGCCCTTCATAACGACGCCGATGGCTTGTGTAAGCGAGCTCTGGCTGACGGTGAACTTCATCTTTTAATACCTTTCTATAGATATAAATATCTTAATAATAGTAATAGCACTGACGAAACTGTTGATTACTCCCAAAGACGCAGGTCAGACCCAGAAAGAGAATCGACAGCAACCTGTGTGCAACGGGGGCGGTTTTCCACGTTCAAAACCTGCGCAAAACTTTTCATCACCGCGGGTTGGGTTTTAGACACCTTATGCCCGTGGTTTCGACAAGTTTTCAACAGGTGTCTCTATTTCCCTACGAACGCAGTGTAATTTTATCGCGCAGCGACTTGAGGTCTTCGGTGACGGTGCGGTCTTCCTGGATCATCTTCTGGACCTTTTTGTAGCTCGTGCTGACGGTCGAGTGGTTGCGGTTGCCAAATTCGGCGCCCACCGCCGTGGTCGTCATTTCGCACATCTCGATGGCCAGGTAGATAGCGA
This sequence comes from Collinsella sp., assembly GCA_048485235.1. Lineage (GTDB taxonomy): Bacteria > Actinomycetota > Coriobacteriia > Coriobacteriales > Coriobacteriaceae > Collinsella. The sequence goes on from DBFWCI010000017.1 coordinate 8,903, forward strand.
TATGGCGTGCTTTGGCGATATTGGCGTTGCGACGCGGGCCGATGAGCTCCTCGTGCGTCACGCCGTACTGCTCTTCGATGACGGACTGAACCGTTTGCACGTTGATCTTTTTGGCCGATGTGTCGAAGTACTGGCTGGCGATGGCGTCGATATCGTCAAAGGTGAGCTCCCCGCCCTCGCGCTCGCGGTCGCCCGCCTCGCCGGCGCAGCGCTCGCAGAAGCTCTCGAGTTCGCGGATGTTGGTGCCCGACACCTCTGCCATGTGCTTAAAGTGCTCATCGGTCAGGTGCCCGCCGTCGCCCCCGTAGGCCGCCAGCAGTGAATCGTCGCCTGCCTCGGGAGCGGCGACGATGGTGTTCTCGTAATAGCGCTGCAAGATCTTGTATTTCATCTCGTAGCTGGGCTCTGCGACCAGGCAGAGCATGCCGGCGTTGAAGCGGCTGGTCAGACGCTCGTCCATGCTCAGGTCTTTGGGGGCGCGGTCTGCCGCGATGACGACCTTCTTGTTGTTGCGGATGAACTCGTCCATGAGCTGGAAAAAGTAGTCCACGCTCGCGCGCTTGCCGATGATGTTTTGGATGTCATCGATGATGAGCACGTCCACGCCGTGGTACGCCTGCATGATGGGGGCGTTGCTCTTCTTTTGGCGGTCGAACTCGGTCATCAGGTCGTCCAGATATGCCTGGGAGTTGGCATACTTGACCTTGATCTCGGGCGACTTCTCGGCGAGCTCGTTTTTGATAGCGAGCAACAGGTGGGTCTTGCCCAGGCCCGATTTGCCGTAGATGAACAGCGATGTGCACGTGCCGCGCTCGTCCGCGAGGGCGGCAAACTTGAGTGCCGAGCGATAGGCATGGCTGTTCTCGGGGCCGTAGACAAAGTTCTCAAAGGTAAATTTTGAGTTCGCGGCGAGCGGGGCTCCATCCGTATTCTGCTCGGCCGGCACGGTCGGTGCTGGCATGGGTGAAGCGGGGGTCGCAACTTGCGTGGGTTTAGTCGGCGCTCCGCCCTTCATCTGGTTCATCATGCGACGAAAATCATCGGCCGAGAGCGTGTTTTTGATTGCAATGCCCGAATCCGCGCCCGCCGCTGCGTCGTGAGCGATGGGCATGTGCGTGACGGGTACGTTCGTTGACGTCGCCGGCGCGGTCGGCAACGGTGCCATGGTTTCACGGGAAACATCGCTGTGCTGGTGCTCGATCGTCGGTACGTCGCCTGCGGAGGCCGGCACCGCCGGGGAAGCGGCGGGAGCCGTGGCGGGCGCCGTCGTGGCAGCGGATTCCGTCGCGGCGCCTTGCGGTGCCACGACGTCGAGCGTAATCGGTGCAAAGGCGATTTCTTCCAGATAGGCCTCAATAGTCGGCTGATGCTTTTTGAGCTGCGCGATGGCAAAGCGCGAGGGGGCCTCGATCGTGAGCGTATCTTCGGTCAGGCTTATGGCGCGCGATTGCCCCAGCATGTTGATGAGGCGTGCATCTTGGCCGTCGCGCTGGCAAAAGGCGATGGCATCCCCCAGGATGATGCTTGCTTCCTCGTCCACTGTCTCTCCCGTTCTTTAGCTCTGAGCTCGCACGCGAGCGGCGCCGAGTTCGGTCAGATGGTATTTCTGGCCATGCTTGATGACCAAGCCGGCCTGCGCCAAGTCATTGAGCGTGCGTGACCAAGTGGGGGCCGAGTTTCCAAACGCCCTCGCCAGATCGGTTGCACCGCACGCTTGATTTTGCGCCAGATAGCCCAGCGCGGCGTTGCCGCGGTCGCTTACGAACACGTCCGGTTGTGGCTGCGCATACTGATTTGCTGCATTAGGATACATCATTTGAGCTGCTGGTTGTTGAGAACTCTGCATCGGTGGCATTTGCTGTTGAAAACTTTGAGGCCACTGTTGGTAAGGCTGCGGAGGCATCTGCTGGGCCCAAGGGCTGTACTGCTGCTGCGGCATCTGCTGGTACGGCTGCTGATATCCCTGCTGGTACTGCTGCGGGAACTGCTGGCCATACCCCAGTGGCGGCATCTGCTGATATGGATATCCCTGTTGGTACGGCTGATAGCCCATTTGCTGGCCACCCGGTGCCCCCGTCGCCTGCTGCATTGCTGCTGCATCCTGATCAGCCAGCGGCATGGCCTCTGGCATGTTTGGCGGCATCGACATAGATGCCGCCTGGGGTTCTTGTGTGGGAAGCATTCCGGGCTGCTGCATCTGTCCCACGGGGGGCTGCATCTGCTGCGTTGCCACGGGCTGCTGCGCAAAAGCTCCCGGCAGGGGATATGTGGGCTGCTCCGTCTCGGGCCGCACGGCAGCGCCGCGTCCGCCGGCACGCTCGATTTCCTGCACGCGTTTAGGGTTCAGGCTTACCGTAACCACGGTGCCGTTGCCCATGTTGTCCTCGATGGATACGGCACCGCCGGCGTTTTCCAAATACTCCTGCACCATGGGAAACCCTGCTCCGGTTCCACGGATATAGCGCTTCATCTTGCTGTTTGCGCTGGTAACGCCAAAGTCGAAAGCACGTTCCTTGTCGTCGATGCCGGGTCCTTGGTCAGCAAAGCGGATGGTGTCTCCGCCGTCCAGAATCGAGATGATGGGCTCGGCAAAGTGTGCGTGGATAAAGTTTTCGACAATCTCGCGGATGACCATGAGCGAGATGTGGCCACCTTGTTCTTTCATGCACTGGTAGACGGTGTTGGTCGTCTCTTCCAAATACGTGCGGACATCTTGCGGATCAATGACGATCACACGCGGTGTCGACAGCATGTCGTCATAGACGGCGATGCGCGCGGCGTACATGGCTTTTGGCGCCTGCGTTGTCGTCTGTTCACCTTCGTCACGCTCTTCGCGCACGCCGGTGATGTGCTCGTTGTCGGGTGCCGGGTCTCCGGAATCGACCATGGTGTAAAAGTCGTCAGACATGCCGCTCGCAATCTTCCAAAAGGTTTCGAACAAATAGTAGCTCACCGTGCAATGTTTCTCATCTTTCGACAACTTTTCAAAACCTGTTGAAAACTTTGGAAAACGGACGAAAAGTTCTCAACATTGCCAACATGACCTGTTGAAAACTCGATGAAATATCGTGAAAAGTTGCCATGCACCGCTAAATCGAGCTTGGCTTATGGGGGAACCGTGTGAACTGCGCAACCTTTTACCTTTGATTTCTTGACATTTGAACATTGATTTCCCTACAATCTTCAAGCTCACGTGTCTATATCTGCGTCCGCGTCCCCGCGGACACTCGAAATGCAGCAGGAGGAACTTAAGATGAAGCGTACGTATCAGCCTAATAAGCGTAAGCGTGCCAAGACCCATGGCTTCCGTGCCCGTATGGCCACTAAGGGTGGTCGTGCCGTGCTCGCCCGTCGTCGCGCCAAGGGCCGCAAGCGTCTCACTGTCTAGCAGCGATACACACATCTCGCATGAAGACTATTAAGTCTCGGCAAGATTTCGAGCATGTGTTCAGTCAGGGGCGTCGTTTCAATCACCCTCTGATTCGAATGACCATATGTGAATCGGTTGGCGAAGGCGACTCCGGAAGGGTCGCCTTCGTTGGTGCTAAGCGACTCGGTTGTGCCGTCGTGCGCAACCGATCCAAGCGTGTGATGCGCGAGGCCGCCCGCAGCTGCGGATTTCCCGTTGCGGGTTATGACATCATCTTGTTCGCAACTCCCAAGACGAGGGTTTCCTCGCCGCAGGAGATGGACAAGGCGTTGCGTTCGCTTATGAAGCGCGCCGGCGTTGCCGGGGAGGAGCGATGAGCAATCACGTTTTGCGACGTGTTGCCATCGCTCCTATTCGCATATATCAACAGGTTATTTCGCCCTTATTGCCTGACGCCTGCATTTATTACCCAACGTGCTCGCAATACGCCGTCCAGGCGATTGAGAAGCACGGTGTTTTGAGAGGCTGCTGGCTTGCCGTGAGGCGCATCGCTCGCTGCAATCCCCTGCACGTCGGCGGTTATGACCCTGTGCCCTAGCGGGCACTCGCTATCGGAGGAAAACTTACATGTGGGATTGGATCGTTAACATCCTTTTCGAGCTGCTCAAGCTCATCCAGACCTTTGCGGTCGACTGGGGCCTGTCCATCATCATCCTGGTGGTCATCATCCGTCTGCTGCTGACGCCGCTCATGCTCAAGTCGACCAAGTCGACGGCTCGCATGCAGGTGCTGCAGCCCAAGATGCTCGAGATCCAGGAGCGCTATGCCGACGATCCCCAGCGTCAGGCCGAGGAGATGCAGAAGTTCTACAGCGAGAACAAGTTCAACCCCATGGCTGGCTGTCTGCCGCTGCTGATTCAGATGCCTATCCTGTTCGCCCTGTTTACATTGCTGCGCAACCTGCCGCAGTACTTTAACGACGGCACGTTCTCGTTCTTCAACATCCTGCCCGACCTGACCACCACGCCGAGCGCTTCCTTTGCCGATGGCTTTATGGTTGCACTGCCTGCGCTGGTTTGCCTGATCCTGTTCGCCGTCCTGACCCTGATTCCGCAGCTCTATATGTCGCGCAACCAGACCGGCCAGCAGGCTCAGAGCATGCGTATGATGGCCGTTGTCATGACGGTCATGATGCTTTGGATGGGCTGGAGCCTTCCCGTTGGTGTTCTGCTGTACTACGACGTCTCGTCTGCTTGGCAGGTTATCCAGCAGATTTTTGTGACGCAGAAGGTCATCGACAAGGCGAAGGCCGATGAGGAGGAGCGTCTTAAGAACGCTCCGCTGCAGGTTGAGGTCACTCGTCGAGAGAAGAAGCCGCGCCCGCACAAGAAGAAGTAACGGGATATCAATCTTATTTAGGTACCTAACTTTTGGAGTACGTTATGTCTGAAGAGATCATCGAGGATATGCTTGAGGAGGTTGCCCCGCAGGTCGCGGGCGATTATCCCGAGATTGCACAGCGCTACAAGGCTGGTGAAGAGCTGACCGATGAGGAGCTCGACACCATTGCCGATGTTGCGATTTCCATCCTGCGTTCCATCCTTTCGCACTTCGATGCCGCCAACTCTCCTATCGATGAGTATGAGGGCGACGAGGGTGAGCTGATTTTGGATGTAACGGCTCCCGACCTTGCTGTTCTCATTGGCCGTCATGGTCGCACCCTTGATGCCCTTCAGGTTATGTTCTCTTTGCTGGTGAGCCGCAAACTTGGCTTTAGGTATCCGGTTGTGGTGGACGTAGAGGGATACAAGAGTCGCCGTCAGGACAAGGTTGCTTCCATGGCCCAGTCTGCTGCCGAGCGTGCCATCCGCACTCATAAGAGTGTTTCGCTTCCGCCCATGAATGCCTACGAGCGTCGACTGGTTCACATTGCACTTCGTGGCAATGATGCCGTCGATACTCATTCTGAGGGCTCTGACCCTGATCGCCATGTGGTGATTGTTGCTCGATAATCTTCTCGAGCTTATGCTAAGGGGACGTGGTTTCCACGTCCCCCTTTTTTTTTGTCAAAAGTTCTCGATACACTGATTTTTGTCAGAAAGGAGCTTTCGTTGTTAGTACTTACTGATCAGCAGGCTGACGAGATGTTGAGTCGTCTAACTTCCTATTGCAAAGAGTATTCCTTGAGCGTAACTGATGTTAAGCTGAGGAAATGTATTCAGCATTTGGATTTGGTTCTAGAAACAAATAAGACAACCAATCTCACCCGTATTCTTAACGTAGAAGATGCTGCAGTACTTCATATCCTCGACTCACTTGTTTTGCTCCCCTATATCAACATGGCTCCTGAGGGAGCTTTGCTCGATATGGGAACAGGTGCGGGCTTCCCTGGTATTCCATTAACCATAACCACGCATCGTAAAGCTACTTATATTGACTCTGTTGGCAAGAAGGTTGATGCGGTTAATTCCTTTGTCCATGCTCTTGGATTGAAACATGCTCATGCGGTTCATGATCGTCTTGAAGAATATGCTCGAAGCCATAAGAAGCAGTTCTCTGTTGTAACCGCCCGCGCACTGGCCCCTCTACCGATTCTTGTTGAGTATGCGGCTCCGTATCTGAAGGATGGAGGGCTATTTGTTATAACCAAGGGCAATCCTTCGGATGAGGAGCTTGCTTCCGGCATGTCAGCAGCTAAGATTTGCGGCTTCACTTTGCTTCTGAATGACGCAATTGATTTGCCTGAAGGCTTGGGTCACAGGGAGTTCATTGTTCTTAAGAAGAGTCATCCAGCATATGTCTCATTGCCTCGTGCAAATGGCGTGGCAAAGAAGAATCCGCTTGCCTAGATGTTTCACGTGAAACATAATGGATACTAACAACTTGCAGTGTTTCACGTGAAACATGGCGGTTGATATCGATTCGGAATGTTTCACGTGAAACATCCTCCGTTTGACAGCTTTAATACACACCAGGAGGGACCGTGGGATTTCGCGACGTTAAGCGTTCTAAGAGCGCAAAAGACACGCGTATCATTGCAATCATCAATCAAAAAGGCGGCGTCGGTAAGTCAACGACGGCTGTAAACCTTGCAGCAGCACTGGGTGAGCAGGGTCGTAAGACACTGATTGTCGATTTTGATCCGCAGGGAAACAGCACCAGTGGATTCGGAATTGAAAAAGAAGACCTTGATCACTGCATCTATGATGCATTGTTGAATGATGTGCCGGCAGAATCGCTTGTTCTTGATACAAATTGTAAAAAGGTATTCGTTATTCCGGCTACAATTCAACTTGCAGGCGCGGAAATTGAGCTCGTAAGCGCAATTGCTCGTGAAACCCGCCTCAAAGATTTGCTTGAGCCGATTCAGGACGAGTTTGACTTTATTTTCATTGACTGTCCTCCTTCGCTCGGCCTGCTTACTATCAACGCTTTGACTGCAGCAGACAGCGTTTTGATTCCGATCCAGTGCGAATATTACGCACTCGAGGGCGTTACGAAGCTGCTTGAGTCAATGAAGATGGTCAAATCACGGCTGAACAAGGGCTTAGACACCTATGGTGTGCTTATGACCATGTATGACTCGCGTACTTCACTATCGAATCAGGTTGTTGAGGAGGTTCAATCGTACTTTGGTGATAAGGCGTTTAAGACGCTAATCCCCCGTACGGTTAAAATCTCCGAAGCTCCGTCTTTTGGAGAACCGGTAATTACCTATGCACCTCAAAATAAGGGTGCAAAAGCATATATGAACCTTGCAAAAGAGGTGATCAAGCGTGCCTAGTGTAAAGAAACGTGGCGGATTGGGACGTGGACTCAATGCTTTGGTCTCAGAGGCCGAGTATGAGACCGGCGGTTCGGCTGCATCCGCGTCAAAGGCTGCATCTGAAACGAAACTACCTATTGAGGATATTGTTCCCAACCCTAACCAGCCGCGAATTCACTTTAACGAAACCGAACTTCGCGAGTTGAGCGAGTCAATCCAAGAACATGGCGTTTTGCAGCCGCTTTTGGTTCGCAAGCATGGAAACGGCTATGAGATCATCGCTGGTGAGCGTCGTTACCAGGCGTCAAAGCTTGCTGGCCTTGAAGAATTGCCAGTCATCATTAAAGAGGTAAATGATGAAGAGATGCTTGCTCTTGCTCTTATCGAAAACCTTCAGCGTTCTGATCTGAATCCCGTCGAAGAGGCCAAGGGCTATCGTCAGCTTATCGATGCCAGCGGTATGACCCAAGAGGCATTGTCGAAGGCAGTAAGCAAGTCACGCTCTACAATTACAAACTCACTGCGTCTTCTCGATCTCCCCGAAGTAGTTCAGCAGATGATTTTTGAGGGCAAACTTACTGCTGGTCATGCACGTGCGATTCTTGCGGTTCCCTATGAAGACGCGCGTATTCGACTTGCAGAGAAAGTTGTTGCAGAGGGCCTTTCCGTAAGAGCGACAGAAAATCTTGCTCCGTTGTTTTCTGCCGGAGAGACACCTAAGACGCCGAGACCTGCAACGCCTCAGTCTTTTAAAAAGGCTGCCCGTGTACTTCGTCAGGTATTTAATACCAACGTGCGTGTGAAGAGCTCGCGTGGAAAGAATAAGATTGAGATTGAGTTTAAAGACGAGGAAGAGCTCTCTCGTATTCTTGGCGAAATGATTCAGTTTAATCAAGAAGGCCAAGATGAGGAATAAGATTTTAGCAGCGATTGCATTGGCTACGACTGTCGTGGCTGGTGCCTTTGCTGGCTATAAGATCGCGACAGACGATGAACTGCGAGGTCGTTTGCTTCGTGGCGCGCAAGATATCGTCGATACTTCCAAAAAGAAAATGGATGTTATGACCGAAGATGTTGCCATGCGTACTGCTCAGGTAACGAAGAATCCCAAGATTAACCAAAGTTGGGTTAGCAAACAATGGGAAAATGTAGGTTATTAGGTACCTAACAATTACTCAGCATATTTTGAGGGGTCCTTGTCTGATTCACGAGACAAGGACCCCTTATTTTGGCCGTAAAAAATGGGACAGGTAGCAGCTGATTCAAAATTAATGTCAATAATTGAAACGACCCCGGTTGCATATTCTGCAACCGGGGTCGTTCGATGTTTCACATGAAACGTTTTGGGGTGCAGCTCCCCTATGCGTTCTTCTGAACTTTGAAGCGCTGCTTAAGCTGTCCGCAAGCAGCGTCAATATCGTTACCACGGGAGTTACGAATCGTGGTCTCGATGCCACGGGACTCAAGACGACGCTGAAGATCCTCAACCTTATGAATCGGCGAAGGCTTGAGCGGGCTGCCCTCGATGTCGTTAAGCTGAATCAGGTTAACGTGGCACAACGTTCCCTCGCAGAAGTCGCAGAGCGCCTGCATCTCGGGATTCGTATCGTTGACGCCTTCGATCATGGCATACTCATAGGTCGGGCGGCGGCCAGTCTTCTCGGTGTAGAGTTGAAGCGCCTCGTGAAGGCGAAGTAGCGTGTACTTCTTAACACCGGGCATAAGCTTATTGCGTGTCGACTGGATGGCGGAATGCAGGGAAACGGCAAGCGTGAACTGTTCAGGGATGTCGGCAAATTTGCGAATACCGGGAATAACGCCGCTGGTAGAGACGGTGAGGTGACGAGCACCGATACCGATGCCATCGGGGTCGTTGAGGATTCGCAACGCCTTGAGAACCTCGTCGTAGTTGGCAAACGGCTCACCCTGGCCCATGAAGACAACGCTCGTGGCGCGCTCGCCAAAGTCGTTGGATACATGAAGTACCTGGTCGACGATCTCTTGAGCGGTCAGAGAGCGCTTGAGGCCGCTGAGACCGGTAGCGCAAAAGGCACAGCCCATGCCACAGCCTGCCTGGGTGGAAACGCAGACGGAAAGCTTGTTACGACGGGGCATGCCGACGGTCTCGACGGAAACGCCGTCGTGGTACTCGAGCAGATACTTGCGAGAGCCATCTTTGGAAACCTGCTTGGTGAGTTCAGTCGGCGTGTCAAAGGCAAAAGCCTCTTTAAGCTGCTCGCGGAAAGCCTTGGGAAGGTTGGTCATATCGTCAAACGAACAAACGTTCTTCTCAAAGACCCATTCGATGAGCTGCTTCGCGCGGAAGGCGGGCTGGCCAAGCTCGGCCACGAGCTCGCGAATATCGTTTTGGCTCAAGTCGCGAATGTCCTGAGATTTAGTCCTGGGATTCATGGAAGCCTTTCGATTTTGGGGAAACGTAGAGGGTATCGCTACAATATGGTATCAGCTGCAGAAATTATAGAGGAGGAGTCTGCCCATGCCGGGTAAAAGCCTAGAGAACATGCACGTAGCGGTCTTGGCGGGCGGTCATTCCGCTGAGCGCGAGATCTCGCTCAATTCGGGAAAGAACGTCGTGGTTGCCTTGAAGGAGGCCGGCTACACTTCGGTGGAGCTGCTCGACACGGCTGCCGATGATTTTATGGTAACCATGGCGACCGGCGGATTCGATGTGGCATTTATCGCCATGCACGGCGCCGGCGGTGAGGATGGCGCCATGCAGGGTGCCATGGAGACCCTGGGTATCCCCTACACGGCCTCGGGCGTACTTGCCAGCGCCTGCGGTGCCGACAAGGAGGTCTCTAAGCTCCTATACGCCAAGGCGGGCATTCCCATTGCCCCCGGCCTTGCGCTCGAGGTGGGCGATGAAGTCGATATCGATCATATCGTCGAGGTTTGTGGCGAGCGCTGCTTTGTGAAGCCGGCCGTCAACGGTTCCAGCTATGGCATTTCCCTGGTCCATGAGCCCTCCGAGCTGCCCGCGGCAATCGCCAAGGCGTTTGAGTACGGCGACAAAGTGCTGGTCGAGAAGTGCATCGAGGGTACCGAGATCACCGTCGGCGTATACGGCGAAGATGACGTGCGCGCCCTGCCGATTGTCGAGATTCGTAAGCCAGAGGACTGCGAGTTCTACGATCTGGACGTGAAGTATGTCGACCCTACGGATATCCATCGCATTCCGGCGCAGATTTCACCCGAGAATTACGCTCGCGCTCAGGAACTTGCCTGTGCCGCTCACAAGGCCCTCGGTTGCCTGGGTATCTCGCGCAGCGACTTTATTGTGAGCGAGGACGGCCCCGTTATCCTCGAGACCAATACCATTCCCGGCATGACCGATACGTCGCTGTATCCGGATGAGATCCGCCACACCGACGACATGACGTTCCCGCAGGTCTGTGACAGCCTGATCCGTATGGGCCTTCGTCGAGCGGGCATTGCATGCTAATCGAGGACGCGGTTTCGTCAGGAACGCCGCAGTTTGTCATCGACTCCTATGCCACGCTTGCCGACCGCGCCAAAACGCAGTCCTTCGGCCTTATCGAGGAAGATGTGATTGTCCTCGATACCGAGACCACGGGTCTTTCGGTGCAGGACAACGAGCTGATCGAGATCTCGGCGGCCCGTCTTTCGGGCCGCGAGGTCATCGACCGCTTCGATACCTTCGTGCATCCCAAACAGCTGATTCCCGCCGAGATTACCGAGCTCACGAGCATTACAAATGCCGATGTGGCAGATGCCCCGTCGGCGGTTGAGGCCGTCGCCGCTCTCGCCGATTTTGTCGGTGGCTGTCCGGTGATCGCACACAACGCCACGTTTGACCGCTCGTTTATCGAGTCGGTCAAAGGCGGCGTCAACGTGAGCGATATTTGGATCGATTCGCTGGCGCTGTCGCGCATCGCGCTTCCGCGCCTGGCCTCGCACAAGCTGTCTTTTATGGCCGATCTGTTTGGCTGCGACTCGGTATCACACCGTGCCAATGCCGACGTCGACGCCCTGTGTGGCGTATGGCGCGTGTTGCTCGTGGCGCTCACCGACTTGCCCCAGGGCCTCATGGCGCGCCTAGCCAACATGCATCCGGACGTGCCTTGGTCCTATCGTCCTATCTTCTCATTCTTGGCAGGGCAGAACCCTGGTTCTATCTTCTCTCTCAGCGCCGCTCGTGCTGACGTTCTCAAGGCCGATCGCGCCGACGATCGGGTGGACGCCGATGAGCTGCCGGTTCTCAAGATGCCGAGTCGTGAGGAGATCGAGGCAGACTATGCGCCAGGTGGCCTGGTCAATCGCATGTATCCCACCTACGAGCCGCGTGATGAGCAGATCGCGATGGCGCTCGAGGTCCGCGATGCGCTGGTCACGGGCACTCATCGAGTAATTGAGGCAGGCACAGGCGTCGGCAAATCGATGGCCTATCTGGTGCCTTTTGCCGAGGCAGCACGCCGTAACAACATCACGGTTGGTATTGCGACCAAATCGAACAATCTTGCCGACCAGCTCATGTACCATGAGCTGCCAAAACTTGCCGAGCAACTGGACGGTGGTCTGTCATTTTGCGCTCTCAAGGGGTATGACCACTATCCGTGCCTGCGCAAGCTTGAGCGCATGAGCCGCGGCCAGGTCGAGATTACCACCAAGCGCGATCCGGCGGACACGCTCACGGCGGTCGCGGTCATTATGGCGTACGTCTGCCAATCAACCGATGGCGACCTCGACTCGCTCGGCATTCGGTGGCGCAGCGTCAACCGTCCCGACTTTACGACGGCCTCGCGCGAGTGTGCTCGTCGCCTCTGCCCGTTTTTCCCTGATAAATGTTTGGTCCACGGCGCTCGCCGTCGTGCGGCGCATGCCGATGTGGTGGTCACCAACCATTCCCTGCTGTTCCGCAACGTCGCGGCCGAGGGCAGGATTTTGCCGCCGATTCGTCATTGGGTAATCGACGAGGCCCATTCCATCGAGCGCGAGGCGCGCCGTCAGTGGGCGCGTGTGGTGTCGGCGGACGAATCACGCGTTCTGTTTGAGCGTCTGGGTGGCTCGAGCACCGGCGCGCTAAGCCAGGTTTCCCGTGATTTGGCAACCTCCGAGGGCTCTACGCTCTATCTGGGCCTTACTGCCAAGGCGACGTCGACGGTTGCGCGCGCGAGCATGGCGATTGCCGGCGTGTTCGATGGCGTTCGCGAGCTCGGTCGCCGTGTCCGTGGGGGCTATGACAATGCCAATCTATGGATTGGCCCCGAGCTGCGCGAATCTGACGACTGGCATGATTTCTTACAGTCGGCCTACACTGGCATCGACGCATTGGAACAAGCTGACAAGAGCGTCGACGCGCTGGTGCAAGCCGTCGCCGCCGACAAGCCAGAGGTTGTTGTCGACCTGGGTGATATCTCGCGCCGCCTGCACGAGCTGGCCGAGAACCTAAAACTCATCATTGATGGTACCGATGAACACTACGTGTATTCGCTGCAGGTCAATCGCAGGCTGCGTGCCGGCGGAGAGTCAATGACCGCAGAGCGCATCGACATTGGCGAGGCCTTGGCAACCGAGTGGCTGCCCGAGGTTCACACGGCTATCTTTGCCTCGGCGACCATGACGGTGTCCAAAAGCTTTGAGCACTTTAACCATGCGGTCGGCCTTGATCGCATCGGTGCTTCAACGTCGTCATCGCTGCACTTGGATTCGAGCTACGACTTCGATTCGAACATGGCTGTAGTCGTTGCGGGCGATATCCCCGATCCGCGCGATCGTGAGAGCTATCTTACGGCGCTCGAGCGCGTACTGGTCGACGCCCATCTTGCCATGGGCGGATCGGTGCTCACGTTGTTCACCAATCGGCGCGACATGGAGGACCTATACGCCCGCGTTGAGCCCAAGATGGCCCGTGCGGGTTTGGAGCTCAACTGCCAGCAGCGCAACTCATCTCCTCGTCGCCTACGCGACCGGTTTATCAACGAACCGACCTCGTCGCTCTTCGCTCTCAAGGCCTTCTGGGAGGGGTTTGATGCCAGCGGCGAGACGCTGCGCTGCGTCATCATTCCCAAGTTGCCGTTCTCGAGCCCCACGGACCCGCTCTCGTGCGAGCGCAACCTGCGCGAAGACCGCGCATGGGCGCGCTATTCGCTGCCCGAGGCGGTGCTCGAGGTTAAGCAGGCCGCGGGGCGTTTGATTCGCTCGTCGACCGATAGCGGCGTGCTGATCTTGGCGGATCCTCGCCTGGTGACGAAGGGCTATGGCAAGAAGTTCTTAACGTCGCTGCCCACGAGCTCCTACCAGCGCATCGAATCGGCGCAGATCGGGCACTATCTACAGCTGTGGCGTGCACGCCACGAGCGGCGGCGCTAAAGCGGACAGACGAGGGTTTTTGCCATATCGCACAGACGCTTTGACAGGGCGGGGTCATCCAAGATGCGGATGGCTCCGCCCGCTGCGATTATCTGGCTCAGCAGCCAACGCTCGGAGCCGTAATGTACGGTTACCGTTGCCATGTCTGTCCCGCTGCGCTCGATTAGGGTGATGCCGGCCCAGTCCAGATGCTCCGCCATATCGAATGGCATCAAGAGCTTTGCGCTACGCTGCGTCCGGGCAAGGGAATCGTGGAGGGATGCAACGTCCGGTGCGTGAGGCACGACGGAGTCTTCCGTCAAGGCGAGTCCCTCGATTTTATCCATGCGATAGGTGCGCTGCTCATCGACCGCGATGTCCCAGGCAATCAGATATGTTTGGTCGCCGTTTGCTGTAATGCGCAAGGGGTCGACCAGACGCTCGCGTGGCCGCGCATCGTCCATCGAGCGATACGAGATACGACAGCGAACGCCGTCCTGAATGGCGCAGCTCAGCTGCTGCCAGTGCGACCCGTGGTTGACGGTGTCAAAGACGTGCTGGTTATAGCCGAGCTCTTCGGGTAGAAGAGCATGTCGAATTCGAGCCGCCGCCTGGGGCTCGATCCCCAACGATTCAAGTTCGTGGTTGAGCACAGCGCCCTCGGCGGCACTCAGGCGCAGCGGTAGTACACGCCCGGCGTCACCGGTGAGGACCACGCGCTCGCCGTGGCATTCGCAGATGATACGCGCACCCGATTCTCGGTCCGCGAGCGTCGAGACGATCTCGAGAATCTCGTCGAGCGACGCCCCCGTGATGTCAAAGCGACTGCAAATCTCGGTTCGTGTCATGCCGCTCTCGCCGGCGGCGTAGAGGGCCTCCATGATGTCGATGGCGCGCGAGAGCCTCTGCTCGCTGGTGAGTTTACGCACGGGCATGCTCGTGCACCGTCCTTTCAATGAGGTGGTTCCACGCCTGCTTGAGCGATTTGGGGGCCATGGGCCTCATGCCGTCCATGGCGTGGGCCATGCAAAATGAGGCGGCGGCTTCAAGATCGCGCACGTCAACGGTCCAAGTCCATCCCGAATCGGTGTGTGCGAGCTCACCTCGCCCGCGCGTGAGGCCGTTGATCATATCGATCTGCGTCTGCGGGGCGAACGAGAACGTAGCCGCAACGGGCGGGCGGTCGGCAAAATCGAATTCAAAGAACAGGTAGTCGTTGAGATTGAAGTCTGCAGGGATGGCGTAGGCCTTCGAAGGACGCCAAGCGCGAACGATACGGTCGCAGCGGAATGTCCTGATGTCGTCGGTGGCATTGTCGAGGCCGCAGAAGTACGCAACGCCCTCGCGCTCGAACATGCCGTAGACGCAGACGGTACGCTCTTTCTGCTCACCGCGTCCGTTCTGATATAAAAATCGCAGCGCGCATCGCTCGGCAAAGGCGCTCCATACCGCATCGACGGTGGGAGAGCGGCGGATCGGTGCTTCGTCCGCCGTCGTCCTGCCGGTGAGGTAGGCAATCTTGGAACGAATATCGGCAAGCGGCGCGGCAAAAGTGGATGAGCCGGCCGCTATTGTCTGGTCGATAGCGTTGAGCAGGATATCGGCGTCGTCTGCGGTGATGAGGCCGCCTGCCGCAAACGTGTGCTCGCGGTCGATTGTCCATGAGCTTTCCTCGGTCTCCTGCGCGCCGGCGGGGCGAACTTCCTTGATTAAGATGCCGCGTTCGAGCAGTTTGTCACGATCGCGCCGAAACTTGCGCTTATCCGAGTCGATATTGCCCGAGCCATATCCCAGGTCAGAATCCAAGACGATCTGCTCGGTCGTCAGCGGTTCGGGGGAGCTGTTGAGCACAAAGAAAAGGTTGAGGATGCGCTGAGCCGTTTTATCGAAACTGGGCTCCGAATTCCCCTTTTTAATTGTCGCGGTCGCGTCGCTTGCCGTCATAGAGTCCTCGCGTGAGAAGGTGGTTTGCTGCCATGATTTTAGTCCGATATGGAGATTAGGCTATATCCTTGTCCGCTCGGGACGTTAAGATGGCCCGAATTCGGTCGTTTGCGCTCGCTCGGGGTATACTTTCGACTATATACGGTTCTAATGTGCATGCATTGGGCCTATTTGTCGGATTATGGATGTGGAGCGCACATGGCGAACACCCAGAACTATATTAACCACCTGCTGCAGAACACCGGCATTACGCCAGCATGCAGCGAAGAAGAGCGCTTGGCTGCCGAGGATATCGCTCAGATCTTCCGCAACCACGGCTTTGACCCCGAGGTTCAGGAGTTCAATGCCCCGGCGCCCAGTAGGTTGGCATTTGCCGTTACCGGTATTCTTGCGTTTGCCGGCGCCCTGCTGATGGGCATCGGCGGCGGTATCGGCTTGGTCGGCACCTTGCTGGCCATTGTCGGCGCCGTTCTTTACGTGCTCGAACGCACGGGCCACCCCGTGGTTTCGCGCCTGGGCAAGACGGGCGTGAGCCAAAATGTCATCGCCTACCACAAGGCCTCGGGCCCGCTCGCGTCCCCGCGTAACCGCCCGGTGGTCGTTGTCGCACACTACGACTCTCCCCGTGCTGAGCTGCTCGCCCGCGAGCCTTATGCTTCGTATCGTGCGCTCATCGCCAAGCTGTTGCCCGTTGCCACGGTTGCCCCCGCTGTCGTTGCCATCCTGCGTATTCTGCCGCTCCCCGGCGCGCTCAAGGTTCTGCTGTGGATTGTCGCGATCCTCGCTTCCCTCGTTGCACTTGCCAACGCGGCAAACATCATCTCTAACCGCCACATTCTTCCCTATACGTCCGGCGCGGTGTGCAACAAGTCTTCTGTCGCCGCTATGCTCGGTGTTATGGACAACGTTGCTCCCTTCCAGGGCGAGAACGAGTTTCCCGACGATGTTCCGTTCGATACCTATTTTGGGGAGCAGAAACGTCGTGCCGAGGAAATGGCGCGCGCGGCGGCGGAGTATGCCGCGGCCCAGCAGCAAAACGACTACGGCAACACCATCGAGTATGAAGAGCCTACCTACGCCGAGGACGAGTTCGGTCAGCCGATTGCTCCCGACGCTCAGACCGAGCCCGAACAGGGTGAGGCTTTCGACGAGCAAATCGAGGGCTTTGAGGGTGCGTCTGCCGACGAGACGCTGATCGGCGCTATCGTGCCTGAGGATCAGAATCAGGCTGCCCAAGCCGAAGAGTTCAATGACGAGGTTCCCGCTGCCGAGCCGGCGGAGGAGTCTGCCGAGCCCGAGCCCGAGCCCAGGCTCTATCGCAATGCCGCCGGCAACATCCGCTTTGGTTCGGATGCCATCCGTGCGCTCGGAATGCTTCCCGAGTCCTGCACGCTCGATTACGAGGAGGGCGAGGAGCCAACGTTTGAGCCCGAGCCTGCCCCCGTCGTGGCTGCGCCTGCGCCCGTTGTCGCTGCGGATGATGAGTCTGCCGCGGTTACCGCTGCCGTTGCCGATCCCGAGGCGGTGTCCGCGTTCGATCCCGCGGCAGGACTGGACATTTTGGCTCCCGCCGCACCGGCGCAAGACGTTGCGGACGAGTCTGACGACGATTACGTTGAACAACCGAGGCGCGTGTCTTACGAGAGCGATACTGATTTCTCGGCCGAGATTCCCGCGGCAACGCCGCATGCCGACATTGCATCCGCGTTCTCGTCGATTGGCGCCAGCGCTTCCAACTTCTTTAAGGGTGCGCTTGCAAAGGGCAGGAAATTTGTCGACGATTTCGAGGAGAAGCGCGCTGCCGCACGCGAGGCTGCCGAGCAGGAGGCTATCGCTCAGCAGCAGGCAGCCGAGGCGGCACGTGAGCGCGCGGCGCAAGAGTTTGAGCAGAACGAGGCTATGCAGTCCGGGCCCGTCGACGCCGCCGAAGCTACAACGTCCTTTGAGTCCCAGCAACCGACGTCCGCGGATGTTGTTGAGGCAACAACGTCTTTCGAGGCTCAGCAGCACGTCGATAGCACCATGTCGTTTGATGCCGCGAAGTTCGATTCCACGATAACGTTTGAAAAGCAGGGCACCGCGATTGCCGAGTCCCTTCCTGTTTCCGATGAACAGGGCGACGCGGTGGACGATGACGAGCCCATTGATGCCGCCGAGGACGAGCCCGTCGAGGCCAACTCTGACGAAGAGCAATACGCGGCAGCCGAGCAAGATGATTCGACCGAGGTCGAGCAGGAGGAAGTGCCTGCGGTTTCCGAGACTCCCGAGACGGATGAGTCGAGGCCTTACTCCACGCAGATTTTCACCATGCCGACCCCGAGTGGTTCCGGTGCCACGGTTGCCAATGTTGCTCCCACCCAGGACGAAACGGTCGATTCCCTTATGGCCCAGATTTCCTCCCAGGCATCGCCGCGTCCGCAGATAAATGTTCCCGATCCGGCGTCGGCACCGTCGCCTGCACCTTCCTCGTCTCCGCTGGCTTCGGTCCCCGATCCGTCGCTGCCGTCGATGAAGCAGGCAAACGTTGCGTCTCGCACGTCGCTGTTCGACCTTCCCGATCCCTCTGCCCAGGTCAACGACCCCTTTGCTACTGCCCAGGGTCCCGAACCCACATCGGCACCCGTTGCGCCTTCTATGCCCGTTGCGTCGGGCGCGCAGCCGATCGAGACCATTTCGGCTCCCGCCCCAGCGGCACCCAAGTCTCGCAAACGCGGCCTGGGTGGCCTGTTCGGTCGTAAAAGGAAAAACGAGCAGGACAGCATGAGTGATTGGCTGGGCGTCGAAGACGATTACGATGCCAAGAAGTCCGGTCGCGGTATCGGTTCGTGGGATAACTTCGAGGACGATAACGATGGCTGGAAGGGCGGCGCTACGTCTTCCGATGGCGCTTCTTCCGAAGATACGCTCTCGGCTGTCGCCTCTATGGGCGATGATGAGCTGCTCGGTCACGATATCTGGTTTGTGGCAACGGGCGCCTCGGATTGTGATGGCGCCGGCATGAAGGCCTTCTTGGCTTCGCATCGCGATAAGCTCCGCGGCGTATTCTTCATCAATCTTGAATCCGTCGGCGCCGGTAGGCTTTCGGTGGTGACGGTCGAGGGCGAACAGCAGCTGCTCAAGGGCGATCGCCGCATCATGAACCTGGTCAGCAAGGTGTGCAAGTCGTTCCATGTCGATTGTGGCGCGCTCGAGATGCCCTATGCCAAGACCGATGCCTATGCCGCGCTCGAGGCGAGCCGCCGAGCCCTCACCATCGCCGGCGTGGACGGCACGCGTCTGGCTTGCGCTCGTACCGAGGACGACCTGCCCCACAATGTCAACCCGACGAACATTGCCACGGTATCCGAGGTCGTGACCGAGGTTATCCGCCGTTCGTAGACGGAGCTCTAAGGAGTCAACGTGTTTTCGTATATTAAGCGCCATTGGCCTGTCTACGTGATTTTGACCTTGATTGCCATTGCGTTAGGATTTGGGGCTGCCTACATCGTGGGTGCAAAGGGCTCGACCCCCGCCTCCGCAATCAGCGAAGAGGTGGAGCAAGAACAGAGTACGGGTGCCGATGGGATTCCTGAGTCCGAGCAGGCAATCGTTGATGGTGGATCTTCGTCTGCAGAGTAGATACGGCGATTTACATGATTGAAAGCGGGCGAGCCAGGGGACTGGCTCGCCCGCTTTTTCATCGCGCTAGCGCTTCTTTGGGGTCGACCTAAGGCGAGCGAACCATAGGGCTGCGGCACCCGAGGTCAGGAGCGCGGTGATGCAAGCGGCGATGGGAACTGATCCTGTTGCCGGTAGGTCCTGCGGTAGGGTACAGCGTTGAATGACACGGTCCTCGTCATGTGACTCAAGTTTATCGCCGCCGCCGTTGCGGCAAAGATCGACGCGTGCGCTGTTGGTGAGTGCGGTTTGGGGCGTATAAGCCGACGTCGCCTGCATGTGCACGATTGCGCCCCGAGCGTCTGTGCCAAGGATTGCTTTGGCATCGTCAAGGTCGTCGTGCTCATCTTTGAGATCATCGCGGGTCCAAGAATCCGCATCGCTTCGAGTCGTAAAGTCGGCGGCTACCGCACCGTATTCAATGCGAATGCCCGTTACGACGGTATTGGACGCAAGGTCGAGTTCTTTCGCCTCGAGTGTGGTGGATTCCGTGGTCGAGACATCCGCCTTCCAGAGGCGCCAGCCGTCGTAATCGACGAGGCGACAGTCCTCACCAAGGCTCTCTTTTACTTCGTCGGACTCAAGCCAAGGATTTTCGTGCCCATCGTCAAGTGTCGCGTTTGCCGGCTCACCGACGTCTGTCGAGTCCAACGGCGTCGTGCGATACCATACGTTGCACAGACCGTTGAGGTCGCCGATGGCGACGGGGGTTTCGATTGAGATGAATCTCGCTGTGCCGTCTTTGGCGCACTCAAGATCATCGGTAATTGTAAACTCATCAACCCAGGTAGTTGAATCGTTTCGAGCGTCGATGGTATAGGAGAAAAGCCCATCCGTATTGGTTTGCATCGTGGCACGGTTTTTACCATCGCCGTTAGCCAACAGGCCCTTTTCGATAGGTTGGACAAGTTCCTGACGCTTGTCGACCTGCCCCTTGATCTCGATGGGCGCATCCTTCATCGCGACGGATTGGACTTCTCCCGTATCCTTTATTTCAAACGTTATCTCCTCGGCAAGGTCATAGGTCCGCGGAGACATCATTTCGCGCAACGAGTAGGTGCCGGGTGCAAGATGTTCGACGCGGTGTGGCTTGTCGGATGAGGTCCAGGAGTCTATTTCGGTTTTATCGGGACCATATAAGGTGAGCCGTGCGCCTTCTACTTCCTGCTCACCGCTTGCATCGACCTTGGAGATATCAACCTTGGTGTAATCGTCGGATACGTTAAGCCGTGCTTCTACAACGGGTGTTTTCTGGTCGGCATAAGTAAGGTCGACAATATGGGTTGTCTGATCGAGCAAGAAGCCTGCCGGCGCTTGAGTCTCGACAACCTCGTAGCGTGCGGTGCCAGATCCCAGTGGGAGGTTGTCCGCGCGTGCTTCTCCAGTTTCATCCGTCGTGATGGTAGCGACAGTCTCACCGTCGAGTGCGGCAATGCTACCGTCGGGGCGCACGATATCACCCGAGGCACGGATCTCAAAGATGGCGCCCGCGAGGCTGCTGCCGTCTGCGGCATCGGTTTTAACGATCCTGATATTTCCGGTCGCGGCGTGGTCATAATACGAGGCGATTGCAACGGGCGTTAGGTTCATGTCGGCGGGTATGTTTACCTCGATCTCCTCGCCGACAAGATAGGGCTCTTTGGCCGAGGTTTCGCGTACATAATAGGTGCCCGGCACGAGCGATTCGGGCAGTGTGACGGTCCCGGTCGCGTCAGTCGTAAAGGTGTCCATTACGTTATGTGCTGGATACCAGCAAGTTTGTGAGACAGGTTCGTGATTGCTGTCGAGGAGTTGGAAGGAGAATCCGGCTAGGGGAACAGAAGCGCCTGTTTGGGCATCGCGTTTTACAATCTGGAGATGCGTCGACAGAGCGTGGTTGTCCACGATATATTGAAGCTCGGCGCCGTCGGAAATCTGATTGGCCCCGACGGTCCATTCCCCTGCACGTTTAAAACCCTCGGGGACGGTTTCCGGAACCTCGCGAATCGTGTAGCCGGCACGGTCGTATGGGACGGCTCCGTGGACACCGGCGGGTCGCTTGCCTGTGCCGAACCATGCTTCGGGCTGATCTTTGGTGGAGGCAAAGCCATAGATGTTTGTGGTCAGTGTGCCAACAACCTGCTGAGAGCTGTTGCTGACAACCTCAAAGACAACACCACCCGCCGGCTGCTCCAGGCCGGATTGGTCGCTATTGCCGTAATCCTTGAATTTGGAAATCTCAAGGTTAAACGCAATGGGGATATCGGAAATGCGAGATTCGATCTCGACCACGCCTGAATCGCCGAGCTGGTCGGCTCCAACGGTATAGGTCCAGCTATCGTTGGATGGCAGGTAGCCCTCGGGGGCTTTTGATTCGTAGATGGTAAAGGTTCCTAAGGGGACATCGGCGAGGGTGGCCCGACCGCTTTCGTCGGTCGTGAGGATTTGTGCCCATCCAGGGGTTGATTGCGACACACACGTGAACTCTGCTCCTGCGAGTGAAGATCCCACCTGGGGGCCGGCATTCGTCGCGGCATCGAGTTTTACGATACGCAGGTTGATGGTGCCGGGCTGTTCATCAATGGCGACCCGCCCGCCGTCATTCCCCGTGGTAAAAGCGATGCGATCACGACGGGGGACATAGCCGGCCGGCGCCTTCGTTTCAATCAGGTAGTACGCCGTGTTGGGTAGGAGTGTTGCCTGTGCTCGACCGTTGCCGTCCATCTGGATGGTACCAACACGCGCGCCGCTGGCGCTCTCAAAAACATCGAATGTTGCCCCGGTAAACTGATAGGTATTGTTTCCGCTGGTAATAACGGTGTTCGCAGACTGCTTTTGGAAGGAAACAGAGACCGCCGGCAGTACATAGAGCATGTCTTGACGTTTGCTGCCGCCCGATACGGCTCCTAGATAGCGTCGCGCGCGGTGCGGAGCGGCTTTGATGCTTCCTGATTTTGCGCTGTCGTGGAGCCACCGCGCAGCCGCCACGACTTCATTGTCGGCGGTAAAGCGTCCGCTCTTGGTTTTACCCTGAGCGGTCGTGTAGGAGTAGGTGCCGTCGACATGGGTAGTGCCGTTGAGCATCCATACGGCAAGCTGGGTGGCGGCGCGGGCGCGATCGGGTGAAAGATGGTAACCGCCAAACGACGTGGTGGTGGGATATCCGTGACAAACGATTGCCGCGAACTCGTCGTCGAGCCACACCCAGCCTTGATCAAAGTTGAGCCATGGGCCGCCCGGTTTGGTGGGGCCGGGGCACTCCTGGTTCATGCAGTAGGCAATCGAGGTGTCTTGAGCTTCATACTTGCCGATGAAGAAGGGCCCACAATCATCGCTAATAGTGCGGAAGCCGAGCTGGTCGTAGCCATCGACGGCAAATGCGGCTCCCGGTGCCAGGCAGCCGAAAAGCAGGAAGAGGAGCAGGAGCAGCGGACCTGTTGCGATTGCGCTGTGGACAGAGTGCGTGGGTGCGTTGGACATGGCTGCTCCTTATCCCTCGTGCGCCGCACGGGGAGGCTGCGACGCGTAGGATGAGGCTACCCCCGAGGTTCATGCGGGTAAGTACCGGAGCCTGACCAAAAGCTTGCCCAATTCCTGACAAATTGAGCTCAAATACAACAATCAAGCAAAAGCGCAGGTAGAAGATAAGGAGAACAGGAGGTCAAAGGTCCTCATCTCCACAATTGACGCGATTTTCAAACGAATCTCCACAGCTAAAACAAGCATCGCCACTCTTGTATCGAACAAGACAACCGCGTTATACTATCCCCCACATATGCGGGCATCGCCAAGTGGTAAGGCATCAGCTTCCCAAGCTGACACTCGCGGGTTCGAGTCCCGTTGCCCGCTCCAGTTAAGAGCACAAGCACGGCACCATCACGGTGCCGTGCTTTTTTCAATAAAGCGCCGGGACTCGAACCCGACAGGGTGCGAGCGTTAAATAAACGCGAAGCGTTTATAGCGAGCAGGCAAGGTCGCCGATAGGCGGCCGCAGCCGGTGCGGATTTGCGAAGCAAATACGCAGACGTCCCGTTGCCCGCTCCACCGGGCACGGGAGACAAGGGGACGGCTAATTCAACAAAGTCTTCCCCTTCGTCTCCGTGAATCCGAGGAGATCGACCGCAGCCGGTGCGTATTTGCGAAGCAAATAACGCAGACGTCCCGTTGCTCGCTCCAATTCCAAAATGTTAGGTTAATGCCTGCTGCCCATACTTGCACCTGCGCACGGTACAATGGATGGGTTACGACCAACGTGCCAATAACCAAAAAGGAGCCGCTATGATCGATCGCTATACCCGCCCGGAGATGGGACACATCTTCTCCCTCGAGAACAAGTACGCCATTTGGCAGGAGATCGAGGTTCTGGCCTGCGAGGCCCAGGCGGAGCTCGGCAAGATTGGTATTTCCAAAGACGAGGCCCAGTGGATCCGCGACCATGCCAACTTTGAGAAGGCGAAGGTCGATGAGATCGAGGAAGTCACGCGTCACGACGTCATTGCCTTCCTGACCAACATGAAGGAATACATCGATGCCGATGTTCCCGAGGGCGACCCCAAGCCCAGCCGCTGGGTTCACTATGGCATGACCAGCTCCGATCTGGGCGACACGGCTCTGTGCTACCAGCTCACCCAGGCCTGCGACCTGATCATCGAGGACGTCAAGAAGCTCGGCGAGATCTGCAAGCGTCGCGCCTTTGAGGAGCGCAACACGCTCTGTGCCGGCCGCACTCATGGCATCCACGCCGAGCCGATGACCTTCGGCATGAAGTTTGGCTCTTGGGCCTGGGAGCTCAAGCGCGATCTGGATCGTCTTGAGGACGCCCGCAAGAATGTTGCCTTCGGTGCTATCTCGGGCGCTGTCGGCACGTACAGCTCCATCGAGCCGTTCGTCGAGGAGTACGTCTGCGAGCACCTGGGCCTGATCCACGATCCTCTGTCCACGCAGGTCATCAGCCGCGATCACCATGCCTACCTTGCCGGCGTGCTTGCCACTACAGCGGCCACCTGCGAGCGCATCGCGACCGAGGTCCGCAACCTGCAGAAGACCGATACGCTCGAGGCCGAGGAGCCCTTCCGCAAGGGCCAAAAGGGCAGCTCCGCCATGCCGCACAAGCGCAACCCCATCACCATGGAGAAGGTCTGCGGTCTGTCGCGCGTCGTGAAGTCCAACGCCCAGGTCGCCTTCGATAACGTCGCCCTGTGGCACGAGCGTGACATTTCGCACTCCTCTGCCGAGCGTGTCGCCCAGGCCGATAGCTTCATCGCACTCGACCACATGTTCCAGTGCCTCATCCGCGTTATCGACGGCCTGCAGCTGTATCCTGCCCGCATGATGGCCAACCTCAATAAGACCCGCGGCCTCATCTTCTCCTCCAAGGTGCTGCTCGCCCTCGTCGATACGGGCATCACCCGCGAGGACGCGTACGCCATTGTGCAGGAGAACGCCATGGCAACCTGGCACGAGGTGCAGGATTGTGTCTCCGGCCCCACCTTTAAGGAGCGTCTCGAGGCCGACCCGCGCTGCACCGTCAGCCAGGAGAAGCTCGACGAGATCTTTGATCCATGGGACTTCCTCACCCGTATCGACACGGTCTTTGATCGTCTGGAGCAGCTGAGCTTCGAGTAGGTTCGGGCATAACGTTAGCTTTTTAGGGCGCTTTGCTGGTAATGTGTGTTGCCGGCAAAGCGCCTCGTTGCATTTAGGGAAAGACGGGGATAATAGTCGTCTCGAATAACATTCTGAGAGGGGATCGCATGATTTCGTTTGATTACAAGCCTCAGGGCGTGTGTGCTCGCAATATTCACCTTGACCTTTCCGATGACGGCAACAAGGTGATAGGCGTTGAGTTTACCGGTGGCTGCGACGGCAATCTCAAGGCAATCTCCAAGCTGGTCGAGGGCGCTCCTGCCGATCGCGTAATCGAGGTTCTCGCCGGTAATACCTGCGGTATGAAAAAGACCTCCTGCGCCGACCAGCTTACGCGCGCCATCGAGGCCGCTCGCGCCGAGATCGCCTAATGGGTATCGCGGATCACATCAAGAACGGAATATCGCGTCGCGGCTTTGTACTCGGTGGGGCTGCCGCGGGCGCTGCCACGGTGCTTGCCGGATGCTCGAAAAAAACGGGTACCAGCGATGATGCCGCCGGCGAGCCGCAGGTTATCAAGGACGATTCCAAAATTATCTCGATTACGGATGAGTATGAGGCTGTCGACATCGATCTTGAGCCAGCGGCGTCGTGGACGCTGCCTCTGGGTACGCTGCTGTACTACTGCGACGGCGATTACGCCGCGGCGATGATGGCGCCCGCATCGGCACTGCACGCCAACACGCTCGGTGTGCTCAACCTGGGCGATGGCTCGCTTACCACATTAATCGAGGATCCTGTCGAGGGCACGGGATATGCATTCTACGATGTCCGCGCCGGCGACGGCGTATTCGCGTGGGTTGAGATGAACTTTGCCAATTCATCGTGGAAGCTCTACGCTCAAAATCTGTCGGGCGCTTCGCTCTCTGGCGATGTGGTTGAGCTCGATCGAGGTGGCAAGGACTATGATCCGCCCCTGTTTACGGCGTTCGGGTCATCAGTCATCTGGTATAAAATGCCTTCGGCAGGCGGCAATAAAACGAGTAGTGATTCGTTTTGCTATCGTCGCTCACTTGATGAATCCAAGGCCGAGACAATTTGGAAATCGACGGGCCGCTTTGCATCGGCCCCGCGCGCGAGCGACGGCATTTTGACCATCTCGCCGCGTGTCCGCAACGACGAGGGCGTCTACTACGGCATAACGGCAATCGATCTGACCGACGGCAACAACACCAAGCGTGCCCAGCTGGTCCTTCCCTCGTCAGTCTCGCCTTTCGAGGCCGTGTATATGGGCGATACCTTCGTGTTTTCTATCGAGGCGGCCTATAGCGGCGTGGGCAGCCTGGGCAATATGGGCACGTATATCGGTAATGAGGGAGGGCCGTACCTCTTTCTGTCACGCGAGCCGCTCGCATGTGCGGCTGGCAAGAAGAATAAATACCTTGTTAAGGTACAGGCGTCGCATTTCCTGATCGACACCTCTGCCAAGACCTATGGCTCGCTGCTGTCGCCCGACCGCGCTTTGGAGTATGGCGATTATCCAGCTACGGCGGGAAAATCGGACTCATTCCTTACGTACGCCACGGTGCGCAACAGCCAGGGTATACCAGAGACGGTCACTGCACGCCTATTCTCTCTTTAAGCTTAGAGGGGTTAAAAAGGCGCCAACAGGGGAATAAACGCGTTGTAATTGTGAGTACCGCCCGCCGAGCTGCCGCGTCATAGCGGCATCCGGCGGGCTCAGGTGCGTTAAAATGGGCTTGTTCTTAGCTAATTGAGACAGGGGGGCCGTGTTATGGCTTCAGATGCAAAGAAGATTCTGCTGGTCGAGGATGAGAAGGCAATCCGTGACGCCGTCGCTGCCTATCTCGAGCGCGAAGGCTACTGGGTTGTGGGCGTCGGCGATGGCCAGTCCGCGATCGAGGAGTTCGAGAAGCATCAGTTCGACCTGGTCGTGCTCGACCTTATGCTCCCCAAGATCCCCGGCGAGCGCGTTTGCCGCACCATTCGCGATACCTCGGATGTTCCCATCATCATGCTGACGGCTAAGGGCGAGATCGAGGACCGTATTATCGGTCTTGAGCTCGGCGCCGACGACTATCTGATTAAGCCGTTCTCGCCGCGCGAGCTCGTCGCCCGCGTTCGCGCTCTGTTCCGCCGTGCCCATCAGGCCGACGAGCCCGCCGTCGAGGTACTCGACTTCGGCGATCTGGTCATCGATATCTCGGGCCACAAGATCTTGGTCGAGGGCAAGGAAGTCGATCTGACGGCTTCCGAGTTCAAGCTGCTCACCACGCTTGCCCGCCATCCCGGCCGTGTGTATAATCGCATGGAGCTGGTCGAGAAAGTGCTCGGGTATGACTTTGAGGGCTATGAGCGCACCATCGATAGCCACGTGAAGAATCTTCGCGCCAAGCTGGGCGATGATCCCAAGAAGCCCAAGTGGCTCTACACCGTCCATGGTGTCGGCTATCGCTTCGAGGCTCCGGCCAAGACCGATAAGTCGGACGAGAAATAGGGAAATCACATATGACACCTGCGCGCTTTGAAATCGGACAAAAGCACAAGCAGGAGAGCGAGGCGGGTTCCAAGGCTAGTTGGAACACGCCTCGTCCCGATTCACGGCCAACGATGAGCTATCCCTCGCGCATGGCACTTGCTTTTGCTCTGACATCGCTCATGACAGTATTGGTGCTGGTGGGCGTTGTCTCTGTTGTGTGGGGCACGGTCTTTTCGGATTACACACGCTCCAATATCGTCGAAATCGCAAATTCCGCTGCCGAGAAGTTGGCGACCTCATATGAGGAAAACGGCTCTTGGACCGCGGGAGAACTGCGCACGGTTGCAACGTCGAGTTTGGTTTCCGACGATCTGGGCATGCAGGTCGTCAATAAAAAGGGCGTGATCGTTTATGACGATTCCTGGCCCTCGGCAAGCGCCACCGCCGATGTACGCGAAAACCAGGCTACGACCGACGACACGAGCGGCAAGAGGGCATCGCATAGCCCGGTCTCGTCTGCTCCAACCGACTCCGATAGCGTTGCTAACGTCGAGATTGTAATGTCTTCCGGCGAGCATGTCGGACAGGTAAAGCTGTGGGCCATCGGCTCCGACGCTCTGCTCACCAAGGCGGACTCTGCGTTTAGGGAGAAGACCTTTAACGCCATGGCCCTCGCCGCGGTTGTTGCAATCTGCATTTCGGTCGTTATCGGATCGCTCGTGTCGCGCATGCTCACCAAGCCGATTCATCGCATCACCAGTACCGCAAAGCAAATCCGTGACGGCGACCTGTCGGCCCGCACGGGACTGCGCGGTGATGACGAGATCGATCAGCTGGGTGAGACCTTCGATGAGATGGCCACTTCGCTCGAGAAGGATATGAAACACGAGAAGCGCCTGACCTCAGACGTTGCACACGAGCTTCGCACGCCGCTTATGGCCATGCTCGCAACGGTCGAGGCTATGCAGGATGGCGTGTATCCCACCGACGATGAGCATTTGGAGACCGTTGCTTCCGAGACGCGTCGTCTGGCTCGTCTGGTGCAGCAGATGCTCGACCTGTCGCGCATGGAAAACAGCACGGCTCCGCTCAATCTAGAACCGGTGGACATGGTTCCGTTCGTGCGATCGATTGTGAACGGCCAGGAGCGTCTGTTTGCCGACCGTGACCTTCGTCTTCGCTTTGCAGATGAAACCCAAGGGCACGACGATGTCGTCGAGGCCGATCCCGACATGATCACGCAATGTGTTATCAACCTCATGAGCAACGCCATGCGCTACACCCCCGAGGGCGGTTGGGTCGTGGTGTCGGTGCTCAGTGACCGCAAGCACGTCAGCATTGCCGTTTCTGATACCGGTATCGGTATTGCCAAGGACGATCTGTCGCGTATCTTCGGACGATTTTGGCGCGCCGATGCCAGCCGCGCCCGCGAAGCCGGCGGCCTGGGCGTTGGCCTCGCCGTGACCAAGCAGATCGTCGAGCGTCACCATGGCTACATATCCGTGGAGTCGGAGCTTGGAAAGGGTACGACTTT
Source organism: Collinsella sp. (assembly GCA_048485235.1). Lineage (GTDB taxonomy): Bacteria > Actinomycetota > Coriobacteriia > Coriobacteriales > Coriobacteriaceae > Collinsella. Next base: position 37,569 of record DBFWCI010000017.1, read on the forward strand.
TACAATTCATCTGCCCCGCGAGCACACGGCAGACGCGGCATCTACTACAATGGAGCACTAGCTTTTCGCTATTCGGTGAAGGAGGGGCCGCGTCCCTGCCGCTCCGAGTTTGCGAAAACATGCGGGAAAGAACCCGCATTTCTGTCGTATTTAGGTAAGGAGTGACTCACGTGACAACGATGGAGCGTCGTCCGGATTCCCGTGGCAAGGTTCGTGATATTTACGATGCCGGTGAAAATCTGCTGATGGTCGCCACCGACCGCATTTCTGCGTTTGACTTCATTCTTCCCGACGAGATTCCGTTTAAGGGAGAGGTACTCAATCGCATCTCGGCATTCTGGTTCGATAAGTTTGCCGACATCGTCCCCAACCATCTCGTTTCCATCGACCCGGCGGATTTCCCCGAGGAGTTTGCTGAGTATCGTGACTACCTCGCTGGCCGCGCCATGCTGGTTAAGAAGGCCCAGACGATTCCTATCGAGTGCATCGTCCGCGGCTATCTGACCGGTTCGGGCAAGAAGACCTACGACGAGAACGGCACCGTTTGCGGCATCCAGCTGCCTGAGGGCCTGACCGAGGCTTCCAAGCTTCCCGAGCCGCTGTTCACGCCGTCCACGAAGGCCGAGATCGGTGACCACGACGAGAACATCTCGTTCGAGCGTTGCTGCGAGATCGTGGGCGAGGACATCGCCACGCAGATTCGTGACCTTTCCCTCAAGATCTACAAGGCCGCTGCCGAGTACGCCGCGACCCGTGGCATCATCATTGCCGACACCAAGTTCGAGTTTGGTGTCATTGATGGCAAGGTCACGCTGATCGACGAGTGTCTCACGCCCGACTCCAGCCGTTTCTGGCCTGCTGCCAGCTACGAGGAGGGCAAGATCCAGCCTAGCTACGACAAGCAATTCGTCCGCAATTGGCTCAAGGCCAACTGGGATATGACGGGGGAGACCCCGCACCTGCCCGCCGAGGTCATCGATGGCACGTCCGAGCGCTATCGCGAGGCCTTCCAGATCATCACGGGCTCCCAGTTCACAAGCATGAAGGAGAACGCATAAGTGAGTACCCGTAGCGCCACGAACAAGCGCACGCAATCCCACGAAGTTACCGGGGTTGCGCGCAAGTCTGCCGCATCTGCTAAGCCTGCCCGTCAGGCAGCGAGCTCCGTTCGCGTCGTGCCGGCTTCGTCTAAGGCACGCCGCAAAGAGCTCGAGAAGGGCGAGAATCTCGAGGGCCTCTCTAAAGAGGAGAAGCGCGCCCGCAAGGCTAAGCAGCGCGCCAAGGAGGACCGCATCTATACGGTGTCGAATACCCTCCTCAAGCAGGACGAGGACTACACCAAGCGCCGTCGCATCTGGTGGATTGTGCTCGCCATTGGCATGGTGCTCGTCGTGGCAATTTGGGCCTCGCTGTACTTCGCTCCCGCTGGCATGGTGTCCAGCCCTGTCCAGATGGTCGGCATCGTTTTGTCCTATGTCATCATCCTAGGTGACTTTATCTACGACTTCGCTCGTATTCGTCCCTTGCGCAACATGTACCGCGCGCAGGCCGAGGGCATGTCCGAGAACAAGCTCAACGCTCTTATCGAGCGCGCAGCTGCCGAGGAGGACAAGAAGGACTCCAAGAAGAAGTAGCGTTTGCATACATACTTATCGCTAAGATATAAGGCGCGTCGTTTTTGCGGCGCGCCTTTTTACTGTTCTATAGATAGATGGAGTGGCACATGATTCGAGCTGCCCTGACGGTCGAAGAGGCCCTGGAGGGTATGAAGTCCCTGGAGCCCAAGATTAAAAACTATGCGCGCCTGGTTGTCCGCAAGGGCGTAAACGTTAAGCCCGGCCAGGAAGTCGTCGTTCAGTCTCCGGTTGAGTGCGCGCCGTTTGCGCGCGTGGTGGTCGCGGAGGCCTATGCTGCCGGCGCCGGCCACGTGACGGTCATCTGGGCCGATGATGCCGTGACGAGGCTCACGTACGAGCATGTCGAGAAAAGCTATTTTGAGCAGACGCCCGAGTGGAAGCGCCTGCAGCTGGATTCCCTGGCCCAGGACGGTGCCTGCTTTATCTTTATCGAGGGTGCGGACCCCGCCGCCCTTAAGGGCATCGATCCCGCTAAGCCCGCTGCAGCTTCTAAGGCAAAGAACACGCAGTGCAAAGTTTTCCGCCGTGGACTGGATTACAACATCAATCCGTGGTGCATCGCCGGCGCTCCGGTCGTGGCTTGGGCGCGCGAGGTGTTCCCGGGAGACGCCGACGAGGTTGCAATCTATAAGCTGTGGAATGCGATTCTGCACACCGCTCGCGCCGATGGCCAGGACCCAGAGAGCGACTGGGAGCTCCATGACGCCGCATTCGAAAAGAACCTGCGTTTCCTGAACGACAATCGTTTCGACTGCCTGCATTACACCGCGGCAAATGGAACCGATCTGATGATTGGCATGACGAAGGGTCACGAGTGGGCCGGCGGCAAGGGCAAGACGCCCGATGGGCACCCCTTCTTCCCCAACATTCCCACCGAGGAAGTCTTCACTTCGCCCGATCGCATGCGCGCCGACGGTATCGTGTACTCGGCCATGCCGCTCATCCACCACGGCAATAAGGTCGACGATTTTTGGATTAAGTTCGAGGGCGGCCGCGTGGTGGACTACGACGCCCGCGTGGGCAAGGCAACGCTTGCAAGTATCATCGATACGGACGAGGGCGCTGCTCACCTGGGAGAAGTCGCGCTCATTTCCAAGAACACGCCGATCCGCGAAAGTGGTGTTCTGTTCTACGATACGCTCTATGACGAGAACGCTAGCTGCCATCTCGCGCTAGGTGTCGGTTTCCCCGAATGCATCGAGGGTGGGTACGACATGCCCAAGGAGGAGCTCCTGGAGCATGGTGTTAACGTCTCGAGCACGCACGTCGATTTTATGATCGGCACGGACGACATCGATATTACGGGCATTACGCCTGATGGACGTGAAGTTGTGATTTTCCAGAACGGCCAATGGAGTTGGGAATAGTCCCAGACCGTGGTACAATGCCACCCGCGGGCCGTTAGCTCAGCTGGCAGAGCAGGGGACTTTTAATCCCAAGGTCCAGGGTTCGAACCCCTGACGGCCCACCATAGAATGGAAAAGCGACTGGCGGATGCCGGCCGCTTTTTTGTTGCCGCGACGCGGGTTCGAACCCGAAAGGGCGCGGAGCGCCGCAGCGGCCGCCTGCGGAGCAGGCTGAACCCCTGACGGCCCACCCAAAGTAAGGAATACGAAATGAAAACAAATAGATACGGAATTAGCGGCAGCACATTAAAGATAATAGCAGCCATTTCGATGGTTCTCGATCATGTAAGCAGGATCGTCCTGACCAATGGAATCATGACTCACGCATCGTACAGTCAGATATCAGACGAACAGTGGGCGATTCTAAGCGAGGCTTCGGATATGCTTCATGTTCTTGGCAGAATTGCATTTCCCTTATTTTGCTTTTTGATAGTTGAGGGATTTTTGCATACTCATGACTTAAAGAAGTACCTGCGAAATATGCTTGTCTTCGCAATCATTGCGGAGCCCATATACGATTTCGTCCAAACCGGGCAACTATTTGACCTTCGGCAACAAAATGTTATGTGTGAGCTCCTGCTTTCCTTGGTCTTTTTGATTGTTCTGGAAAAGATACAAAGTCTTTCAAAACGGAAAAGATACATCGCAGAAACTGCTCTGATTGTTTTGACAGCACTGGCAGCTGAATACACTAAACTAGATGGCGGTGTGTATGGCATTATGCTTGTGGCTGCATTCTATTTATTCCACGACAGCAAGGCCAAGATGTTCTTTGCTGCAGTATGTGCAGTGCTCCTTTCGTCATGCCATATAGTTGGCGGCGGATTTGAGTTTGCTACAGCTAATGTATTTAATCCTGATGTTGCTGCCGCGGTCGTTTCGTTGCTGCTTATCAATCTTTATAATGGTAAGCGAGGACTGAAGCTCAAATATTTCTTCTACATTTTCTATCCGGCACATCTTGCTCTGCTTTATGGTGTCTCACTTATTGTTTTGAACTGTCTTTAAAAACTCTCAAACAAGTCTCTGAAAGCAGAACTAAATTGACCCTAAGACTGCTTGTGAATTTCCGGAAGACCTGTGAGATACGAGGATAGACAACGAGGGCTGTAGAAAGATGCTTCGAAAGCATGAATGGCAGCGAGAAAATGAGTTCGGAAGCACCCCTCTGGATGCTCCAGCATAGAATAGAAAGCGATCGGCTCCGGCTGGTCGCTTTTTTGTTACCGATGCACGGTTCGAACCCGAACTTCTATATATAGGAACGCTTGGCGAACAAAACCTGCCTTTTACCGACGGGAAACAAATAACCGATGCTTTTGGAGTAAAGTGGCGCTCCAGAGATGACCGATGCCTCAACATCTATAAACCAGCTGGTCATCGCCAATACCAGAAGCCAATGCTTCAGTTTTAACCTCAGTGATGCGACTGAGGGACCTATTCATTTGTGAACAAAATATGGAGTGCGCGATTCCCGCCCCCGGCGCCCCTCCGGTCTGGCAATATATCTCCTTGCCGCGCGGCCCGGTCGGACCGGACCAGCCGCCAGGCGTGCACCTTGAGAACCGGATACTGCGAGGATGGACACATTCAGTGTCGCATCCGGGCAGACATCGAACCAT
>DBFWCI010000018.1:0-37416 GCA_048485235.1 Collinsella sp.
CCGAAGCTCCCGCTCCAGATCTTCCTCCCGAGGCCGTCGAGCAGGCACAGGACATGCACGTCCTTGTGCGTGTCGACGCCCGCGATGACCGTTTCGCCTTCCATTTTCGCTCCCCTCGGTCTGCCGCCTGCTCCGCGCCCGAGCCTCCCAGACATTGCACTGACGGGAGCGCTACAATCAAGTTGCCTTATCCGATTGTCCGCGCTCATGCTCCTATTAGGTCATGGCAGGACTCCGGGTCGCGGAAGCCGGGGCGAGACAGGTCGGATTTGAGGACGGCCGAAGAGGCGTCAGCAGGTCAGTGGGTCATCGTCCCGGCGTTCAGCATCAGGGTAGCGCTGCGACGCGGAAATCGCGCGCTGTTGACGCGCCCCCGCAGTGCCCGCTTCCCCCAAGGACAATTATCAGTGCAGGTCAAGAGTTTACAGGGGGTTTACCATCTAGAACCGCGAACGGTATACGGCTATGCTGTATCTCGGCGCCTAATCCGCAATGAAACGAAGGGTTGAGACGTCTATATCCCACAAGGTATACAGAGCTCGGCCATAGAATAAATGAGATGGGACGGTGACAGATGAACACCCTGATGTTCTTCTATACCCTAGCGATACTCGTGATCTGTATTGTGACGGCGGTGCTCTCGCTTGCCGCCTATGCCTCGTCTCGTCGACGCTTCTTTATCTATGGCAGCGGCGTATTTATCTGCTATGCCATCGAGATGACCGAGATTTTCTTTTTTGAATACACGCTGCAAAACCAGAGTTTTCCAGCCAGCGACTATTACTCAATTACCATGCCTGTGTTGCGGACCTTTGTGGCGACCGCTTCGCAGGCTTTTATTTGGCTCATTGCCATGGATTTGCTCGACAAGCATTCAAAAAAGCAGTTTGTCATTCCCGTCGCAACGTTCTTGCTGAGCGAGCTGCTGATTATCGTCGCTGTCCCCTACGGCCCCATTCATCAATGGCTCTACTACACGATGCGTCAGGTATTCCTTGTTTTCGTGGGGCTATATATCTTTTGGACGGCACGCAAGAGCACGCAAGTCGAGCTGAAGGCACGCGTTAACAACCAACGAAAGCACCTGATTATCGGCGCTATTCTGGTCGGTTGCATCGTTGCCGAGGATTTCTACAACATTCTGATTGTCCCCATGAGTCTGGCGCCCTCTTGGCTGCAACTATATCTGTCCGAGCGCAACTTTAGCGAAAACGTCTTTGCCTGCTACTTTGCGATTCTGCTGATCATCTACTCCTGCCACGTGCTTTCAATCCGCATGCAGGAGGCGCCCGAGGAAAAGAACGTCAGCGATCTTGATCGACACATCGAAGAGCAGATGCCCCTCTATCGCAACGCCTACAAGCTCTCCAACCGTGAGACCGAAGTTATGCGTCTGGTCGTACTGGGCAAATCGAACCAAGAGATCGCTGACGAGCTATTCCTTGCCGTGGGCACCGTCAAGACCCACATCCACAACATCCTGGTCAAAACCGAGCAGCAAAACCGCACGACGCTCATCCTCCACTTTTGGAAGCGATAACCTGCCAAAAAGGGACAGGTTTATTTTGGCAGGTTTTATCTGGGCAAACGCCAAAAACCGCCGCGAGGGAGCTACTTTCCCTCGCGGCGGTTTTCTAGCAGTAAAACCAAGTGAGTAGGCTTTTGGCGGGATGCCGAGCACACCTCAAAACGCCACAGCCCTGACCTGCGATTTTATTGAGCACTTGTCGCGATGTGCTCGGCAGGTTCAAAAAAGTCTACTCACTTGTATCTGAGACGCACCAGATTGGCAAAACCGCCGCGAAAGGGCCCCTGGTCCCTTCGCGGCGGTCATACGCCTCTGATTTTGCGACGATTTTGCCCGCTTGTTACTCGCTGTAACGGGTGGCGATGGCGGCTTGTACCATGCCGGCGCTCATGAGGTACGTTACCAAGAAGTAGCCACCGTATGCTGCCAGGAAGATTGCACAGGTGAGGCCCACGGTGCCGCCGATGCTCATATTTCCGAAAATGCTCACCAGCTCGATGATCACCTTAAGTGCCACAAAGGAGTGCGCCAGGCCCACTGCCAGCGGGAACAGGAAGAATACCGCTTGCTGCGCCATCACCGAATGGCGAACCTGGCGGTCCTCACAGCCGATCTGTGCCAGCACACGATAGCTGCGGCTGCCGTCGGCCACGTTGGAGAGTTGCTGGATCGACAGAATCGCCGCGCATGCAACGACCAATACAAAGCCGATGTAGATGGCTAGGTAGCTAATAAGACCGTTCATTTGCGCTGCTTGCGTGTACATCTCGGAGCGTGTGATGAAGATTCCCCACGACCCCGGCTCCTTGCCGTCAACGAGCAGATTGTCGAGCACAGTGTATTTAATGCTCTCGTCTGCCTCGGTTGTATCCATCCCCTGTTTGTAGTTAACGAGCAGGCTACTGGAATACGGCTGCAGATTAAGTTGGGACAACAGCTCGTCGGCAACGACGACGGTACCCGGATTACTGCCCATCGACGAGTTGGCGATGGCCGCCGTATCTTCGTCCGACTTATCGGTTGCGGGCTTGAGCTCATGCCCGCCCAAGGTAAGGGCATGGCCGCCAGCCATATACTTGGTGTACATGTCGACCAGCTCGCCGCCCATATCACACGTGAGCAGATACTGGTCGTGACCGATGTGCACCGGCTCCTCGCCCATCATCTGACGCAGTTTGTTGTACTGGCTCGCCGGCGTCACAAACAGACCCATCGCATCGGCATTGCTACCCCCGAACGCCTTGGGAAGCTTTTCGCCCATGATCTTGCACATCTCACTTGGGGTCACCGAAGGATCCGAACCGCCAAACGGGTAACTCAGATACGAATCGATCTGCACATGCTCACCGGCAACATCGGCGATATTGACCTTCTTGCCGGTCTCGTCGTTGTTGTCCGCCGACTTGCCCTTAATACCGTCTGCAACGTTATCGTGATCGATACGATCGCCGTGCCATGCGGAGTACAAATCGACCGTACTATCGGCCAGCACCATTCGATCGGCCTCAGACGGATTGAAAGACTCTTTGTAGAAGTCGAGCGTATCGGGCGTGTAATAGACATACGTCTGTGACACGTCAACAGGGTTATAGCGCTCCAGGTTTTCGTTCATCACATTGGCAATCGACATACCGCACGTCACCGAGGTGATGGCCAAAAACAGGAGCATCGCGATGACGCCCATCGAAAAGCACACCGTGTTGACCTTGGCCGCAAGCTGGCGCACGGTAAACATGTTGAGGCCGCGCCAATACACGCCGCGCAGGCTCTGCAGCAGCTTGATGAGCATGCCCGAGAGTCCCCAGAACAGGGCAAAGGTGCCCACGGTAACCATAGCGGTCGTAATGCCAAACTGGTTCATGGCCTCTTGCAGCTTGCTGTCCGTCGCGGTTAGCGGGAACCCATCACGTAGCAGACGGTAATAGGCCACGCCCACAAGCACCACGCCCACGGCAAAGATGGCAATCGCAATCCAGGGGTTGCGCGTCTTGATGCTCTCGTTGCGACGCTCGGCACCCATAAGCTCGATGAGTTTGGTACGACGCACGGCGCGAAGGTTCAGCAGTAGCGTGAGCACAAACATTACGAGCATGCAGGCAAGAGTCAGATTGAACGCATGCACCGAGAAAAAGAAGTGGAAATTGGCAATCTGTGTCTTAAAAAGCGAGGCCGTAAAGAACGTCATGAGCTGGGAGAGTCCCACACCCAGCACAATGCCGGCGACAAAGGCCACGACCGAGACAATCACCGTCTCGAGCGCCATGATCGTGGCGACGCGTCCGCGCCCCATGCCGAGCACCTGATACAGGCCAAACTCCTTCTTGCGGCGTTTCATGATGAAGTTATTGGCATACACCATCAAAAAGGCCATGACACCGGCCAAAAAGTACGTCAGGTCGCCGAGCATGCTGCCCATAACCTGCGCCAAGCCCTCTTCATCGATTCCGGCGATGTCGACCTGCATCGAGATGGTGTTAAAGGCATAGAAGACCGTGACGCCCAGGGTGAGCGTCAAAAGGTAGACGAGGTAGTCGCGGCCGGCGCGGCGGACGTTGCCCCAAGCGAGTTTACAGAGCATCGGAGCCCTCACCGCCCATCATGGCAACGACCTCCATAATGCGGTCGAAGAACTCTCGGCGGTCGGTGTCGCCGCGGCGCAGCTCGGTGAAGATCTTGCCGTCGCGAATAAACAGCACACGGCTCGTGTAACTGGCGGCAAAGCTGTCGTGCGTGACCATGAGCACGGTGGCGCGTAGGCGGCGGTTAAGGGCCTCTAGGCTCTCGAGCAGCAGGCGAGCGCTCTTGGAATCGAGGGCGCCGGTGGGCTCGTCGGCCATAATCATGGTGGGGTCGGTGACGAGCGCGCGAGCCGCGGCAACGCGCTGCTGCTGACCGCCGGACATCTGGTAGGGATATTTGTCGAGCACCTGACTGATGGACAGGCGCGCGGCCACATCCTGCACGCGGGTCGAGATCTCTGCCGAGTTTGTGCGGGCGATGGTGAGCGGCAGGGCGATGTTCTCGCGTGCCGTGAGCGTATCGAGCAGGTTGGAGTCCTGGAAGATAAAGCCGAGCTCCTCGCGGCGGAACTGCGAAAGCTTAGCCTGCTTCATGCGTGTTACGTCCTGCCCGTTGATGCGGATCGTGCCACTTGTGGCGCTATCGATGGTCGACACGCAGTTGAGCAACGTCGACTTGCCCGAGCCCGAAGCGCCCATGATGCCAACGAATTCGCCGCGGTTGACGGTAAAACTGACGTCGTTGAGCGCGCGGGTCACGTTGCCCAGCGCTCCATATACCTTTTCGAGATGCGCGACCTCCAGTACCGGGGTCGCCATGTGCGTGGTTTGCATACCGAGTCCTTTCTTGCGATTAGTCTACGGCATCTATAGTCGCAAGAAGACGAGTCGGCTACCATCGATATGGCTTACGCTTGCCTTACCGTTGTGTAAGGTACGGGTAGCCGCCCTGTTATGTGCTGATATTGAGAGAGGACTCCTGTTGAAAACTGTTCATGTTGCCGCTGGGATCATTCGCAAGGAAGGATCTGACGAGCTGCTTGCCGTGCAGCGCGGCTACGGCGACATGCAGGGACTTTGGGAGTTCCCCGGCGGCAAGCTCATGCGCGGCGAGACGCCCGAGGACGCCGTATGCCGCGAGCTCATGGAAGAGCTGCAGGTCAAAGTCACCAACCTGCGCGATTTCTATACCGTTGAGTATGACTACCCCGATTTTCATCTCTCCATGGAGTGCTACTACTGCTCGCTCGCCGATGAATCCGATGAGCCTCAGAAGCACGACCGCCAGCTCGATATCCGCTGGATTCCGCGCACCTCGCTTGCCACGGTGGAATGGATGCCCGCCGACAAGGGGCTTATCGATGCCCTGATTGAGCTGAAGGAAGATCGGCTTGAGGCCAACAGCACTGCCAAAGATGCCAAGGCCGCCACGACCGAACACCCCGCCGCCAAACCCAAGCGCGCACCTAAGCGCCGCAGCAAAAAGCGTCCCAAGCCCGGTCTGCTCGACGGCATCGATACCTCGGACCTCTCCGCTGACGAGCGCGAACTGGTCCGCCGTCGCGCCGCCATCAAAAAGTCCATGAAGGGCAACAAGCGCGCCAACACCAAGCCCGAGCTGCTCGTTCGCCAGCGCCTGCGCGCAGCGGGCCTTACGGGTTATCGCTTGGAATGGAAGGTTCCCGGCAAGCCCGACATTGCCTTTCCCGGGCGCAAGATCGCCATCTTCGTCAACGGCTGCTTTTGGCACCGTTGCCCCAAGTGCAACCCCAGCCAGCCCAAACGCAACGTTGAGTTTTGGGAGGCAAAGTTCCGTCGCAACGTCGAGCGCGACCGAGCCGCCATCTCCGCGCTTACCCAAATGGGCTGGACACCCATAACCATCTGGGAATGCGAGCTCAAAAAAGACCGCATCGACGCCACGATGGAAAAGGTCATCGAGCAGGTGCGCGCCGCAGAGCCGCAGCGCTAACAGCAAACATTCACACGCTCCGCACGTCCGCGCCACAATCCTTAGAAAGCCCTTAAGCTCAAAACCTTTCAAAAGTGTTATTCGATACCTCTGACCTGCAGTTTCATCGTAACACCAAACCAGGTTAAGCCTTTCTTTAGCGCTTCTTTGCAGAAGCCGCGGCATAATACTGCCAACGCACGGGACCTAGCAGCACACCCCGTGCGCAACCTTTTGGTGGATATCGAGGAGGCCGCATAAGCATGCATTCTTCCAACGACGCAGCACAGCAGCCATCCCTAAATCATGCAAACCTTTTCTCCTTCCCCCCGACACAGAGAAACGGCCTCCTCGACTCCCCCACCACAAAAGCCAAACGCTCAACCAACCAGAGCCACAACTTGCGAGCATCGTTCGAAAAGCTCCAAGCATCCCTAGACAAAACCTTCCCCAACCAAGCCCGGGCATACTAGCCCCTCATCAACAAAGAAGCCCCGACGCCCCACCCATTTCCGCCCCAACGCCACAAGGGCGACGACCTCGAGTAGGTCAACCTGGGAGGGACCAGGGCTTAGTTCCCCAATCTTTCCGCAGGGGGCAAAAAGCCTCGCCGCACGAAGTGCGCAGCGAGGCTTTTTGCATGCCCGAGGACGATTGGGGAACTAAGCCCTCGTCCCTCCCCGGGATATGTAGCGAGTCGGAGTACCCTTGCTGTTACTCTGCTTTGCCCACAGAGTTGAGGTTGGTCATGCGGATCTTAACCAGCTCGGTGATCTCACGCATACCCTCCTTGGCCGGCTTCTTGGGATCGAAGCAGGCAGGGTTCTCGGCCATGTAGGCCATGAAGCCCTTGGTGTAGGCCTGACGCAGCTCGGTGGCGTAGTTAACCTTGCAGATGCCGTTCTTCACAGCCTCGGCAACCTGCTCATCGGGCACACCGGAGGTGCCGTGCAGAACCAGCGGCACGTCGACGGCGTCGCGGATGGCCTTGACCACGGACTGCTCGATGTGCGGATCGCTCGTGTACACGCCGTGGCTGGTGCCAACGCCAATTGCGAGGGAGGTGCAGCCGGTACGCTCGACGAACTCCTTGGCCTCGGCAGGATCGGTGTAGGGGCTCTCGCCCTCAACCGCGGGACCGTCGTCCTCCTTGCCGCCAACCTTACCGAGCTCGGCCTCGACGGGCACGCCCATGGCGCGGCCAGCGTCGGCGACGGACTTGGTCAGGGCGATGTTGTCCTCGAAGGACTCGTGCGAACCGTCGATCATGACAGAGGTGTAGCCCGTGCGGAAAGCCTGCATGCAGCGGTCATAGCCATCGCCGTGATCGAGGTGCAGGGCGACGGGCACGGAAGCGCGCTCGGCGGCAGCCTTGACCATGCCGTAGAAGTAGTCCAGACCAGCGGTCTTGATGGTGCCCGGGGTGGTCTGCATGATGACGGGGGACTTGGTCTCCTCGGCAGCGGCCAGAACGGCCATAACAAACTCGAGGTTCTCGACGTTGAAAGCGCCAACAGCGTAGTGGCCGGCCTGAGCGTCCTTGAGCATCTTTTCGGTGGTAACAAGTGCCATGAGCGTTTGCTCCTCTCCCTCGCCCGCATCTGGACATCGGGCGTAGTTGTTCACAAGGCGTTTTACCTTGCGTTTTACTGCGCTCATTGTATGAAATTCAGCGGCTTTGCACGTGCGAGATATTGAGCCCATGCAGGTCAATACCGTCGTTTTTGAAAAGTAAACGGAAGGAATTTGAGCCGAGTGGACATGTTCGATATTGAATTTTGAGCGTTCAGCGTCTTTCTTTTATAGAAAAGATAAGTAATCGAAAGGTGTTTTCTTACTCAAAAAGAAAATGAACGAAAATAGAGTCAACACAATTCCTGCAAATTTAGCCGAGAATGGAGCAAGCATGGCCCAAGCCACCAACCGTGCTTTTGCCGACGAACGCCGTACCGCCATTATGGAAATGCTCGATCATAACGCCTCGGTGCAGGTAGCAGAGATCGCCCAGACCTTTGGCGTGTCCTCCGTCACCGCCCGCGCCGACCTGGACGCGCTCGCCGAAGCAGGCAAGCTGCGCCGCACGCATGGCGGTGCCGTATCGCTCCACAAACGCCTGACCGTCTCCACGCAGGATCGCCGCATCAACGTCAACGTCGCCGCCAAGCAGGCCATCGCGCAAAGCGCCATCGAGCTCGTCAATGACGGCGACACGTTGCTCGTCGACTCGGGCACCACGGCGCTCGAGTTCGTCCGGCTCCTCGATCAACGCGACGGTATCACCGTCATCACAGCAGACATTACCATTGCCGATTACATCGACGAGAGCATGCCCTCAGTCGATGTCGTCATGCTGGGCGGGGCGTTGCGCAAAGGCCATCGTTATTTGTACGGACCGCTCACTATGCAAGCGCTCCAAATGGTCCATGCCGATCTGGCCGTCATGTGCCCCGGCGCCTTTGTCTCCAGCTGCGGCTTTACGACCGACTTTCCCCAGATGGCCGAGACCAAAACGGCTATGATCGCCGCGGCCCATCAAAGTGTCGCCCTCATGGACGCCAGCAAGGTTAACGGACGCGGCATGTACCGCTTTGCCGAGCTGACCGATGTCGACACCATCGTGATGGACCGTGACCCCGATCATGCCGTCGCCACCTCAATCGCCGAGATCGTCGACAACGCCCGCCCAAATCTCCTCATCGCCGGCGCTTAAACAAAAACCACCACAAAGGTCTCCTTTGTGGTGGTTGAGCCTCAGAAGTGAATGTGTCGCTACTTGGACAGCTCGTCGGCAAGGGCCTCGATCTGAGCGCGCGAGGCGTCGTTGAGCGAGCCCAGCACGGTCACCTTGTTCTGCGTCAGGGTGATGTCCTTCATGCCCTCGAGCTCCTTGGTCATAACCTTGGCAGCTGCAGGCGCCCAAGAGCCGGCCTCGACGAGCGCCACCGTACGGTTCTGGTAGGCGTGCTCGGCGAGCGTATGGATGAAGGTGCTCATGCACGGGAAGATCTCGCCCTGATAGGTGATGGAGGCGAGCACCAGACGGTCGTAGCGGAACGCATCCTCAACGGCCTCGGCCATGTCGTCGCGAGCCAAGTCAAAGACGGAGACCTTCTGGCCGCGAGCCTCAAGCGCAGATGCGAGCTCCTCGACGGCAGCTTTCAGGTGCCCATACACACTCGCATAGGCAATGGTGATGCCCTCGTCCTCGGGCTGATAGCTCGACCAGGTGTTATAGGTGTCGAGGTAGTAGCCCAGGTTCTCGGTCAGCACGGGGCCGTGGAGCGGGCAGATGATTTGGATGTCCAGGTCGGCGGCCTTCTTGAGCACGGCCTGCACGAACTTGCCGAACTTACCGACGATGCCAAAGTAGTAGCGGCGAGCCTCGCAAGCCCACCCCTCGGGATCCTCGATGTCGTTGGCGCCAAACTTGCCAAAGCCGTCGGCACTAAAGAGCACCTTGTCGGTGGACTCGTAGGAGAAAATCACCTCGGGCCAGTGAACGTTGGGGGCGCCGATAAAGGTCAGGCTGTGGCCGCCCAGGTCGAGCACATCGCCCTCTTTGACGACCATCTTGCGCTCGGGGTAGTCGGTACCAAAGTAGTTGACCATCATGCGGAAGGCGCCCATGCTGGCCACAATCTGTGCCTGGGGATAGCGCTCCATAAAGGCGGCGATGCCGGCGGAGTGATCGGGCTCCATGTGATGGACGACCAGGTAGTCGGGCGTACGGCCGTCAAGCGCGGCCTCGAGGTTGCCGAGCCACTCGTCAACAAAACCGCCGTCGACTGAATCGGCGACAGCGATCTTTTCGCCCAAGATAACGTAGCTGTTGTATGCCATACCGTTCTCGGACACATCGTACTGGCCCTCGAACAGGTCAATGTCGTGATCGTCGACACCGATGTAGCGGATATCTTTGGTGATCTCCATCAGGCAAAGCCTCCTAGATAGACAAAAGAACCCGTCTATCATAACACTCGTCTTCATAGCCACGGCTATCCGTCAGCATCCTTACCGATTGTAATTGAGGCGGAATATACTGCCGTTGACCTGCACAAACTATGCGCGCAGTATCGCCGTGCTATGTCGAATAATGAGCTGGCCGGGAATACGAATGGCAACGGTTTTGCCCGCCGTACCCGCCTCGGGAACCGCATGCTCAAACACCTCGCGCCCACGTTGATGCAAGTCGAATCGAACGGTCGTAAGCTCGTTATGCGCGACAAAATCATCGAGCGAATCGTCGACACCCACCACGCTCACGTCCTCGGGCACGCGCAGACCGCTATCGCGCAGCGCGGCAATCGCGCCATTTGCCATCTGGTCGTTTGCCGCGTAAATCGCCGTCATGGTGCGGTCGTGCTCGGCCAGATATCTACCGGCCTCGTAACCGCTGTTGGCAGACCAGTCTCCCTCGAGCGGCGCCTGCGGCTGAATGTGTTTACGCTCGAGTGCATCCTGCCAGCCAGCGCGACGAAATTGCTCGTCGACCGAGAACGACGGGCCGCCAATATAGCGAATCTGCTCGTGCCCCAGCTCAAACAGGTGATCCATAAGCAAGAGCGAGCAGCCGTAATGGTCGGAGTCGACCGTGGTCACGCGCGGGTGCGCGTACATGGTAACGATGACCGTGCCAATGCCCGGCAGTGGATCAAACGTCTCAAAATCGGGCGCCATGCGGCTCATGCCGATGATGATGCCGTCCACCGGCAATGCGGCCATACGACGCGTGGCCTCGGCAAGCGAAAACTCCTCGGTCTTGGACATCTCGACCAGCGTGATGGCGCAATTATGCTCGCGAGCAGCGCTGGCGATGCCGTCGATCATTGAGAGGTTGCCAAACTTGGTGACATCGTTGATGCATAGGCCGACCGAATGGTAACGGCCGTCGCGCAGCGAGCGACCGGCATAACTCGGACGAAAGCCGAGCTCTTGCATGGCGGCCTGCACGCGCTGGCGCGTCTGCTCGTTAACGTTGGGCAAGCCGTTGGCGACGCGCGAAACCGTCTGCTGCGAAACGCCAGCAGCGCGGGCGACGTCGGCCATGGAGACCGGACGCGTACCTGTATCGTTGGACGGGCGCCTTGCCACAGGATCACCTTCACCCTTGCGAGATCTGAATAGCGTGAATGCCGGCCCGGGCAGAAATACATCCCGCGCCGAGGCCCGCTATCGTCGGACGCATGTTAACGTACTCTACTTTTTCTATCTGCATCTCTTCTGCTTTATAAGTCCATACGGCAGTACCGTTCACGGCTGTATTTCTACCGATTACCAGATTCTCAAAAAGTGACAAGCGATGTGTTATGAGTACGTTAACATAGCCCGTAACGTGCGGTATCGTGAATACTTGGTTCATGCCGCTTCAAGTTGTTAACGTACTCATAACGACGCAAAACTCACCCGTGCGCGCCAAGGAAAGGACTCCCATGACCACTCCCGACGAAAAGACACTCGCCACGCTCACCAAGCTATTTGAGGAGGAGTTTGGCCCCATCGGCGACCGCCAGGTGCTCTACGTGCACGCGCCCGGGCGTTCCGAGATCAGCGGCAACCACACTGACCACGAGGGTGGCCACGTTATCGCCGGCTCGCTCGATGTCGCCGTTGACGGCATCGCCGTGGCAACCGACTCCAACAAGATTCGCGTCGCCGACGAGGGCTATCCTACGTTTGAAATCATGCTCGACACGCTGGATATTCAAGAGTCCGAGAAGGGCACGTCCGCGAGCCTCGTCCGCGGCATGGCCCACGAGATTGCAGCCCTTGGCGTTGAGCCCCACGGCTTCGATTTCGCCTTCACCTGCTCCGTCCCCTCGGGCGGCGGTCTTTCCAGCTCTGCCGCCGTCGAGGCCGCGTACGGTCGCGCCATGGAAACCCTCTGGGGCGCACCCGCCATCGAGCCCGTCGCGCTCGCGCAGATGAGCCAGCGCACCGAGAACAACTATTACGGCAAGCCCTGCGGTCTGATGGACCAGGCCGCCGTGTGCCTGGGCGGCCTTGCCTACATGGACTTTGAGGACCAGGCTCAGCCTAAAACCCAGAAGCTCGAGCTCAACTTTGAGGATCACGGCTATGCGCTCGTGCTCGTTAAGGTCGGTGCCGACCACGTGGCCGCCACCGACGACTACGCCGCCGTTCCGCGCGAGATGCAGGACGTTGCCGCCGAGTTTGGCAAGGCACGCCTGTGCGAGGTCGACGTTGCCGATTTTGACGCCAAGCTCCCCGAGCTGCGCGCCAAGCTGGGCGACCGCGCCTGCCTGCGCGCCGTTCACTACTGGTACGAGAACGGCCTGGTCGACAAGCGCTGGGCTGCTCTGAACGCCGGCGACATCGATCAGTTCCTGGTCCTGACGCGCGAGTCCGGCGCCAGCTCTGCCATGTACCTACAGAATGTCGTTGCCAAGCTGGGCTCCGAGCAGCCCTCGATGTATGCCCTGGCACTGGCCGAGCACGTGCTCGACGGCCGTGGCGCCGTCCGTATCCACGGTGGCGGCTTTGGTGGCACCATCCAGGCCTTCGTGCCGCTCGACCTGGTCGACACCTTTATCACCAAGATGAACGGCTGGCTAGGCGAGGGCTCTGCCCGCCACTACGCAATTTCTGACAAGGGGGCTTACGCGGCATGGCTGTAATGACTGACGTGCGCGAGGCCGCGCAGAACCTGATCGAGTACGCTATCCACCGATCGATGATCGGCCAGGACGATCGCATCTGGGCGTATAACACCATTCTCGAGTGCATCGGTGCTACGGGGCCGGCGCTCGACATGGCCTGGGCGCTCCAGGTCGAGAAACTCTCGCTCTTGCACCCCGACACCCTGCCCAACTTTGACCTTGAAGGCACACTTGCCGCGCTTTCCGAGGCCGCCGTTGCCAACGGTGCTGCCGAGGATACGGCATCGGGCCGCGATCGCATCGCCATGCGCATCATGGGTGTGCTGATGCCGAGGCCTTCGGTTGTAAACGAGGAATTCAACGGCCGCATTGGTGTCAACGAGCCCCGCGCCGCAACCGACTGGTTCTACGGTCTATGCTGCGACGCCGGCTACGTGCGCCGCGCCGCCATCGCGCGCAATATCAAATGGAGCACCCCCACCAACTGGGGCGACCTGGAGATCACCATCAACCTGTCCAAGCCTGAGAAGGACCCGCGCGATATTGCCGCGGCCGGTGCCGCCAAAAACACGAGCGAGAAGTATCCCGCCTGTCAGCTGTGCATCGAGAACGAGGGCTACCCTGGACGCTCCGCCGCAGCCGACGGCGGTGCCCATCCCGCCCGTCAGAACCTGCGAGTTATCCCTATCCAGCTCGACGGCGAGCGCTGGGGCTTCCAATACAGCCCGTACGCGTACTTTAACGAGCACTGCATTGCCATGAGCTCCGAGCATCGTCCGATGCACGTCGACCGCAAGGGGCTGACCTGCCTGCTCGACTTTGTCGACCTGTTCCCGCACTACTTTATTGGCTCCAACGCCGACCTGCCCATCGTGGGCGGCTCGATTCTGTCGCACGACCACTTCCAGGGCGGCGCGCACGAGTTCCCCATGATGCACGCCGCCGAGGTCTCGCAGTTTAGCATGCCCGGCTTTGACCAGGTCAGCGGTACCGTGTTGCAGTGGCCGCTTTCGGTGCTGCGACTGCGCTCGCACGACCGCGCCCAGCTGCTCGACGCCACCGAGAAGATTATCCTCGCCTGGCGCGAGTGGACCGATGAGTCTGTGGGCGTCATCGCGCACACAGCCGACGGCGTGGCCCACAACACCGTGACGCCCGTCATTCGCCGCGTGGACTCCCGCGGCAACGCCGGCGGCGAGATTTACGAGGCCTACCTGGCGCTTCGCTGCAATATCACGACCGACGAGCACCCGCTAGGCGTTTTCCACCCACATGCCGAGTACCACCACATTAAGAAGGAGAACATCGGCCTGATCGAAGTCATGGGCCTGGCCATTTTGCCGCCGCGCCTGGTTCCCGAGCTTGGCGCTGTCCGTGAGCATCTGTTGGCAGCCAAGGTCGATGCCAGCTACGACCTTGCCGGTGCGCTCGAGGGCGATGATCTTTGCCGCAGCCACGCCGCATGGGCTGAGGACGTCTTTGCCCGCCGCGCCGACGAGCTTACGGCCGACAACGCCATCGATATCCTGCACGAGGAGGTCGGCGTGGTGTTTGGCCACGTGCTCGACAACGCCGGCGTCTTTAAGTGGGACGAAGCCGGCCGCGCCGCCCAACAGCGCTTTATCGACTCACTGTAGCATACAGGTTCGAGCCTCATCAGCGGCCACGACATAACCGCCCACACGACAACGGCGCCCGCCGGCAACATCGCCGACGGGCGCCGTTTTTGAGTGTAGTCATTGGGGTCATTCTTAAGGGGCGTTCTTAAACGACTAGTCATTAAAGAGCGTCCCCAATGACTACTTGCGACCAAGGCAACGCCGGTGTCTTGGCAACGAGAGCGAAAACGCCCCTAAGCGAGCAAGGTGACGTGAAAGAGGAGGGCATTGACCTTTTGGTCATGCCCGACGATTGAACGTCAGATTGCCGCTTAGGGGCGTTTGCAGCGTCGCGCCGTTACGCGGTTTGGTAAAACCGCGTAACCCTAAAGCTCCGTTACTTCAACGTTGTTGTAGATCTCGTCCCAGCGGTCCATGACCAGGTGACCGGTCTTGGGATCCATAGCGTTGAGTTTGCCGCAGGTATTGGCGGTCTTGAGCACCGTGACGTCGTCGGCGCCAGCAGCAATGGCATGTGCAAAGCCGGCGATGGTCGAGTCGCCGGAACCCGTTGCGTTCACAGCCGCAATCGCGGGCGTCTTGGCGCGGAACGCGCGACCCTCATGGAAGCCAACCGAACCGGCAGCGCCCATCGAAACGACAACCCAGGGGATACCGGCAAAACGGTCATCGGCGGCGAGCGCCTCGCGCAGGGCATCGACATCATCGGTCGTAAAGGACGTACCCAGCAGGCCGTTAATCTCGGTCAGGTTGGGCTTTACGAGCTCAGGCTTAGCGTCGGACTCCAGCGCGGCCTCCAGCGATGCACCCGAGGTGTCGAGCAGCACCTTGGCGCCCGCCTCCTCGGCGATCTTGACGAGCTCGGCATAGTAGCCGGCATCGACGCCACGCGGCAGCGAGCCCGAAAGCGTCACGACGTCCGCCTTCGCTGCAAGCTCGGCAAACTTGGCCGTAAAGGCCTCGAGCTCGGCCGGGGCGATCTGCGGGCCGCTCTCCAGCAGCTCGGTCTGATTGCCCTCATGCAGGATATTCAGGCAGATGCGCGTCTCACCGGCAATAGGCACAAAGTCGTTCTTGACGCCATCGGCATCCATAAGCTCAGCCATATAGGCACCCATGTGGCCGCCGAGCAGACCGGTCGCGAGCACGTCGTCGCCCAGCTGCAGCAGCACACGGCTCACGTTGAGGCCCTTACCGCCAGCAGTCTTTTCGGGCGTCACACGGTTCACGTCGTCGATGATCAACTTGTCGAGCTGATAGCGCGTATCAATCGACGGGTTCATGGTAACGGTCAGAATCATGTTGGACTCCTGTTTAGAAAACCGGCCCGCGCCCCTCACAGAAACGCGAGCCGTCAATTAAAAAGCTGCAGAATGCCGGGTACCGCCAAAAACGAAGCACCCAAGCTCAGCAAGCAAAAGTTTTATCAGAGCAGCTCGCCCGCCAGATGGCTTCGCAGCGTCGACTGGTCTGGCGTTCGGTAGAACGCCGGAACCTCCTTAGTCGTGGTATTCGCCGCGGTCCCACTTCTCGAGGAACTCGTCAAAGAAGTGCGGGTCAGCCTGAGCCTCGGCGTCGGCCTTGTTGCAGGCATCGATCTTGGCGATCAGAGCATCGTGCTCGGGGGTCTTCTCGTAGGGCTCCTCCAAGAAGGCAAGCATGATATCGGCCATCAGGAACTCGCCGGTAATCTTGCCGCCAAAGCCCACGATGTTGGCGTTGAGCTCACGACGGGCATACAGGGCAGAGGTCATGTCGCGGACCAGGGCGCAGCGGGCGCCGGGAACCTTGTTGACGGCGTTGGTGATGCCGATGCCGGTGCCGCACAGGGCCACGCCAAAGTCGGCCTTGCCGCTGGCAACAGCCTCGCCCACGGCCTTACCGTAGATGGGATAGTGCGTACGGGTGTGGCTGTAGGTGCCGCAGTCGAGCACCTTATAGCCAGCCTGCTCCAGGCGGTCGGCCAGATAGATCTTCTCGTCCGTAACGATATGGTCGCAACCGATTGCGATGGTCTTCTTCATCAGAACGTCCTTTCGTCTGAATTCACAAGTTGAGGTAGAAGTTCGAGTTCTCGGTGGCTCTCGTTAGGCCATCTTGTTGAGCATGTCGACACGGATCTGGTGACGGCCGCCGGCGTACTGGGCGCGCAGGAACTCGCGGGCTATCTTCTTGGCGACCTCGGTGCCCACAACACCCGGGCCCATGGTGACCATGCGCGAGCCGTTGTGCTCGCGGGTCATGTAGGCGGAACGCTCGTCGGAAATGTTGGCGACGACCATGCCCTTAATCTTGACGGCGGCCATATAGGAGCCGACGCCGTACTTATCGAATGCGAAGCCCTGGGAATCCTTGTGCTCCAGCAGGTCCTTGGCAACGGCGGTCGCGGAATCGACAAAGTCCGCGGCAGGGGTCTCGGAATAGTCGACGACCTCGTGACCGTCGGCGATGAGCATCTCCTTGATGGACTCCTTCATCGACATACCGTCGGCATCGGAAGCGATTACAACCCTCATGACATCCTCCTTGAGAGATACGCAGGCGCGTAGTTTCTGTTTGGAAGTGTTGAATCGCGTTCAGGTCCGGGCATCTGAATGTGCGGTTCTTCACTGTTCATGTTTATTTGAACACATTCGAACAGTAACTGCAACAACTATTTGTTTATCTTTGTTCTTTTTTGAACAAATACCGTTCACGAACGATTGCTGACCGTTTGGGCCCGGCGCGGACGTAGTGACCACGTGTTCAACAAACAAAAAGGCGGCCGAGAACGTGTCTCGGCCGCCCTTCGGCAGTATGCCCCGGTATATACAGCTGTTTTAGTTACTCGGACTGCCCGCCCTTCTTGGTATGCTTGGACGGAGCACTCAGAAAGCGGCCCGTCAAATAGTTCGCGGGACCGGAGATATCAATCCCCAGCAGGGTGTGCCCCAGCCACAAAAACGCCGCGAGCACCAGCAATGGAATCACGCACGAGGTCACGATCATCACGATGACGCCTTCGATAAGGTCGGTCACCTGCTGCACGATCTCGTCGGTCATCTGCTTGGCACCACTGGTTACCGACGTGACCAGGCTCGAGGCACCGTCGGCAAGCTGCCCAAGCACGTTCTTGGACTCTGTGGATCCAGTATTTTTCTTGCTTGCTTTGGAGCTATCGCTATTTGCCGTACCCGCAGCGTCGGCCGCCTTTTGCTCGGCCGCCTCGATGCTAACGCGATACGTTTCGTCGACCTTCTGCGACACCCAAACGCTTGCAGGCACCAACGCCATGCCAATTATGGCGACCACCAGCACACGCGTTGCCACGCGGCGAATGACCGCGCTCGTGCTCCAGCGTCCGTGAATGCCAAGCGACACCGCGAAGAGTACGAGCGAGAACGGAATCAGGATGCCCAGCCCGACCGACCATAAAATGGTCAGCAGATATTTTTCGAGGTAGAGCACGGCAAGCACGATACCAAGGTTGCCTGAAAGCTGTGCGAGCTGCTCGGCAACCGGCGTTCCCGTATCACCCGGCAGCGCGGTAATGCCCGCAGACAGCGCCACGCACGAGGTCGTGAGCGCCAGTACGTTACCTTTCTTTTGATCGATGACCTCGATGGTGGAGTCCCAAGTTTTGGTATCGGCGAAATGCGGACGAGCCACAAAGCCCGACAGCAGCGCCAGGACCACGAGAGCAACGATAAAGCCAATCTGCAGCTTTTTGTTTGCGCACACGACATCGGACAGGCTGGGCTGCAGCTCTGTTACCGTCGTGTGCTCGGTTATCTGGACAGGACGCCCATGAGCCATCTCGTGCGCGTCTCTTTTTTGTATTGACCCGTTATCCGGCATTTGGATACCTCCTCAGTCCGGCGTTTAATGCGAAAGAAAGTATACCCACCGAGCAAAAAACGAACGGGAAGACGAACAGAGCGCACCAAGACTGTCCCCAATGACTGTCTCGGGATGAGTTGCGGTGGAATAGGGATTGTTTTGCGCCCGCCGGCCCCTATTCAGTCCCCATTTCACCGCAACTTGGAGGAGGACAGAAAAAGCCCCGTCGCGGGTAGCGGCAGAGCTTTTGGAAGGGGACTTGGTTGTGAGGGCTCGTTAGGCGAGCTTGGCCTCGAGCTCGGCGATGCGCTTATAGGCATCGATGGTAAAGCGGGTCTGCTTCTCCAGGATCATAGTGGTCATGAGAGTGTCCTGAGCGTGAGCCATGATGAAGGTCATCTCCATCTCGCCACCGCCGGCCTCCTGCGAAAGCAGTTTGGTCTGCGTGTCGTGGGCACCGATGAGCGCATCGCTGGCATCCTTGTGCAACTGTTCGGCCTTCTCAAAGTCACCCTCGCGAGCAGCATCGAGCGCTGCAAGCAGATCGGTCTGGGCGTCACCTGCGTATGCGACGATCTCGAATCCAACCATCGAGATTTCTTCTTTGGTTGCCATATTGCGTTCCTTTCACATATGAACCAATGGAGAGCATCGCGTCCGGGCATACGCGCTGCGTTGTGTATGACAGAAACAATAACATTCAAACAAAAAAGAACAGCTCAAAACGTAATTTCGAACTATGAACGGTCACTTTTCGCCCGTGAACGGTTTTTAAACCAATCTGAACAATATCGAACACAATTAGCGGCAACCCAAACAGGGCCGCACCCTAACGCAAATCGCGCACCGTATCGCCCTCTACGAGCACACCGGGAATCAGCATGTGCTCCACGCCAGACGCACCCCCATCGGCGCCGGCAATCTTGTCGACCGCCCACATGCCGACGCGCTTGTTGTCAAAGCGCACCGTGGTCAGGCGACGGTCGGGCACGATATCGCCCAGGCTGTCATCAACACCCACCACGCTCACGTCCTCGGGCACACGCCTTCCGCACGACTCGAGCCCGCGAATGCAGCCGTAAGCCATGGCATCGTTGGAAGCATAAATGGCCGTACAGGTCGGATCTTCCGCCAGAGCCTGACCAGCAGCATATCCGCTCTGTGCCGTCCAATCCCCACGGACGAGTCGCGGCGGTTCAATACCATGCGCGAGCAATGTCTCGCGCCAGCCTTCCTCGCGCCGCATGCCCGAAAGCGAGCGCTCGGGACACGAGATAAAGTGCACGGTTTTGTGCCCCCGCCCCAGCAAGTACTCGACCACCTGGCGCGAGCAATCAAACTGGTCGTTATCGACCGTTGAACAGAACGGGTGCTCCAGCATCGTAACGAGCACCGTCTGCATGCCGGGCAGCGGCTCGAAGGTGCCAAAGTCCGCCGGCATGCGATTCATGATCACGACCATGCCGTCTACCGGCAGCGCGCTCATACGCGACGATGCGCTCTCGAGGGTATAGGGATGTCCATCTACTTTAGTGAGGGTGATGGCATAGCCATGTTTGTCGGCCGCGGCGGCAAAGCCCTCCATACGGTCGAGGTTGCCGGTACCGGTAATGTTGAACATGGCGACGCCGACGGTCTTAAACTTGCCACGGCGCAGCGATCGACCGGCGAAATTGGGGCGATACCCCAGCTCGCGCATGGCGGCACGCACGCGTTCCTTGGTCTCGGGGCGCACACTGGGCGAATCGTGCACGGTGCGCGAGACCGTCTGCTCCGAGACGCCCGCGAGGCGCGCCACGTCTTTGACGGATACCGATTTTTTAACAGCGGCCATAGGTCGATCTTTCTATGTCAACGATGCCATTGGTGGCACCCTACGCAGTCAAATGAAACGTCTTCAAGTATATCTAACGCCTCCCCCACCATACGCTCACCACCCAAAACCTACCGTTCACCGACATTTTTGCTTCCCCGAACGGCTTTTGTCGCCCAAATGTTAACGTTGCCATTGTGCAAACACAGAGCCACCGGGCGGCTCAAACGTTTACGCGTAAGGAATCGACGGTTCGCAGGCACAGGAACCACCGGTTCGCGTCTTTTTTGTGTCACAAAATGGCAACGTCAACATTTTGGCAACCGAACGTCAAAAGCTACCATCGTTGCTAACCCACCGACTCTTAGGAGCATTGCATGGAGCAACTCATCGCCATCATCGAAAAGGGCCAGCCCTTTTTCAACGCGATCGCCCGCAACAAGTACCTCAAGGCGATCCGCGACGGCTTTATCTCCGTCATCCCCATCATCATCTTCTCGTCCATCTTCTGCCTGGTAGCCTCGGTCCCCAACATCTGGGGTTTCTACTGGCCCGATGACATCAACAACGCTCTATGGAAGTGCTACAACTACTCCATGGGCATCCTGGCCATCGCCTGCGCCGCCACCACGGCCAAGCACTTCGCCGACGCTCAGAACCGCGACCTGCCCAAGAATAACCAGATTAACTTTATCTCATGCATGTGCGCGGCCATCATCGGCTTCTTGCTCCTTTCGAGCGACACGATCGCCACGGACGCCGCCAGCGGTTTCAACACCACCTACCTTGGTTCCAAGGGCCTGCTGACCGCCTTCATCGCTGCGTTTGTGACCGGCATCATCTACAAGTTCTTCATCAAGCGCAACATCACCGTCAAGATGCCCGAGCAGGTTCCGCCCAACATCTCGCAGACCTTCAAGGACATCATCCCCTTCTCCGTCTGCATCACCGTCTTTTGGGTTTTTGACATCGTCTTCCGCGCTGCTTTTGGCTTCTGCTTTGCCCAGGGCGTCATCCAGGTGTTCCAGCCCCTGTTCACCGCTGCCGACGGCTATATTGGCCTCGCTGTGATTTACGGCGCCATGAGCCTCTTCTGGTTCGTCGGCGTCCACGGCCCCTCGATCGTCGAGCCCGCCATCGCCGCCGCTCTCGTTGCCAACATGACCGACAACCTGGCTGCGTTCCAGGCTGGCCAGCACGCTTCCGCTGTCCTGACCCAGGGTGCCCAGTACTTCGTCGTCTGCATGGGCGGCACCGGCGCCACGCTCGTCCTGGTCTTTATGTTCTGCTTCCTGGCAAAGTCTCAGGAGATGCGCGCCGTCGGTAAGGCCGCCATCGTCCCCGTCTGCTTTGCCGTCAACGAGCCGCTGCTGTTCGCCGCGCCCATCGTGCTCAACCCCGTCTTCTTTGTCCCGTTTGTCTTTGCCCCGATCGCCAACATCTGGATCCTCAAGATCTTTATCGACTTCTTGGGCATGAACGGCTTTATGTACACCCTGCCCTGGACTGTCCCGGGCCCCATCGGCACCATCATGGGCCTGGGCTTCCAGCCGCTCGCCTTTGTGATGCTCGCCCTTATCTTGGTCGTCGACTTCGTTCTGTACTACCCGTTCTTCCGTGCCTACGACGCCCAGAAGTGCGCCGAGGAGGCCGAGATCTCCGAGGAGGAGCTCGCCGCCAAGAACGCCGAGAAGGCCGCCAAGCTCAACGACGCTTTCCAGGGCAAGGCCGATGCCAAGAGCGTTGCCGCCGGCGCCGCTGCCGAGGCTGTAAAGACCGATGCCGCTCCCGCCTCTACCCCCGCTGCCGAGGCTACGACCGCCAGCGACCTCAACGGCAAGCGCGTGCTCGTGCTCTGCCAGGGTGGCGGAACCTCGGGCCTGCTCGCCAACGCGCTGGCCAAGGCCGCCAAGGAGCGCGGCATCAATCTTGAGACCGCTGCCGAGGCCTATGGCAACCACGTTGACATGCTCCCCGACTTTGACCTGGTCGTCCTGGCCCCACAGGCCGCCAGCTACCTGGCCGACCTGCAGAAGGACTGCGAGCGCGTGGGCAACAAGTGCGTCGCCTGCCGTGGCAAGCAGTACATCGAGCTCTCCCAGAACGGCGATAAGTCTCTCGCCTTCGTGAGTGAACAGCTTTCGAAGTAAGTAACGCTTAGGGCCAGCCGACCATCCACAGCCGGCTGGCCCTTCGATTTAGACGATTGGATCATCATGTCCGTTAACCCTGCTAGCGTCACCAACCCGCCTGCGCAGTTTCCCGAGGACTTTGTCTTTGGCGGCGCCACCGCTGCCTACCAGGTAGAGGGTGAGACCCGCACTCACGGTAAGGGCAAGGTTGCCTGGGACGACTTCCTGGAGGCCCAGGGCCGTTTCTCCCCCGATCCCGCTTCGGACTTCTACAACCAGTACCCCGTCGATTTGGAGCTGTGCGAGGAGTTTGGCATCAACGGCATTCGCCTCTCCATCGCCTGGAGCCGCATCTTCCCCAACGGTACCGGCGAAATCAACCCCGAGGGCGTCCAGTTCTATCACGATCTCTTCGCCGAGTGCCATAAGCACCACGTTGAGCCGTTTGTCACGCTGCATCACTTTGACACGCCGCTGCCCCTCTTTGAGAAGGGCGACTTCCTCAACCGCGAGACCATCGACGCCTTTGTGGACTTTGCCACCTTCTGCTTTAAGGAGTACGCTGACCAGGTAACCTATTGGTTCACCTTTAACGAGATTTGGGCCGACGCCTCCAACACCTACATCGAGGGCACCTTCCCCGGTGGCGTCAAGGCGCATCTGGCCGAGGCCTTCCAGTGCGAGCACAACATGATGCTCGCCCACGCCAAGGCAGTACTGGCCTTCCACAACGGCGGTTTTAAGGGCAAGATCGGCGTCATCCAGTCGCTGGAGTTTAAGTATCCGCTCAACGAGAACGACCCCGCCGACATCAAAGCCGCCAACAACGAGCACGTGCTGCAGAACCAGTTTTTGCTCGACGCCACCTTCCGCGGCGACTATGCGCCCGATACGCTCGAGTGCGCTAACCGCCTGGCTGCCGTCTCGGGCGGCACCATCGAGATCCCGGATGAGGACCTCGAGATCATGCGCGAGGCCGCGCTCTACAACGACTACCTGGGCGTTAACAACTACCAGTGCCGTTTCTTGAAGGCTTACGATGGCGAGAACGACCTGCACCACAACGGTACGGGCGAGAAGGGCACCGGCCGCTGGCGCGTCAAGGGCATTGGCGAGCATGTGAACAAGCCCGGCGTCCCCACCACCGACTGGGACTGGATCATCTATCCCGAGGGTCTGTTCGATCTGCTCGTCTACATTAAGCAGCGCTACCCCAACTACAAGCAGATCTTCATCACCGAGAACGGCATGGGCTACAAGGACCCCTACAAGGACGGTTTTGTGGACGACCAGCCGCGCATCGACTACATCGAGCAGCACCTGCGCTGGTTGCTCAAGGCCATGGAGGTGGGCGTCAACGTGGGCGGCTACTTCCTGTGGAGCCTGCAGGATCAGTTCTCCTGGACCAATGGCTACAACAAGCGTTACGGCTTCTTCTACGTTGACTTTGAAACCCAGAAGCGCACGCCCAAGGCAAGCGCATACTGGTATAAGCACGTGGCGCAGACCCGTCGTCTGGACTAGCGGCTTGCGACGAGCGGTTGGCGGAATTGCACCGCCCACATAACCTGTCCCCATTTCTCAGCCGGGGGCGGCACGTCACACGGCGCGCCGCCCCCGGCCTTTTTGGGCGGTTCGGGGTCCGTTTGTCTCAATCTGTAACATCTAGCCGAGTTTTTGGGTCCTAGCTGTTACAGATTGAGACGAACAGGATTGCTCTTTCCGAAGAATCTAAATCTGTAACACGTAGCCCGCTTTTGACCGTCTACCTGTTACAAATCGAGACAGACGGAGTAGGACCTAACCCCGTATGTCCCTAACAGTCGAGCGTTCGACCAGCGTGCTCGGCACATGAATCGCCTCGATAGACGAGCTCTCTCCAATCGCCGCCTCAAACGCAAGCTTACCGACACCGCGCAAATCAAAT
The DNA here is from genome assembly GCA_048485235.1 of Collinsella sp. Classification (GTDB taxonomy): domain Bacteria; phylum Actinomycetota; class Coriobacteriia; order Coriobacteriales; family Coriobacteriaceae; genus Collinsella. The sequence goes on from DBFWCI010000018.1 coordinate 23,926, forward strand.
CGCAGCGTCGTCAGCCGATTGTGAGGAACAAGTCCCTCGAGTGCGTCGTCGATACCAACCACGCTCACGTCGTCGGGCACGGACAGGCCCGCGTTCTCGAGCGCGGCGATAACGCCCAGCGCCATCTGGTCATTTGCCGCAAGCACGGCAGTCGGCGTCTGCGACCCGCCGGCAAGCACCTCGGCCGCAATCCGCTCGCCCATGGCGTACCCACTGTCCGCACTCCAATCGCCACGCAGCATCGGAGCGGCATCGACATGAGCACGACCCAGCGTATCGCGCCAACCGGCCTCACGAAAACGCGAGGAAATCGAGTTTTCCGGACCCGCCACAAACCGCATATTCGAGTGACCATGTTCCAGCAGATAATTGGTCAACAGCTCGCACGAACCATACTGGTCGGAGTCGATCGTCGTGCAGCGCGGATGCGCATACATGGACAGGATGACCGTTCGCACTCCCGGCTGGGGAACAAACTCCTCAAAATCGGGAGCCATGCGGTTCATGTTGAGAATCATGCCGTCGACGGGTCGCTCGACCATGCGGCGCGAGGCATCGGCAAGTGCATAGGGCTTGTCGCCGCCCATCTCGATCATAGTGACGGCAAAATCATGCTCGCGCGCCGCTTGCATGATACCCTCGAGCGTCGCCAGGTTACCGACACGTGTGATGTTGTACATGCACAGGCCAATAGAACGATACGACCCGCCGCGCAACGCCGCTCCAGCAAAATTGGGACGAAAGCCCAGCTCTTCCATGGCGGCCAGCACACGCTTGCGCGTCTTTTCCGTCACGTTGGGCATACCGTTGACCACGCGAGACACAGTCTGGCGGCTCACGCCAGCGAGCGCCGCAACCTCTGCCGCGCTCGCCGAACGACCATTCCTTGTCTGCTGATCCATGCCTTCCACGCTAACCTGCTTCCCAACTATTCCCCGCGCCCATGGCGCATCGTACATACATTGATAACGTGCTCATGATACCCGAGCCATATACCACAACATGAAAACTTCTGTCAATCAAAACCGCTTACCGAACAAATACAACCGTTCGCAGCTGTTTGAAGTTGTTTTGTTTCTATACATCCCAGCCGGATGTTAACGTGCTCATTGTCAAATGTTCACGTGCTCATTTTGGTTCTAATCATTTTAAGATAGTGTTTATCGGGCTTTTTCACCGCTGAACGCTAACCAGGGAGCCTCCTGAGCGCAAACGCACAATATCGAACAGCGAGACGAGAGGATGTATGCATATGTCTTTGCTAAACCGCGTACAGCAGCTGCCGAAGGGCTTTGTTTGGGGCGCCGCAACCGCCGCGTACCAAACGGAAGGTTCCACGAAGGTGGCAGGCAAGGGTAAGACCATGTGGGACGATTACCTTGTCGCCCAGGGTCGCTTTTTGCCCGACCCGGCCAGTGATTTCTACAACCGCTACGAGGAGGATATCCGCCTTTCTGCCGAGCATGGACTCAACGCCATTCGTGTGTCCATCGCCTGGACCCGCATCTTCCCCAACGGCGACGATGCCGAACCCCTCGCCGAGGGCGTTAAGCACTACCACGAGCTGTTCGCCTGCTGCAAAAAGTATGGCGTCGAGCCCTATGTGTCCCTGCATCACTTTGACTCCCCCGCCGCCCTGTTCAACCAGGGCGACTGGCTCAACCGCAAGACCGTCGACGCCTATGTGCGCTATGCCGAGTTCTGCTTCCGCGAGTTCCGCGAGGTCAAGAATTGGTTCACCATCAACGAGCTCATCAGCCTCTCGCACTCCCAATACATCCAAGGCAACTTCCCGCCCAACCATCACTTTGATGTGACGAGCGGCATCCAGAGCCAGCACAACGAGCTCGTTGCCCACGCCCGCGCCGTCAACCTGTATAAGGATCTTGACGAGACCGAGCACCTGGGCGGACGCATTGGCATGGTCAACGTCCTGACGCCGGCATATCCTGCCACCGACTCGCCCGCCGACCAGCACGCCGCCGACCTGTACAACGCCTTCTACACCGACTTCATCATGGACGGCGCCTTCCTGGGTCACTACTCCGCGCGCACCCTCTCACTCATCAACGAGATTCTGCGTGCCAACAACGCCACACTTACGGTTGAGGACAGCGACATGGAGGAGCTCGCCAAGGCGGCGCCCCGCAACGATATGTTCGGCCTCAACTACTATCAGTCGGCGTTTATCGCCGCCTACGATGGCGAGTCCACCAACAGCTTTAACGGCACCGGAGACAAGGGCACCTCGTGCTTTAAGTTTAAGGGCGTCGGGCAGCAGGTCGATATGCCGGGTATCCCCACCACCGACTGGGATTGGCTCATCTACCCGCAAGGCCTCTACGACACGCTCAAGCACATCAGCGCCACCTATCCCAACCTCCCCGTCATCTATATCACCGAAAACGGCCTGGGCCACAAGGACCCCGAGCCCGACGCAAACGGCATCGTCGCCGATCCCGAGCGCATCGACTTTGTCGACCAGCACATGGAGAAGGTGCTCCAGGCGCGCGCCGAGGGCGTCGACGTCCAGGGCTACTTTATCTGGAGCCTGCAGGACCAGTTCTCGTGGGCCAACGGCTATAACAAGCGCTACGGCCTGTTCTACATCGACTTCGACACGCAAAAACGCTACATCAAGCAGTCGGCACTCTGGTACAAGGAGCTCGCCGACACTATGGCGGACGCGCAGTAGCGCATCGCCTCGCTTTCCCCCGAGAAGGGAGCGGCCCTATGCGATACAAACCCAGCCGCTCCCCTCTCTCCCCCTGGGACCGACCCCGCCTGCACCCGGGCTTTTAGCAAGCGGGAGACCATATAGGTTTTCAACGTCCATGCCATTAAGATTTCATGCAAAGAGGAGCGTGAACTATGGAATCGATCGTTAAGTTCTTGGAGAAAGGTCAGCCGTACTTCGACAAGGTCTCTAAGAACATCTACCTTCAGGCCATTAAAGACGGCTTTTTGGCAGCAATGCCCATCATCCTGTCTTCTTCTGTCTTCCTGCTTATTTCGACCCTGCCGGGCGTTGTCGCCACGGTCGGCGGCTTTACGCTGCCCGACTGGTGGAACGTCGACGTCGTGAACTTCTGCAACAAGGTTTACAACTTCACGATGGGCGTCGTGGGCATCATGGTCGCCGGCACCACCGCAAGCGCGCTGACCGGCTCCAAGAACCGCCGCATGCCTGCCGGCAAGGCCATCAACGCCACGAGCACCATGGTCGCCGCCATGTGCGCTATGCTCATCTTGGCCGTTACCCAGACGAGTGCCAAGATCGACGGCGCCGATGTCTCGGTGTTCTTTACCGACAACATGGGCACCAAGGGCCTGCTGAGCTCCTTTGTCGCCGCATTTGCCACGGTCAACATCTATGCCTTCTGCATTAAGCGAGACATCACCATCAAGCTGCCCAAAGAAGTCCCCGGCGCCATCGCCCAGAACTTCCGCGACATCTTCGCCTTCAGCTTCTCCATCCTGTTTGTCGCCGTCATCGACGTTATCTGCCGCACCTGCTTGGCCGTCCCGTTTGCCAACGTCATCTCCACGCTGGTGAGCCCGCTGTTCGCCGCTGCCGATTCCTACGCCGGCCTCGCCCTCATCTGGTTCATGATCCCGCTGTTCTGGTTCATGGGCATCCACGGCCCCTCGGTCGTTAAGCCTGCCCTCAACGCCGCGCTGTTTGGCAACATCACCACCAACCTCGCCACGCTGCAGGCCGGCGGTCACCCCGCCCTCGCCCTGACCGAGAACTTCGGTAACTACATCGGCGAACTCGGCGGCACCGGCGCCACGTTCATTGTCCCGATCATCTTCCTGCTCTTTATGCGCTCCAAGCAGCTCAAGGCCGTCGGCAAAGCCTCTGTCGTACCCGTGATGTTCGCCGTCAACGAGCCGCTGCTGTTCGCCGCGCCCATCATCCTCAACCCGTACTTCCTGATCCCGTTCCTGTTTGCCCCCGTGGCCAACGTCCTCATTGGTAAGTTCTTCATCGACTTTTTGGGCATGAACGGCTTTATCTATGCCATGCCGTGGGCACTCCCCGGACCGATCGGCACCTTCATCGACACCAACTTCCAGCCGATCTCTCTGGTCCTGGTTGTCGTCCTGCTGGTCGTTGACTTCTTGATCTACTACCCGTTCTGCAAGGCCTACGACAACGTCCTGTGCAAGCAGGAGGCCGAGACCCTGGCCGAAGAAGAGGCCGAGGAGACCAAGGCCGTCAAGACCGCTGCCGCCCCCGCCGTTGAGGCTCCTGTTGTCGAGACCGCTTCTGCCACCGAGGCCTCCGCAGCTCCGTCCGCCCTTAAGGGCAAGGATCTGAGGGTTCTGGTTCTGTGCGCTGGCGCCGGCACCTCTGCACTGCTCGCCAACGCGCTTAAGGAAGGCGCCGACGAGCTGGGCATCGACATTACCGCCAACGCCGGTGCCTACGGCAGCCACTACGCCATCATGGACCAGTACAACGTCATCGTCCTGGCTCCGCAGGTTCGCACCTATTACAACGAGATGAAGGCCGACACCGACCGCCTGGGCATCACGCTGCTGTCGCCCAAGGGCAAACAGTACATCGACCTCACTAAGGATCCCAAGGGCGCCGTCGCCTGGATCGAGGAAAACCTCGAGGCATAAGACGCTGACACCACCTGCCGCTTGCAGACAATAAATGGCCCGTGCATCGATGTGTGATGCGCGGGCCATTTTGTTTAGACCGCACCCGCCCTCCTGTTCATCTCAATCTGTAACATGTAGACCACTTTTGACCGTCTAGTTGTTACAGATCGAGACAAACGGAATAAGCCGGGCCAAAAATCTCAATCTGTAACATCTAGCTGAGATTTTCGGCCCTACCTGTTACAGATTGAGACAAACAGGCCGAGCACGTCTACGCCCGCAGGTCCTTTACGCTGGAACGCTCGACCAGCACACCCGAGACAAGCGTACGGCTTCTGGAGCTCGGGGCTTCCAGACCTGCGACGACCTCGTTAAGCGCACGGACGCCCAGCTCGCGGTGGCGGAACTTCACCGACGTCAGAATCGAGTTGGGAATCGTCTTGTAGAGCTCATCGTCGAAGCCGATCACGGACACGTCGTCGGGCACACTGAGCCCTTTGTCACGTAAAGCCATCATCACGCCGTTTGCCATGCAGTCGTTAGCAGCGAGGACCGCCGTGCAATCGGGTTTATCGGCAAGCACGAGGCCCGCGGCATAGCCACTATCCGCATTCCAATCGCCTTGCAGAGGCTCGGGCGGCTCAATGCCACGCGCCTCGAGTGCCGCACGCCAACCTTTCATACGGCACTGGCTCGACAGCGACTCTTTTTTACCAGAGATGAAGTACACGTTCTTGTGCCCGTGATTCAAGAAGTACTCGCACGCCATACGCGCGCCGCCCTCTTGGTCGTCACTGACGGTGGAGCAGGTAGGATGCTCCATCGGCGTAATAATCACCGTCTTGAGGTCTTTCGGCGCCTCAAAGGTATCAAAGTCATCGACCATCTGACGCAGGTTGAAGATCATGCCATCAACAGGCAGCTGCGACATCCTGCGCGCCGCATCGGCAAGGGTCATCTTCTCCGCTGCGCACTTCTTAATCATCGTGAGCGCAAAGCCGCGTTCTTCGGCGGCATCGGCGATACCGCCAATCATGTCCACGGCACCGCCCGACAAGTGGAACATCACCACGCCGATGCACCCGTAACGGCCCAACTTGAGCGAACGCGCAGCAAAGTTGGCTCGAAACCCGAGCGTCTCCATGGCCGAGTGGACCTTATCGTGTGTCGACTCTCGCACGCTATCGGGCTCGTTGATTACGCGCGACACCGTCTTGAGAGAAACGCCCGCGGCAACTGCCACATCATTCATTGATACATTTTTCTTGTCCATCGTTGCCACTGCTTCTCCACTCGGTTCTCTATCGCTTGCTTTTTGCGTTCTAGCATACACTACCTGCCCGACTGACAAATCAACCGTTTACCGGACAATATCGACCGCTCACCCGTATATCCTTGTTGCTCTTCCAAAAATGTCTTACGTTGTCATTAACGGAATGACAACGTTGTCATTTCGCAATGCCTTCCTTAAGCAGGAAGGTTTCCGGGCAGTCCTGACCATCCATCGACGACCAGTTCCATCCACATGCATCGCGCATCAAGTAGCAAAGGAGCTCTATGGACGCCATCGTAAAGATGCTCGAAAAGCATCAATCGTTCTTTGAGAAGATCTCGAGGAACATCTACCTCCAGGCCATCAAAGACGGATTCCTTGGGTGCATGCCCATCGTCCTTACCTCTTCGATCTTTCTGCTGATCGCCACCCTTCCCGGCGTAGTTGGAATCACGTTGCCCCAGCCGCTCATCGACTGGTGCAACAAGCTGTACAACTTCACCATGGGCGTCATGGGCATCATGGTTGCCGGCACCACCGCCAAGAACTTCACGGCTTCCATGAACCGTCGCATGCCCGCCGGCAAGGTGCTCAACGACGGCTCCACCATGGTTGCCGCCCAGTGCAGCATGCTGCTGCTCGCTGTTACGCAGTTCACCACCAAGTTCAACGACTCCGAGCTTTCTGTCTTCGATTGCACCAGCATGGGTACGCGCGGTCTGTTCTCGGCCTATATCGCCGCGTTCATTACCGTGTGGGTCTATAAGTTCTGCGTCTCGCGCGATCTGACCATTAAGCTGCCCAAGGAGGTTCCGGGCGCCATCGCTCAGAACTTCCGCGACATCATCCCCTTTGGCGGCGCTGTCATCATCTGCGGCATCATCGATGTTGTCGTGCGCAACCTCATGGGCGTTCCGTTCTCCGAGCTGCTCATCAAGCTGCTCTCCCCGCTCTTCACTGCGGCAGAGACCTACCCCGGACTCATCCTTATTCAGGCAGCCACCGCGTTCTTCTGGTTCATCGGCGTCCACGGCCCCTCGATCGTCCAGCCGGGCATCGACCCCATCCGTCTTGCCAACCAGGCCGAGAACCTGCAGGTTCTGCTGGCCGGTGGCCACCCCGCCCACTCCCTCACCTTTAACATGTCGCTCGTGGGTGAGTTCGGCGGCACCGGCGCCACGTTCATCGTGCCGCTTCTGCTGATTCTCTTTATGAAGTCCAAGCAGCTCAAAGCCGTCGGCAAGGCCTCGATTGTTCCTGTTGCCTTCGCCGTCAACGAACCGCTGCTCTTTGGCGCGCCGATGATCCTTAACCCCTACATGCCCATCCCCTTTGTTGCCGCCGGCTGCGTCAACGTGAGTGTTGCCAAGTTCTTTATCGACAACGTGGGCATGAACGGCTTCTCCTTCGTGGTGCCTTGGGCTACCCCTGCCCCCATCGGCATCTTCATCACCACGAACTTCCAGCTTATCGCCCTGGTGTTTGTCGCGATCATCATCTTGCTGGACGCCATCATCTACCTGCCGTTCTTGAAGGCATACGATAAGCTGCTCTGCGACCAGGAGGCCGAACGCGCCGCCGAGCTGGGTCTTGAGTCCGATGGTGCTGCCACCATCGCCGCCAACGCCCCTGCGCCCGCTGTCGGGCAGACTACCGCTTCCGTCGAGCCGACCGCCGCTGCCGCCGACAGCAAGCCTGTCGTCGATCAGCCCGAGCCCGCCGCCGACGCATCCGCTAAGAAGGACGTCGATGGCCTGAAGGTCCTCGTCTTGTGCGCCGGCGCCGGCACCTCTGCCATGCTCGCCAACGCCATCAAGGAAGGTGCTGCGCAGACCGGAGAGAACATCGCTTCCTCCGCAGGCGCCTATGGCCAGCACACTGCCATCATGGATCAGTACGACGTTATCGTGCTCGCCCCGCAGGTTCGTAGCTACTACAACGACATGAAGGCCGACACCGATCGCCTGGGCATTAAGCTGCTTGCTCCCCGCGGTAAGGAATATATCGACCTTACTCGCGACCCCGCTGGCGCCATCAAGTGGCTCCGCGAGAACCTCGACTAGTTCCTCCCTCCGTTGGTGCCCGGATCCCCAGTTCGGGCACCTCTCCCTATTCGTATCCCACAGAAAGGATGACTCATGACCAACCCCATGCAGTTCCCCGACGGCTTTGTGTTTGGCGGCGCCACCGCCGCTTATCAGGTTGAGGGCGAGACCCGCACGCACGGCAAGGGCAAAGTGCCCTGGGACGATTTCCTGGCTGCTCAGGGTCGCTTCTCCCCCGACCCCGCAAGCGATTTCTACAACAAATACCCGGTCGATATCGACCTGTGCCAGCGCTTCGGCATCAACGGTATCCGCGTCTCCATCGCTTGGAGCCGTATCTTCCCCAACGGCACTGGTGAGATGAACCCCGAGGGTGTTGCCTTCTATCACGAGCTCTTTGCCACCTGCAATAAAGCCGGCGTTATCCCCTATGTCACGCTCGATCACTTTGATACGCCCGAGGCCTTTTACCAGAACGGCGGCGAGGGCTTCCTGACGCGCACGACGATCGACGCCTTTGTCGAGTACGCCAAGTTCTGCTTTGCCGAGTTCACTGAGGTCAAGCACTGGTTTACCTTTAACGAGATTCCCGCGACCGCCGAGGGCAGCTTTATCGTCGGCAACTGGCCGCACGGCGAGAAGTATCGCCTGGACAAGGCCTTCCAGCTCATGCACAACATGATGGTGGCCCACGCCAAGGCTGTCGTCGCCTTCCATGATGGCGGCTTTGAGGGCGAGATCGGCATTGTCCAGAACCTGGAGCCCAAGTATCCCCTCGATCCCAACAGCGCCGCCGACTGCGAGGCCGCCCGCATGGCCGACGTCATCAACAACCGCTGGGTTCTCGACGCCACCTTCCGCGGCCACTATGCAGCCGACACCATGGAGGCTGCGACCAAGCTGGCCCATATCGCCGGCGGCGAGCTCGACGTTCGCGACGAGGACATCGCCGCGCTGACCGCCGCGCTTCCCTACAACGATTGCCTGGGCGTCAACACGTACAAGTGCCAGTTCCTACGTGCCGCCGAGGGCGAAAACGACATCAACCACAATGGCACCGGCGACAAGGGCTCCTCGCGCTGGTTCCTCAAGGGCGTTGGCGAGGCATGCGTGCGCGAAGGCGTACCCACCACCGATTGGGACTGGATCATCTATCCCGAGGGCCTGTACGACCTACTGCTCCGCATTAAGAACGATTACCCCAACTACAAGAAGATCTATATCACCGAGAACGGCATGGGCTATAAGGACGACTTCGAGGATGGCTTTATCGACGACGCCCCTCGCATCGACTACATGCGTCAGCATCTCGCATGGATCCTCAAGGCAATCGACGGCGGCGTAAACGTCGACGGTTACTTTGTGTGGTCGCTGCAGGACCAGTTCTCCTGGACCAACGGCTACAACAAGCGCTACGGCCTGTTCTACATCGACTTTGAGACCCAGAAGCGCTATCCCAAGGCGAGCGCGTACTGGTACAAGAACGTCGCGGAGACCGGCCTGCTCATGGCCTAACTTCAGCCGCGTATCCCCTGTCGGCCGCATGCGAATCCCTCCACGGGTTCGTATGCGGCCTTTTTTGTTTTGGCTCGGCCCGAACAGGCCGTTTGTCTCAATCTGTAACATCTAGCAGGGATTTTCAATCCTAACTGTTATAGATTTAGACGAACGGGCGACCAGGGCTGAAAGATCTCAATCTGTAACACGTAGCCCACTTTTAACCGTCTAACTGTTACAGATCAAGACAATAAGATAGTCAAATCCAAACTTTCCAAGCAGTTATGAAGCATGGTTTCTAGTTTTCGGTATCACGAACATACTTTCGGTATCATTTAATGGTATTATGATATCGAAAGTGTGTTCGTAATACCGAAAGGAGCCGCATGCGCCAGTTCGATTACACCACAGTCCCAGCGGAACTCGAAGCAACTCCAATCACCAACCTCCTCCTCTCGATACGCGAGCATAAAGGCCGACAGCTTGCTCTGAGTCAAGTCAAACCCGAACTTCTATCGTCCCTTATGGAGGAAGCTAAGATCCAAAGCACCCAATCCTCCAACGGACTTGAAGGAATTGTTACCACCCAAAAAAGACTCAAAGCGATCATGGCGTATTCCGCCAAGCCAAGCTCCCGCGCAGAGGAAGAAATCGCTGGATACCGAGATGTGCTGTCGCTTATTCACGAGCAACACGATTCCATTCCCGTAACGCCATCGGTCATTCTGCAGTTGCATCGTGACCTCATGGTACACACAGCAATCTCGTATGGGGGCCATTGGAAAGATAGCGATAACGAAATCATCTCCATCGACGATCAAGGCAATCGATTTGTGCGCTTTAGGCCGCCTTCGGCCCTAGCAACCCCCGGACTTATCGAAGAAGCCTGTCGGTCCCTCAACGACGCCTTATCTCGTCAAGTTTGCGACCCCCTCCTTATATCATTCCGCTTCATCTTCGATTTTATCAGCATTCATCCCTTCAACGATGGCAATGGCAGGATGAGCCGGCTCCTTACAACGCTGCTACTCGAAAAGACTGGATACGACGTTGCGCGTTACATCAGCATCGAACGACTTATTGAAGACAACAAGGCGCTCTACTACAACGCCCTCGCTGCAAGCTCCGCTGGATGGAATGAAAATCAAAACACCGAAGCACCCTTTATCCGTTTCATGCTCGGAACAACCCTGGCCGCCTACCGACAGCTCGAGCAGCGTACCTTAATTGAATCAAGCACTCGTCCCATGTCGAAGCAAGCGCGCATCGCCGTTCTATTTCAACAGAGACCCGGTGTCATTAAGAAATCCGACATCCGATCCAACTGCCCCGATATCAGCGAGGTTACCGTTAAACGAACCCTCGGTCAGCTTGTTAGTTGCAGCGCAATCGAAAAAACAGGAGCGGGTCGTTCGACGGGCTACATACTCAAAGACGTCCATGCTCTAGAACTATTCTTGCAATCCACATTACCCGATAGCGAGGCCGCAATAACAAAAGAGGCTCCAAAGGATAAGCTCCTTGAACGTGTAAACCACGCCGAGGATGAAAGCAGAGAGGGGCTCTATGAAGACTACGATTCATTCTCAAGGGACATAAAGACGAAATACGGAGTCTAGTCATATCCCAGAATAGCCTCATCCTTGTTGCCCAAAGTTATTTACGCGTCATTGCAAAGCGGTACCCCCGCGCCGGCAGGGGGCAGATGTATCGCTTGCAGCGCTAGCTAGCAAATGACCTGCGTGAGTTCCTCGATGGCGGCGCGATCCTCGGCGGCGATGCCCGGCTCGCACACCACGGCGTCCAGGCTGTCCAGACGGCAGAAGGTGTAGAAGTCGCGCTTGCCGATCTTACTGGAGTCGGCGATCAGATAGCGCGAGTCGGCCTTGCTAAAGGCGAGCTGCTGGATACGACCCTCATCCATATTAGACGTAGACACGTCGCCATCCAGAATGCCGTTGGCGCCGATAAACGCCGCGTCGATGCCCAGCGCACGCAGGGTATCCTCGGCCGTTGGTCCCACAAAAGCGGCGGTACGGCGACGGTACATGCCGCCCACTAGGCACAGGTCGCAGTCCTCGCGCGCCTCGAGCAGGTTAAACACCGAAAGCGAATTGGTCACGATGCGCAGACGAAATGCCGGCAGCATCGAGGCCATCTGCTCAACCGTGGTGCCCGTACCCAAAAAGATGGTCGAGCCCTCCTCGATGAGCTCCACGGCGCGGCGCGCGATCTGCAACTTTTCCTCGGCATGCTTGGTGCGCTTTTCGCTGTGCGAATACTCATGGCGCAACATAGCATGTGGACGGCCCTGCGCACTGCGGGCTCCACCGTGCACGCGCTCGATCTCGCCCAGGCTCGCAAGCTCCTCGAGATCGCGGCGGATCGTCATATCCGAGACACCCAGTGCATCCGAAATCTCCTTGACCGAGACCGTGCCCTGCTCCTCGAGCAGCTGACGAACCCTATCCTGTCGCTCTGCCTTAATCACGATGAATCCTCGCCGTTCTATGCGTGCATATCATTCAAACAGTAACGAACAAATTGTATCAGACCCGTGCGTGTCAAAAATGAACGCCCGTACAGCTCAATCATCACTTTTTTGAGAAAAATACCCCCTGCTTTAGTGGGGTGTAGTGATAATCTCGCCTGTTCGCGCTACAGTTTGTCGGAAATACCTCGATGTTAGGAACCAAATGATCACTTCCGAGCTTTTCGGCACCGCGCCGTGCGGTACCCCCGTTCATCGTTACACCCTCAACGGGCCCGAGATCTGCGTTCGCATTATGGACTTTGGCGCCACCGTGCTGGGCATCGACGTGCCCGACATCCCCGGCAACGTGCGCGATGTGGTGCTGGGCTTCGATAAGCTCGAGGATTACTTTGACAACCCCGCCTGCTTTGGCGCGACCATCGGCCCCGTGGCCAACCGCACTGCGGGCGCCACGATCACCATCGCCGGCACGGACTGGCATATGCCGGCCAACGAGGGCGTCAACAACCTGCACAGCGACCTTGAGCACGGCCTGCACAAGCGCGTGTGGGACGTTGAGCTCGACGAGGTCCACAATGCCGTGCGCATGACCACCTCGCTTGAGGACGGTGAGCTGGGTCTTCCCGGCAACCGCACCTTTACGGCCGTGTTTACCGTGACGCGCACCGGCTGCTTCCGTATCGAATACGGCTGCGAGAGCGACCGCGCCACCTACGTGGCCATGACCAACCACACGTACTTTAACCTTGCCGGCCATAACGCCGGAATGGACTGTGAGCACTTCTTTGTTGCTAACGCTGCCCACTACCTGCCCATCAACGAGCAGAACATCCCCACCGGCGAGATTGCTCCGGTCGAGGGCACGCCATTTGACTTCCGTGAGCTGCGCCCCGTCGCGCCTGGCATGGAGGCCGACGATCCGCAGATTAAGCAGGCACGCGGCTACGACCACTGCCTGTGCATCGATGACTATCAATACGGTCGCAACCTGCGCCGCGCCCTGCATGTCGAGGAGATGTGGACCGGCCGCGAGCTGGACTACTACACCACCGCCCCGGGCGTGCAGCTCTACACTGGCAATTGGCTGGGCGACGAGCACGCCAAGGACGATGCCAACTATAGCTGGGGCGCCGGCTTTGCCCTCGAGGCAGAGATGTACCCCGACACGCCGCACCAGCCGCTGTTCCCGCAGGGCATTGTGGGCCCGGGTCACCCATACAGCAATGTGATCGAATACCACTTTATGAGGCACTAGGCCCACAACGCGACATATTGCACAGCAACGCCCGCCGGCACCACCGCCGACGGGCGTTTTTTCATCTTTTGGGCTCAATTTCGCTGTGACTATATGAGTGACATATCAAAACAATGCCCATTTACTACGTTTAGCCCGGGATGCTCGACCATGCACCGGTTTTTGCTAAATTCGCGAGCCACCTACCTGCACTGATAATTGTCCTTGGGGGAAGCGGGCACTGCGGGGGCGCGTCAACAGCGCGCGATTTCCGCGTCGCAGCGCTACCCTGATGCTGAACGCCGGGACGATGACCCACTGACCTGCTGACGCC
>DBFWCI010000019.1:0-3744 GCA_048485235.1 Collinsella sp.
CGGTCGGCGCCGGCGAGGCCCATGACCACGGCGTTGATCTGCTGCGAGATCTGGCCGATCTGTCCACAGAACTGCTTGGTCATGTTGAGGAACGGCACCACGACGGCGATGGACAGCGCCATGCCCGAGATGCTCAGGTTGGGCACGCCCAGCGCTAGGAAAATGCCGCCGGCCAGTGCGACCAGCACGTAGAGCAGGTTGCCCAGGTTCATAAGGATGGGCATGAGGATGTTGGCGTACATGTTGGCCTTCTGCGAGACCTCGAAGAGCTTTTCGTTGCGCTCGTCAAAATCGGCTTCGGCGGCAGACTCGTGGCAGAATGCCTTGACGACCTTCTGACCGTTCATGACTTCCTCGATATGGCCCTCGACAACGCCGAGCTCGGTCTGCTGCGCAATAAAGAAGCGCGCGGAGTTGGAGCCGAGCAGCTTGGTCATAAAGGTCATAAAGGCGACGCCGGCAATAATGACCAAGCACATCCACACGCTGTAGTACAGCATGATAAAGAACACCGTGACGATGACGATGACCGTCATGAGCAGGTTGGGCAGCGACTGGCTGATCATCTGGCGCAGCGTGTCGATGTCATTGGTGTAGTGGCTCATGATGTCGCCGCGCTGGTGCGTGTCGAAGTAGCGGATCGGCAGGTCCTGCATGCGGTTGAACATCTTCTCGCGCAGCTTCTCCAGCGAGCCCTGCGTGACGATGGCCATGGCGCGGTTCCAGAAGAGCGAGGACAGGATGCCGATGCCGTAGATGCAGGCGAGGGTGGTCACGAGCTGTGCGATCTTGGGCTGCGCGGCTTCCCAATCGCCCGACTGCCACGATTCGCTAATAATCTGCAGGGCGCTCTGAAGGAAGGTCGCGCCGATGGAGTTGATGATGGCGCAGAGCACCACGCCGACGACGACGAGGGGCAAAAGCACGGGGTAGAAGCCAAAGAGCGTCTTGATGAGGCGCGACATGGTGCCACCCTTGCGGTTGAGCGCGCGCTCGGCGGTCGTTGCCTTACTCATGTGCCTCGCCTCCTTCCTGGGTCTGAGCTTGTGTTGCGGATGCCTCGGTGTCGGCTTCGACGGCCTCCTCGCCCTCGGCAGACATCTTGTTCTGCGAGGTAAAGGTCTCGCGGTAGATCTCGCTTGTCTTAAGCAGCTCATCATGGTTGCCGATCTGCGCGATGTGGCCACCCTCCATGACGATGATGCGGTCTGCATCCTGCACGGAGCTAATGCGCTGGGCGATGATGAGCTTGGTCGTGTTGGGCAGATAGCTTGCCAGTCCTGCGCGAATCTTGGCGTCGGTCTTGGTGTCGACGGCGCTGGTGGAGTCGTCCAGGATCAAGATCTTGGGGCGACGCAGCAGGGCACGCGCAATGCACAGGCGCTGCTTCTGACCGCCGGAAACATTGGAGCCGCCCTGCTCGATCCAGGTGTCGTAGCCCTTGGGGAAGCCGTCGACAAACTCATCGGCGCAGGCCAGATGTGCCGCTTCGCGGACCTCCTCGTCGGTGGCGTTCGGGTCGCCCCAGCGCAGATTCTCGGCAATGGTGCCGCTAAACAGCACGTTTTTCTGCAGCACCATGGCGACCTGGTGGCGCAGCGCGTCCAAGCCGTAGTCGCGCACGTCCATGCCGCCTACGCGCACGGTGCCTTCGGTGGCGTCGTACAGGCGGGCAATGAGGTTTACGAGCGTGGACTTGGCCGAGCCGGTGCCGCCGATGATGCCGATGGTCTCGCCGCTCTTAATGTGCAGGTCGATGTCGTCGAGCGCCTGGCGTTTCGCATGCGCGGAATACTTAAAGCTCACGTGGTCAAAGTCGATGGAGCCGTCGGCAACCTCGAGCACGGGCTTGGTCGGGTTGGCGATTGTGGGCTCGGCGGCAAGCACCTCGGTAATGCGGTGCGCCGATTCGTCGGCCATAGTTACCATGACAAAGATCATCGACAGCTGCATCAGGCTCATGAGGATCTGGAAACCGTAGGTAAAGATTGAAGAGAGCTGGCCCACGTCGAACAGCGTGCCCTGGCTCGTGATGATGAGCTTGGAGCCAAGGTAGATGATGACGACAAACGCGCCGTTGACGCAGATGTTCATCATGGGGTTGTTAAAGGCGAGCAGCTTCTCGGCGCGGGTGAAGTCCATCTGGACGTCGCGCGCGGCGGTCGCGAACTTCTCCTTCTCAAAGTCTTCGCGCACGTAGCTCTTAACCACGCGCATGCCGGTGACGTTTTCCTCGACGGACTCGTTAAGGGCATCGTACTTGTGGAACACGCGCGAGAAGATGGGGCGCACCTTAAAGATGATAAAGAACAGTCCAAAGCCCAGCAGCGGAATGATGACCAGGTAGACCATGGCGACGCTGCCGCCCATGATAAACGCCATGGTAAAGGCGAAGATCAATACCAGCGGCGCGCGCACGGCGATACGGATGATCATCATAAAGGCCTGCTGCACGTTGTTGATATCGGTGGTCAGGCGCGTGACGAGCGAGGAGCTCGAGAACTCATCGATGTTGGCAAAGCTGAACGTCTGGATCTTGTAGAACAGGTCGTGACGCAGGTTCTTGGCGAACCCGCAGCTTGCATGGCTGCAGGTGACGCCGGCCGCGGCGCCAAAAGCAAGCGACGTCAGCGCGATGAGCACCAAAAAGCCTGCGGTGGGAAGCATCTCGGCTACGGTGGTGCCGTCTTTGATGGCGTCGATCAGGTTGGCGGTGATAAATGGAATCAGCATCTCGCAGAGCACCTCGCCAAGCACGAGCAATGGCGTGGCAACAGCGACTTTCATATAGTCGCGGATGCTGCCCATGAGGGTTTTAATCATCCAGTTCCTCCCAGGTTACACGGATTTTATCGAGCATTTCGGCGAGGTCTTCGCGCTCGTCATGGGTGAGCGCGCTAAAGGCCCGTTCTCTAAAGCGGATGCGGGCCGCCTGGTCGATGCGGGCGTTTTCCCGGCCGGTTTCGGTCAGGCGAATGGTGAGTTGCCGTCGATCCTTGGGGTTACGGCTGCGCTCGATGAGGCCGTTGACCTCGAGCTTGGACAGGATCTCGGAAAGCGACCCCGGCTTGAGGTCAAAGTGCATGCCGAGTTCCTGCTGCGACATCTCGCCGCCGGGCTGTTTGGCCAGCAGGCAGATAATGGGCGCCTTGCCGGACACGCCTCCGCCATGAAAATGCATGTAATGGCCGCAAAAGCCCAGGCCGCTCAGAATGCGCTTGGCGAGTTTGTCTTCAGCGCTGACCGCTTCGGGTATGTCTACCGGTTGCGACGGGTCACCGCCGGGCTCATGCGGACGAAGGTTAAGGGGTTCATCGCACATGAATTCGTATCGCTCCTTTCTTTAGTTAGGTAGTGGGATTGTTTTGTGCCTAACTAATCTAGGAGTGGCCGACAGGAATGTCAAGGTACCAAACTTATTTAGTTACGGCGCTGCAAAAACATCGGGGTAGTCGTTGGGGACGTTCTTAAACGACTAGTTGTTGGGGACGTTCTTGTTCGACTAGTCATTTAGGAACGTCCCCAACGACTAACTTCAAAACTATGCCGGATTACGGGGCTGAACTGCGGATTGTCGACCATACCGAAATTGGTAAAAAGAAAACCGACGCTCCTATAAGTTGTCAATAGGCAGTTTGCGGGAGCGCTCCCTTCAATTCGCACAGGAGCTCGTAATACCTCCTCTCCAGTTTCGTCGACCGCCGTCTCCCATGTTCCAGGTGACCGAGTGAGGCCGCGGACATG
>DBFWCI010000020.1:0-13181 GCA_048485235.1 Collinsella sp.
GGACCGGAGGGCATGAAGTTTGTCGCGAGTTCCGCACGCAAAGGAAAGCACTTAATGTGCTTTCCGTCTTGCGCAGGACTGTAGAGCAGCAAACTTCATGCCCTCCGGTCCGCCCCGGGAGCCACTTCTAAGTTATCCCCCGGCATTCAGAAAATCTAAGTGCCAAAAAATAAGATTTTTTGACTCCGTGTTGTATAACCCGCCATTCGTGGGTACCATTCAACGCGTACGCAAACAAAAAGGGTTAATTCGCGTGGTATAACCGCGCGGCCCAAAAAGGAGGAGACAAGCATGTCGTCTTTGAAGCCGCTTGCAGATCGTGTTCTGGTCAAGCCCGACGAGGCCGAGCAGAAGACCGCTTCTGGTCTGTATATCGCCAGCAACGCTCAGGAGAAGCCGCAGCGCGGCACCATCGTTGCCGTGGGCGCCGGCAAGGTCAACGACAAGGGTGAGCGCATCCCCATGGACGTCAAGGTTGGCGACGTTGTCATCTACGGTAAGTTCGGTGGCAACGAGGTCAAGGTCGACGGCGAGAAGTATCTGCTGATGCGCGCCGACGACATCTACGCCGTTGTCGAGGCCTAGTCTCGTCAGAATCTCTGATTCGTCTTTGAACGCGGCCGCCGCATAGGACTCGGAAGCGGCGACGCGAGTCACATTTCTTTTGGAGGATTACCTACCATGGCAAAGAACATTAAGTTCAACACCGATGCCCGCGCTAAGCTTGCCAAGGGCGTCAACACTCTGGCCGACGCCGTTACCGTCACCATGGGCCCCAAGGGTCGCTACGTTGCGCTGCAGCGCACGTTCGGTGCCCCGACCATCACCAACGACGGCGTTTCCGTCGCCAAGGAGATTGAGCTCGAGGACAACATCGAGAACATGGGCGCCCAGCTGGTGAAGGAGGTTGCCACCAAGACCAACGACACCGTGGGTGACGGCACCACCACCGCAACCCTGCTCGCTCAGGCCATCGTCAACGACGGTCTGCGCAACGTTGCTGCTGGCGCTAACCCGCTGGCCATCCGTCGCGGCATCGACAAGGCCGTCAACGCCGCCGTCGCCGAGATGAAGAAGCAGGCCAAGCCGGTCGAGACCAAGGAGCAGATTGCTTCCGTCGGTACCATCTCTGCCGGTGACCCCGAGGTCGGCGAGAAGATCGCCGAGGCCATGGAGGTCGTGGGCAAGGACGGCGTCATCACCGTCGAGGATTCCCAGACGTTCGACATCACCATCGACACCGTCGAGGGCATGCAGTTCGACAAGGGCTATGTCTCCGCTTACTTCGTCACGGACAACGACCGCATGGAGGCCGTGATGAAGGATCCGTACATCCTCATCACCGACCAGAAGATCTCCAGCGTTCAGGACATCATGCCCGTTCTCGAGGCTGTCCAGCGCGCTGGCCGTGGCCTGCTCATCATCGCTGAGGACATCGACGGCGAGGCTCTGCCTACCCTGGTCCTCAACAAGATCCGTGGCGCCCTCAACGTCTGCGCCGTCAAGGCTCCGGGCTACGGCGATCGCCGCAAGCGCATCCTCGAGGACATCGCCGTCCTCACCGGTGGCCAGGCCGCCCTGGACGAGCTGGGCGTGAAGGTCGCTGACATCACCGCCGATATGCTCGGTACCGCTAAGTCCGTCACCATCTCTAAGGACAACACCGTCGTCGTCGGCGGCGCTGGCTCCAAGGAGGCCATCGACGCCCGTATCGCTCAGATTAAGGGCGAGATGGAGAACACCACCTCTGACTTCGACCGTGAGAAGCTCCAGGAGCGCCTGGCCAAGCTCTCCGGTGGCGTTGCCGTCATCAAGGTCGGCGCTGCTACCGAGTCCGAGCTCAAGGAGATCAAACATCGCGTCGAGGACGCCCTGCAGGCCACCCGCGCTGCTGTCGAGGAGGGCATTGTCGCTGGCGGCGGCGTCGCCTTCATGGACGCTGCTCCTGCGCTCGATGCCGTCGAGATCGATGACCCCGAGGAGAAGATCGGCGTCGACATCGTCAAGAAGGCTCTGACCGCTCCGGTCGCCACCATCGCCAAGAACGCTGGCTTTGAGGGCGCTGTCGTGGTCGACAAGGTTGCCGAGCTGCCCGCCGGCCAGGGTCTCAACTCTGCCAACGGCGAGTGGGGCGACATGATCGAGATGGGCGTCCTCGACCCCGTCAAGGTCAGCCGCGTCACCCTGCAGAACGCTGCTTCTGTCGCCAGCCTGATCCTCATCACCGAGGCCACCGTCTCCGATGTGCCCAAGAACACTCAGCTTGAGGACGCAATCGCTGCTGCTACCGCTGGTCAGCAGGGCGGCGGTATGTACTAAGGCCGACAAGGTCTAGAACTCCCACCGGGAATCCGGGGGCGGGACGGGGACTTCTCTCCGGAACGTCCTCGGACATGCAAAGAGGCTCCGCATTGCGCTTCGCGCTGCGGAGCCTCTTTGCGTCCTGCGGAATGTTCCGGAGAGAAACCCCGTCCCGCCCCCGGATCCCCTGCGTTTACGGCCTTGAGGTCGGCGTGGGCGGAGATCGTGGCTGATGGGGATACGTGTCCCGGTCGCTGTTTCGCGGCTTTGCCGCGAAAGGCGCGTTACTTTGGCGTGGACGGAGAACGTGGTTGTCGCGTTAACTTGTCCCGGTCGCATTTCTGGAGCGTTCCCCCGCCATAAATTACCCTTGGCATACTTGCGCGAAAGCCTACCGGTGCTACACTTGCAATTGCTGTTTCAGGGCGGGGTGGAATTCCCCACTGGCGGTAAATCGGGCGGTGTCAAAGGGACGCCGTGGCGCAGGCGAGGTGTCTGCGACCGAGCCGATGAGTCCGCGACCCGTGCGTGTGTTGGTTCGCATGCCGGCTGAACTGGTGAGATCCCAGTACCAACGGTTAGAGTCCGGATGAAAGAGGCAGGTGATCTTATGTCTGAACAGTCGCAGCATATCCATTTTGAGAACACGAATAGGTGGAGCACCAAACAGCTCGTTACCATGGCGTTGATGTGCGCCTTGGGCGCCCTGTTTATGTACGTGCAGCTGCCTATCCTTCCTTCGGCGCCGTTTTTGACGTATGACCCGTCGCTGGTACCGGCGATGGTGTGCGGGTTTGCGTATGGTCCTGGCGCCGGCACTGCTGTTGCCGCTATGGCTATCGTTATCCATGCGCTCACCACGGGTGACTGGGTCGGCGCGCTTATGAACCTGGTTGCCACGCTGGGCTACATTCTGCCTGCGGCTATCGTCTATCAGAAGATGCATACCTATAAGGGTGCCGTGATTGGCCTGGTGCTCGGCGTTATTGCCGCTACGGCGTTGTCTATGGTCGCAAACCTTACCATTGGCGTATGGTTCTGGTATGGCTCGGTCGATGTGATCGCCCCGCTCATGATTCCTGCCGTGCTGCCGTTCAACCTTATCAAGACCGTGCTTAACTCGGTGTTGACGCTGGCGGTGTATAAAGCGGTCTCCAACCTCATCACGCCTAAAAAAGACCAGGTCAAAGGCCGCGCATGATTGAGTGTCGGGGCGTTTCCTTTAGCTATGACGGTGCCGTGTCGGCACTCGACGGCGTCGATCTGAACATCGAGGATGGCGAGTTTTTCTGCATCCTCGGTGGCAATGGGTCGGGCAAGTCGACGTTTGCCAAGCATCTGAATGCGCTGTTGCAATCCGATGCGGGCACGGTGCGCGTCAACGGCATGGATGCGTCCGATCCCGAGCTGGTCTACGACATTCGTTCGACCGCGGGCATGGTGTTCCAGAATCCCGATGATCAGCTGGTGGCAACGCTTGTCGAAGATGACGTTGCGTTCGGTCCCGAAAACCTTGGCGTGCCATCGGCGCAAATTGCGCAGCGCGTACGCGAGGCGCTGAAGGGCGTGGGCCTGGTGGGCTTTGAGCGCCACGAGACCCATGCGCTCTCGGGCGGACAAAAGCAGCGCGTGGCGCTCGCCGGCGTACTTGCCATGGAGCCGCGCGTGCTTATCTTGGACGAGGCCTCCTCGATGCTCGATCCGCGCGGACGCAAGGGTCTTATGAAAGCGTGCCGCGCACTCCACGATCGCGGCATGACTATCGTGATGATTACGCACTTTATGGAAGAGGCTGCCGAGGCCGATCGTGTCGCCGTGTTTCAGACGGGACGAGTTGCCATGCTGGGCACGCCCGAGGAGATTCTGACGCGGGCGAATGAACTCGTTCAGCTCAACCTTGACATGCCAGAGTCGTGCCGTTTGGGCACGGCGCTTCGTGCGAAGGGCGTGCCTGTTCATGCGCAGGTGCGCGAGGCGGGTATGGTTGCCGAGGTTGTGGAGACTTATGCCGAGCGAAGTGGGGCAGGCACTGTGGGGCAGTCTTCCGCACCCCAATCGGAAATCGTTGGCGGTACGGTTTCGGCAGACAACGAAGATAACGTACCAGAGCCCGTTATCGAACTATCCCATGTTTCGTACAGTTATTCGCTCAGTCCGCGCGAGCGCCGCCGCTGGCATAAGCGCTCGGCCACTGCGGACAAATCGAACAAACAGGCTCTCTGGGGAAACGACCCAAGCAGCCCGTGGGCGCTGCGCGATGTATCGCTGACGGTGCGTCGCGGCGAGTTCCTGGGCTTGGCAGGTCATACCGGTTCGGGTAAGTCGACGCTGGTCCAGCATCTCAACGGTTTGATTCGCCCCCAGGAGGGATCCGTTCGCGCGCTGGGGCTCGATCTGTCAAACAAGAAAGACGCCGCCGCGGTTAAGGCCAAGGTCGGCGTGGTGTTTCAATATCCTGAGCGCCAGCTGTTTGCCGAAACCGTGGCGCAGGACGTGGCGTTTGGTCCGCATAACCTTGGCTTGCCGCAAGATGAAGTCGACCGTCGTGTCGAGTCATCGCTCTCACGCGTGGGCCTCGACCTTTCCACGGTCGGCGACAAGAGTCCCTTTGAGCTTTCGGGCGGTCAGCAACGGCGTGTGGCATTCGCCGGCGTGCTCGCCATGGAGCCCGAAGTCCTGGTGCTCGATGAACCCATGGCGGGGCTCGATCCGGCTGCGCGCAGGGATTTCCTTGAGCTTATCGATCGACTTCACCGCGATGGCCTGACCGTTGTAATGGTTTCGCATAGTATGGATGACCTGGCCAATTGCTGTGACCGCATCGTCGTAATGAACAAAGGTGCGGTGTTTGCCGAGGGCACGCCCGCTCAGGTGTTTGCGCATGCGGATGAGCTTAAATCGATCGGCTTGGGTGTTCCCGCTGCCCAGCGCATGGCGCTGGCGCTTGCGAAGGCAGGCGTGCCGCTGCGCTTTGACGGCCTCTATACGGTTGAGTCGTTGGCAGTCGAACTGTCAGACTTGCTGCTCGGTTGTGCGGATGGTCCTTCGGGCGCTTCGCATCGGGCCGATTCCAGTGCGTCCGCACGAGAGGAGGGCTGCTAATGGAGGCGTTTTCGTTTGGCAGCTACTATCCCGGCGATAGTGCGATCCACCGCCTGGACCCGCGAACTAAGTTGCTCTTGGGCTTTGTGTTTCTGATCACGACGCTCACAGTCAGCAGCTTCCGCGGACTGGTCCCGGTCGCAATCTTCGTTGTCCTGATCTATACCGTGTCCCGGGTGCCGTTGCGCCGGGTCCTATCATCGATGGCGCCGCTGCTGGCAATCGTCGTCGTGGTCGCGGTGCTCAACTTGTTTACCGATCAGAGTGGGCGCATCCTGTGGCAGCTCGGCTTTCTGCAGATAAGCGAGGGCTCACTGCGTTCTGCCGCCTTTATGGCGTGCCGCCTGACGTTGATGATGGCCGGTATGAGCGCCATTACACTCACCACGCCGACGCTCGACCTCACCGCGGGCTTTGAGCGCCTGCTCGCGCCGTTTGCGCGTGTGGGACTTCCTGCGCACGAGCTCGGCATGATCATGGGTATCGCGCTACGCTTTATGCCGCAGTTTGCCACTGAGATGAAGCAGACGACCGATGCACAGGCAAGCCGCGGTGCGCGCGTGACGGGAGGCCCGCTCGGTGGCGTACGCATGCTCGGCAGTGTGGCGATCCCGCTGTTCACCGGCGTGTTCCGCCATGCCGAGACGCTGTCTGCTGCCATGGATGCACGCTGCTATCATGGCGAGCAGGGCCGCACGCGCCTGCATGCGCTTACGTTTGGCCGCGGCGATGCGTTGGCGGCGGTGGTGACGGCGTTGCTGCTCATCTGCGTCATCGTCATCAACCTTCAACTTGTTTAGGCGCGATTCGAGCGCAAGAAAGGGGTCCCTATGACCGACAACGACCGCACGGCTCAGCTTGAGCGCGCCTGTTCGTATCTCAGGCGCATTCCGGCGTGGTATCTGGCCACGACCGATGTGGCCGACGGACATCAGCCCCGCGTGAGACCGTTTTCGTTTGCCATGGTCGATGACGGTAAGTTGTGGTTTTGCACATCGCGCGACAAGGATGCATGGGCGGAGCTGGGTGCGAATCCCAAGTTTGAGCTCTCGGGCTGGAAGCCGGGGGAGTGTTGGATCGTGTTGACCGGCGAGGCCGCACTTGAGGACGACGCAGTTGCGAGCGACAAGGTGCGTCAAGCAGGCTTTAAGCACATGGTGGGCATTGGCGAGGAACACGAGAGTGCCAACGACGGCCGCCTTGCTTTCTTTTCGGTCCGCAACATTGCCGTGCGCTTCTGCGATATCGACGGCAGCGAGGAGCGCCTGGATCTCTAGCAAGCACAAACCAGGTTCCCAAACTAGCTAGTACAGGAGGAAACGTGGACGGATTGAATACGGTTTTGGAGTATCTGACGTCGGTGCCGGCATGGTATTTGGCGACGAGCGTGGACGGGCAGCCGCATGTGCGTCCGTTCTCGTTTGCACAGATCCAGGACGGCAAGCTGTGGTTTGTAACAGCGCGCACTAAAGATGTGTGGCAGGAGCTGCTGCAAAACCAGCGCTTTGAGGCCACGAGTTGGTGGCCGGGCCATGGCTGGTTGATTCTGCGCGGACGTGCGGGTCTGGATGACCGGGCTTCGAGCGAAATGCGCGAGGCAGGATGGAAACATCTTGAGCGCTTGAGCGAGCACTATGAGGGGCCTAACGACCCCACACTCGTCTTCTTTAGCGTCGAGGATCCCGAGGCTTTTATCTGCAATCACGACGAATGGGTGCCGGTCGAGCTCTAGCCAGCTGGCTCATCCTAACAACTTGGTTTTCGCATGGGCGGGCCCCGTATTGCCCGGCGCCGTTAGGAGCGCCGGTCAATACGGGGCCCGCTCCATTTGTCAATTCCTTCAAGCGAATGTGTCGGGAATGTTTCAATGCATGAATATGCAAGCCATTTACGTGTTCATGCATCTTTTGGTGCTAAAGTTTCAATCCATCTCATAACGACCACTGCGAAATGCGCATCGGTGCATAAATCGCAGACAAGGAGTCTGATATGTCATTGAAGGTTGGAATCGTCGGCGCGGCTGGATATGCCGGAGCCGAGCTCATTCGCCTCGTGCTCGGCCATCCCGAGTTTGAACTTGTTGCCATTACGTCCAACGCCGATGCCGGCCAGCCGTTGTCTGCGGTGTACCCGAGCTTCACCGGCGTAAGCGATCTTGTCTTCACGACGCATGACGCCCCCGAGCTCAAGAACTGCGACGCGGTCTTTTTGGCCGTGCCGCACACGGCTGCCATGGCACAGGTGCCCGCCCTGCTTGCCGCGGGAGTCTCCTGCATTGACCTCTCGGCCGACTATCGCCTGAGCGATCCGGCCACCTTTGAGGCATGGTATGCCGCCGAGCACACGAGCCCCGAGCTGCTCAAGACGCGTGCTTTCGGCCTGCCCGAGCTGTTCTGCCAGGACTTGGAGACCGCTGCTTCCAGCCATGCCGCTGGCAGGCCCGTGTTGGTCGCCTGCGCCGGCTGCTATCCCACCGCAACGAGCCTCGCTGCCGCGCCTGCCGTGCGTGCGGGCTGGGTGGCCGAGAGCGGTCCCGTGATCGTTGACGCCATCAGCGGCGTGACGGGTGCCGGCAAGTCCTGTAACGCCCGCACCCATTTTTGCAGCGCGGACGAAAACCTGGAGGCCTATGGCGTGGGTAAGCATCGTCACACGCCCGAAATCGAGCAAATCCTCGGTCTAACCGATCGCGTCGTTTTTACCCCGCACCTGGCACCGCTCAAGCGCGGCCTGCTCTCCACGGTGACGCTGCCGCTCACGCCGCAGGCCATCGACTCCCTGGCTCTTGAGGATGTCGTCGACTATTACAAGCAGTTCTACGCTGGACGCACCTTTGTGCGCGTGCTCGACGCCGGCCAGCAGCCCAAGACGGCTTCGGTCGTCGGAACCAACGCCGCCCAGATTGGCCTCGCGCTCAACAAGCGCGCGGGCGTTCTGGTGGCGACGGGCGCCATCGACAATCTGTGCAAGGGTGCAGCAGGCCAGGCGGTCCAGTGCGCCAACATCGTCTTTGGTTTTGACGAGCGACGAGGCTTGCCCACAGTGGCGTGCCCGGTGTAGCACATTCGATTGTTAACGATTTGGTAGTCGGGCATCGAGTGGGGCGCCACTCTTAAGCTGGTCTCATGATTACGACTGGCATGGCGCACCAACCGATGTCCGTTTTTTGTTTGACATAAGGAGTCATAAAGACGATGAATATCGAGCTGTTTGATATCAAGATTCGCGCCGTCGAGGGTGGCGTTACGGCAGCGGCCGGCTTTAAGGCCACAGGCATCCATGCGGGATTCCGGAAGAATCCCGAGCGCCTGGATTACGCGCTCGTCGTGCCCGATAAACCCTGTCCCGGGGCCGGCGTGTTTACGACTAACCGCTTTTGTGCGGCGCCCGTGCAGGTGAGCCGTGCCAACCTGGGCGGCGCCGACAAGGGCTACGGCGTCATTGCCGGCGTTTCGGTCAACTCTGGCAATGCCAACGCCGCCACGGGCGAGACCGGCCTTGCATGCGCGCGCGAGACGTGCAGCATCGCATCGCAGGTCATCGGCTGCGAGCCCCAGCAGATTCTGGTTGCCTCCACGGGTGTGATTGGCCAGATTCTGCCGATCGACACGTTTGAGACCGCCATTCCTGCTGCCTACGAGGCACTCTCCGCCCACGGTGGCGCCGATGCCGCTCGCGCCATCATGACGACCGACACGCACTCCAAGGAGTACGCCGTGTCCTACGTCAGCGAGGCTGCGGGACACACAGGCAATGCCTATACGGTGGGCGGTATGTGCAAGGGCTCGGGCATGATCATGCCCAACATGGCCACCATGATCGCGGTCATCACTACCGATGCCCCCGTCGAGCCGGCGGCGCTCCACGCCCTGTTGCTCTCCACCGTCAAGCAGACCTTTAACAAGGTAACGGTCGATTCCGACACCTCGACCAACGACACCTGCATCATGCTTGCCTCCGGCGCCGCTGCCGCAGATGCCGAGCCTATCGTCGAGGGCTCCGATGCCTTCGACGAGTTGGCATTTGCCGTGCACGAGGTGTGCGAGAGCCTGGCGCGCAATATCGCCGCCGATGGCGAGGGCGCATCCAAGCTCGTTACGGTCAACGTTACCGGCGCCGTGAACGACGAGGAGGCCGATATCGCCGCCCGTGCCGTTGCCAACTCGCTGCTCGTTAAGACCTGCATCGCCGGCCACGACTGCAACTGGGGCCGTGTTGCTATGGCGCTTGGCAAGTGCGGCGTGAAGTTTAATCAGGAAGACGTTTCCATCGACATGATGGGCATGCCCGTCTGTCGCGACGGTCTGACTGTTCCCTTTGACGAGGACGAGGCTCTGCGGCGTTTCGAGGCGCCCGAGATCGTGATCTCGGCCGACCTGGGCGCCGGCGACGCGGCAACGACCGTGTGGACCTGCGACCTCACGCACGAGTACATCTCCATCAACGGCGACTACCGTTCCTAGATTCCAGGCACGCTGCGCATCTTGCCGCGATTGCGGACAGCGGAGCACGGCGCGATAACGATACGAAAGACGAGGCAGATTATGAAATTCGCACGCGATTGTCGTTCGAGCGAATCCAACGAAGCAGCCGCGCAGCTGCTGTTCGAAGCGCTGCCGTGGATTAAGAACCTGACCGGCAAGACGGTTGTTATCAAATATGGCGGAGCCGCCATGGTTGATGAGCAGCTGCGCCGCGACGTGATGAGCGACATCGTTTTGCTCAAGATCATCGGTATGCGCCCCGTCATCGTGCACGGCGGCGGCAAGGCTATCAACGAGGCGCTGAGCCATTACGATATTCCCGTCGAGTTTAAGAACGGCCAGCGTGTGACCACGCCGGCGACTATGGATATCGTGCGCGAGGTGCTGGGCGGCAAGGTCAACCAAGAGCTGGTTGCTGCCATCAACCACCACGGCAACCTGGCCGTGGGCGTGTCGGGCAGTGATGCCGGCACGCTCATCGCCGAGCCGCTCGACCCCGAGCTCGGTCGCGTGGGCAAAGTGACGCACGTCAACACCGACTATATCGAGCGCTTACTCGATAGTGAGTACATCCCCGTCATAGCTACCGTCGCGGCGGGGGAGGACGGCGGTTTCTTCAACATCAACGCCGACACCGCCGCCGGTGCCGTTGCGGCGGCGCTTCATGCGCATAAGGCGATCTTTTTGACCGATGTCGATGGTCTGTACAAGGACTTTAGCGACAAGGACTCGCTTATCTCCAACCTAACGCTCGACGAGGTTAACGAAATGCTCTACGGCGGCGAGGTCGATAAGGGCATGATTCCCAAGCTGCGTGCGGCCGTCGATGCGCTTACCGCTGGCGTGTTCCGAGCCCACATCATTAACGGCACGACGCCGCATTCGCTGCTCCTGGAGCTGCTGACCGATGCCGGCGTCGGCACCGTGATCCATTCCACCGAGACGGCTTACGAGTTCGATACGCATCCGCATCCGCTTTCGACGTTTGCTGCGCGTCTGACCGAGAACCTTGACGAGGTCGAGAAGCTTCAGACGGTCTAGCTGACCCTCAGCCGCCCCATTCCTGCACCCATAGCCCCGCGCCGTCTGGCGCCCAACGAAAGGCATCCCATGTCACTTGCAGCTCAGCAATCGCTTGAATCCCATTACGTTATGCATACCTTTGGCCGCTCTCCGGTCGAGTTTGTCGAGGGTCACGGCATGAAGCTCACCGGCGACGATGGCCGTGAGTACCTCGACTTTCTTGCCGGCATCGGCGTGTGCAGCCTAGGTCATGGCGACCCGGCTGTGCTCTCGGCGCTCGAGGCACAGACCAAAAAGCTCATGCATGTCTCCAATTACTTCTACATCGAGCAGCGCGGACAGGTCGCGGCGCTGCTGTCCAAGCTTGCTAACGACGACGTAGATGGTGCGCGCGTGCTTGCCGATGCCATTGCCGCCGGCGATGAGACCACGGCAGCTGCTCTTGGTGCCCCGGCTGCGGATGAGCAGGTTTGGGAGACCTTCTTTGCCAACTCTGGCGCCGAGGCCAACGAGGGCTCGATGAAGCTCGCGCGCCTGTACGCCAAGCGTGCCGGTAATGGCGGCAACACCATCGTGTGCATGCGCGGCGGGTTCCACGGCCGTACGCTCGAGACCATTGCCGCCACCATGCAGGATTGGCTGCAGGACAGCTTCCGCCCGCTGCCGGGTGGCTTTGTGGCCTGCACGCCCAACGATGTGGACGAGCTGCGTGCGATCTTTAAGCAGCTGGGGAGCGAGATTTGTGCCGTGATGCTCGAGCCGATCCAGGGTGAGAGTGGCGTGCACCCCATGACCGAGGAGTTTATGGCGGCAGCGCGTGACCTGGCACACGAAGTGGGCGCCGTGCTTATCGCCGACGAGGTCCAGTGCGGCATCTTCCGCTCCGGCAAGCCGTTTGCATTCCAAACCTATGGCGTGGAGCCCGACATCATGAGCCTTGCCAAGGGCATTGCCGATGGCGTGCCCATGGGTGCCGTCATGGCAAAGAAGGAGATTGCCGACGTGTTTAAGCCGGGCGACCACGGCTCGACCTTTGGCGGTAGCTGCTTGGCCATCGCGGCGTGTGCCGCGACGCTCTCCGCGCTTGTGCGTGGCGATTATGCCGAGCATGCTGCCAAGGTGGGCGCCTATATGGAGGCAAAGCTCGCCAAGCTGCCGCACGTGACCGAGGTACGTGGCCGCGGCTTGATGCTCGGCTGTGATTTGGATGATGCCGCGGGCGACGCACATGATGTTGTTGCCCGCGCGCTGGCCGCCGGTGCCGTGATCAACGCTACAGGTGCCCATACGCTGCGTTTCTTGCCGCCGCTCGTCTGCGAGGAAGCCGACGTGGACAGTTTGGTCGAGATTCTGTCGGACGTCTTGGGCTAACGCGGCGCAATAACTCAATTTGGACCGGGTTCCGGACTGCTGGGTGTGTCATATGCGGCATGATTTGGCGATCCGGAGCCCGTTTTGTTGCTGATTTGCGATGGTCAAAAGTCCCTCTGGTCAAAAAATGCCAAATATGAGTACGGGCACTAATTCTGTAGCATATAAATTAGACACAATTTGACGAATTGGACCGCATATGTCCAGTTTTGCTGTCAGAAAACATGCTCATCTGGACCGTTAGCCGTTGCTTTGATGTCAGATTTGCCCTTTGGGACCTCGAAAATGCTGTTACAAAAGAGGTAGCAGTACTCATATTTGGCATTTTTTGACCACTGCCCTTGAAACGAGTGAGCTGTGGGGTTCGAATCCCTCTGCGATGGGTCCAAAAAAGAAAGGCCCCCATTGCTGGGAGCCTATCAAATCAGTGGTGGGCGATGAGGGATGTCCGCGTGCGGCTGACGCCGCCCGCTTTCGCTTCGGGCCTACGGCCCTCGCGTGCTGCGCTGGAAAACGCTTGCGCGTTTCCTCAGCTCCGCACCCTGTCGGGTTCGAATCCCATGCACTGGGCCCAAAAAAGAAAGGCTCCCATTGCTGGGAGCCTATCAAATCAGTGGTGGGCGATGAGGGATTCGAACCCCCAGCCTTGTGCGTGTAAAGCACCTGCGCTAACCGTTGCGCCAATCGCCCGTGCGGAGAGAGTATAGCAAAACAATCGCCTCATTCACCTCATATCCATTAAAGGTAACTGGCACGTGTCGCAGCCCTTGATTATCGACTTCATCCGAACACCTCCCACATTCATCCGTACATGTACGGATGAATGTGGGAACCCGATACCCTGAGGGCCGGACCGGCCGGCCCCGGAAGATCGGAGGACGGCATGTCCGGAAAGAGGAA
>DBFWCI010000021.1:0-12578 GCA_048485235.1 Collinsella sp.
GGAGAGCGTGCTGGCCTCGCTGCGGTCCGTCGCGGCGGTCTGGAAGGAGGCCCGCAGCCAGGTCGAGTCCCTCGACGAGCGCATCCGCGCGCTGCTGGAGGCGAACGCGCCCGCGCTGCTCGGCGTCGAGGGCTGCGGCACGACGACCGCCGCCGCCCTGGTCGTGGCCGCCGGCGACAACCCCGGCAGGCTGAAGGGCGAGGCGGCGTTCTCGATGCTGTGCGGCGTCTCCCCGATCCCCGCGTCGAGCGGGAAGACGGAGCGGCACAGGCTCAACCGCGGCGGCAACCGGCAGGCGAACTGGGCGCTCTACGAGATCGCGATCAAGCGCATGGCATACGACGAGAGGACGAAGAGGTACGTGGCGAAGCGAACCTCCGAGGGGAAGTCCCGGAGGGAGGCGATCCGCTGCCTGAAGCGCTACATAGCGCGGGAGGTGTACCGCGTGCTCATGGACCCGAATCCCGACGGCGCCGCGCCGGAAGGCCCCGAGCTCGCGAAGATGCGCAAGGCGATGCGGGTGACCCAGAAGCAGGCCGCCGCGGGGCTCGGCATGTCCGCGGCCTCACTCGGTCACCTGGAACATGGGAGACGGCGGTCGACGAAACTGGAGAGGAGGTATTACGAGCTCCTGTGCGAATTGAAGGGAGCGCTCCCGCAAACTGCCTATTGACAACTTATAGGAGCGTCGGGTTTATATTGGTTTAGAGGGGGTGTAACTCCATGAACGGTCTTTAATCCCGAATAAACTAGGTAAAAATTGCATACGGGTGAATGATGGTCTTGTCAACACGAGGCGTGATGTTCGAGCGCCTCATAGTAATAGTCGGCAAGACCGGCGGAAAGGAAATCGACATGGCACTGCCTAAGGATTTCATCGACACCAACGACTTCACCAAAGAGCAGATCCTGGCTATCGAGGATCTTGGTCTGGCAATGAAGAAGGCCATCAAGGTTGACGGTTATTATCCGCACCTGCTCCGCAACAAGAGCCTTGGCATGATCTTCCAGCAGGTCTCCACCCGCACTCGTCTTTCCTTCGAGACCGCTATGACCGACCTCGGCGGCCATGCTCAGTTCTATGGCCCTGGCACCATCCAGCTCGGCGGTCACGAGTCCCTGGGCGACACCGCTCGCGTTATGGGCTCGCTGCTCGACATCATGATGGCTCGCGTTGACCGTCACAAGGACGTCGTCGGCCTCGCCGAGGGCTCCGCTGTGCCCGTCATCAACGGCATGTCCGAGTTCAACCATCCCACGCAGGAGATGGGCGACCTCATGACCATGCTCGAGAACCTCCCCGAGGGCAAGAAGATCGAGGACTGCACCCTGGCCTTCATCGGCGACGCCACCCAGGTCTGCGTCTCCCTCATGTTCATCGCCTCCAAGGTCGGCATGAAGTTTGTCCAGTTTGGACCTAAGGGCCACCAGATCCCCGACGGCGGCCTGCACGTTGGCACCGTCGAGGAGCGCGCCGAGTTCGGCAAGCAGATGATGGCCATCGCCGAGGAGAACTGCAAGGTCTCCGGCGGCTCTGTCGTCATCTCCGACGACATCGAGTGCATCAAGGGCGCCGACTTCATCTACACCGACGTGTGGTATGGCCTGTACGACGAGGAGGTCTCGGGCGAGAACTACATGGACGTGTTCTATCCCAAGTATCAGGTCACCATGGACATGATGAACTTTGCCGGCCCCAACTCCAAGTTCATGCACTGCCTGCCGGCCACCCGCAACGAGGAGGTCGTCGACGAAGTCATGGACGATCCCGAGCGCTCCCTGTGCTGGGTCGAGGCCGAGAACCGCAAGCACTCCATCCGTGCTCTCCTTGCCGCCCTGGGCAAGCGCACCCCGCTCAACGACGAGGGTGTCGAGTACTCCGCCAAGGCTGAGCTCCACGCCGCTCTCGAGGCTCTCGAGCAGCTCTAAGCCTCAAGGCTTCTAAAAGCACGTTTGCGGGCGGCGGATGCTCGTCTCCTGTCGCCCGCTCACCGAGGCCCAAGCAATTGCCTTAATACCTTAGGGCCTCGGATCTGTCCAAGACTGAGCGAAGGAGCTCATCATGAGCGACGGAAAGAAAAAGCTTTCCTTCTTGACGGTCATTTCGACCATCATCTGCGTCGTCTTCGTTTGCGAGGCCGCCGCTCCTGCTGCTGCCATTGGCAACCAGCAGTTCTTCTGGTGGATCTTCCTGATCCTGACCTTCCTGCTTCCCTACGGCATGGTTGTCGCCGAGCTCGGTACCACCTATGACGGCGAGGGCGGCATTTACGACTGGGTACGCGATGGCCTGGGCGACAAATGGGGCGCCCGCATCTCGTACTACTACTGGGTCAACTACCCGCTGTGGATCGCCTCGCTGGCTACCATGTTCCCCGACATTTTGGGCATGGTCTTTGGCGTCGAGTTCAACTTGATCGCCAAGATGGGTATCGATCTTGCCTTTGTGTGGATCGTCTACCTCATGGGCCGCTCCAAGGCGGCCGACTCCGAGTGGGTCCTTAACGGTGGCGCCATCATCAAGGTCGCCGTTGCCGTTATCGTTGGCGCTTTGGGCATTTGGTATGCCATGGAGAACGGTTTTGCGAACGACATGTCCGCTGCCACCTTCCTGCCCGAGCTCACCAACACGAACGCTCTCGGCTACCTGTCGATCATCATCTTTAACTTCATGGGCTTCGAGGTCATCTGCACCATGACCGACGACATGGCCGATCCCGCTCGCGATATCCCCAAGGCTATCATCGTCGGTGGCCTGTCCATCGCCGTGATCTACCTGTTCGCTGGCTTTGGCATCGGCGCCGCCGTGCCGGCCGACTCCATCGATCCCGACTACGGCATGATCGTCGCAGTCCAGACCATGGTGGGCGACTCCATGATCTTTAAGGTCATCTGCATCGCCTTCCTGATCACCCTGTTCGCCAATATGGCCGCTTGGTCCTTCGGCGTTAACTCCGTTGCTCGCTACGCTGCCGAGCACGGCAACATGCCCAAGGTCTTCGCCTCGATGATCTCGGATGACGACATGCCCAACGGCGCCAACCTGGTCAACGCTGTCGTTGCCTCCCTGGTGCTGTGCCTGCAGCTCGTTCCCATCGACGCCATCTCCAACGGTGTCTTCTGGATGCTCTTTGGCACCTCTGTCGTCTTCCTGCTGTTGACCTACATCCCGATGTTCCCGGCGTTCCTCAACCTTCGTAAGAACGACCCCAACCGTGAGCGCATCTTCACGTTCCCGTTTAAGGGCGCCATGATGAAGGTCATGCTGGCCATCCCCTGCATCGAGCTGGTTCTTGCCATCGTTGCCACGCTGATCCCGTTCTCCGCTGCTGAAATTGGCGACAAGGTCCCGATGATCGTTATCTTCATCGTGCTCGTGCTCATCGGCGAGGTCGTCCGCGTCGTCAGCGCTAAGGGCCGCGAGACCGAGTACAAGGGTCTGACCCCTGAGCTCGCAGCCCAGCGTCTCGCTGAGGAGGCCGCCGAGGCCGAGGAGAACTAGAGCACCCGGTTCTGGGGCTCCAACCCTCCTCGTGTACCAACGCGCGCTTCGTCGGGCTTGTCGCTCCCGACTCCGGGCACTCTAGCCTCTTCGGAGGCGTGTCCAAGCGACAGGTTTGCTAACCATTCCCCCGGGGTGGGTGTGAGCGATAGCTCCGGTAACCACCGCCCACCCCAATCTCTCTTCCGTATCCTTCGTGCGTTTTGTCTCCGCGCACTTGGTTACGTCGTCGCTTGCCGGTGCGATTCCGTGAAAACCGGCACCGGGCGCCCCGACCTTTGCCGGGGAACGGGCGCCTACCATCTCTTGGTTTTAGGCTGCGGGTAACCCGCCCGCAGCAAGCGATCGTTCGATTTGGAGGAAATCTTATGCGTACGATCACCGAGTCCGAGTCCACCCCCAAGGCCGACGGCTTCTTCATGCCCGCCGAGTTCGCCCCGCAGGATCGCGTGTGGATGGGCTGGCCCCACCGCACCGACACCTGGGCCCACGGCGCCAAGCCGGCCCAGAAGCAGTATGCCGCCATCGCCCGCGCCATCTCCGAGTTCACCCCGGTCTATATGTGCGCCAACCAGGTCGACTACGCCAACTGCAAGGCCGTCTTCGAGAACGACGAGAACGTCACCGTCATCGAGATGACCACCGACGACGCCTGGTTCCGCGACACTGCCGCCACCTACGTCATCAACGGCAAGGGCGAGAAGCGCGCCAACCACTGGCACTTCAACGCCTACGGCGGCCTCGTCGACGGCCTGTACTTCCCGTGGGACAAGGACGAGCAGATCGCCCTCAAGATGGCTGAGCTCTCCGGCTGCCGCCGCTATCGTCCCGACGACATGATCCTCGAGGGCGGCTCCATCACCGTCGACGGCGAGGGCACCCTTGTCGTGACCGACCAGTGCCTGCTTTCCCCGGGCCGCACCTGCTCTGCGGTTCTGGAGGAGGAAGAGGATCCCGAGTCCATCTGGCCCAAGTACCGCAAGAAGTTTGAGCCCTGGAGCGAGGAGCTTCGCGCCTACATGGACGAGCACCTCAAGGATTACCTGGGTGTCGAGAAGGTCATCTGGGTCAAGGAGGGCATCGACCCCGAGGAGACCAACGGCCACATCGACGACGTCGCCACGTTCATCGCGCCGGGCGTCATGGCCTGCATTTGGACCGACGATCCCGAGTATCCGTTCTACGAGCAGTGCCACGCTGCCTACGAGACCCTCTCCAACGCCGTCGACGCCAAGGGCCGCAAGATGAAGGTCTACAAGCTCTGCATGCCCGTGAACCCGCTGTTCATGGACCAGGCTTCCTGCGACACCATCGACGCCGACGAGAACGCCGAGCCGCGCGTCCCCGACGAGCCGCTGATCGCCTCCTACATGAACTACCTCGTGACCAACCACGGCGTTATCGTCCCGCAGTACGGCGACGAGAACGACCAGCTGGCCGTCGACACGCTCCAGAAGATCTACGACGAGGTCTGGGGCGAGGGCGTCTACAAGTGCGTCGGCGTTCAGTCCGAGCAGGTCGTCTTCGGTGGCGGCAACATCCACTGCATTACTCAGCAGGAGCCGTCCGCGTAATTGTCTGTCTTCCCGAGGCACGGCACCTTGCCCTTCAATCGTCGGGCATGACCCTTAAGGTCTATGCCCTCCTCTTTCAGGGCAATCTGCCGCACCTCAGAAACCCAGCCGATCAATCGGACAGTCGGTGAATCGCACCGTGACCATCTCGGGGCATTGATGGTCGGTTTATTCGATGTCTTGGTCGGCTGGGTTTTTCTTTGGGCACTCCGTTGCCTCCACTTCGGAGTGCCCGCCTCTTTGATTGAGTACGCGTCTGATCTGGGATTTATTGCGGGTTAGGCCAATTGTTCGCTTGAATATCCCAGGTCAGACGCGTCTTCAATTGCCAAAAGATTCCGGTCGCAATCGCGGCCGTTTTGATCGGAGTATCTATGTACCAGCGTATCGTTATCTACACGCGCCTGTTCCGCGAGCGTTGGTCCAACAATTGCATCCTCTCTTCTCTTTGGGATGGCACCTGCACCGGTGACGCGGCCTGCAACCCTACCTTGGGCTGCGCCTTCGGTACAGATGCCATCCTTTTTGCTGTAGGGGAAGCGTGCCATGGCAGGTAAAAAGTTCTCCCTGTTCGAGGTCATCCTCTCGGTTATCTGCGTTGTCTTTACCATCGAGGCGGCTGCTCCGGCATCTGCCATGGGTAACGTGCAGTTCTTCTGGTGGATCTTCCTTATCATTACGTTTTTGCTTCCCTATGGCCTGGTGGTGGCCGAGCTCGGTACGGCGTTCGATTCCGAGGGCGGCCTGTACGACTGGGTTCGCCTGGGCTTGGGAGACCGTTGGTGTGCACGCTGCTCCTGGTGCTATTGGGTCAACTTTCCACTGTGGGTGGCAAGTATCGCCTGCATGTTCCCCAGTGTCATCAATGCGGTATGGGGCATCGAATTTTCGCTTGGGGTCCGAATTGCCATCGAGCTTGCCTTTGTGTGGGGCGTCACGGTCATGGCAATGCAGCCGGTGGCCGAGGCCGATTGGGTCATGGATGGCGGCGCCGTCATCAAGGTGCTCATTACCGCCGTGGTGGGAATCATCGGCATCTGGTTTGCCTGCAACAACGGCTTTGCCAACGATATGTCGTTTAAGACATTTGTCCCCGATCTGGGAGACACTAACTCACTGACGTATCTTTCAATCATCCTATTCAACTTTATGGGCTTTGAGGTGGTCGCGACCTTTGCCAGCACGATGAAGAACCCATCGCGCGATATCCCCAAGGCGGTTATCGCCGGTGGCGTTGCCATCGCGGCGATCTACATTATCTGTGGCATCGGTATTGGAGCCGCGGTTCCCACCGAGCAGCTTTCACTCGATTCGGGCATTGTGGACGCGGTTGCCGCCATGGTGGGGCGCGCTCACCCGCTGACGATGGTCGTGGGCGTGGCCTTTCTGGTAACGCTGTTTGCCAACATGATCTGTTGGAGCTTTGGCGTCAACAACGTGGCGAGCTATGCCGCGCGCCATGGCAACATGCCGCGTCCCTTTGCGCTGGTGTCCAAGAAGACCGGCATGCCCAACGGCTCGGCACTCATTAACGGTTGTTTTGCCAGCTTGGTGCTGCTACTTCAGATTCCGCTGGGTGAAGGTTCCGACGTCTTTTGGGTCTTCTTCTCGATGAACGTCGTCTTTCTGCTCATGAGCTATATCCCGATGTTCCCGGCGTTTTGGCGCCTGCGTAAATACGACGACCGCCCGCGTGTGTTTCGCGCGCCCTTCGAGGGCAAGGTGCTTGCGGTAGCGCTTGCGGTGCCGGTGGTAGAACTCGTGCTTTCGATTGTTGCGACAATCGTGCCGCTTAACAGCTCGCCCGCCGAGATGTCAAAGTTGCCGATCCTCATGGGTGTGGTGATCGGCGTGTTGCTGGGCGAGGTTTCGCGCCTCATATCGCGCCGCGGCCGCAGCATCGACAATCCCGGCGTTGGCGCAAGGGGGACAGGTCGCTTTGCACCAAAACAGTAGCGCCGCGAGTTGTGCGGTGCTAGATGCATCTTGGATTACTGCTCACGCTGCTCGGGATCAGATGCGAGCTTGGGTGCAAAGTAGGGGACGTGGCCCAGGTAGGGGCAGCTGTCCGAACGCGCCTCAACGGCGCAGGGGACATTGTCGTAGGTCATGGAAGAACCGAGTCGGGTGATGGCCTTGGCGGCGGGCGCGACGAGCATCTTGAGCGGAGCGATCGGTGTCATGGCATCTCCTTTCATCGGTGAGACACAGCTTGTTTATCTAAACGATACAGTACGTTTAATCGGTGAGTCTAATCTTGCGGCAAAGAATCTGTCAACATCCTCACAGCATCTAGACAGGGGAGGCGGGCATGAGTTTCGCGTTCTATATCTACACCACGATTATCATGGGTGTGGCTCTGGTGACCAGTGCCGTGGCATTGGTGGTTTGGCTCATGACGCGCCGTCGCGACAGCCTCGTGGCCGCGGCGGGTTTTTTGCTCTATATGCTCGATATGTCGGTCATCTTTTTTGACGAGTACAATCGGCTCAAATACGACTACGCCGTTACCTTTAGCGAGCCGCTGCAGC
This sequence comes from Collinsella sp., assembly GCA_048485235.1. Lineage (GTDB taxonomy): Bacteria > Actinomycetota > Coriobacteriia > Coriobacteriales > Coriobacteriaceae > Collinsella. The sequence goes on from DBFWCI010000021.1 coordinate 7,608, forward strand.
ACCCCTTGCTGCGCTGCGTGCTTGGTATTGCCATCTATGCCTGCGTGGTGCTATGGATGTTTGCGCGCTTGCGCAAAAGACCGACGTCGCGCATGCTCGGACTCGCTATCGTGCCGTTTTCAATCTTGCAATTGCTGCTGGTGCCTCGCAGCGGCGCTGCCGGAGAGGTGCAGCAGTATCTCTTTTGGCTCACGCGTGACCTGGGTAATGTAGGATGTCTTGCCTATGCCGCCTGGCATTACCGGTACAGAGCAACGCGTGTTGAGAAACTCGACCTCGACCGCTCAAAGCTCTTTTGGAAGGTGGCCTTCGTTCTTGTGTTTTGCGTGATCGCCGAGGACACCTACATGATCTTGTTCTGCCGCCCCGACTCCCAAAACCCCGTCATCGGCCTCTTTTTGTGGTATCTGTCCGAGCGCAATATCTCCGAAAACGTGCTGCTCGTGGTATGCGCGGCTCAGCTTTTTTGCCAGTTTAGCCATATCCTGCGTGTGTATGCCCGTCATCCGCGTGCCGATGAGGACGTGGCAGCCGAGAGCGCAAGCTCTGAGGACGATCTCGCATCGCGTGTGGTGATTTATGCCGACGCCCATAAGCTGTCACGGCGCGAGCAGGAGGTGCTCACGCTGGTGCTGAAGGGCAACGACGCCCAAAACATCGCCAGCGAGTTGGTCATCAGCCCTGGCACGGTCAAGGCACACTTGCATCGCATCTACGTTAAAAGCGGCGTCTCCAACCGAGATGACCTTATAGATACCTTTTGGCGTTCCTAGCCTCATTCTTCCTCGCATGCGGGTCTTGCTGTGTGGGCGGCCACACCGTTGGGCGTAATGAAGCGGTAATAATCTCAGACAATAAACCTGCAGGTAAAGCGTGTAAACCTGCTTAAACTGACCGTTTGCGGTCCCTGGCCTTGGCACGGGTTTGCCCCTGTGTATCAATGGGTGTAGCGCGAAGCCGCGGACGTGGGACAGACGTCCGAGCACGGCTCGTAGGCACGCGCCGATGCGGGAGCGCTACGCTCCCAACCGAGTGCCCACGCGGGCGGTGCGTCCGCGTTACAACCAAAGATGCCTGAGGAGGCTCGCATGGACAAGGCTGATGTAGTTATCAAGAGCGACGCCGTCTTTACCGGCGATGGGCTCGAGCCGTTTAAGGGCGGCGTTGCCGTGCGGGGCGATAAAATCGTTGCCTGCGGTGACGATGCTCACCTGGCACCGTTTATCGGTCCCGATACCGAGGTGCGCGACTTTGGCGACCAGCTCGTCATGCCCGGCCTGATCGACTCGCACACGCATTTTGCCCAGGGCGCGTTTATGACCGACCCCGATTTTGCCGTCAACCTCATCGACTGCACCAGTTTTGAGATGGCGATGGAACGTGTCGTGGCGTTTGCGGCCGACCATCCCGATAACGAGTGGATTCTGGGCTGCCAGATTATCCAGTTCCAGTGGGATGTCCCCGAGATGCCCACGGCCGCGATGATCGATGAGTACATCTCCGACCGCCCGGTATTTCTGCAGCAGGTTGACTTGCATACCTTTAGTGCCAATACCTGCGCCATCAACAAGGTGGGAGTAACTTCGCAGACGCCCGATCCCGCAGGCGGCAAGATCCTTAAGGATGCCGACGGCAATCTGACGGGCGTGTTTTCCAACAACGCCGGCGCCTTCTTTATGGACGAGGTCTACGACCCAGCGCCCGAGGTTGTTGACGCGTCGTTTGCAAAAACCGCCCGGCGCGCCAATGCCCTGGGAATCACTACGGTCGGCATGGTCAATCCTACGTTTGTGAGCATGGAAAACCCGTATGCGGTGTTGGCAGGTCTTAATGCCAAGGGCGACTTGCCGCTGCGCGTGTTCCTGTACACCGACCTGTTCGAAAACGAGTCCTTGACGCTCGAGCAGATCAAGGAGAAATACGCCTTCCCGGGTACGCAGGTGGAGTGGCACGGCTTTAAGCAGTTCCTTGATGGTGTGTGCTCCGACCATACCGCCTGGATGCTTGAACCCTATAGCAACGCACCCGACACCTGTGGTGAGCCCGCGGAGGAGCCGGAGCGCATCCGTGCTGCCATCCTGAGGGCGCAGGAATGGGGCGTTGACACGCGCATCCATGCAATCGGCGATCGCTCGGTGCGTTTTGTGCTCGATTGCTTTGAGGAGGGCGAGCGCTTGCATGGCAAGCGGGATTGTCGCCACTCCATGGAGCACAACGAGACGGTTCAACCCGAGGATATGCCGCGTTATGCCGAGCTCGGCGTCTGCCCCGGCATGCAGCCGTGGCACATGCTGCTCGATATGGCTGACCTTGCCAAGGACGAAGCCGTGGGTCCCGAGCGTGCCGCGCTTTCGTGGCCCCTGCATAGCCTGCTTGCCAGCGGAGCCGTGGTGCACCTGGGCAGTGACTTCCCCGTTGTGGGCTTGGAGCCCATGGAGGAGGTGTACGGCGCGGTCTTCCGCATGCTCGAGGACGGTTCCAACCCTGAGGGCTGGTTCCCCCAGGAGCGCATTACCATGGCCGAGGCTCTGCGCGCCTACACCTATGGCAGCGCCTACGCCATGCATGCCGAGGACCGCATCGGCACGCTCGCGTGCGGCAAACAGGCAGATATCTGCGTGCTCGACCGCAATCTCTTTGATTGCGAGCCGGCCGAGGTGCTCGAGGCTACCGCAGCCCTCACGATGATCGCCGGCAAGGTGGTCTTTGAGGCATAGCGCCATCGTTTGATTGGGCGGCTTGGTGCCAGTTGTCAGCCGCCTGACATCCATTCAGCACTACTCTCTCAAGGAAAGGGGAGAACAATGGCAGAAGAAGTAACCGCTGCCGTGGAGGAGGAGCGCGAGCTCGCCTCCCAACCGATTCCCGGTCTGGTGCGTAAGTACACCATCGTCACCGGCCAGGGCATGCTCGCCCAGATCATCATGGTGGTCCTTGAGGGCCTCGTGATGGGTTGGGGCCTAGGTGCCCACGGCCTGGCATGTGTCTCGATCATTATGTCGGTCGAGTACATCAACCTGGCCTTTGGCAACCTGTTTGGCACCGGCGTGCCCGCCGTGGTGGGCAACCTTTTGGGTGCCGGCGACATCAAGGGCGCAAGCAAGGCTTTTAGCCAGGACTTTTGGCTCACCACGATCGTGAGTGTGCTGCTTGCTGTGGTGATGGCAGTGTTTACCGAGCCCATCTGCACATTCTTTGGCGCCACGCCCGACATCATGGCCGATACCGTTGCCGGCGTGCGCACCTTCGCCGTGCTGCTGCCGCTCACGGTCATTGGCCAGATGATCACCGCTGTGATGCGTGTGGACGAGAAGGTTCAGATCCAGGCCAACCTCATGACCGTTTCGGCCATCGTCGCCATCTGTTGGCTCGCGCTTTCCACGTTTGTGCTCAAGTTTGGCGTTATGGGCGCCGGCGTGTACTACGGGCTTTCCATCGGTATCTGGGCCATCGGTATCTTCTGGTTCATCGGGGGCAAAAAGTCCCAGCTCCAGATTAGCCTGGCCGACCTTAAGCTCGACCTCGCCATCTGCGGCCAGATCTTCAAGATCGGCTTCCCGTTCTTCCTGGTCCAGGGTGCGACCTTTATCTTTAATACCGTTGCCAACTCGCTTTTGGGTTCGCTCGGCGGCGACATGGGCTCGCTCTACATCGCAGCCTTTGGCGTGATCAACGGCTACATCCTCTACATTACCATGATGGTTGCCCAGTGCTTCTCCTACGGTCTGCAGCCCATCGCTGCCTTCAACGCCGGCGCAAAGGCTTGGGCACGCCTTAAGGAGACGCTCTCCTGCACGCTTAAGTACCAGGTTGTGACGCTGGCGCTGGTCACCGTCGCGCTCTGGCTTGCCGCCACCCCGGTGTGCGCCTTCTTTGCCGGCAGCGATCCTGCGCTCGTTGAGGTTGCCGCCAACGCCACGCGTACTGTCATCCTGGCTGTTGCCCTGGGCTATCTTGCCATGACCATGTCGATGTATTTCCAGGCGGTCGAGAAGGTGGGTGTCGCCACGTTTACGGGCCTACTTCGCTATGTGATCTGCTCGGTGCCGCTTATGTACCTCCTCGGCAACATGATGGGTGTCGAGGGCGTGTGGATCGCCCTGGTGGTGGCCGATGCCATTACTGGCATCATCTCCATTGCGCTCGCCGCGCACGAGTCCAAGCGCCTTGCCACGCTCTAGGCTCGGACATGGCTGGCGTACGATAGTCGAACAAGTTAACTCGCCTGCAAGCCACCACAATGGGGACAGTGAACTGCGCCCCGAAACTTGGACTGAATAAATAGCGACTACGCCGCAAGGGCCTGGTTCCGGAACTCCTCCGGCGTCAGGCCCTTCAATCTTACCTGCCTGCGCCGCGTGTTCCAATGGGCTATGTACTCCTCCAGGTCGCGCTTGAAGTCCCCGAAGCTGCCCCACTCCCTGCCGCGGTAGAACTCGTCCTTCACGTGGCCGAAGAGCTGCTCGGTGGCGGCGTTGTCGATGCAGTTCCCCTTGCGTGACATGCTTTGGGTGATGCCCGCCCCCTCCAGCCTGGAGGCGTAGGACTCGTGCTGGTACTGCCAGCCCATGTCCGAGTGCATGGTCGGCGCCGCCCCGTCTGGCAGGGCCTCGAGGAGCCGGTCGAGCATCCTGTGCTGCTGGGCGAGGTCCGGCGAGGTCGATATGTCGCTCGCCACGATCTCCTTCGTGCAGAAGTCGAGCACCGGGGCCCAGTAGGCCTTGGCGCCGGCGACCTTGAACTCGGTGACGTCGGTGCCGAGCTTCTGCCACGGCCCGTCGGCGCCGAAGTCCCTCGCGATGACGTTCTCGAACGTGCTCCCCACGAGCCCCTGTTAGCGCTACTGTAAAAACAACCAATTTCGCCATCGCACTTTAGCCGATTCCGCCAACGCAATTTCCCCGATCACGCCAACGCATTTTCACCATTTCCACCAACGCCGGGGCTTACGCTTCGACCGACAAGCGAACG
>DBFWCI010000022.1:0-46127 GCA_048485235.1 Collinsella sp.
TCGCGCGAGGACGGAGGGCCGGAGTGGGGCGACAGGGCCGTGTGGGAGGACCTCCACCACAGGGACCCGTACCCGTTCTGGCTGGATTAATGGATGGAAACGGATGTTCTATCGGGACACACATTTTGTCCTATAAGCCGGTTGGGATGGCACCGTTCATGGGTGGGGTACACTGGGTAGCGACTTTTAGTTTATCTACTACCTGATGGGGTGTTTTTGTATGGGTAAGAAGTCTCGGGCTCGGGTTGCTGCGGCGGGAACTCGCAAGGATCCTGATCGTCGGGTTGCCGAGGGTAAAAAGGCCGATCGTGCTGAGAAGGACAAGAAGGTCGGGGCGCATGCTCATCCTGAGTGGGCGCCTCATTTGAATTCGGCTAGTGAGGATTTGACTGCCAAGTTGTTTACTCTGGTCGAGGTAATTTTGGGCGTGGTGCCCCTTGTGGTTATCGGTTTGTTCTTGGCTTCGAAGGACGCCACGAGTGTCGATAAACTCACCGATGTCTTTTCTCAGGACCCCTCGATGGTGGTTACGTTTATCTCTGCGTGCCTGCAGCCGTTTGTAGCATACATGTTGTACATGATTTATCGCAAATACTGCGAGGGCGATGCGGGCTTTGCCGCCGGAAACCTGATTGGCCTCTTGTGCTCCGAGATTTTGCTGCTCAATATTCCCGGCGTCATCGGCATGGGCATCTTGTTGTGGCGTGTCTGGCGCAACGTCGCCCCGCACTTCGAGAGCTGGCTGTTTGAGCGCCGTGCTATGGGCGTGCTGGCAGACATCGCGGGTTCGCTCGTGATTCTAGCCTTGGCGTTTATGTGCGCCACCGCCGCCCGAGGTTTCGCGGGCATGTAGTCTGTCCTCACCGACCACGGAGCGCAGGGCAACTGCCGGCCTTACCGTTCCGGGCGTCAGACCCGCGGCGCATCCCTTTCCCTCTCGCTCACGGCTTCGCAGAGTCGCGCGAGGCAAAGGCATACGCCGCGGGTCTGACGGCGCGGGCTTGCCAGCGAGTTTTGGCTCATAGATTGGTTTGTGTGCCGCCCCTTATGGGGCGGCACGTTTTGTTTGGGGTCCCTGTCTTCACAATTTCCGTCGAGCTTTTGGTCAGATTTTGGTTAGTTGGCGGGTTGGTGGAAGGGCAAAAGATCATTCGATAAAAAAGCTCAGAGAAAGTGCTGGTAGGGGAGTTGTTGAGGTTTTCGACAGCTTTTGTCAACAAGAAACTTCGCAGCTATTGCTACGGATTGCGTTGCCGTGGCCTTGGCGGTGCGGGATGCTGATCGTAAGCGTCGAATGCTCCGATTTTGGAGGCCAGCATGGATCTGTTTCTTGAGACTCCGCAGCAACAAGCTGAGCGCATGTTGCGTCAGCAGCAACGGCTCATGGAGATGCAAATGCAAGGGGTAACCGCCCAGCCCCCTGTGCAAAATGCCACGCCCGCGGTTTCGCCTGCGGGCGGATCGGCGCCAGAGAACTATTCCGTACAACAAGATTCATATGCGCAGGAGCTTGCGTTCGACAAGCGCCGCACGCGTCACCGCCGCGCGGGCCAGCGCCTGCGCACGTTAGCGATGATTGTGCTCATTCCGTTAGGACTTGCGGCGATTTTCCTGGTCTCGTATGCGCTCACCTGCATTCTCAACGGCGCCTCGCCCAATGAGGTGCTTCAGCACTTGGCAGCTCTCGGCCAGCGCCTAGGCGATGTCGTAGCAACCGTCCGTGCCGGCTGGGAGAGTTAGCGTTTGTCACATTAGGACTTCTAGGGTGTAGGGATTATCGCCACGAGTAGATTTCTTGCATCCTGTGGGTCCTGTCGTGCGACTGAATAGTATTATTGAAAATGAATAATAATAGGATTTACGATGTATAAGCAGGATTTAGAGCAGACTCTTTTGGGCATTGATGAAGAGGCGGAGCTGGAAATAGGCCCACGAGACGATAGGCCGAGCGTTGTATTGGTGGGAGGAAGCGCCTTCATGCTAAACGATGTGACGAATCGTTCGGTTACACATAACATTGATGTGTTTGAGGCAGATAGGTGCCTCCGCGAGATCATAGCTCGATACCCCGAGGTGAATGGTATGGCGGTGGCATATTGTAATCAGATGCCGTTCAATTACGAAGATCGTTTGATTCCCTTGGATATTGGGGCGCGTTTTATCAGGTACTTTACGCCATCCTTGGAGGACCTGGCGGTAATGAAGCTCTATGCCTACCGTCCGAACGACATCATCGATCTTCATAGTCAGGCATTCGTCGACCGACTTGATTGGGGGCTGCTCGAACGGCTTATATTCGACGAGGGAGAAGCACTGGCGTCGTCGCCTTCGGAGCGAAGCTATCAAGAGATGGTCTGTGCATACAGGCAATACAAAAAGGAGGTGCTCGGTTGAATCTGACCTTTGAGGGATTCTTAAAAGGCTATTGCCGAGAGTTATCCGGACAGCAGTCGCTGAGTTTTAGAAAACTGGTTGAGCAGGCGACGACGGCTGCGCCGCGCGTGGCGGAGCCTCTGTTTTTGCTCGCTTTGGCGCAAGGAAAAGCTGAATACGTTCTGAATTTATCCGAGGGCTCGTGGATGGAAGAGGATTACCGAGGCGTTTTGTCCTTGTACGATCAAGCGGGTAGCATGGCGTCTCTATGCGCCAAAAGTGAGCTCCCTAACCGTTATGCCAACGTTTGGCGTGCGTATAGAGCGGTGAAGGAAAAGCCGGCGGTCGACAGAAGGGTGAACGCCCTGATGAGAAAGAAAACGCTGGAAGCATTGGAGGAATCGGGCGAAACGCGCTATGGCATCTGCCGTGCTCTGCGCCTGAATAAGGGAAACGTTTACGCATACTTAGCCGGTGATGACTCAAAGGTGAGCAGGAAGACGGCGCGCCGCATTATGGAATATGCGGAGGAGAGGGGCGCCCAAGAAGGGGCCGGGCGCCCGGTGTGTGCGGCGGGGTAAGATTGATCGCGGTTTTGATTGGTGCTCGATTGGGTTTGTTGGGCGGAGTTTATGTCTGCTATTGATGTTGCGCTTGTTGTGATCGCCTTGGTGGCGGTGGGGGTTGCTGTGGCTTGTGCCCTGCAGCTCAAGGGCCTTCGCGCCGAGCTGCGGGAACGCGGCGACAACAGTGCGGAGACGCTGGCGGCGCTTGAGCAGGCTAACAATGCGCTCGACGCCCTTAATCTGGCGCTGGCAGAAACCCGACGCACGGCAAACGCCATCGCGCAACAGCAGACGACCGATGCGGCCGTGGAACAGCAACGCTACCTGACCATCGCGCGCGAGTTCTCGCAGGCTGGCGACCGCATGGACGACCTGCGCCGCGAGACCGCCCAGCAGCTCGGCGCCAATCGCGAGGGTATCGAGCATCGTCTGGACAAGGTGCGCGAGACGGTCGATGCCCAGCTGGGTGCTATCCGCAAGGACAATAACGTGCAGCTCGATCAGATGCGCGCGACGGTTGACGAGAAGCTCTCCCGCACGCTCAACGACCGTCTGTCCGCATCGTTTAAGCAGGTGAGCGACCAGCTCGAGGCCGTGTACAAGGGCCTGGGCGATATGCAATCCATTGCCACCGGCGTGGGCGACCTTAAGCGCGTATTGGGCAATGTGAAGGCGCGCGGCATTTTGGGCGAGGTTCAGCTGGGTGCGATCTTGGCGGACATCCTGACGCCCGATCAGTATCTGGAAAACGTCGCCACCAAACCCGGCGCCTCGGAGCGCGTTGAGTTTGCCGTCAAGTTGCCGGTGGACGAGGGCGATCCCGTGCTGCTGCCGATCGATTCCAAATTCCCGGGCGACGCGTACGAGCATCTGCTCGACGCCCAGGAGTCGGGCGATGCGGAGGCCGTTGCCGCAGCGCGCAAGACGCTCGATATGATGGTGAAACGCGAGGCAAAGGACATCTGCGAAAAGTACCTGAGTGTGCCGGCAACGACCAACTTTGGCATCATGTTCGTGCCGTTTGAGGGGCTGTACGCCGAGATTGTCAGCCGCCCCGGGCTTATCGAGATCCTGGGCCGCGACTATCACGTCAACGTAGCCGGTCCCAGCACCATGGCCGCCATTCTCAACAGCCTGCAGATGAGCTACCAGACGTTTAGGCTGCAAAAACGTACCGACGACGTACTGCGCGTGCTCTCCGCAGTCAAGGCCGAGCTGCCGCGCTATCAGGCGGCGCTGCGCCGCGCCCAGCAGCAGATCGAGACCGCGGGCAAAACGGTCGAGGGCATCATTACCACGCGCACCAACGTCATGGAGCGCAAGCTCAAGGACATCGACGCGCTGGAGGATGCTGAGGAAGCCGACGCGATTTTGGGCTTGGAGTCCGCAGGCCTGCTCGCAGACCAAAAAGACGAGGACTAGTCGCAACGGACAGTGGGGCACCGGCGCAAACGCGGGCGCCCCACCGCTTTTCGTATCGCACTTGTCTGAAGCGTGCTCCAATGTGCAACAATGGCGTTTCGCCCTATCAGACGCGAAAGGAAGCCCATGTCCCAGAGAAGCACCAGCCCGCTCAGCCGCTCCACCGTGCGCCGCACGCTGCAGCGTTTTTGGGACGTCACGCGCACGCAGCCGCTGATTGTCTTTCTCTCGGTGCTCTCGTCGGCGGGCTACATCTTTTTGCTGACGTTTGCCAATACCTATGTGATGGCCCTCATTGTCGACCGCGTTCAAGTCGGTCCCGTGGCGGGTGACCAGGTGTTTGAGGTCTTCGGCCCCTATATCTTGGCGCTCGTACTCGTTAACCTGGTGGGTCAGATCCTCTCCAAGCTGCAGGACTACACCGTCTACAAGCTCGAGATTGCGGGCAACTATCACCTGGCGCGCCTATGCTTCGACACGCTCTCCAACCAATCCATGACATTCCATACCAGCCGCTTTGGCGGATCGCTCGTGAGCCAGACGAGTCGTTTTATGAGCGGCTATACGGGGCTGGTGGACGTGACGGTGTATTCGCTCATCCCCACCATCACCTCGGTCATCTGCACCGTGGCCGCACTCGCTCCGGTGGTACCGACGTTTACCGTGATCCTGGTGTGCATCATGGTCGTCTACATCGCGTTTGTCTGGCTTATGTACAAGCGCATTATGCCGCTTTCGGCCGCGACGTCCGCCGCGCAGAACAAGCTCTCGGGCGTGCTCTCCGACGCGGTCACGAACATCTTGGCCGTCAAGACCTGCGGGCGCGAGGACTCCGAACGCGATCTGTTCGACGCCGCCGATCGCGCCGCGCGCGACGCCGAGACGGTCTCGATGCACGCCATGATGCAGCGCAACTTTACGACCTCGGGCCTTATCGTCATCACCATAGCCGTGGTGAGTGTGTTCGTGGCGGGCGGTAATGCGTGGTTTGGCGTCTCGGCCGGCTCGCTCGTCATGATCTTTACCTACACCTATAACCTCACCATGCGCCTGAACTACGTAAGCTCCATGATGCAGCGTATCAACCGCGCTTTGGGCGATGCGGCCGAGATGACGCGCGTGCTGGACGAGCCGCGTTTGGTGGCAGACGACCCGGACGCCCCTGAGCTCAAAGTAACCGAGGGCGCGATTGATTTTGAGCACCTGAGCTTTGCGTACCGTGACGCTGCGGCGGGTGAGAGCGTGTTCGATGACCTGACACTTCATGTGGCGGCGGGCCAGCGCGTGGGCCTGGTGGGCAAATCGGGCTCGGGTAAGACGACGCTCACCAAGCTGCTGCTGCGCCTGGACGATGTCCAGGGCGGCCGCGTGCTCGTGGACGGTCAGGATGTCTCGCACTGCACGCAGCAGAGCCTGCGCCGCCAGGTTGCCTACGTGCCGCAGGAGGCGCTGCTGTTCCATCGCTCCATTCGCGAGAATATCGCCTACGGCCGCCCCGACGCCACCGACGAGCAGATCCGCGAGGCGGCTCGCTTGGCTAATGCGACCGAGTTTATCGACCGCTTGCCTCGTGGCTTTGACACCATGGTGGGCGAGCGCGGCGTCAAGCTCTCGGGCGGCCAGCGTCAGCGCGTGGCTATCGCCCGCGCCATCCTAACCGACGCGCCGATTCTGGTGCTCGACGAGGCGACCTCTGCCCTCGACAGCGAGTCCGAGGCGCTGGTGCAGGAGGCGCTCGAAAACCTGATGCGTGGACGTACCTCCATTGTGGTGGCGCACCGCCTGTCCACCGTGGCGGCGCTCGACCGCATTGTGGTGCTGGCCGATGGCGAGATCGTCGAGGACGGCACGCATGCGCAGCTCGTCGAGGCGGGTGGCGAGTACGCGAGCCTGTGGAGCCGTCAGACCGGCGCATTCTTGGAGGCGTAAGCGTTTCGGACGTGGGACAATTGTGCCCATAAGTTTATTGTGCCGTTGAGCCGAGGAGTCGTTATGCCACGCGAGACCAATGCCGCCAAACGCGAGCGCGCCGTTGAGGTGTGCGAGCGCCTCAACCGTCGCTATGGCCCGGTCGAGTGCTTTTTGGACCACGAGAATCCCTTTAGGCTGCTCATCGCGGTACTGCTCTCGGCGCAGACGACCGACGCGCAGGTCAACAAGGTGACGCCGAAGCTGTTTGCCCAGTGGCCCACACCCGAGGCCATGGCGGGGGCGAGTGTGGCCGATGTGGCCGATACCATCAAGTCGCTTGGCTTTTATAAGAGTAAGGCCAAGCACGCCGTGGAGGCCGCGCAGATGATCGTCGCCGATTACGGCGGCGAGGTACCGGCCGACATGAAGGAGCTCGTCAAGCTGCCGGGCGTTGGCCGCAAGACGGCGAACATCGTGCTCAACGTGGGGTTTGGTATTGTCGAGGGCATCGCGGTCGATACGCACGTCAACCGCATTGCACACCGTCTGATGTTGAGTCCCAAGACACACGTCAAAGAGCCGCTCAAGACCGAGCAAGATCTGCTCAAGATTTTGCCGCACGAGTATTGGGAGTCGGTCAACCATCAGTGGATCACCTTCGGTCGCGAGATCTGCGACGCCCGCAAACCCAAGTGTGACGAGTGTCCGCTGGCAGATTTGTGCCCCAGCGTGCGCGTAGCGGGGTAGGGCGGAACGCATCTTCGTCTGGCGTTTTTTGCGGGGCTGGGCTTGCTCTTGAGCCGGAGTCCTCTCCATGCGCTACCATGACAGGCAATGAAATCCGCCGCATACCCGCCGAGCTTGCCCCGGCGGGCTTTTGGCGTTGCAATGCCGGAGGAACAGCATGCTCATTCACCGTATAGCCGCGCAGCTCTACACTGCCGAGGCCTTGCAGGCCGTCGAGGCCGGGCTCGATGCTGGCGAGGACGTGACGCTGGCTGTGTCGCAGTCGGGCCGCACGCTTATGGCGGCCGCCCAGTTTGCGCGCCGCCCGCGCCCGACGGTCTACATTGTGAGTGGCGAGGATGCGGCCGATCGCGCCGCGCGCAGCCTTGCCGCCTACGTGGGCCTGGCGCACGTGTGCCGTTTTCCCGAGCGCAAGGACTATCCGTGGCGCGAGCAGGCGCCCGACGATGCCGTGGTGGCGCAGCGCTGCGAGGCTCTGGGGCGCATCGTGCGCGGGGACAACTGTATCATGGTTGCCTCGGCCCGCGCGCTGCTGCGCTGCGTGCCGCCGGTCGAGAGCCGCTATTGGGAGTCCACGACCTTTGCGGTGGGCGAGGAGATTCCTTTTGATGAGGTGCCGCAGCGCCTGGTGGGCATGGGCTACACCAATGCCGGCGCCGCCGATGCGCCCGGTCTGTTCCGCGTGCACGGCGACACCGTAGAGGTGTTTCCCGCGCAGGAAAAGGCGCCCGTGCGCATCGAGTTTTTCGGCGACGAGATTGACCGCATCCGCCGCATGGTGAGCTCAACGGGGCAGACCATCGGTAACGAGGACAGTATCGAGATCTTCCCCTGCCGTGAGCTGGCGCTTACCGACGAGGCTGTCCACAACATGCATGTGGCGCTCTATCGCGCCAGCCAGGACGATAGCAAGCTGGCGGCGCTGCTCGAGATGGTGGATGCACGCATCGTCACGCCCGAGCTCGACCGCTTTTTGCCGGTGATGTACGGCCAGACCGTAAGCCCGTTGGCGCACGTGAGCGGCAAGGCGCTCGTGGTTCTGTCCGAGCCGCGCTCGCTGTTCGACGACTGCCTGCGCGCCTACGAGGATATCGAGGCGCGTGCCGGCGAGGCAGGGATTGACCGCCTGGATGGTCTGTACGTGCGCGCTCAACAGCTCGATTTTGGTGCCCAGCAGCGCTTGAACTACGTAAGCCTCATCCGTGCCGGCGGTGCGGTGACGGCCGAGCTCAAGATTGAGCAGCCTGCTATCGCAGGCTCGGACAACCGTTTTATGACGCGCGTTCAGGAAGTCGTGGGCAAGCGCTATGCCTGCGTGTTTGCCATTCCCGACCGCGGCGCGCGCGAGTCGATGGAGCTCACCTTTGGCGACGAGGGCATTACCTTTGAGGAATCGCTGACGGCCGCGCCCGAAAACGCCGGCGTCATTGGCGAGCGCGTGCGCGTGGCGGCGGCAGATTCTGCCGATCGTGCTGCCCGTCAGGATGCTCATGCTGCAATTCGCGAGCGTAAGGCTGACGCGCTCAACGCCCGCTCGCTCGAGGCGGGCGCGGCCCAGGCTGCCGCCGGTGCTGCCGTGCCCACTATCTCGAGCGGACGCGTGACCTTTGTCGATGCCGCCCTGCCGCAGGGCGTGGTGGTGCCCGATGCCAACCTGGCCGTGTTCTCAATCGCCGACCTCAACGCCCGTATGGATGCCAACCGCGCGCGCAGCCGCCGCAAGGTGGACATTACGCAGATCACGTTTCCGTTTAAGCCGGGCGACTACGTGGTGCACGCCACTCACGGCATCGCGCTCTTTAGCGAGATCGCGCGCCAGGAAGTGGGCGGCAAGGAGCGCGACTACTTTTTGCTGGAATATGCCGACGGCGACAAGCTCTACGTGCCGCTCGAGCAGGTCGACCGCATCACGCGCTATGTTGGCCCCGACGGCGACAAGCCGCGCCTGACCAGGCTCAACACCGCCGACTGGACGCGGGCTACCAACAAGGCGCGCAAGAATGCCAAAAAGCTGGCGTTTGACCTGGTCGACCTGTATACACGCCGCTCGTCGATTACCGGTATCGCCTGCCCGCCCGACACGCCCGAGCAGATCGAGATGGAGGAGAGCTTTCCCTACGACGAGACGCGCGACCAGCTGGAGGCTATTGCCGACATCAAGGCCGACATGGAAGCGCCCAAGCCCATGGACCGCCTGCTGTGCGGCGACGTGGGCTTTGGCAAGACCGAGGTTGCCCTGCGCGCGGCGTTTAAGTGCGTGGACTCCGGCCGCCAGGTCATGGTGCTCTGCCCCACGACCATTCTGGCCCAGCAGCACTACGAGACGTTCTTTGAGCGCTTTGCCCCGTTTGGCCTCGAGGTCGAAGTGCTCAGCCGCTTCCGCACCCCGGCGCAGCAAAAGCGCGCGCTTAAGGCGTTTGCCGAGGGCACGATCGACGTGCTCATCGGCACGCACCGCTTGCTTTCTGCCGACGTGAACCCCAAGAACCTGGGCATGGTGATCATCGACGAGGAGCAGCGCTTTGGTGTGCAGCACAAGGAGCAGCTCAAGAACCTGCGCGAGCAAATCGACGTGCTCACGCTTTCGGCAACGCCTATTCCGCGAACCATGCAGATGGCCACGAGCGGCGTGCGCGACATGAGCCTGATCACCACACCGCCGACCGGGCGTCGTCCCGTGATCGTGCACGTGGGGGAGTACGACCCCGATGTGGTGAGCGCGGCGATTCGCCTGGAGGTGGGCCGCGGCGGCCAGGTGTACTACGTGTCCAACCGCGTTAAGACCATCGATGACGCCGTGGCGCGCGTGCATGAGGCCGCGCCCGAGGCGCGCGTGGGCGTGGCACACGGCAAGATGAGCCCGCGCGAGGTCGAGGACGTGATGATTGAGTTCGCGACCAAAAAGATCGATGTGCTCATCGCCACGACCATCGTGGAGAGCGGCATCGACAACGCAACGGCCAACACGCTCATCATTGAGGACTCGCAGCGTCTGGGTCTGGCACAGCTCTACCAGCTTAAGGGCCGCGTGGGCCGCTCGGCCACGCAGGCATACGCGTACTTTATGTTCCCCGGCGAGCTGCCGCTCACCGAGGAGGCCACGGCACGCCTGACCGCGCTTTCCGAGTTCCAGGACCTGGGCAGCGGCATGCGCATCGCCATGCGCGACCTGGAGATCCGCGGCGCCGGTTCGCTTATGGGCGCCGAGCAGCACGGTAACCTGTCGAGCGTGGGCTTTGACCTGTTTACGCAGATGCTGGGACAGGCCGTGGCCGAGGCGCGCGGCGATGACGATGCCGGCGTGGAGGCGGCGAGCGTGGGCATCAACCTGCCGGCCGACTACTTTTTGTCCGAGGAGTACATGCCGGCGGTGGACCAGCGCGTGCTCGTGTACCGCAAGCTCGCGGCGGCCGAGGACCTGGAGAGTATCGACGAGGTGCAGGAGGAGACCGA
Organism: Collinsella sp.; assembly: GCA_048485235.1. Taxonomy (GTDB): domain Bacteria; phylum Actinomycetota; class Coriobacteriia; order Coriobacteriales; family Coriobacteriaceae; genus Collinsella. The sequence continues at coordinate 10,473 of DBFWCI010000022.1, forward strand.
GGCCGCGCACGGTGAGCTGCCGTTGGCGGGGCTTAACTTGTTCAACCGCGCTCGCATCCGCATTCGCGGCGAGCGCTTGGGGCTCGAGAGCGTCACGCTCAGCGGTGGACGCATTACCTTCCTGGGGGTTGACGTTCCCAAGAAGGTGGCCTTTGAGCTTAAGACCCGCTATGGCGCGGTGAACTTTCCCAAGAGCCGCAAACTGTCGGTGCCCTACAAGGCGGGTGCCGGCGCGGGCAGCGGCCTGGGTCGCGGTCTCGACGCCAGCGACGGCACCGGCCCCGTGGCCGCGGCACTCATGCTGCTGCAGCAATTAGGCACGAGCGACGATGACTAACAAGTAGGGGCGTGGCGGGGCATAGCTACCAGTTGTTCTTTGCCCCGCCACCTCGCAGGTTGATTCCAGCCCCATCGAAAGGAAAGCATGTTCGGATACATCTATAAGAAAGATGTCGCTATTATCGCGGCCGTCCTGTGCCTTTGTCTGGGCGTGGGCAGCTTCTTTGATTATCAGATCTCGAGTGCGCTGTTCAACATCGGCAGCATGTACGGTCGCTTTGTCGAGGCGGCCGGCGAGCTACCGTTCGAGCTGACGGCGAGCGTCGCGGGCGTTATGCTCGTGCGCGCGGTGCGTTCCGACTCCAAGGCGAGCAAGTGGCTCGCTGCGCTGGGCGTTTTGATCAACGTGGGTCTGGTCGGCTACGAGATTATCGGATCGCTGCGCGTCGGCGGCAAGCTTATTGCGTTTCAGCTGGTTCTGACGTTTGCGTTGGTCATCGCAGCCAACTTCATCGCCTACCGCCTCACGCGCACGACCGAGCCCGACGAGCTTACGCGCTGGGCGTTGATGGTGCTGGCCGTGTGGGTCGCTCAGGCCATCATCCTCAACGTCATTGTTAAGCCGTTATGGTCGCGCCCGCGCATGCGCGTGATCGAGGTCACGCCGGGGCTCAGTTTTCAGCCGTGGTGGGTGATCGGCAACCCCGACAAGTGGGCCTATATCGCCGCCGGCGTGATCAAGGACGGGTTCAAGTCGTTTGCGAGCGGACACACGGCGCATGCGGCGATCGGCCTTATGCTCGCCGGGCTTCCCGCGGCAGCCTTTAAGGAAAAACCTTCGCGTCGCCGCGTGATCTTTTGGGCGGCGGTTGTTGTTGCAGCGTTCGTCGCCTTTGGGCGCATCGTGATCGGCGCGCACTTTTTGAGTGACGTGAGCTGCGGTTTTGCCCTGGTACTGGCACTTGAGTGCCTTGCCGCACGCATTGCCTATCCCAACGGCGTACAATAGCTCCGTTTGAATCATCTGGCCGATACCCGGTAAGAGAGGATTGCCATGCTCGCGTTTAACAACGACTATTCCCACGGCGCACATCCGGCAGTGCTGCAGGCGCTCGTCGACACCAATATGGAGCCGCAGCCCGGCTACGGTACCGATGCGCACACCGAGCGTGCCAAGCAGCTTATCCGCGAGGCCTGTCAGGCCCCCGATGCCGACGTGTTTTTTCTGGTGGGCGGCACGCAGGCCAACGCGACGGTGATTGACATGCTGCTCGCGCCGTACGAGGGCGTCGTTGCTGCCGAGACCGGCCACGTCGCCTGCCACGAGGCGGGCGCCATCGAGTTTGGCGGTCACAAGGTGCTCACCATCCCCGGCTACGAGGGCAAGATGCACGCCGAGGATCTGGAGAACTATATCCAGGTGTTCTACGAAAACGAGAGCTACGAGCACACGGTGTTCCCGGGCGCCGTGTACGTGAGCCTATCGACCGAGTACGGCACGCTGTACTCCAAGGCCGAGCTCGCGGCGATTCACGCAGTGTGCCAGAAGCGCGAGATTCCGCTGTTTGTGGACGGTGCCCGCCTGGCCTATGCGCTGGCGGCCGATGAGTGCGACATTACCCTGCCCGAGCTGGCGCAGCTGTGCGACGTGTTCTACATCGGCGGCACCAAGTGCGGCGCGCTCTGCGGCGAGGCCGTGGTGTTTTGCGGCATGCACGCTCCGGCGCATCCCATTCCGCGTATTAAGCAGCATGGCGCACTGCTTGCCAAGGGCCGCCTGACGGGCGTGCAGTTTGAGGCGCTCTTTACCGACGGCCTGTATTTTGAGATTGGTCGCCAGGCGATCGAGACCGCGCAGGCGCTTCGTCGCGTGCTGCACGAGCGCGGCTACCAGTTCTTCTTGGAGACGCCGACCAACCAGCAGTTCGTGATTCTGCCCAACGAGGACATGGCCCGCATTCGCGAGCATGCCTCGATCGAGTACTGGGAAAAGTACGACGATACCCACACGGTGGTGCGTTTTTGCACCAGCTGGGCCACGACGCAGGAGGATATCGACGCGTTGGCGGCTGTCCTGTAGCCTGATGTAATGACAAGGGGCCGCCCCGCGCCTGAGCTTGGCGCAGGGCGGCCTTTGCTTTTGGGGGAGAAGGGTTGTATGACCGAGATGTCCGAGCCGACGATTCGCCTGGCGACGCCCGATGATGCGCCGGCGTTGCTTGCCATCTATGAGCCGTATGTGCGCCAGACGGCGATTACCTGCGAATACGAGGTGCCGAGCGTTGAGGAGTTCGCTGGGCGCATCGAGCGTACGCTCAAGCGCTATCCATATTTGGTGATGGAGTTGGACGGGCGTCCGGTAGGCTATGCCTACGTGAGTTCGCTTAACAGCCGCGAGGCGTACGACTGGTCGGTCGAGACATCGATCTACCTGGCGCGCGATGTGCGCCACGGCGGGCTGGGCCGCAAGCTGCACGACGCGCTCAAGCAATGTCTGATCGCGATGGGCATCACCAACATGTGCGCGCTCATTGCCGTGCCGCACGACAAGGACGACGAGTACCTGACGCACAACAGCCAGGATTTCCATGCCCATATGGGATATCGCCTGGTGGGCGCCTTCGACCGCTGCGCCCAAAAGTTCGGCCGCTGGTACGACATGTGCTGGATGGAGCTGGTCCTGGCCGAGCGCGTCCCTAACCAACCTAAGCCAACCTGGTTCCCCGACCTCCTCGCCTAAAACCACCACAAAGGTGCCTGTCCCCTTTGTGGTGGTTTTGGTGTTGGTTAGCCGATGGGTTCGGTGTATTTGGCGCGGTCGGTGCGCTGGATGCGCTTGGAGACGTGGAGCGGGCGGCCGTCGGTGTCGTAGACGTAGTCGGTGATCAGGATCAGCGCCTGCCCGCGCTCAACGTTGAGCAAAAACGCCTCGTTTTGCGAGGCGTAGCACACCTCAAAGGTCTTATGCCCCTGTGCCGGCGCGCGATGGAACTCCTGTCGCAGCGTGGCGTAGAGCGAACCGTTGATATCGCGATCGATGAGTGCCTCAAAGCTCGGTGGCAGATAGGTGGTCTCCAGGCACAGTGGCGCGTCGTCCAGGTAGCGCAGACGGACAAGTTTGACGAGCTTGCTGCCCACGGCGGCATCAAAGAACTTAGCTATGCTGCCGCCCGCCTTGGTAAAGCCCGAGTCCACCGTGCGCGTGGTGGGCTTCATGCCCTGGCCTTCGACCTGCTTGGTATAGCTCGAAAACACCAGGTTGTTCTCGTGGAGCGCGGGCGTGTCGGCCACAAAGGCGCCACGCCCGCGCTCGGTGCGCACCAGGCCCTCATCAACGAGCACCTTAAGGGCGTGGCGCACGGTGCTGCGCGACAGACCCGATTCGTCCATGAGTTCCATCTCGGACGGTAGCTTGTCTCCGCGCGCGTAGGTGCCGGAGGCGATGCGGTCGCGAAGCGTACCCGCCAAGCGCTCGTATTGGGCCAGTTTCTTTTTAGACGAAGCGTTCATGCGATCAACCTGTATCTAACTTGTATGCCTATCTAAGCAAGCATGTATTCAATGCAACAATAAAACCGCTGGTAGCTAGCTATCGAAAACCGCATCAGCAAAATTTCTAAGATAAATATAGCATACAACTAGTCGACATAACCAAAACATGTATGTAACTTGTATGCCATCGAGAGCATCAAACGAGAAGAAAGGCTGATGCACGATGACTACTCAGGAACAGGTTAAGGATGTCGTCTCCCAGGTTTTGGCTGACAAGGCAGACAAGGGCGGCATCAAGCGCGTCGTGTGGATTGGCGCCGGCGGATCCAACGGCGGTAACTATCCTGCCCAGTACTTTATGGAGCACGAGGCCACGCAGGTCGTGAGCTCCAGCTACACCAGCAACGAGTTCGTGCACGCAACCCCTGCCTATGTCAACGAGAACACTCTGGCCGTCGTCGTGTCCATGCGCGGCACCAAGGAGACCATCGTCGCCGCCCAGGTCGCCAAGGACCACGGCGCCAGCACCATCGCCATCTATGTTGACGAGTCCGGCCTCACCGAGGTCTGCGACTACAAGATCCAGTACGACAGCCTGGCCGTCGACGAGTCCTGCATGGGCCGTACCAACTCCGCCGTCGTGACCATGATCGCCATGGAGCTCACGCAGCAGACCGAGGGCTATGCCGAGTACGAGACCGCTATGGCCGCCTTCGACTTGGTCGACCCCATCTATCGCAAGGCCGTCGAGTATACCCGTCCGCTCGCTGCCAAGTGGGCCGAGCAGAACGCCGACAAGCCCTGCATTAACGTGATGGCTCAGGGTCCGCTTTTTGGTGCCGCTTACGTCTTTAGCATCTGCAACGTGCAGGAGATGCTGCAGATCGACTCCTGCACCATCAACACCTGCGACTTCTTCCACGGCCCCTTCGAGATCCTGGACAAGCGCACCTCGCTGTTCCAGCTCATCAGCGTCGGCCGCAGCCGCTGCAACGACGAGCGCGGCATCCGCTTCGTCAACCAGTACGGTGGCGAGCGCGTCTATCAGCTCGACGCCAAGGAGCTCGGCCTCAACGACATCAAGGATAGCGTGAGCGAGTACTTCAACCACCTGATCTTTGCCCCGATTCTCAACAACGTGTACATGCGCGCGCTCTCTGCCGTCACCCACAAGGACTACATGACGCGCCGCTACATGTGGAAGCTGGATTATTAGTTACGGCGTTTTACCAAACGCCGTAACCGCTCGACGCTGCGCGGGCCGCATTTGGACAATCTGGCGTTCAACTTCAAGGGCGCGACCAGAAGGTCAGCGCCCTTTCGTTTCACGCCACCTTGCCTCAAATGCGGCCCGCTCGCTGATTTATGCTCAACCAGCGGCGCTTTAGTCGTTGGGGACGTTCTTAAATGGCTAGTCATTCAGGAGCGTCCCCAACGACTAGTCATTTAAGAACGTCCCCAATGACTAGGTAGAGCAGATTTTCCCGTTCGGCGATTTGTGTCTTGAAAAATGTATATAACGACTATAACGTAGTGTGAAACATATTGGAAACAATACCGAGGAGGCTGCGTTGAAGAAAAGCAATCTGGGCTATGTGCTGGTGCTGGTCGCCGCGCTTATGTGGGGCAGCATCGGAATCTTTGTAAACGGCATCTCGGCCATGGGCGTTTCGTCCCAGAGCATGGCTGCCTTTCGCTTGTTGGTCGGAGCGCTTATCTTGGCGCCGGTCCTGATGTTTATGGGCTGCCGTCCGGGTGAGGGGTCTACTGTGGCTCAGGGTCCGCTGGTCCTGTTCAAGGCGAGCCCTAAAGAGCTTGTTCCCTGCGCGCTTGTCGGTATCGTCGGTTTGGCCGCCGCCAACACCTGCTATTACGAGTGCATGGGCGAGGTGGGCATGTCCACGGCCTCGGTGCTGCTCTACACCTCGCCGGTGTTTGGCGTCATGCTCGGTCGCGTGCTTTATCGCGAGGACGTGACCCCCAACAAGCTCGTTGCCATTGTCTTTAACATCGTTGGCTGCGTGCTTGCAGTGACCAATGGCGACCTTTCCGGTTTTCATTTTTCGGTTTGGGGCGTCACGTCGGGCGTGATTGCAGGCCTTTGCGGTGCGTCGCTCGCGGTGTTCAGCCGAATAGCAACCAAGACGGTCCACCCGCTGGCTGTCACGTTTTGGGGCTTTGTTTTTGGCGGTGCGGTTATGGCAGCTATCGCGGCTCCGTGGCCGGATGTCGCCGCGGCAATGTCGCCACAGCTGCTGCTGCTGTTCCTTGGCTTTGGACTCATCCCCACAGCCGTGGCTTACATCTTATATATGCAGGGTCTGTCCATGGGGCTCGAGACATCGAAAGTTCCCGTCGTAATGTCTTTCGAGACGGTCGTCACCGTACTGGTGGGCATTGGTGTCTATGCCGAGCCCGCCGGCGCGATCAAGGTTCTGGGCATTGTGCTGGTGCTCGCGTCCATCCTGATCATGAATACCGACTTCTCCAAGCTGCGCAACAGCGTGTTTGTCGGTCATGTCGTTGAGAGCATGACCTTTAAGCCCAACGCGTGGTGGACGGAGAAATCGCAGGACATGGATCTGTTTAAGGAACGCACTGGCATCGCGCTGGAGCCCACCGTGCAGGAAAGCCCCTGGTACTTCGTGCGATAGGGGATTGGGGAGGCGTCTGATCGGGCGTCGCCAGGACAGCGCCGACCTACCCTGCACCAACGTTTCGATTACGTTAAACCCGTCAACGGTCGATTTTCACCCGCGAACGGTCTTTATACTAATTAGCAATATAAGCAACGTATAAGACGTTATAATGACCATAACGAAAAGGAGGAGGCAAGATGAATCAGATCATTCTCGCATCTCATGGCGGCCTGGCCGCAGGCGCCAAAGACACGCTCGAGATGGTTCTCGGCGACGTGTCGAACGTCCACGTCGTGTCGCTTGCTCGTGACGACAAGGAGCCCATCACCAATAAGGTGGACGCCATGATCGCCACGTTCAACGCGGACGACAGCGTCTATGTGCTGACCGATATGCTCGGCAGCTCGGTCAACAACAACATGGTCGAGCTTTCCAAGAACGGCACGAAGTTCACGGTTGTCAGCGGTTTCAACATCCCGCTGGCGCTCACGCTCGCTATGAGCCCCGTCCCCGTCAAGGGCGCCGAGCTCGCGGCCCTCATCAACGAGGCCCGCACCGGTCTGACCAACCCCAACGCACCGGTCGAGGCCGCCGCGGCTCCCGCCAAGAAGGCCAAGGCGTCCCGTCACAGCTCCGGTCCCGCCAAGATCGTCCTCGCACGTCTTGACTACCGTCTGCTGCACGGCCAGGTCGTCTTTACCTGGACCACCAAGGTTCAGGCCGAGCGCATCATCGTCGTCGACAACGCTGCCGCCAACGATGACATCAAGAAGGGCGCTCTTAAGCTGGCCAAGCCCCAGGGCGTGCGCCTGAACGTCTTCACCGTCGAGCGTGCCCTCGCCAAGATGGACAAGCTCAACACCCTCGGCGAGCGCGTCATGTTCGTCTTTGGCAACACTGCCGAGATGCTGCAGTTCTGCCAGGGCTACAAGCTCGACGCCATCAACCTGGGCGCCACCGCCAACCACGACGGTGCCGATCAGGTCGGCGGCAAGGACAGCTCCGTCTTCCTCGACGCCACCCAGAAGGCCGACGTCAACCAGCTGCTCGACATGGGCATTAAGCTCTACGTCCAGCAGACCCCTACGTATCAGAGCGTCGACATCGACGCCAAGCTGTAATCAACCAGGCTTTTGCCTGACTGAAAGGAGAAGGGTATGAATACGTTCATCAGTGCGGTGCTCGTCGGCCTCGTCGGCGTGTTCTGCATGTGGGACTCCCGCCTGCTCGGTCGTCTTAACTTCGAGCAGCCCCTCGTTGGCGCTACGCTCGTCGGTCTGCTGCTGGGCGATGTGCCCACCGGCCTTGCCGTCGGTGCCGCCGTCGAGCTCGTGTCCATGGGCCTGGTGCAGGTCGGCGCCGCCGTTCCGCCCGATATGGTCCTGGGCGGCATCGTGGCCGCTGCCTTTGCGTGCCTGACCGATGCTTCCGCCGAGACCGCCATGACGATCGCCATCCCGGTCGCCGTCCTGGGTCAGCTCCTCGGCATCGTGTTCCGCTCCATCATCGCCGCCCTCACCCATGTGGCAGATAACGCGATCGATAACGGAAAGTTCAAGACCGCCTACCGTATGCACATCTGCGCCGGCTCCGGTTTGTACGCCGTCATGTACTTCCTGCCGATCTTCCTCGCCGTCTTTGTTGGCACCGACCTGGTTCAGGCCATCGTCAACATGGTTCCCGAGTGGCTGTCCACTGGTCTTAACGTTTCGACCAAGATCATGACCGCCTACGGCTTGGCCCTGCTGCTCACCATGATGATCAAGAAGGGTATGACTCCGTTCCTGTTCATCGGTTTCCTGCTCGCCGCTTACCTCAACCTGTCCGTCATCGCGGTCGCTCTGATCGGTGTGTGCCTGGCTGTCGTCTTCATGGGCTTCAAGTTCAACGGTTCCCATGCAGCCGCCGGTGTCGATTCCGACTACGATCCGCTCGAAGACGACGAAGACTAAGGAGGAACACACTATGGCAACCGCAACCAAGGACGTGTCCCTGAACAAGAAGGTCAGCCAGTTCTTCTGGCGCTCCTGGGCCATCCAGGCCTCTTGGAACTACGAGCGTCAGATGAACATGGGCTTCCTCTACGGTATGGTTCCCACGCTCGATCGCCTCTATCCGGACGAGTCCGACCCCAAGCAGCTTGCTGCTAAGAAAGAGGCTTACCACCGTCACATGGCGTTCTACAACTGCACCCCGCAGACGAGCGCTTTCATCCTGGGCCTCGCCGCCTCCATGGAGGAGGAGTACGCCAAGGATCCCGAGAACTTCAACCCCGATTCGATTAACGCGGTCAAGACCTCCCTTATGGGCCCGCTTTCCGGCATCGGTGACTCCTTCTTCCAGGGCACCATCCGCGTTATCGCCTTTGGCTTGGGCGTTCAGCTGGCTCAGCAGGGCTCCATCATGGGCCCGATCCTGGCCCTTCTCATCTCCATCGTCCCCTCCGTGCTGATTACTTGGTTCGCAGCCAAGATGGGCTATCAGGGCGGCCACGAGTACCTGAGCAAGCTTCAGGGCGGCGACCTCATGGAGAAGCTCATGTATGTCTGCGGCATCGTGGGTCTTATGTCCGTGGGCGGCATGATCGCCACGCTGATCGGCGCCACCACCCCGCTGCAGTTCGCTGACGGCACCGTCGTTATCCAGGACATCCTGGACAGCATGATGCCCCAGATGATCTCCCTTGGCCTCACCGGCCTTATGTACTGGCTCATCAAGAAGAACGTCAACACCGGTTGGCTTCTCGTGATCGCCATTGTGGGCGGCATCGCCCTCTCCGCGGTCGGCATCCTGGCTTAGTCACGACTAAGCGCCTAACCGCTTTCCCCCGGGGGCCTGCCTGGCATCCCATACCCCAGGCAGGCTTCCATCCCCAACATGCAACAATGGGACAGTCCCTTTGTCGCATCCTCAACGGGCCGGCGACTCGGTCCAAACCACAGTAACCCTGCGAGCGCCCGGCAATGTGGCGCCGCAAAAATTGAAAGGAATGTGTCAGATGTACGAGATCGACCTTAACCTCCCTAAGCAGATCGTCGCTGACGTCCTGTCCAACCACGAGATCCACAGCGTCGCTTTCGTCGGCTGCGGCGCCTCCATGTCCGACCTTTACCCCGCCAAGTACTTCCTGGCCAACAACACGGACAAGCTGAACGTTCAGATCTTCACTGCTAACGAGTTCAACTACGACACGCCTTCCTGGGTCAACGAGCACACCTTCGTGATCACCTGCTCCCTCGGTGGCTCCACGCCCGAGACCGTCGAGGCCAACAAGACCGCCAAGAAGCACAACTGCCCGGTCGTCTCCCTCACCAACAAGGCTGGCTCCGCTCTGACCGTCGACGCTGACTACGTCATCGTTCACGGCTTCCACGCCAACTTCGCTGCCAAGTGCGAGAAGCCCGGCTACGCCATCGCTCTTGCTGTCGAGATCCTTCAGCAGACCGAGGGCTATGACCACTACGAGGACATGATCACCGGCCTCACCAACGTCTTTGAGCTCTGCGAGAACGCTGCTCAGTCCTGCAAGAAGCTCGCCAAGAAGTTCGCCGAGGACTTCAAGGACGACAAGATGATCTACTTCATGGCTTCCGGCGCCTCCGAGAAGATGGCTTATTCTCACGCCGCCTTCCTGTTCACCGAGATGCAGTGGATCGACGCCGCCGCCTACAACACCGGTGAGTACTTCCACGGCCCGTTCGAGGTTTCCACCGAGGGTAAGCCCTACGTCTTCTTCATGTCCGATGGCGCTACCCGTCCGATGGACGCCCGCGCCCTCACCTTCCTTAAGCGCATGGGCGCCAAGGTCGCTCTGATCGACTCCAAGGACTACGGCCTGGCTGACGCTGTGCCCGCGAGCGTCGTCACCTACTTCAACCCGCTGCTGCACCTCGCCGTTATGCGCGAGTACGGCAACCAGATCGCCGAGGCCCGTCAGCACCCGCTGACCATGCGTCGCTACATGTGGAAGCTTTCCTACTAATCACAAGTAAGTAAACCTTACGGGTTGATTGAAAGGGGATGGGGTTTGCGCCCCGTCCCCTTTTTTGCTCTGGGGAGGGCGTATCCGTCGCGCCACAAAACCTCAGATAAAACCTACCAAAATAAACCTGTCCCTTTTTGGCAGGTGGGAGGAGATGCGTATGATCAAGGCAGTGCTGTTTGACATGGACGGCGTGCTGGTCGATACCGAGTGGTTCTACAACCGTCGTCGCGTGGCGTTTATGGAGGAGAAGGGGTTCCACTTTGACGAGATCCCCGATCTTTCGGGGTCTAACGAGCCTGCCATTTGGGAGGCGCTGGTGCCCGACGATGTTGAGCTGCGCGAACGCCTGCGCGTGGAGTACAAGCAGGTTTACAGCCCGGACCACCCCGTTCCGTATGCCGATCTGCTCAACGAGCAGACGGAGCCGGTGATGCGTGAGCTGCACGAGCGCGGCGTGAAGTGCGCCATCGCGAGCTCGTCCTATCGCGAGCTGATCGACGAGCTGGTGGAGATTGCCGGCATCGCCGACGTGCTGGACTACACCATCAGCGGTCACGAGTGCAGTGCGTTTAAGCCCGACCCCGAGATCTACCTGCGTGCCATGGAGGCGCTGGGTGTGGAGCCTACCGAGTGCCTGGTTATCGAGGACTCGCCTTTGGGCATCGAGGCTGGCAAACGTTCCGGCGCCCGCGTCCTGGCACTGCGCCCGCACGAGGGCGTCAACCTCGATCAATCGCGAGCCGATGCCGTTATTGATAATCTGACCGACATTTTGGCCGCTTTGTAGTGTCAATCCGCCGCGAGAAGCACGGGTTCAAACGTTTTTTGCGGTGGACTGGCTCAATTTGGTTTCGATTTTGATCCGTTTGGCTTCGATTCGGACTAAGTGAGTAGACTTTTTGGTGCAGGACGAGCACAAAGCGCATCTGCTCTAGCAAAACCGCAGGTCACAGGGGTGGCGGTTTTGGGTGTGCTCTGCAGGTCGCGTAAAGTCTACTCACTTGTAATTTGGGCCTTTGGTCGTGGGGTTGCTGGTCCCGCTTTGGTTGTCGAGAGAGGGTGAATTGAAGCGCCCCCGCACGCTCCATGCTACAATCGCGGACATACCCCACAACTACATCTGCCTTCGAAAGGAGCCTGCGTGGCGAACGCCATCGATCAGCTCACGGACCGAGTGCTCGTACTCGGCCGCCTCACCATCGTCCGCCGCGCTATTACTGCCGTGGCGGTCACGATTTCCGCCGTTCTCCAGACATTCCTGATCCAGGCGTTCATTCAGCCCGCCGACTTGCTTCCGAGCGGCCTCACCGGCGTTGCGGTCCTGCTCGATCGCGTTACCTCGCTGGGCGGCGTTCACATCGACATCTCGCTCGGCATGCTTGCGCTCAACATTCCCGTGGCGCTCCTATGCTGGAGCGGCATTAGCAAGCGCTTCGTCATCTTCTCGATGATGCAGGTCGTGCTCTCGTCGCTGTTCCTCAACGTCTTTCACTTCGCTCCATTTTTGGGCGACAAGATTATGCTCATCATTTTTGGCGGCGTGGTCTCGGGTCTGGGCGCTGCCATCGCGCTAAAGTCCGGCGCATCTACCGGTGGCACCGACTTTATCGCGCTGTGGGTCTCCAACCACACGGGCAAGACCATCTGGGGCGTTATCTTTGGTTTCAATTGCTTTATCCTGGCGATCTTTGGCTTTATGTTTGGCTGGGACAACGCGGCGTACTCCATCGTGTTCCAGTTTATTTCGACCAAGACCATCGACAGTTTCTATCGTCGCTACGACCGCGTGACGCTGCAGATTACGACGCGCAAGGCAGACGAGGTCATGACTGCCTACGTAAACCATTTTCAGCACGGCATTAGCTGCGCCGAGGTCGTCGGCGGATACAGCCGCGAAAAGATGTACCTGCTGAACACCGTTGTTTCGACCTACGAGAGCCAGGACATTATCAAGTTGGTGTGCGACGTTGATCCCGGCGCCGTGATCAACGTGTTCCACACGCTCAACTTTGTGGGCGGCTGGTGGGGCGGTCATGTCGACGAGCCCATGCCCACGGCCGTTCCCGATCCCGACAAGCCCGCACGCATGGCCAGCAGGCAGGCGCGCCTCAGCGAACAGGACAGCCTGCAGCAGGATGACGGCAAGTAGGGTATTGGCATTTTGCCGGTCCTGCGCAACCCATCCGAACGAGCCCCCCGAAAGCCCCGTTGCTTTCGAGGGCTCTCGTTTGCCCAGATAAAACCTACCAAAATGAAGCTGTCGCTTTTTGGTAGGGAGGGTGTATCGTTTTATCAATATGAGGTAACATGAAACTAGACGTTATATACGTATTAGAAATTTAGCTATTTTGATAAGAGTGATCAGATATGCCTGCGCCCAAAAATGCACCGCTTTACCAGCAGATTTATGACGAAATCAAGGATGCGATCGAGAAAGGTGTTTATGCACCCAAGGAGCGTATTCCGTCCGAGCTTGAACTAGCCGAGCAGTACGAGGTGAGCCGTATTACGGTGCGCCGCGCTGTCGAGGAGCTGTGCTCCGATGGTTACCTGGTTAAGCAGCAGGGCCGCGGCACCTTTGTCTCCACGCCGCACATCAACCGCCAGTTTCACGCCTCGACGCTGCAGACGTTTACCGCGCTGTGTGCCGGCAACGGCATGAAGGCCGGTGCGCACGTGATCGATCGCCAGATCGTTCCGGCGCGCCAAAACGAGATGGAGTTCTTTGGCCTGCAGAAGGATGCGCTGCTGCTGCATATCAAGCGCGTGCGTACGGCCGACGGCGAGCCCATCTTTGAGGAGAACATCTTTGTGCCGTTTGACGCCTACCGTGAGCTGTTGACGGCCGATCTTGAGGACAAGTCGATTTTTGCCGAGGTCGAGCGTGTTGGCGGAACGCCGATTGTCTATGTTGGCTACCGTACGGTCGAGGCCGTTCGAGCTAACGCCGAGCAGGCGGCCGAGCTGGGCATTGCTCCGCACGATCCGCTGCTCAACCTGCGTGCCGGCTTTACCGGTCCCGATGACGAGCCGGTTTTGATGGGTAAGCAGTACTACGTGGGTAGCCGCTACGTCATGGTCATATAAGTTACGCGGTTTTACCAAACCGCGTAACGGCCCGACGCTGCGCCTTTGGTTCCGCCGTTCTAACGAACGGCGGACCGGTCAACGCTGCAAACGCCCCTAAGCGGCAATCTGACGTTCAATCGTCGGTCGCGTACCGAAGTACGCTTCCCTCCTCTTTCACGTCACCTTGCTCGCTTAGGGGCGTTTTCGCTGACTTATGCTCAACCTGCGGGGTTTCCGCGCTTGTCAAGAGATTGCTTATTGGGGACGCTCTTAAACGACTGGTCATTCAAGAAGGTTCCCAATGACTACCCATAGAATGAGCGTGGATAATCTCCCGTTTTTGGCTTGGTGACGGGTTCAAAGTGGGAGATTATCCACGCTCATCCGGAAAGTGTCCAAAAATCCACGCTCATTCGCCTTGGATTGCGTTGCCCGTGGTCGACGGCCGTGCGGCACCGGTCCGCGTGGCGGCGTATAATCGGCGGCAGATGACTTGGACGTTAGGAAACCATGACCGATAGCATGCAGCAGATGGCGCTTGACACGCTCGGCGCCTATTTTGGCTACACCTCGTTTCGCCCGGGGCAGGACCGCATGGTGGATGCGATCCTTGCCGGTCGCGATGCGCTGGGCGTTATGCCCACGGGCGCCGGCAAGTCCATTTGCTACCAGGTGCCTGCGCTTATGCTGCCCGGCATCACCTTTGTGGTGAGCCCGTTGCTGTCGCTTATGGAGGACCAGACCCGCGCGCTGCTCGCGGCGGGTGCGCGCCCCAGTTATCTCAACTCCAGCCTTACCCCGGCTCAGCAAAACACCGTGCTCAAGCGGGCGCGCGAGGGCCGCTATCAGCTTATGTACGTGGCACCCGAGCGTCTGCTCGAGCCGCGCTTTTTAGCCTTTGCGCAGGAAGCCGCGGCGGACGGTGGCATTGGCGTGCCGCTCGTGGCCATTGACGAGGCCCACTGCGTGAGCCAGTGGGGCCAGGATTTTCGTCCCGCTTACCTGCAGATTCGTGAGTTTATCGATTCGCTGCCGCGGCGCCCCATCGTGGCGGCGTTTACCGCCACGGCGACCGAGCGTGTACGCGCCGATATCCAGCAAATGCTCGGCCTGCAAAACCCGGCGACTGTGGTGACGGGCTTCGATCGCAAGAACCTCTACTTTGGTTGCGAGGAGATGGGCGACAAGGCCAAGACCGCCTGGGTGCGCGACTACGTGATCGCGCATTCGAGCGAGAGCGGCATCGTGTATTGCTCGACCCGCAAGACGGTCGACGCGTTGGCCGCGGAGCTTGCCGAGGCACTGGGCCCCAGCGGCATTCGCGTGGGCCGCTACCATGCCGGCATGGGCAACGACGCCCGCCGCCAGAGTCAGCGTGCCTTTATCGACGACGACATTCAGGTGATGGTCGCCACCAACGCCTTTGGAATGGGCATCGATAAGCCCAACGTGCGCTACGTCATCCACAACAACGTGCCCGAGAGCATCGAGGCATACTACCAGGAAGCGGGCCGCGCCGGCCGCGATGGCGATCCGGCAAGCTGCCATTTGCTGTGGAACGGCAACGATTTCCGTATGCGCCGCTTTCTGATCGATCGCGGCGATGCTGCCGATGAGGCGCTCGACGATGAGCAGCGCGCGTGGGCGCTCCAGAACCGTTATCGCCTGCTCAGCCAGATGGAGGGCTACTGCAATACCACCGGCTGCCTGCGCGAATACATGCTGCGCTACTTTGGCGACGAGGCTGCGGCCGAGCATGCGGCAGCCGCCGCGGGCGGCACGGCAGACGACGCCGAGGGCTGCGGCAACTGCAGTAACTGCCTCACGCAGTTCGAGGTCGAGGACGTCACCGATATGGCCCGCGCTGCCGTGCGCTATGTGGCCACGCGTCCCATGCGCTTTGGCAAGTCGCTGATCGCCGATGTGCTCCACGGCGGCAACACCGAGCGCATTCGCCAGATGCATCTGGACGAGGACCGCGGCTACGGTGAGCTGTCGAGCGAATCGGTCGGGCGCATCAAGGACATCATCGGCCAGCTGTGCGGCCGCGGTTATCTGGCAACCTCGCAGGGGCAGTACCCGGTCGTGGGGCTGGGCCCGCGTGCCATCGAGGTCGAGGATGAGGCGTTTGCCTTTACCGTTAAGCGTCGCGCGTCCAAGCGCAAGGCCTCGGCCCGCGCCCGCCGTGCGGTGGATCTGCTGCGCGAGGAGGCCGAGCTGGATCAGCGCCCGCGCGTGGGCGACGATGCCGAGCTGTTCGAACGCCTGCGCGCCCTCCGCAAGGAGATTTCGACGGAGTTGGAGATGGCGCCGTATATGGTCTTTTCCGACAAGGCCCTGCGCGGCCTGTGCCGCCTGCGTCCGCGGACGCGCGACGAGCTCATTCAGGTCAACGGCATTGGCGAGAAAAAGGCTGACGCCTTTGGCGAGCAGTTTATGGCGGCGATTGAAGAATTTGAGTCCGAGCATGCGCGGGATGGAGCGTAACGATGGCATTCGACGATAAAACCGGCCGCGCTGACGTGTCCGCCGTACCGCTGTACCAGCAGGTCATGGACGACCTAAAGGGCGAGATCGCGCACGGTGTGTACCCTGCCGGTTCGCGCATCCCTGCCGAGATGGAACTCGCGAAGTCCTACGGCGTGGGACGCATCACCGTGCGCCGCGCCATCGAGGAGCTGTCGCGCGCGGGGTATCTCAACCGCCAGCAGGGGAGGGGCACCTTTGTGTGCGCTCCCAAGCTCAAGCGCAAGATTCGTCAGAAGGGTGACGTCCAGAGCTTTACTGAGGGTTGCGCTGCCAACGACATGGTGCCGGGTGCGCGTCTGGTATCGCGCACGGTGGTCGCGGCGACGCACGAGGATGCGGCGTTCTTTGGCGTGGAGCCCGGCTGCGAGCTTATCGTGGTCGAACGCGTGCGTACGGCCGACGGCATCCCCGTCATGCTTGAGAACAACGCCTTTGTGCTCGCCGACCATCCCTACCTGCAGATGCTTGCCGACAGGGACCTCACGGACAATTCCATCTTTGCACTCGTTGCCGAGCATTCGGGTCGCGCGCCGCTCAAGTCCGACCCCTGCACCGTGGAGATTGCGCTTGCCGATGCTCAAGCGGCCCCGCTGCTGGAGGTGCCGGTCGGCGAGCCGCTCTTCTATATGGAGGCGTACTTTACCGATGAGGACGAGCGGCCCTTGCTGCTCGGACGCCAAAAGATTGTGGGCTCGCGCTACGTCTTTGACATCTAACATCCACAGATAGAACAACATAGAACAACTTTGGTGAAATGACTTCACGGGCGTTGCCGTGCGTGTTATAAATAGGACAACATAGAACGACAGCAGGTACGAGCCGTCGTCGCTCAAAGCCGCCGCACAAGGAGGAACATCAGGATGAACGCACACGATCTGATTCAGGAAATCATCGAGCGCAAGGGCAAGATCGAGAACGTCTTTTGGATCGCTTGTGGCGGTTCGATGATCGACCTGATGCCGGCCAACGAGCTGCTCAAGCGCGAGGCCACCACGTTTACCTCGACGGTCTACACGGCACGCGAGTTTTGCCTGATGGCCCCCAAGAGCCTAGGGCCGAAGTCGCTCGTTATTGCCTGCAGCCACAGCGGCAACACGCAGGAGGTCGTCGACGGCTGCGAGATGGCGTTGGCTGCCGGCGCCGAGGTCGTCGCCATGACCGACTGCGAGGGCTCCAAGATCGACAACGGCAAGTGGATCACCTGGGTCTATCCGTGGGGCGAAGGCGTGCCGCAGGCCGAGGTGCCTCAGGGTATCGGCGCTCTGATCGCCGCCGAGCTGCTCGACCAGCAGGAAGGCTACGAGGCACTCGCCGACATGTACGAGGGCCTCAAGCAGATGGATGCGCTGCTGCCCGCCGCCCGCGAGAAGGTCAACGCCGAGCTGGGCGCCCGCTTTGCCGAGCTCTGCCAGCAGCACAAGTTCTTCTATATCCTGGGCTCCGGCCCCAACTTTAGCCAGACCTACGCCATGGCCATCTGTTCGCTCATGGAGATGCAGTGGCAGCACTGCTGCTACATCCACTCCGGCGAGTACTTCCACGGCCCCTTCGAGGCCACCGAGCCCGGCGTGTTCTACTTTGTGCAGCTTGGCGCGGGCGAGTGCCGCCCCATGGAGGAGCGCGCCCTTGCGTTCCTCAACACGCACACCGATACGATTATGGTGCTCGACGCGCTTGAGTACGGTGTGGGCGACGTGCCTGCCAGCGTGCGTTCGTACCTGGAGCCGATTTTCTTCTACAACATGAGTTGCGAGCTGCGCGCCGCACGCGGCAAGGTCTTCGACCACAGCCCCGAGGTTCGTCGCTATATGGGCATCGAGCAGTACTAGGTACCGGGAATTGTCTTTTTTGACGGGGCCTGCGCTGTGCACGGGCCCCGTTTTACGTTGCGGCGGCCGGATTCGTGTCTGCGCGAAAACGAAGGTGAATACTTTTCCGCGAAGTGAACGACCTATTTTGGACCCCCGAAGCATCCACACTTTTTGATGGCAAAACCGCAGGAAAAACTCGGCGAAACCGCAGGAAACGGCGTCTGAAAAGTGTCGATGCTTCGGGGGCTCGTTTTTGCTCGTTCACTTCGCGGAAAAGTATTCAACTTCGATTCGCAAGAGTGCTGCGTGAGTCAAAAAAGCGGGCCGCGCCGGGGATTTCCGGCACGGCCCGCTTAGTATCGCGCTTAGATTCGCGAGATTGCGGCAGCCAGCGGCCTACTTTGCGTCGTAGGCCTCGGCGTCCCACCAGTCGAGCTGGGCGATGTTGTCGCGAATGTGCTGGCAGCTCTTGTGGAAGCCCTCGAGCTCGTGCTCGGACAGGTCCAGTGTGTAAACCTCCTCGACGCCCTCGGCACCGATCACGCACGGCAGGGAGGTAAAGATGCCCTCCTCACCATATTGGCCGGTCATGAGCGTGGAGGCGGAAAGCACGGCGTGCTCGTTGTGCAGCACGGCGGCGCAGACGCGCGCGGCGGAGTTGGCGACAGCGTACTCGGTGCACTGCTTGCCCTGGTAGGTCACATAGCCGCCCTTGCGCGCGAGCTCCTCGACCTCCATGTGGTCAAAGGCGTACTTGTCGGGGTTCTCGGCCTGAAGCTCGTTGAGGCTCTTGCCGGCGATGGTCGCGGCCTTAAAGGCAGCCAGCTGGCTAAAGCCGTGCTCGCCGATCATGTAGGCGTCGATGGACTTGGGGCTTACGCCGACCTTCTTGGAGATCTCGGTGCGCAGACGGGCGGAATCCAGGCCGCAGCCCGAGCCGATGATCTTCTTGGAATCGTAGCCGGTCAGGTGCCACAGCTCGGTGCACACGACGTCGCAGGGGTTGGAGATGCTTACGAAGATGCCGTCGAAGCCGGCGTCGACGATGCGCCTGGCAAAGGTGCGGGCGGCGTCGGTGGTAAAGAACAGCTCGCCGTCGCGGTTGCCGGCGGCCAGCGCGACCTTGCCGGCGGCGTTGACGATGACGTCGCAGCAGGCCAGCTCCTCGTAGTGGTCGTAGCAGTTGACGATCTTGGTGTTATACGGGACAAACGAAAGGGAGTCGCGCAGGTCCTGGACCTCGGACGTCACCTTGGCCTCGTTGATATCGCACAGGTACAGCTCGTCGGCAATGCCCTGCATAAGCAGGCTGTTGGCGACATGTGCTCCTACGTGGCCCTGGCCGACCACACCGATCTTACGCGTCTGGTACATATATGTATCCTTTCGGCCGAGTTTTTCGCGTCGAACCATTGTAGCGTCCAGCTGCCACTTTGCTAGACTAAAGCGCCGTAGATTTTTGGGACATGCCCTAATCTCTACTTTTGGGGTGATTTGGGCCGCTGACGGCATCGCTGGGCGATGTGCTCGCGCGGATGGGGCCGGTCGTTGTACCATAGCTGCAACTGACTCGTAAGGAGCATCCATGCCCATTCGCATCCCCGACGCCCTCCCTGCCGCCGCGCAGCTCGAGAGCGAGAACATCTTCGTCATGACCGAGTACCGCGCGCTGCACCAGGACATCCGTCCTCTGCGCGTGCTCATCCTCAACCTCATGCCCACCAAGATCGCCACCGAGACGCAGATCATGCGCAAGCTCTCCAACACGCCGCTGCAGGTGGAGGTGGACCTGCTGCGCACCAAGACGCACGAGGCCACGCACGTGAGCGCTGGCCATCTGGAGACGTTCTACCGCACGTTCGACGACATCCGCGACATCCACTACGACGGCCTGATTATCACGGGCGCGCCGGTGGAACAGATGCCGTTCGAGGAGGTCGACTACTGGCCCGAACTCTGCCAGATCATGGACTGGTCTACCACGCACGTGCACTCTACGCTGCACATTTGTTGGGGCGCGCAGGCCGGCCTGTACCATCATTACGGTATCCAGAAGCACGACCTGCCGGCAAAGGCGAGCGGCGTGTTCGAGCATTATCTGGTGAAGCCGCAAAGCCCGCTGGTGCGCGGCTTTGACGACCGTTTCTATGCCGTGCATTCGCGCAACACCGATGTGCGCCGCGAGGACGTGGAGGCCGAGCCGCAGCTCGAGGTCGTGGCCGTGTCCGACGAGGTGGGCCTGTACATCGTCAAGTCGACCGACAGCCGTCGCTTCTTTGTATTTGGCCATCCCGAGTACGATACCGACACGCTGCGTCTGGAGTACGAGCGCGACGTGAAGCGCGGCCTCAACCCTCAAGTGCCGGCGCATTACTTCCCAGGTGACGACCCCTCGGCCGAGCCGCGCAACGTCTGGCGCAGCCAGGCTCAGTTGCTCTACACCAACTGGCTCAACTACTACGTCTACCAGACCACGCCCTACGACCTAGCTCGCGCCGGCGAGGAGCACTAGGCTGCGATGGTACTGCTGTAGCCGTGGCTGATATGGCGGCGATTAGGCGCTGATGATGTGGGGTAGCGGCAGGTCGTGAGCGTCGGTGGGAACGCGGTCGACACGCTGCTCGTCAAAGGCGATGCCGATGATTTGGCATGCGGGCGAGAGCATGGGCAGGTAGCGGTCGTAGCAACCGCCGCCGTAGCCCAGGCGCGCGCCGGTTTGGTCGAAGGCCACGAGCGGCACGACGATCATGTCGAGAGCTTCGGCAGGCACGATAGGGAAGTGGTTGCTGTCGATGTCCGTGGCCGCAAAGGCCCGCGTAGGGTGGGCGATAAACGGAGCCGCGGACGCATCGTCGGCGGCAACTGCCCGCATACACATGCGCTGGCCACAAGCCACGGTGTCTGTTGCCGAGAGCATGCACGGATAGGCCACGCGCCAGCCGCGCGCGGCGGCCGCAGCGGCAAACGCGGCAGGGTCTGCCTCGGAACCCATCGCGGCATAGACGGCAACGATGCGCGGCGCCGCGGCATCTAAGCGGCCCAGCAGCTCAACCAGCCGCGCGCAGATATCAGCAGACTTCGCCGCCCGCAAGTCCAAATCAAGAGCATCGCGCTGGGCAATCACCGCCCGCCGCAACTCAGCCTTGTCCATCCCAACCTCCTCTAGCAAACCTGCCAAAAAGTGACAGGCTTATTTTGGCTGGTTTTATCTGGGCAAACGTCGAAGCCGCCACAAAGGCGCCCTGTGTGGCGGCTTCGACTCGACGTTGGCTTCACAGCGCCGCAGCGATCGCTTCAGTCACAAACTTATTGAGTGACTCACCCTTCTTTGCCGCTGCCAGCGCTGCTTGCTTGTGGAGCTCAGAGCCCGTTCTTACGTTGAACGAGCCCTTAAAAGCCCGCTCGGGTTCCTTGCCCTTCTCGGCGCAAAACTCAAGGTAATCGTCGACGGCGTCGTGGAAGCATTGCTCCACTTCTTCAGCCGTGGAGCCTTCAAATACGATTGCGTCCCTAATGCCGGCGACCATACCTGTTAGCACATGCTGTTCGGCATCGAACTCGACCGGGGCGAAATAACCCTTGTATGCCAAAACGTTACTCATGACTACCTCCGACATCTTGCAGAAAGCGAACGATGTTTCGAATGGTCCCCGCTGTCAATTCGTCAGATGGATGAGGCGCGTGCATTACGAACATCCTGCCATCTGATGGCCTGTAGAAGCGAACGCGCGATCCGGACGTCTTGCCTTTGCTGTCCATTTCAAAGCCATATGAAGCCATAACTTTAAGAAAGTCAGCAAATCTATACGTTGAAGGACAGCTAAGCAGCTGGGCGATGAGTTTATCGGATCGAGTCATCCCGCCTCACATTCTGCAACTATATTCTAGTTGCAATTTCAGTTCGATGCAAGCACCTCTACTATAGAACATGTGTGCGTATAGAACAAGTGTTCGAACTACCACGAAGGGCGCCTGTGAACTGCGCCCTTCGTGGTAGTTTTGCTTGCCGTGCCTTAGCCCAGCAGGTCGATGACGTTGAAGCCGGCGTTGCTCTTGGCGATGACGTCGCGGCCGCCAAAGACGCAGGTGGGTGACTCGGCTGCGATGCGCGTTACGTCGGCGCCGAGCGAGCGAAGCTCACCGGGCGTGGCGGCGAGCATCTGGGCGCGGCGCTCCTCGCGCGCATGCGGATCGAGCCCGGCCAGGTAGGTCGTGTTGCGGCGCTTGGTGAGCGCGTACGGCTTCACCGGCGCGTCCATGCCGCTCACGCAGCTCACGATAAAGCCCTCAAAGGCGGCCTCGTCGGGATCAAAGCTGCCGAGCCATTCGCCCGCGCGCGCCACGCGCTCAATCGAGGGGTCGATTGCCGGGTCGCGGTAGGTGTAGAACGCCGCCTGACGCTCGCCGGCCGCGCGGAATCCGCAGCCGTACGCGCCGCCCTTAACGCGGATCTCGTTCCACAGATAGTCGTAGGAGAGCGCGTTGGCGGCAACCGCCCAGGCGCCCGTCACGTCGATGCCCAAGCGACGCGGGTCGCACGCGCTTGCCGCAAAACAGATGTCGCTGGGGATGACAAAGGCTTCGTGGCGGTCGCACGGCGTCGGCACCACGAGCGCGTTGCGGCCGGCATCGGCGCCGTCGCCAGCGCCCAGCTCCAGGTCGCCCGCGGCGGCCCAGTATGCGTTAAAGTCCTCGTCGCTGCCGGTAAAGCTCGCCAGGCAGCCATCGGCCACAAAGATGCGGCCTGCCAGCTCGGCAAGCTTGGTACGCAACCCGTTCACGCGCTCGTCAAAGTGGTCGAGCAGGTCGCGCAGGAACAGATAGAAGTCCACGCCCGAAAGCTGCTCGCGCACCACGGCCGAAGGCGAGCTGTAGCTCATCGCGCGACCGAGCGCCGCCGAGTGGCCGTTGTTGATAAAGCCCTGCTCAAGCCCAATGCGAATCTGTGTGAGCACGTCGCGCACGCGGTCGGCGTCGGCATCTGCCAAAAGCGTGCTCGACCATACCTCGCGCGGCAGACTCGCCAGCGCATCGATCTTCTCGGACAGGGCGCCGGCGCTCACCAGCAGGTAGGGGCGCACGCCGTCCACTTCGGGCTGCGTCATGACCTCGGTCGTAAAGCTCAAAAAGCCGAGCTTGCCAGCGAGCAAGTTGTCGAGTTCCTCGGCCGAGTGCTCGCGCGTGGGCAGCTGCTTAAGCAGGCGGCAGAGCAGTGTCACATAGGGCAGGTCCTCAAACGCGACGCAGTTCAGGTCGAAATACTGCATGGCGTAGGCCAGACGGTTGGTGGGGATGCCGTGGCGCAGGCAGGGGATGGGCACGGTCGTGTCCACGATCAGTGGCGGCTCGGGGCGCGCCTCGCCAATGTCGGACACGCGCAGGCGCGGCAGCGTGGCCTTGGCCTCGGGTGTGTCTTCCGCCTCCTGCGCGGCACGCAGCGCGGCCGTGCGCTCGACCACGTCGGTCAGCTCGGCATCGGTCATGGCATCGCGCTTGGCTGCCAGCTCGGCGGCCTCGGCACCCTCCGAACCCTCGGCGGCGTCCACCGGCACCAGCTCGACCAGTGCCATGTGGTCGTTTTCCAGCACCAGCTCGCGCAGCAGGTCCTCAAAATAGCTGCCGTCCAGCTCGCTACGCAGCTCCTCGTACACCGGGCCGTACTTGAGCGCCAGCGTCGCGGCGTCGTCATCGTAGAGCCAGGTGCTCAGCACGTCGCACGCAATGGCCACGCCGTCGGCGATGCCATAGTCACGCTGGCGCAGGTCGTACTCGTTGCTGCTGATGATGGCTTCCAGACGCTCGCGCGGAACTCCGTGCTCGCACAGGTCGCGGCAGGCGTCCTGGAACACGCGACGCAGCTCGCGCGCCACACCGGGCTGTGCGTTTTGCAGCATGATGAGCTCGTAGGGCTGCAGGCTCTCGGCCGCGGTGTAGCTCACCACGTTGCCGCCCAGGCCGGCGGCCAGAATGGCCTTCTTAACCGGCGCTTCGTTGGAGCCCAGCAGCGCCTCGAACAGGATATCCGCCGCGATCGTGCGCTTGCGGTCGAGCGCGCTGCCCAGCACAAGGCCCAGGCCCACCAGGGCGTTCTCGGGTGTGGTGGCCATCTCGATGCGCTTGTACTCGCAGGTCACGGGCGCCTGCGCGTCCAACGGATTGGGCGCCAGCGTGGACGGGTCCTCGCCGGCGGCAACGGCAGCGTCCATGCGGCGGCTCGCGGCACTCGGCTGCGACAGATAGCGCTCGTCCAAAAAGGCCAGTGCGCGGTCCACGTCCAGGTCGCCGTAGAGCGTGATGTAGGAGTTGGAGGGATTGTAGTGGCGCGCGTGCGTGTCCAGGAACTGCTCGTAGGTGAGCGCGGGAATCGCGCGCGGGTCGCCACCGCTTTCGTGCGCATAGGCGGTGTCGGGATAGAGCGCGGCGTTGATGGCGTCGTCCAGCACGCTCATGGGGTCGGACAGCGCGCCCTTCATCTCGTTAAACACCACGCCGTTATAGCGCAGCGTGCCCTCGCGCAGGCTGGCGGGGCTGCCGTCGCCCTCGCCTTCGGCGCTCTCTGGCAGATCCAGCTCGTAGTGCCAGCCCTCCTGCTCAAAAATGGTGGGCTTGGTATAGATGGCCGGGTTGAACACCGCGTCCAGGTACACGTCCATCAGGTTATACAGATCCTGCTCGTTGGTGGTGGCAACGGGGTAGATGGTCTTGTCGGGGTAGGTCATGGCGTTGAGGAACGTCTGCATGGAGCTCTTGATCAGGTCGACAAACGGCTCCTTGACGGGAAACTTGGCCGATCCGCACAGCACCGAGTGCTCAAGAATATGGAACACGCCGGTGGAATCGGCCGGCGGCGTCTTAAAGCCAATGGCAAAGGCCTTGTTTTCGTCGTCGCACGCCAGGTACAGCAGACGAGCGCCCGAGGCAGTGTGTCGCAGCACGTAAGCGTCCGAGTCGAGCTCGGGCACGGTCTCGCGGCGCTCGACGGCAAAGCCGTGGCAGGTAGTGCCGGGCACCAGCAGTGCAGCGGCTGCGGCGCGCGGGTCGGTTGAGGTGGTGGGCATATGCAGTCTCCTTTGACGCCCCAGCGGGGGCGAATCGAGTCGAATCTTCGAGAGTATACCCATATGGGGCCGCGACCCTGCGGCGAACTGGAGACGATGCCAGCGGATTGGGCGAAGGGCTCGCGTGCCCGCCGCACGAGCGTGGAAACTTGGACGCCTATCGAATGAGAGTGGATTTTCGGACGGAATCAGCCTCAATACGCCCAAAAACCGTCCAAATATCCACCCTCATTTCCCGACCGTCCAAAATCCACGCTCATCCGCCGCCCGCACATCTCTCGTCTCTCATTCGTTTCTAATATGAGAGATGACAGGAAGATGAGAGAAAATTATGAGAGATAACTGAGCAGCAAAGAGACGGGCAATCATGGTATTGTCTCAATACCGATTGTTCTACCAGCAAAAACATGTTTATATGAAACAGATGGCAGACATCTTATCTGTTATCTCTCACTCATTTCTAATATGAGAGATAACAGAAAGATGAGAGATAATTTCGAGAGATAACTGAGAGACGAGGGAAATCTATCCGCGGCATTCTCCGCAGGACCGAGCGAAAGGACGTGCAGATGAACGAAAACGAGCTGACCGGTCTGCTTGAGTCTTTAAGGCGTATGGGCTCGGATGATCTTAACGTCGAAGTGAAGGAGAGCGCCACGACGCTTTCCCGCGATGTGTGGGAAACGGTGAGCGCATTCGCGAACACTGCCGGCGGAATCATCGTGCTCGGAGTGAGTGAGCGCGCAGGTTTTGTCCCGGTTGAGAACTTCGAGACCGAGAAAGTGCTCAACCAATTTGTGTCAGGCATGGGTGATGCGGGCGGTCGAGGAAAGCTGGCCAATCCGCCTAAATACACGATCGAGCGAGTGGAGCTTCAGGACGTCATCGTTCTCGTCATTACGATTGAGGAGCTCGATCCGTCGAGCAAGCCCTGCTATGTCATAGAGCGGGGCGCCCAGGGCGGCAGCTACAAGCGCATCGATGACAAAGATGTGCCGCTTTCATCGACCGAGGTGCTCGCATTGGCGTCATACGGTCGAGCGACTCCGAGCGATCGGGACGCGGTGGCGGGTGCGGGCGCGGACAATCTCGACGAGACGCTGGTCGACCGTACGATAGATCGGGCTTTCTCGTTGACGCCCCGGGCAATGCGCGGCGCGCCGGACAAACAAACGAAGCTGGAGCGCCTAAATATCCTTGATTCCCAGGGCAATGTCACCAAGGCTGGACTCCTAGTTGTGGGCACCTACCCTCAGCAGTTCTATCCCAAGCTCTTCATTGACGTGGCTGTCCATGCGGGAACTCAGAAGGGCATGGCGGGGTCGCTGAGGTTCATGGACCGCACAATCTGTGAGGGAACGTTGGGCGAGATGATCTCGGATGCCGTCGCAGCCGTCGCCAAGAATTTGCGGCGAACCTCGACCGTCCAAGGCGTCTCGCGTGTCGACTCGCTTGAGATTCCCGAGGAGGTTCTGCGCGAGGCAATCGCCAACGCCGTAATCCATCGAGAATACGGGGATCGGTTCTGTGGACAATCGATTGCCGTCGACGTCTTTGATGATCGTGTCGAGGTGACAAATCCTGGCGGCCTTTACGGGGGAAAGACTCGCGAGAACTTGTTTGACGGCAGCTCCCGATGCCGTAACGCGACGCTTGTGAAGCTCATGTCGATTGTCCCGCTGCCGGATGGCGCAGGTTCGCCGGCTGAGGGCAATGGCTCGGGCATCCCGATGATGATCGATGCCATGCGCGCGCATGGTCTGGCCGGGCCCCTGTTCTGCCCGGGATTCGATCGGTTCAAGGTCGTACTTTACCGTTCAAAGATCGAGCCGGTCGATCATGGCGGGGGCTTAATTGTGACGGCACTCAAACACTACGGCGAGCTGGGGACGCGCGAGCTGGCAGAGCACACAGGGCTCACAATTTCCCAGGTTAGGTCGCGCGTCAACGCGCTCATTGCTCAAGGCGAGCTTGAGCCCACGGCGCCGGCGACGAGCCGCAACCGCAAGTATCGACTGTCGGAGCGCGTGGGATAGATGCGTTAGTGGACGAGGCGACCCAATAATCGACCCTCGATTGGCGTCCATTAAGGTAAAGCGGTTGTTGCCCAGTCGACGGTGATGCTAAAGACTCGGCTTACGCCGGCATGGCCCCGAACCCGTCTATCAGGAACAGCCTAAGAACCAGCTTGATGACATTTCCCGGTTTGACTTCTGCCGCGTCAAAGACGTGGCGCTCGGCGAGCTCGCTGCAGTATGCATAGATGTCGCGGATAAGGTCCGCGCCCGAGAGCGTAAACATGTAGCCTGCGTCCGAAAGCGCATTGGGCGCGGCAGGCAACTTGGCCATGTGGCAGAACGTTTGCAGGTCGGGCGCCATAACGTTCTGGTAGTCGAGGTGGCCGTTGGCATCCTGCGCGGCAACCTCCAATTGGCGCACAAAATCCAGCGCCGCCGCTAACACAAAGCTCGGCGTAGGCGCATTGACGTCCTGAGTGGTCGCCACAAGCCTGCCCGCCGCCTGCGTGACAAGCCAAGCGACCTCGCGCTGGCAACGCACGGCCTTGCGCGTAACCGGCTTGATGGACGAAGAAGAAACGCTTCCCTTAGGCGGATTCGAAACAGCCACAAGAACCTCCCATGAACGACCCGGCCCAACAAGCCCGGATGAAACACGTGCTACATCAGTATACAGGGAAGTGGGGTAGCGGGGTACAAGCGCGCCAGCGGCAAACCGAGAGCATCAACGATGTGCCGATCGCGGAATGAGATCTCGTAATAATTGACTCTCGGCCATATTATTGAGGGGCATGACTCGCGTTCGTATGGTTGTAGGTGCTGGCGATGAACGACATTGACCTTGCTGTTCCGTTGATGGATGGACCAAGCTATGACCGCGCCTGCAGTCTCGTGCCTTCCGAATACGTTGAGGCATGGGAGTGGTTTCTGGGTGAGGAACAGCGCGGCGGCGTTTGGACCAGCCTTCCGCACCACACCAAGGAAGATAGTCCTCAGTATCAGTACCGTTTGAGAATTGGCTCGGACTTCTTTCCCGTAACGCGGGATTCAGGGATCTTCTGGCCGGGCCAGGATCGGGTGAAGCAAGATCCCAATAAGATCTTTGCGCTTTCGGTCCATAACTCTAAAAAGAGCTTCTACACCGATGTGCCTCCGCTCTATTTGGATGACGGTACGTGGGTCATTAAGTATTCGGTCCAAGCGCCAGGAGCCGTTGGTTCTCGAGACCAGAATTACAACCGTAAAATGCTCAACTGCATGGAATGTGGCGTCCCAGTCGGAGTCATATTTGCAACCGAGGTGGGCTATAAGGTGCTCGGCCTTGCGTTTGTTGAGCGGTTCGAGCCCGAAAATGGATGGTTTGTTCTGCACGGTCCTGTTCATAAAGGCGGACCGGACCCTCGTTTTGCGCCCGACATGAGTTATCTGAAGCACATACCCGTCGATATTGAGTTTGCCGGACAGGGTGCGACCGACGACGAAAAGGTCCGCTATGCGTTAAGGCGCGAGCGATTGGGGCAGCAATGGTTCCGCAAGCAGCTCGTTGCCGCCTATGATGGCCGTTGCGCGGTGTCGGACTGCGGCGTCAGTGAAGCTCTGGAGGCTGCACATATCGAGAATTACTCGGGACCCAAATCGCAGGTTGCCAGCAACGGTATTCTGCTTCGGCGCGATCTTCATTCCCTATTTGATGCTCACCTGATTTCGTTTGAGCCTGTTTGCGGCGAATATCGGCTGTGCGGATCGTACCTGCTGGATAAGACCGACTACGCTTCCTTTGCGGGTGCGACGCTAAGGCAGCCGGATGAGCGTCAGTGGCGACCCGATACGGTGTTTCTTGAGGCCCATCGCATTGAGTTCGATCGCTCGGAAAAGAAGCGTGAAAAGGCGGGGCTTCTGCCGTATTAGCGTATTTGGCTTTGGCATTCTTTGACGATCGTGTTGTTTGATCGGATCGCGTGGCGATGCAATCTCGCGCACGCCCGCCGGTGCATGCTCTTCCTGATTTGTATAGCGAGAGGGGAGCGTATATGAGCTGGCGAGGCGATATTGCGATGGGGAAGTACGGAAAACTGCCGTGTGCCCTTATAGACAACAATATGTTTCCGAGCGTAGAGGTTGATTGCGCGTCGTTTGTCGTCACCTGCCCTTGCTGCGGCTCGCAAATACCGTGTCTCGACATTCGGTTCATCGATGCGCGCGACAGACTCAGCGACGAAGTGAGAAAACGGACAGGCGTTCATATGCCGGTGTATCCGGAGAAATGCCCTGTTTGTGGCCTCGATATCGTGTACGACGCCGGCGACGAGGGATAGGTGATGCGGAGGAGTTGGCTGTGAGTGTCTTTTGCCTCTACAAATAAATCCCCTCACCGAGTTGCTTGTGGAACTCGGCGTGATGGTCGCGTGCCCAGGTAAAGAGCGCCTGGTCAAAGTCGGTACGCGTGACCGGGACGCCAAAGACGCCGGCAACTTCGACGCGTATAAACTCCAGTGCCGGCAGCTTGTTGATGGCAGTGAGGGCAAACGGGGACGAGGGCTCCTCGAACAGATAGCGGCTGCCTTGCAGCGCGTCGCAACTGGTGCACGTGTTGCCGAGCGACGGGGCTTTGGAGGCTCGCGCGCCTACGGGCTTGTAGCCGCAGCGCTTATGAAGGTAGTCGCGGATCTCGCCCGGTACGCAGCCAAGAGCGGGCACGATGGCGAGTGCGTTGGCGTTGGCCGTGTCGATGGCAATGTACCCGGCTTCGTTGGGCGCGTGCGCGATGGCGATGCTCTCGTCGTTATCGGTTCGATAGGGAATGCCGAAGGCTGCGACCGAGGTCTCTTTGTGACACTTCCAGCACTCGCGCTTGCCCAGTACTAGATATATATACGGCGCTGAGGGGTCGGATCGGTCAACACCGGGCAGCCACTCGGCAAAGGGCTCGGGGTTGACGCCGCTGGGTACATACCAGATCTTCTTGGTCCGGTCCCATTTGGCGCCCAGCGCCTTGGCTTCTTCTTTGTGCGAAAAGGGGACATCGAGCTCGGTGCGCATGGCGGCTCCTTGGTGCTGCAGGTGCAAGTGGCTCAAGGATACCGCAGGGCGCAGACATCGCGGCGTTTTGCTGAGAAGTTGCGGTGCGGACTGATTGGTTATGCCGATGAATAGATCGGCAAGTAGATGGTCGGCTTTTGGCTAGTTGGGCGGTTGGAGCTGCCAGCTGATTTGGCGACATAAAACAAAACAGCCCAGAGGACATAGTCTCTGAGCTGCGAACATTTGGTGGGCGTTAGAAGATTTGAACTTCTGACCTCTTCCGTGTCAGGGAAGCGCTCTCCCCCTGAGCTAAACGCCCGATCAAGGGTGCGCAAGCGCGCAAGGGATAATATAACGGAGCCTGAACTCGGTGGCAAGATCATTTTTAAAAATCGCTTACATTGTGGAATTCGGGGGCTTTGTCGCATCCATTTCAAAAGAGCCTGCTGCCGCGATTTGGCTGTCGCATAATGCAAGGCCATTGCGGTATCGAGCTATGGAAAGACACCTGCGGAATTGTCCTACCGATAAGCGGACAAGCCTCCAGCTGGTGCCTTCGCCATGGTAAGGTAAGCCGAATTGTTTCCAAGCTGTTTCGGGGGAGTGGAATGAGCAAAGAGTGTGTCGAGCAGGTCGAAGGCGCAGGGGCTTCGGTGCCGATGACCGATATATCGAACATTGATGTGCCCGAGGGCACCGACGAGCTCAGCCGCAACACCCGTCGCGCATGGCGCGACCGCCTGAACAGCGCTTCGACGCGCAAGATGATCACGGGCGTCTTGGCTACGCTGGTGGGCGGTTCGTTTTGGGGCTTCTCGGGCACCAGCGCGAGCTTTCTGTTCGATACCTACCACGTCGACACCTTGTGGCTTATGAGCGTGCGTCAGATTCTCGCTGGTCTACTCTTTATGGCCGTGGTTGTTACGCGCGACCGCGAGCGCCTGATTAAGCTCTGGACCACACCCGCCGATCGCAAGCAGCTGCTGCTCTTTACCGCCTTTGGCCTGCTGTTCAACCAGTTTTGCTATCTTTCGGCCGTGCGCCTGACGAACGCCGGAACCGCGACGGTGCTCCAGTGCCTGCAGCTCGTTATCATCATGGGCTACGCCTGCGTGACCGATCGCCGCATGCCGCGTACTCGCGAAGTCATCGGCATTGGCCTGGCTCTGGGTGGAACCTTTTTAATTGCCACCGGCGGCGACCCTACCAGCCTGAATATCTCGCCGCTTGGCCTGGCAGCAGGTCTTATGTGTGCGGTCAGCGCCGCGTGTATGGCGGTGATTCCCGCCAAGATCCTGCCCGAATACGGTAGCCCCATCGTCACGGGCTCGGCAATGCTCACGGCGGGCGTGGTCTCATGTGTCTTCGTGCAGCCCTGGGCGCATATGCCGGCGCTCGACGCTGCCGGCGTCGAGGCGCTCGCGGTGTTCGTGGTTATCGGCTCGTTTTTTGCTTACATGCTCTATATGCAGGGCGTTAAGGACATCGGCTCGGTGCGCGCGAGCCTCATCGGAACTGTGGAGCCGGTTTCGGCGACCATCACCAGCGCAGTTATGCTGGGCACGGTGTTTTTGCCGACCGACCTTATCGGCTTTGCCATGATCATCGTGATGATGTTCCTCACGGTGTAGTTGACGCCGCCGCCAAGACGGAAAAGGTGTTGTGCCGCATTTTCGCCAATTGACGTCCGTGTCTGGAGTTTAGCTGTCGATGCTCAAAATGCCATAAACTAGTAACGTTATGGACTTTTTCATTGCGACTCAATTGCGAGGATTTCTTTATGGCTGGTAATCACTTTAAGGGCAGCGATAGCGGCCGTCCTGCAGTTCCGCCGCGTCCGAACGGGGCTGGTAAGGCCGGCACGCCGGGCGGCGCTGGACAGGGCGGTTCCGGTAAGCGTGTGTCCCCGGGCGAGACGGCGATGTTCACCGCTCTGTACGAGCAGTCTCAAAAGGCAAAAAAGACCGGCCGTGCAAGAGGGAATGTCTTTGCGGGCGGTGCAACCTCCGCGTCGCAGCCGAGCGGGGCTCCTTCGGTGCCTGCGAACAACGCAGGTGCTGCCAACGCCGCGAATGCTGCCGGCAACGTTAATGCCGGCAAGGCCGCCAACAATACTCCCTCTGCCGGTGGCGCGGGGCTTACGGGTAACCTTGGCACGATTTACACCGGCGCCTCCGAGACTGGCACGTTCGCCCGCCTGGATGATAGCGGTGCCGAGTTTGCGGGCTCGGGTTCCAAGGAAGATTATTACGATTTTGGCTTGAACTACGGCGGTGATTCCTCGACGAGCCCGACCTCGAACGGCCTGGTTCGCCATCGCCATCGCAAGGGCGAGCGCAAGAACCGCCGCGTTTCGGCTATTGTCGCTGCCATCGTCGCGGTGGTTCTTGTCGCTTTTGGCGTGAGTGGCTTCATGCTGTTTAACTCGGCGAAAACCGTGAAGAGCCAGGCAAAGGAAACTGTCGAGATCGTCGGCGGCCTTAAGGACAAGGTCACGTCGGGCGATTTTTCGACCCTGCCCGACGATGCGAAAAAGATCGACGAGCTCTGCAGTAGCATGAAGAAGGAGACCTCGAGCCCGGTGTGGACGATGGCCTCGTTCATTCCGGTGTACGGCGGCGACATTAATGCCGCCCGTACCATGGTCGACGCTCTGTCCGATGTTTCGAGCGGCGCGCTGGTCCCCATGGCCGATAATCTCGCTCAGGCAACGCCCGGTAAGCTGTTCCAGGACGGGACAATCAACGTGTCCGCGCTGCAGGCGGTCGCCGATTCGCTCTCCGATAGCTCGAAGGCGTTCAAGAGCGCCAATGAAAAGATTCAGGGTATTGGCGATACGCATATCGCCCAGGTGACCGAGCTGGTCGATAGGGCAAAGGACGGCTTTGCCACCCTGAACGGTGCGGTCGACGCGGCGGAGAAAGTCGCCCCCGTTCTGCCCCAGATGCTCGGCGCCAATGGCCAGACGCGCAACTATCTTTTGTATGCCATGAACAACGTCGAGATTCGTGCTTGCGGCGGTTTTGGTGGTTCGCAAGGTTTGATTTCAGTTACCGATGGTCAGATGTCGATTGGCGAGTTTGTTCCCCGCATTGGACTCAGCGAGGATGAGGCAGTCGAGAGCGTCGACGAAGAGGATGAGGCACTGTTCGGCAACCACAGTAACCTGTACAACTCGGGCAATACCTATTCACCCGATTGGCCCCGCAACTCGCAGCGTGTCGCCGCGCTGTGGAAGTCCCAGTATGGGCAGGACGTTGATGGCGTCGTCGGCATCGATCCTGTGTTCTTGCAGTACCTGCTGGGCCTTGTCGGTAATGTCTCGCTGCCCGATGGAACGGTTGTCGACGGCACCAACGCCGCAAAGGTCCTCATGCACGATGTGTACTGGAACTATCCGGTCGAGGAGTCGGACGGCATCTTTGCATCCGTCGCCAGCGCTGCCTTCGACAAGGTCCTTGGCGGTATCGGCGATGTCGATGTTACGAAGCTTGTCAGCGCCGTTGAGCGCGGTGCCGAAGAGGGCCGTCTGATTGCTTGGATGAGAAACGATGACGAGCAGAATGCCATCAAGGAGACGGGCATTGACGCTTCGCTGCCCGATCCGGATGATCCGAGTGCCGATCCCGTTGCCGGCGTTTACTTTAACAACCTGAGCTTCTCCAAGCTCGACTGGTATCTGAACGCCGACACGCAGATTGGCCAGGGCGTGAAGAACGGCGACGGCACGTGCTCCTATCGCATCACCGTTACCCTGACGAACATCATGACGCAGGAGGAGGCTGGCAAGCTGCCCGACTACGTTGCGGCGGGCGCATCCGATGCCGCGCGTGACGACGAACGCCTGAATGTCTCAGTGTTTGCCCCGACGGGCGGCAACATCAGTGACCTTACGGTTGAGGGCACCCAGTTTGGTCTTGGCGCCGCTACGTGGCATGGAATTCCCTTCTATTCGGGCACCGTTGACCTGCATGCTGGCGAGACGACGACGATCACGTATACGCTGACCACGTCGGCCGAGGCGGGGGACAAGCCGCTTACGCTGCGTCAGACTCCTACATGCCAGGCGGCTCGCGACAGCGCGTCGGCGTAGGGTTTTCTGGTAGCGCAGATAATCGAGTACCATTTTGGGGCGGACGGGCAATCTGTTCGCCCCTATTTTGTAAGGAGAGCGCATGAAGTACTTTGGCACCGACGGCTTTCGCGGCGAGGCCAACGTTGGACTGACGGTAGAGCACGCTTATAAGATCGGCCGCTTTGTGGGCTGGTATTACGGCGCCAACCGCGGGACCAAAGCACGCGTGATCGTGGGCAAGGACACGCGTCGCTCGAGCTATATGTTCGAGGCGGCGCTGGTGAGCGGCTTGGTCGCGAGCGGCGCGGACGCCTACATGCTGCACGTGATCCCGACGCCGGGCGTGGCGCATCAGACCGTGGAGGGCTGCTTCGATTGCGGCATCATGATCAGTGCGAGCCACAACCCGTTTTGCGATAACGGCATTAAGCTCGTCAACAGCGACGGCTTTAAGATGGACGAGGACGTGTTGGAGCTCATCGAGGACTATATCGATGGCAAGAGCGAGGTGCCGCTGGCTACGGGCAACCACATCGGTGCCACGGTCGACTACATGCAGGGCCGCAACCGCTACATCGCCTCGCTCATCGCTAGCGCGAACTTTTCGCTGCAGGGCGTCAAGATCGGTCTCGACTGCGCCAACGGCTCGGCATCCTCGGTGGCCAAGCCGGTGTTCGACGCGCTGGGTGCCGATGTGCGCGTGATTAACGCCGCGCCCGATGGTTTTAACATCAACGTTGACTGCGGCTCCACGCATATGGAGCGTCTGCAGCGCCACGTGGTGGAGCAGGGCCTGGACGTTGGCTTTGCCTACGACGGCGATGCCGACCGCTGCCTGGCCGTGGACGAGCGTGGTCGCGTGGTCGACGGCGACCAGATCCTGTATGTGTGCGGCGTGTACCTGAACAAGCACGGTCGCCTTTCGGGCGGTACCGTGGTGCCGACGATCGCCAGCAACTTTGGCCTGGTCAAGTCGCTGGAGCTTGCCGGTCTAAGTGCCGTGACCAGCGGCGTGGGCGACCGTCATGTGTATGCCAAGATGCGCGAGGGCGGCTACAGCCTGGGCGGCGAGCAGACGGGCCACACGATCTTTGGTGATATCGAGCGCACGGGCGACGGCATTATGACCTCGCTGCGCGTGATGGAAGTGATTCGTGCCGAGCGCGAGACGCTCTCGCAGCTCACGGCTCCGTGCAAGCTACTGCCGCAGGCTCAGGTTGCCGTACGCGTGGCGGATAAAGATGCCGCGCTGGGCAACATGGGCGTGCAAGCCGCCATCGCCGAGGCCGAGGCGTCGCTGGCGGGCGAGGGCCGCGTGCTGGTGCGCAAGAGTGGAACCGAGTCGGTGATTCGCGTTTTGGCCGAAGCTCCCGACCAGGCAGCTGCCGACGTCGCCATGAAGCGCATCGCCGCGGCGCTGGAGGCTCTGTAGTTACGCGGTTTTACCAAACCGCGTAACTGTCCGACGCTGCAAACGACCCCAAACGGCAATCTGACGTTCAATTTCAAGGGCGCGACCAGAAGGTCAGCGCCCTTTCATTTCAAGACTTTAGTCCGCTGGCCGCGCAGCGGCCAGCTTTAAACCACCCGCTACGCGGGTGGAGACAAACGGCTTTACAAAGCCACCCCTCCGACCGATATTGACGATTGTTCAGGCCGTCAAGAATTCGAGTCGAAGG
>DBFWCI010000023.1:0-8464 GCA_048485235.1 Collinsella sp.
GCGGCGCGGAGATTGTTCTTTGTGGAATAGTGCTTGAAGGTTCGGCTGCCTCTTATGCGATGATTGGGCTGATGATTCTGTTCTGTGCGTTTGGGATTGTGTCACAGGTTAGGGATAGCCAGTCCTTATGAGTTGAATTACTCGTGCGGACATCTGAGAAGATATGTAGGCGCCCGCTCTCGGGGGCTGGTGCCTGGGCTCGCCCCCACAATTGCCGATGAGACGTGCAATCGCTCCTGAGGCCCTGAGACGGAGGTTGCCAATGAGGGATATCGAGACATCTCGCCTGCTGCTGCGGGCGTGGCGCGTGAACGATGCCGCAGAGGCAGCGTCGGTCTTCCGATACGCGTCAGATCCTTAAGGGCCAGCCCGTGTTGTGCCGAAAAGACCGTGAACCTTTTGTGGGACACGCGGCGCCGTGGTACCATAGCCGAGTTTGTTGTCTTGGTCGGAAACCAAGACGCCTTATGCGCTGATCGGTAACCAGCGCCTGACCAATAAGGAGTCCTACCATGAAGCAGGGTATCCATCCCCAGTATGTCGAGTGCACGGTGACGTGCTCCTGCGGCAACACCTTCAAGACGCACGCTACCGTGTCCGAGATGAAGGTCGAGCTTTGCAACGAGTGCCACCCGTTCTACACCGGCCAGCAGAAGTTCGTCGACACCGGTGGACGCGTCCAGCGCTTCGCCGACAAGTTCGGTGGCGCCGCTGCCGCCCAGCTCAAGAAGGCCGAGGAGGCCAAGGCTGCCAAGGTCGCCAAGGCTGCTGAGGCCGAGGCCGCTCGCAAGGCCGCCGCTGAGGCTAAGGCTGCCGAGAAGGCTAAGCGTGCCGCTAAGTTTGCCGAGGAGGCTGCCAAGCAGGCCGCCGAGGCTCCCGCAGAGGCTCCCGTCGAGGAGGCCGCTGCCGAGGCCGAGACCACCGAGGCTGCTGAGTAAATAGCTCGCCGAGGACACACTCGCATTCATGGCATGAGGGCCGCGCATCCGGTTGGGTGCGCGGCCCTTTTCCTTTATTGGTGCAAACGAACCTGTCTCCATGGCACCACATGGCAGAGAGGCGGCGTTTGGCCAGATAAAACCTGCCAAAATTAACCTGTCCCATTGTGGCAGGTTGGTCGTAGTTATTACGTGGCGGTCGAGGTCGACCGTATAGGCCGCGCCTTGTTTGGCTAAAGTACAATCATCTGTGTTTAACTCGCCCGCAGCTGCACGGCGTGGGCGATGGCCAAAAAGGAAAACCACATGGGATTCATGTCAAAGCTGCTGTCCTTTGGATCCGATAAGGACCTTAAGCGCTACTACAAGATCGTCGACCAGATCAACGGTCTTGAGCCCCAGTTTGAGAAGATGACCGAGGAGGAGCTCCGCGGCCAGACCGATAAGTTCCGCGAGCGTTACGCCAACGGCGAGTCGCTCGACGACATGCTCCCCGAGGCCTTTGCCACCGTGCGTGAGGCTTCCAAGCGCACCATGGGTATGCGCCACTTTGACGTGCAGCTCATTGGCGCCATGGCACTGCACGAGGGCCACATCGCCGAGATGAAGACCGGCGAAGGTAAGACCCTCGTCTCCACGTTGGCCGGCTATCTCAACGCTATTGCCGGCAAGGGCGTGCACGTCGTTACTGTCAATGATTACCTTGCCAAGCGCGACTCCGAGTGGATGGGCCGCATCTACAAGTACCTGGGCATGACCGTCGGTCTGCTGCAGAACAACATGCCGCTCGAACTCAAGCGCCCGGCCTACCAGGCCGACGTCACGTACGGCACCAACTCCGAGTTCGGTTTCGATTACCTGCGCGATAATATGGTCACCCGCCCCGAGCAGCGCGTGCAGCGCGGTCACAACTACGCCATCGTCGACGAGGTTGACTCCATCCTGATCGACGAGGCCCGCACCCCGCTGATCATCTCGGGCGCTGGCACCAAGTCCGCCAGTACCTACAAGGACTTCGCGCGTGCCGTGCGTGGCCTTGAGCGCGGCGAGGACGTCTCGCACGACATGCTCACCGCCACCGAGGACGTGGAGCCCACGGGCGACTATGTCATGGACGAGGCCAAGCACACCATCGCCGCCACCGAGCGCGGCCTTAAGAAGATCGAGCGCCGCTTGGGTATCGATGACATCTATGCCGATCTCTCCGGCCAGCTGGTCAACCACCTGCAGCAGGCGCTGAAGGCCCAGTACATGTTCCACCGCGACAAGCAGTACGTGGTCACCAACGGCGAGGTCAAAATCGTCGACGAGTTCACCGGTCGCATCATGGAAGGCCGCCGCTACTCCGAGGGCTTGCACCAGGCCATCGAGGCCAAAGAGGGCGTGCTCGTGCGCGAGGAGAACCAGACCCTTGCCACCATCACCCTGCAGAACTACTTCCGTCTGTATGACAAGCTCTCCGGCATGACCGGTACGGCACTCACCGAGGACGCTGAGTTCCGCGAGATTTACAAGCTGCCCGTCGAGGTCATCCCCTCCAACAAGCCCGTTCAGCGTGTTGACCACGAGGACCTGGTGTACCGCACCATCCAGGCCAAGTACAACGCCGTTGCCGACGACGTCGAGCGACGTCACGCCAAGGGCCAGCCGGTCCTGGTGGGCACCGTCTCCATCGAAAGCTCCGAGAAGCTGTCGGCCGCCCTTACCAAGCGCGGCATCGCGCACGAGGTCCTCAACGCTAAGCACCACGAGCGCGAGGCTCATATCGTTGCCCAGGCCGGACGCTACGGCGCCGTGACCATCGCTACTAATATGGCCGGTCGTGGTACCGACATCCTGCTGGGCGGCAACCCCGACGAGCTGGTGCGCGAGCGCCTTGAGTACGAGGGGCTGACCATGGAGGACGTGACGCCCGAGCAGCTCGAGCAGTTTAACGCCGAGGCCAAGGAGACCTGCAAGGCCGAGCGCGAGCGCGTGCTTGCCGCCGGCGGCCTGACCGTCATCGGCACCGAGCGCCATGAATCCCGTCGTATCGACAACCAGCTGCGCGGCCGTTCCGGCCGTCAGGGCGATCCGGGCGAGACTCAGTTCTACCTGTCGCTCGAGGACGACCTCATGCGCCTGTTCGGCGGCGACAAGATGGACCGCGTCTCCAAGATGATGGTCACGGCCGACATGGGCGACGACATGCCCATCCAGCACAAGATCATTTCCAAGGCCGTCGAGAGCGCCCAGCACAAGGTCGAGAGCATCAACTTCTCCATGCGTAAGAGCGTCCTCGAGTACGATGACGTTATGAACAAGCAGCGCCAGGTCATCTACGCCGAGCGC
Organism: Collinsella sp.; assembly: GCA_048485235.1. GTDB lineage: Bacteria > Actinomycetota > Coriobacteriia > Coriobacteriales > Coriobacteriaceae > Collinsella. The sequence continues at coordinate 3,270 of DBFWCI010000023.1, forward strand.
AACAAGATTCTGGACGGCAAGGATCTGACCGACCACATCACCGAGGTCATGCACGACACCGTGTACCGCTGCGTGCAGGAGTTCTGCACCAAGGACAGCCACGATGGTGAGCGCGATCTTGAGGGCTTGCGCAAGTGGGTCGTGGAGCTGACCGGCCATATCGATACGCCCAAGTTCCCCGACGAGGATTACGAGGCCCTGGCTGCCGATGTCCTGGCCTACGTTGAGAAGTGCTACAACATGAAGGCCGAGCGCCTGGGTGAGGACCTCATGCGCGAGCTCAACACCCAGGTCATGCTGCGCGTCATCGATACCCGCTGGATGAACTACCTGCAGGAGATGGACTACCTCAAGACCGGTATCGGACTGCGCGGCTTTGGTCAGCGCGATCCGCTGGTCGAGTACAAGACTGAGGCTTATGGTGCCTTCCAGATGCTCGTCGACACCATGTACGAGGATTACCTGCGCACCGTCCTGCGCATCGAGATCAAGGCCGCCCCGCACGCCGTGGAGCACAAGGAGGACCCCGCGCTCGAGGGCGCGCGCTTCTCCGGCCCCGCCGACGTCGATGGCGACAACGGCAACTCGGTGCTGCGCAAGCAGGCACAGGTGCAGGCTCGTACGGCCGTCCAGGGAGGCCCGGCTGCTGTCAACAACGGCGGCAAGGTGACCACCTACCGCAAGTCCGAGAGCGACGACCCGTACGTCAACGTGGGCCGCAACGACCCGTGCCCCTGCGGTAGCGGCAAGAAGTTTAAGTACTGCCACGGCAGGAATCGTTAATGGCTGAGGCTTTAGAGGTAACGCCCGCCGAGCTGGACGCGTTCGCGGACCGGCTCGGCGAGGTCGAGTCGTATCTCCATTTGGACGAAAAACGCACGCGCGTGACCGAGCTCGAGGCTAAAAGCGTGGCCCCTGGCTTTTGGGATGACGCCGACGCCGCCCGTGCCACCATGGAAGAGATCGCGCGCACCAAGGAAGATATCGCTGCCGTGGACACCGCGCGCGGCGAGCTTTCCGATGCCCGCGCCGCGCTGGAGCTTGCCGAGGAGATGGGGAATGACCCCGACGCCGCCGCCCTTCGCGAGGAGGCTGCAGCCACGGCTGAGCGCCTGGCCCGTGCCATCGATGAGCTTGAGCTTTCGAGCTGGTTTACCGGTGAGTTCGATCACGGCGATGCCATTGTGACCATCAAGCCCGGACAGGGTGGTCTGGAGGCCCAGGACTGGACCTTCATGCTCTTTAAGATGTACATGAAGTACTGCCAGCGTCGCGGCTGGAAGGTCACCATCAACGACTGTCCCGCGGCCGAGGTCATCGGCATCGACCGCGCGACCTTTACCGTCGAGGGCAAGGACGCATTTGGCATGTTGCGCGCCGAGGCCGGTGTCCACCGCTTGGTTCGCATTAGCCCCACCGACGACAAGAAGCGCCGCCAGACCACGTTTGCCGGCGTCGAGGTCATCCCCGTGCTACCCGATGATATCGACATCGAAATCAGTCCCGATGACATCCGCGTGGACGTGTACCACGCGAGCGGCCCGGGCGGTCAGGGCGTCAACACCACCGACTCCGCCGTGCGCGTGACGCATTTCCCGAGCGGCATTGTGGTTACCTGCCAAAATGAGCGCAGCCAGATCCAGAACAAGGCCGCGTGCATGCAGATCCTCAAGGCTCGTCTGTACGAGATTGAGCTCGAGAAGCGCGCCGAGGCGCTCGATGAGATCCGCGGACCCAAGACCACGATTGGTTTTGGCAACCAGATTCGCAGCTACGTGCTCTACCCGTACCAGATGGTCAAGGATCTGCGCTCGGGTGTGGAGACCAGCAACGTCGAGGCAGTTCTTGACGATGGCGACCTGGACCCGTTTGTTATTGGCTACCATCGCTGGGCCACCGGCAACGCTGACGCGGAGACCCCGTCTGCTTAAACCGCCCGGGTTTATGTGGAAATGGATTAAAACCCTCCGAGCGGTGTGGTTTTGTATCCAGAGCAAACCCTGCGCAGGGGTGGTTTTTGTCCGGCGAATCGGTAGAATCGAATACAAGAAGAAGTTCAAAGCGCATCCGTTTGGGTGCGCTTTTTTGAGGGAGGCAGCATGGCATATCGTTTGGACATCAAGCGCATTCTTTCAATGAACTTTTTTCACGATCTGCCCCAGATCATGTTGGGGTGTGCCTTGGCCGCCATCGCGACCGACCTGTTTTTGATTCCCAACGGTCTTGCCGCCGGTGGCGTTACGGGCCTTGCGACTATTATCCAAGCGGTCGGCGCGGCGCGAGGCGTGTCGCTTCCCGTTGGTATTCAGACGATCGTGATGAACGCCTTGCTGTTGTTGGTCGTTATGCGCGAGGGCGGCATGTTCTACGTGGTGCAGACCGCGACGGGCTTTGTGCTGCTGGGCTTCTTTACCGATCTGTTCGCCCCGTTTGTAGCACCTCTGGCGGATGCGGACCTGATGCTCCCTGCCATGTGGGGCGGCATTATTACGGGCATCGGTTACGGCATGGTGTTGCGCGCCGGCGCCAACACCGGCGGCTCGGACACGATTGGCCAAATCATCTCGCGTAACACCTCGCTGCCGGTGGGCTCGACCGTCATGGCGATCGATGTTGCCGTATGCGCGCTGTCGGCTCCGGTCTTTTCAATCGAAAACGCACTATATGCAGGCCTTTCGATGGTCATTAGCGGCTACGTGATCGATGCCGTGGTCGATGGTGGCAACAAGCGCCGTATGGTACTCATCATCTCGGACAAGTTCCCTGATATCGCTGCCGATATCATGTATGGTCTGGGTCGTGGTTGTACCAAGTTTAAGGCGACTGGCATGTATTCGGGTGCCGAGAAGCCGGTGATTATGGTCATCGTGAGCCGTCGAGAGCTCAATACCCTCAAGACGATCGTGCGCGAGCGCGATCCTCACGCCATTGTGACGGTCGCTGACGTTACGGAAGCCTTCGGCGAGGGATTCAAGGACATTAGTGCGTAGGGTCTACCGCGTTCCATCCAAAAGACGTTCACATTGATAAACCGTTTCATCAGCGGTTCTGCCTGCTAAATTGTTCAAATAATGATAAAAACTCTGGTAAAGCCATCAGTTTCCAGCATAATGAATGACGTACGTGCATTGCGGCTGTGTTGGGATTACCTTCGGTGCCGTGCGCATTTTGTCTAATGAGGATGAAAGGAAGGCACAATGAGCGACGAAGAGCTCAAAAAGGTTGCCAACGAGGTAAGGAAGGGCATCGTCACCGGCGTGCACGCTGCCAAGTCCGGCCATCCGGGCGGTTCGCTCGGCGCTGCCGACATCATGACCTATCTGTACTTTGAGGAAATGAACGTCGACCCGGCCGATCCCCGCAAGGCCGACCGCGATCGCTTCGTGCTTTCCAAGGGTCACTGCGCGCCTGGTCTGTACGCCGTGCTCGCCGAGCGCGGATTCTTCCCCAAGGAGGATCTCGAGACGCTGCGCCACATCGGCAGCCACCTGCAGGGCCATCCCAACATGAACGACACCCCGGGCGTCGACATGTCCACCGGCTCGCTGGGCCAGGGCATCTCCGCCGCCGTGGGCATGGCCGTTGCCGCCAAGCACTGGGGCGACGACTATCGCACCTACGCCCTGCTGGGCGACGGCGAGAGCGAGGAGGGCCAGGTCTGGGAGGCCGCCATGTTTGCCGGCAACCAGCAGCTCGACAACCTCTGCGTGATCGTCGACCATAACGGCCTGCAGATCGACGGCCCCGTCGAGGAGGTCAACGACCCCATGCCGCTCGCCGACAAGTTCCGCGCCTTCAAGTTCCATGTGGTGGAGCTCGCCGACGGCAACGACTTCGACCAGATCCGCGCTGCCTTTGCCGAGGCCCGCGCCACCAAGGGTCAGCCGACTGCCATTATCGCCGAGACCACGAAGGGCAAGGGCGTCTCCTTTATGGAGAACCAGGTGGGTTGGCACGGCAAGGCCCCCAACGATGAACAGTTTGAGCAGGCCATGGCAGAGCTCACGGCCGCCGGAGAGGAGCTCTAGGATGGCAGACGTCAAGAAAATCGCCACGCGCGTAAGCTACGGCGAGGCCCTCGTCGAGCTCGCCAACGAGCACGATGACTTTGTGGTCCTCGACGCCGACCTGGCCGCCGCCACGCAGACCGGCAAGTTTAAGGCCGCCTGCCCCGACCGCTTCTTCGATGTGGGCATCGCCGAGAGCAACCTGATGGGTGTTGCCGCCGGTATCGCAACCACCGGCCGTGTCGCCTTCGCGAGCAGCTTTGCCATGTTTGCCGCCGGCCGCGCCTTTGAGCAGGTCCGCAACTCCATCGGCTATCCGCACCTTAACGTTAAGATCGGTGCCACGCACGCCGGTATCTCGGTGGGCGAGGATGGCGCCACGCACCAGTGCTGCGAGGATATCGCCCTGATGCGTGTCATCCCCGGCATGACCGTGATCGTTCCCGCCGACGACATCGAGGCCCGTGCCGTGACGCGCGCCGCCTACGAGTGCGACGGCCCCGTGTACATGCGCTTCGCCCGTCTGGCCTCGCCGGTTATCAACGACCCCGAGACCTACAAGTTCGAGGTGGGCAAGGGCATCGTCATGCACGAGGGCACCGACGTCACCATCATCGCCTGCGGCCTGATGGTCGGCGAGGCGCTCGAGGCCGCTGAGCAGCTTGCCGCCGAGGGCATCGATGCCGAGGTCATCAACATGCACACCATCAAGCCCATCGACGCCGACCTGATCGTCAAGAGCGCCACCAAGACCGGCCGCGTCGTGACCGTCGAGGAGCACTCTGTGATCGGTGGCCTGGGCAGCGCCGTTGCCGACGTCCTGTGCGAGCAGTGCCCGACGCCCCTCAAGAAGATCGGCGTCAACGACACCTTCGGTGAGTCTGGCCCGGGTGCCGAGCTCTTGCACAAGTATGGCCTGGACGCCGCCAACATCGTGACGACCACCAAAGAGTTCTTGGCCTAGAGCAGCCATCGCTCAATCGGCAACAAGCCAATCGCATTCAAATGCAGACAGGGGCGTCCTCAAAGAGGGCGGCCCTGTTTTATATTTCAAGACTTTAGTCCGCTGGCCGCGCAGCGGCCAGCTTTAAACCACCCGCTACGCGGGTGGAGACAAACGGCTTTACAAAGCCACCCCTCCGACCGATATTGACGATTGTTCAGGCCGTCAAGAATTCGAGTCGAAGG
>DBFWCI010000024.1:0-5431 GCA_048485235.1 Collinsella sp.
TCATCGCTGATCGGTTCCGTTCGATTCATATGGTTCTTTATAGGAAAAGGAATTTCTCGGGGCCGCCTCTCGGCGGCCTTGCGAAAAACAAATCCAAGTTAGACCATTTCAAATGGTTCGATGTCTGCCCGGATGCGACACAACTGGTGTGTCCATCCTCGCAGTATCCGGTTCTCAAGGTGCACGCCCCGCGGCTCATCCGGTTCCACCGGGCCGCGCGGCAAGGAGATATATTGCCAGACCGGAGGGGCCCCGTGGGCGGGAATCTGGGCGTACACATTTCCTACACATCTTGGAATCCGACTAACGTTTGCCAGCCGTTACCTACCGCTCGCCGAGCATCTCTTTATATAAGGCAGTCTCATGGTTAAAGCGGATACGTCCCCCTAGCTAAAGCACAGCCAGCATCGAGCAACTCATCACGTTCTTCCACCGAGAACCCCTCGGCGTAGACGCGCACCACTGGTTCGGTCCCGCTAGGACGGACCAGCAGCCACGTGTCATCCTCGAATGCCAAACGCAAGCCATCCATATGACTAACGTTTTGCGGCACCTTGCCACAAATCGACTTCGGGTTTACGCCCGGCAGCAGGGTTCGTAACGTTTCGGCATCTTCGGCCTCAAGGCGCAAATCGCGTCGACCGTAACTCGTCTTACCAAAACTGTCCTCGAGTTGGTCGACCAGAACGCCCAAAGGCGCGTCCGTCTTTGCCATAAGCTCACACAGAATCAGACAGGCGAGGATTCCATCGCGCTCGGGCATATGCGCGGCGATGCCGATACCACCGGCTTCTTCGCCGCCCATGAGGACGCCGCCCTTCTTCATCTCTGCCGCTATATATTTGAAACCGACTGGCTTGACGGTCACGCGGCAGCCAAGCGCCTCGGCAATGCGACGCACGAGCGTCGAGCACGAAAGATTGACGACGACGCGCCCCTCCAAATTACGAAATTGAACCAAGTCGCCCAAAACGAGCGCCATGATCTGATGCGGATGTATATATCTGCCGCGCTCGTCAACCGCGCCGATACGATCGGCGTCGCCGTCGGTCACCAGGCCAGCGCAAGCTCCGTCCTCGATAACCGTGCGCTCGCAAGCGTCCACCCAAGGCTCAACGGGGTCGGGGCAGATATCTTCTTGGTCAGACGCCTGCCCGGCGTGAATCTCGTGCACCTCAACGCCAAGCTCGCGCAGCAAGTCGGCTAGATAGCCCTGGGCTGCGCCGCCCATGGGATCGACAACCACGCGCAGGTGCGCGTCGCGGATGGCTTCGGCATCGACAAACGATGCCACCGCCTGCATATAGTCAGGAATGATATCCGCGGTGCGATATTGCCCCTCGATCCCCATTGGCTCGGGAGCCATGGTCTCTTCGAGCTCTTCGATGACATCCTGGTTGGCGGTCGAGCCGTCACCCATGCGAATCTTGAGGCACAGATAACCCTGCGGATGATGGGACCCCGTCACCATGAGCGCGCCGCACGCCCCACCGTCATAAGCCGCCGCCCACGTAAGGGCAGGGGTCGGAACAGGTCGCGAAGCGAGCACGGCGTCCAGCCCGTGCGCTGCTAGCACGCCCGCCGCAAGCTCAGCGAACTCGCTCGCCAGGGGCCGGGTGTCGAACCCTATATATACCGTTTTGCCCGGATTGGTCTTTTGCCACAACTCGCCGACGGCATCGGCGATACGGGCAACGTTATCGGCAGTGAAGTCCTCATCGACGCGAGCGCGCCAACCGTCAGTTCCAAAATGAATTATCGCGCACACGCGCAGACACCTCACAGTGTTTGGATCATGGTACGCGTGAGGTATACCCGCAACACGCACTCAGCAACCTGCCGGCACCAGCATTCACCATTTGGGCAAATGCTGCCGAGGACATGCAAGCAATAAAAAAAACCGCCCCGTATGGAGCGGTTTTGCCCTTTATATATCGAGCGCCTCGGCCATCGCTGCCGTAGTGATTGCCGTGGTTCCACAGCAACTGCCCACCATTGCGGCGCCGGCATGTCTCCATTCGATGCATGCGCGCGCGAAAGCTTCGGGATTCTCGTGCCATACGGGGCCATCCTGAGTCTGGACCGGATCGCCTACGTTGGGACGCACCGTAACGGGAGTAGTCGCCGATGCAACCATCCTGGGCACCGCCGCATTCGCGGCCGCAAGCGAACAGCAATTAACACCAACCGAGTTTGCGCCGTGTTTTTCGGCGTACAAAACGGCTGCCTCGATGTTGAGGCCATCGCCCAGCAGGTCGCCTTTATCGTCAACGACAAAACTCACTAGAACAGGCATGCCGTCGGCGGCATCTCGGGCGCCGGCAAGCATGGGCTGCAGATTACGGATAGACGTCACCGTCTCGATCAGCAGGCCGTCAACACCAGCATTGAGCAAGGCGTGCGCCTGTTCGCGCGCAATGCCTCGGATTTCACGATACTCGGCAGAGTCCTCGGCAAACCACTCAATACCGATCGGGCCCATCGAGCCCAGCAGTAGCTGAGGGTGCGCCTGGCGGGCATCGTCGACGGCCCCGCGATTGACCTCCGCCACGGACGGCGCAATCTGGTCGTGCTTGAGGGCATAGCTCGATGCCTGAAAGGTATTGGTAATGAGCACCTGCGCGCCGGCGGCGACATACAAGCGATGGATACGAGAAACGGTCTGCGGCTCTGCCAGATTCCAAAACGCCGGTGGAATGTCGGCGGCATCGTACTCACTCAACAAAACACTGCCCATGGGGCCCTGCGCCAACAAGGTCTCGCTCGACAAGCGGCGCGTAAGTTCCTCGGCACCAAAGCGGTTGTAATAACTCGTATCCATATATATCCCGCTATTCCTCGACGCTGATTCCCTGCTTTTCGAGATAGGCGAGCCAGCGGCTCATCGTGTCCTCGGATAGCGCATGCTCCATCATGCAGGCCTCGGAATCGGCTCGCTCAAATTCGACACCGAGCTCCTGAACCAAAAACGTGCGGATGAGGCGATGACGGTACCAGATAGCCGTGCCAACCTCGCGGCCGCGATCGGTCAGGATCACCTTGCCGTAGTGCGATTGCTCGACAAGCTCGGATGCCTTGAGAGCCGAAACCGCTTTATTGACCGATGCCTTGGAGACGCCAAGGCGCTGCGCGATGTCGACCGATCGCACGCCGTTGGTTTCCCCCTCTTCGCTTTCAATGCGAACCATGCACTCCAAGTAGTCTTCGTTCGCCACCGTCAGATGTAGTTCGCGCGAGCTATTTGTCGTATCCATGATCTTCCGTCCCTTCTGCATTCAATGGCTGATTCTACCCCATCCAAGCGTCGTGGTATGCCGTGGCATACCGTGCTAGAGTTCTTGTTGCACACGACGACCAAGATTGGAGCGGTCTTTATGGAAAACACCACCACGAGCCCCGACGTCCTCGAACGCTTTTTGCGCTACGTCCAGATCAACACGCAGTCCGAGGATGCAAACTGCGACCAGGTACCCTCGAGCGCCGTTCAGTTTGACCTTGCCAACGTGCTGGCTGAAGAGCTGCGCGAGCTTGGTGCGGAAGATGCCCACGTGACCGAGCACGCCTATGTCTGCGCGCATATCCCCGCAAGTGCGGGCGCTGAGGACAAGCCCGCCCTGGGCCTGATCGCCCATCTCGACACCACCGAAGTTGCACCGGGCGCCGGCGTGAAGGCGCACATCGTACACTACGAAGGCGGCGACCTGGTCTGCGGCACGGTTGACGGTAAGCCCGTTGCCATGAGTACCGCCAAGCTTCCCGCCCTGAATGACCTCGCGGGTGAGGACCTGGTCTGCAGCGATGGCACCACGCTGCTGGGCGCGGACGACAAGGCAGGCGTCGCCGAGATCATGTCGCTTGTCGCGCGTATCGCTCAGGACCCTTCTCTGCCCCATCCCGCACTCGGCATTTGCTTCTGCCCTGACGAGGAGATCGGCCACGGAGCCGAGCTGTTGGATATCGATACCTTTGGCTGCAAGTACGCCTACACGGTCGACGGTGGCCCCATCGGCGAGCTGGAGTGGGAGTGCTTTAACGCCGCCGAGGCGACCGTCCGCTTTGAGGGCCAGTCCATCCACCCGGGCGACGCCAAGGGCCGTATGGTCAACGCAGGCAATCTGTTCTGCGACTTCAACGCGTTGCTCCCCTGCGTGCAGCGCCCGGAGTATACGGAAGGCTACGAGGGCTTTTATCATCTTGAGGGTGTATCTGCAACCGTCGATCACGCCACAGCGCGCTATATCGTCCGTGACCATGACGCCGCCAAGTTCCAGCAGAAACTCGATCTTATTGATGCCGCCGCCTCGATGCTCAACCAGCGTCTGGGTGAGAAGCGCGTGACGGTCGAGATTAAGCAGCAGTATCGAAATATGGCCGAGATCGTTCGTGACTATCCCGAGCTTATTGATGTTGCCAAGGAAGCCTACCTTGCCTGCGGCGTTGAGCCCCAAGTGCTGCCGATTCGCGGCGGCACCGACGGCGCGCAGCTGTCGTTCCGCGGTCTGCCCTGCCCCAACCTTTCCACCGGCGGCTATTGCTACCACGGCGTCAACGAGTTCGTCCCGGTCAGTTCGCTCGTCAAGATGACCGACGTGCTCCAGGAGCTCGTCGCCCGCTTTGCATAAGCCTGGCTGCACAAGTCCGAAAGACGAATCGCCCCGTCCTCAACCGAGAACGGGGCGATTTTTTTGCTGCAATGTGAACAGGTTGACGCACGCCAGCCTCTTAACGCAAGGAGTGTCCCAAACTGCCGGCACAAAAGGAACGTCCCCAAGTGCCAAGTGTTCCGGCAACGCCGATGTTTTGGCACCGACAGACACTATGACCCAATCCGAGGGCACTAAAAAGATAGGAGCCCCCGCTCGTGACCGCGGGTCGGGGCTGCGACAATGATGTTGAAGTGCCATAGGCGCAGCCGCGCCGCAACGAGGTTGGGAGGCTCCCATGCCAAAGTATTCTACCGCGTTCGGGATGGACGTCCACCTGAGGTCGACCACCGTCTGCGCCCTCGACGCGGACACCGGCGAGGCCGTGACGAGGAGGTTCCCCGGCAACCCCTGGGGCGAGATCGCCGGGTGGATGGATGGGTTCCCCGGGCCGTCGCTCGCGGCCTACGAGAGCGGCTACCTCGGCTTCGCCCCGCAAAGGGAGCTCGCCGGGCTCGGCGTCGAGTGCGCCGTCGCCGCGGTCTCGAAGATCCCCAGGTCGGCCGCCGACTCGGCCTCCAAGAACGACAGGAACGACGCCGCCAGGATGGCCAAGGCGATACTCGCCCACGACATCTCCCCCGTATGGTGTTAGCGCTACTGTAAAAACAACCAATTTCGCCATCGCACTTTAGCCGATTCCGCCAACGCAATTTCCCCGATCACGCCAACGCATTTTCACCATTTCCACCAACGCCGGGGCTTACGCTTCGACCGACAAGCGAACG
>DBFWCI010000025.1:0-15315 GCA_048485235.1 Collinsella sp.
GCCGAAGAGGCGTCAGCAGGTCAGTGGGTCATCGTCCCGGCGTTCAGCATCAGGGTAGCGCTGCGACGCGGAAATCGCGCGCTGTTGACGCGCCCCCGCAGTGCCCGCTTCCCCCAAGGACAATTATCAGTGCAGGTAGAACCCTTGCGCAAAAGCGATGTGCTCGCAATATCGCAAAAAGTCTACTCACTTAGCTAGCGACTACACTAAACGGCTGGGCAGAACGCCCATTTCCTGCATTTTCTCGCGCGCTGGCACCCCACGCCGCCGCTACGCCATAATAGTTGGCGGACAATCGCGAGAGAAAGCAACCATATGGCACAGACCACGACAGATACCGCCGCCAGCACCGTCTCCGGCGCCGGCGCTGCCAGCTCATTCTCGGGCGGCACGGGAACCGAAGCCGAGTTTGGCTCGCTCGGCGCGCTCTCCCCCACCTGGTGGGAGCCCGAGGACGGCAGTGAGCCCGAACCATGGCTCACGCCCGAGCAAGCCTTCGAACGCTTCTTTGAATGGACAAGCGATCGCGGCATTGAGCTGTGGGATCACCAAGAAGAGGCCCTCATGGACCTGGCTGCCGGCGATCACGTCATTTTAGGCACACCGACCGGATCGGGTAAATCGCTCGTCGCGCTGGGCATGCTCTTTATGGGCATGGCACAGGGCAAGCGTTGCTATTACACGGCCCCTATCAAGGCCTTGGTCAGCGAAAAGTTCTTCGATCTGGTGCAGGTACTCGGCCGCGATAACGTCGGCATGATCACCGGCGATACGCATATCAATACCAAGGCGCCCGTCATCTGCTGCACGGCCGAAATCCTTGCCAACGATGCACTGCGCGAGGGCGAGGGCGCCGACGTGGGCTGCGTGGCCATGGACGAGTTCCACTACTTTGCCGACCCCGACCGCGGCTGGGCCTGGCAGGTGCCGCTGCTCACCCTGCCCCACACGCAGTTTATGCTCATGAGCGCCACGCTCGGCGATGTCACCGCCATCGCCGCCTCACTCGAGGAACACACCGGCGCTGCTTGCGACTTGGTTGTCGACGCCCCACGCCCCGTGCCGCTGAGCTACGACTACGTGACGACCTCGCTCGAGGGCACGGTCGAGCTCGCCATGCGCCGCAGCGAGGCCCCGCTCTATATCGTGCACTTTAGCCAAGATGCCGCCCTTGCGACGGCACAGTCACTCGCCAATTTTGGCATCGCCAGCAAGGAGCAGCGCGAGGCCATTAAGGAAGCCGCCAAAGGCACGAGCTTCTCGACGGCCTTTGGCAAGATCCTCAAGCGCTTGCTTGGCTGCGGCGTCGGCGTGCACCACGCCGGTATGCTGCCGCGCTATCGTCTGCTGGTCGAGCGCTTGGCGCAGCAGGGCCTGCTGCCTGTCATCTGCGGCACCGATACGCTCGGCGTCGGCATCAACGTACCCATCCACACCGTGGTCCTCACCGCGCTCACCAAGTTCGATGGCTACAAGATGCGTCGTCTGCGCGCCCGCGAGTTCCATCAGATTGCCGGTCGCGCCGGCCGTTCGGGCTTCGATACCGAGGGCATGGTCATCGCCGAGGCCCCGGAGCACGAGATCGAGAACGCCAAGCTCATGGCCAAGGCGGGTGACGACCCCAAGAAGCTCCGCAAGATTAAAAAGAAGAAGGCCCCCGAGGGCTTTGTCACCTGGAACAAGCAGACCTTTGAGCGTCTGATTGAGACGCAGCCCGAGACGCTCAAGCCGCGCCTGCGCATCACGCACTCCATGGTGATTAGCGTGGTCGAGCAGGGCGGCGACGCCCGTGCCCGCGTACACGACCTCATCGAGACGAGCCTGCAGACCCCCGAGGAAAAGGCCAAGCTCGAGGTTCGCGCCGATGAAATCTTCGCCACACTCATCGATTCCGGCGTCGTCGTTCGCACCGAGGTGCCGCCCGCACCCGACGCCCCGACTGACGCCGCACCAGACATTGACTATGCACTGACGGTCGATCTGCCCGAGGACTTTGCGCTCGATCAGCCGCTCTCGCCGTTCTTGCTTGCCGCGTTGGAGCTGCTCGATCCCGAGAGCGAGACCTATACCATGGATCTGATCTCGATGGTCGAGGCAACGCTCGAGGACCCCAAGCAGGTGCTGCGCGCACAGGAGCGCGCTGCGCGCGACCGCGCGATGGCCGAAATGAAGGCTGACGGCGTCGAGTATGAGGAGCGCTTGGAGCGCATTCAAGACGTCACGTACGAAAAGCCGCTCGAGGATTTGCTCGACGCCGCCTTTGACAAGTACTGCCAGGAAGTGCCCTGGGCAAACGACTATCAGCTCTCTCCCAAGAGCGTCCTGCGCGATATGCTGGAAAGCGCGAGCGATTTTAAGGGCTACATTCAAAAGCTCGGCATCGCCCGCTCCGAGGGCATTCTGCTGCGCTACCTAGCCGAGGCCTACCGTTCACTCGACCGCACCGTGCCCATCGAGAAGCGCGACGAGCGCCTGCGCGACATTATCTCGTGGCTGGGCTTTGTGGTGCGCTCGGTGGACTCGAGCCTGGTGGACGAGTGGGAGAACGCCGGCAACCCGGCAGCCCTCGACGCCGCGCCGCCGCAGGGCATCGACGAGGTCGTGGCGGACCGCCGCGGCTGCACGCTGTTGGTGCGCAACGCGCTCTTCCGCCGCGTGACCCTTGCCGCTCGCGAGCACGTTCGCGACCTGGGCGAGCTCGACGACGACTGGGGCATGAGCGAGATCCGCTGGCAAAAAGCACTCGACGCTTACCACGAGCAGCACGAGGAAATCCTCACCGACGGAGATGCCCGCAGCGCCGCGATGTTTTCCATTGACGAGTCCGACGAGAAGACCGCGCACGTATGGCACGTGCACCAGATCTTTGCCGACGAGGATGGCGACCACGACTTTGGCATCATGGGCGATGTCGATCTGGACGCCACGCAAGACGGCGGCGAGGTCATCTTCAAAAACTACCGCGTCGGCTTTATCGAGGACCTGCTCGAGGACTAGCCGAACATACTGGAACGAAACGAAGCGGGGTCGCTGGCAACATCGCCAGCGGCCCCGCTTTTTGCGCGATACGCTATCCCCTACTCGGTATCCTCGACCTCATACGAATCCGCCTCGGCTGGCTCATCGTTTGTCTCTGTCGCAGCCCCGCGCGCCTCGTCAAACGCGGCCTTCATGGTCTTGTTGCCCCACGTGAGCTTGCGAATGGTAAGATCGTCGGCCTTCTTGTTGGCTAGGCGCAGATTGTTCTCGGAGGACAGCAACGCCTCCTTGGTTTTCTGCAGATGGCTAATCGTCTTGTCGATCTCATCAATCGCCGTTTGGAACTTGCGGCTCGCGATCTCGTAGTTGCGACCGAAATCATTCTTGAACTTTTCCATCTTGGCTTCGAAGTTCGTGACGTCGATATTCTGCTGTTTGTACTCCGCCAGTTCCTGCTTATAGCGCAGCGAACCCATGGCGGCGTTGCGAAGAAGCGTGATCATGGGAATAAAGAACTGTGGGCGAATCACGTACATCTTCTCGTAGCGATAGCTCACGTCCACGATGCCGGCGTTGTAAAGCTCGCTCTCGGGTTCGAGCAACGTGCAGAGCACCGCGTACTCGCAGCCCTTTTGGCGGCGATCGTGGTCGAGTTTCTTAAAGAAGTCCTCGTTCTTGTGCTTGGTCGCGGTCTCATCGTTCTCGTTTTTCATCTCGAACATAATCGAAATGACCTCGTTACCGCTTGCGTCGCACTCGCGGAAGATAAAGTCGCCCTTGGTGCCCTCGGACGCATCGTTATCCTTCTCGAAGTACGCGTTGGGAAACGCCGTCATGCGCAGGCGATTGAACTCGGTCTCGCAGTGCTGCTCGAGCGACTCGCCCACCATCTTGGTGGACAGGCGTACCTTCATGTCCTTAAGACGCTCAATCTCTTCGTCCTTGTAGCGAATCAGGTCATCGCTCGCGCGCTTGGCCTGCGCGAGCTCGAGCTCATGCGCCGCCTTGACCTGTTCCTCGCGAGAATCGCGCACCGCCAGCTCGCTCGTCAGCTTGGCACGTGCCTCATCGCGCTCTCGTTCCGCCGCGGCGACCGCCTTCGACAGGTTCATTTTTGCCATCAGCTCCTGCTCGCGCAGCTGGGCGCGCAGACCCTCAGCCTCTTGCTCGGACTGAGCCTTTGCGGCGGAAAACTTCTCTTGCACCTTCGCGCGATAGTCAGTAAGCGCGCGCTCGGCCTCGCTGCGAGCGGCATCGAGCTCGCGCTGCGACTCAGCCGCAGCGGCGGCAAGCGCCATCTCCTGGGCCTTGTCCGCCGCGGCAAGCCTGACCTGCAGCTCGGCAATCTGAGCATCACGTGCAGCTAAATCGTTTTGAGCAGCGTTGCGCGCCGCCGACTCGACGAGCTTAGCTTCGTCATCTTTGCGCTCCAGCTGCGCACGCAAATTGTCGATTTCTCGCTGAAGCTCGGCGTTTTCCTTTTGAGCGTCGGCACGGGCCTCAACCGCCGCGCGCTGGCTTGCACTCTCGCGCTCTGCGGCAGCGCCCTCGAGCTTGGCGCGCAGCTCGGCAAGCTCAGCATCGCGCTTGGCAACCTCTTGTGCCAGCTGTTGAGCTGCAGCGTTCTTCTGCTCGATAAGCTGAGCGTTGCGCTGAGACTCTGCCTTTTGCAAGGCAGCCGTCAAACGCGAGCGCTCAAGCTCCAGCGCCTGCTCGCCCTCGCGCTGGACTGCCTTCACACGCTCATCCAGGTCGCGCGAAAACTCGGCATCGCGCACTTGCTTGACAATATCCGCATAGCCAGACGCATCGACCTTAAAGACTTCGCCACAATGCGGGCACTTGATCTCATTCATAGCAGCTCCTCGATGAACGCAAATTTCAACCGCCTACACTCTACCGCGCTGCACGGACAAAAAAGGCGCCGCCGCCATAATGGCAACGGCGCCGGAACCACCGCAAAGGTGCCTATCCCTATTGTGGTGGTTCTGGCGCCCTATAGCCCAAAGAAGCTAAGAATCTGGTCGCGGCTTACGGGCTTGTACTCGTTGGCGTCGAGGCCGACATCGTAGCGAAAGATAGGACGTTCGCGGTCGCGATTGCGCACGTTGGTGCGGTCTCCTCTGCTGTGGATATGCCCGTGTAGCATGATGGCACCACGCGCCTTACCATTCCAGCTGAGCATGGGGTAATGGCTCATCACCAGACGATGGCCCTTGGCATAGCCGGGAGCAACCTCCAGGTAATCGCGCACGTCTTCCCAAATTTGCGGGGCGTCGGGATCTTCCCAGTCGCCGTCATGGTTACCGCAGATGAGCGTCACATTCTTGCATTCGATACGCTCGCGCAGGTGCACGGCGTCCGCTAGGGGCAAACGATAGGTAAAGTCTCCCAAGATATAGAGACGGTCGTCCGCCGCCACGCACTCATTAATGGCATCGGTGACCCTGCGGTTCATCTCCTCGACCGAATCAAACGGTCGATCCATATCGTGCAAGATATTCGTATCGCCCAGGTGTAGGTCGGCGGTAAACCACATCATCGTCTATGCCCTCATTTCGCAACGCGTCAAACTGGTGCTAAGTATACAGACACAGCGATGCGGCGGTTAGCCAAAGAGCCCGCCGAACAGACCGCGGCGGCGCTTGTCTTGCTTTTTCGAAGCGTCACCCTGAGTTTTCTTGTCCTGCCGTTTCCTACGGCCCTGCTCCAACTCATCGTCATCGAGTAGCATATCCCATTCAAACGGATCATCCGTCAAATCGAACAGGTCATCGTCGTCAAACATGGCAGCTTCCCTTACCGATTAGCGAGCATCCACCACATAGAGGCCAACGCGCACCTGATGCCACGGGCTGCGCTCGGGAGCAACCTGTTGCACGCGGGCCTCAAATACGTCCTCGTGGCCGTAATACATCATCAAGGACAGCGGGCCGACCTCGTTTCCCGGAACATAGCCAAGCTTGGTGTTGCCGTAATAGATCGCAACCGCCTCAGGGTCATGGGGATTATCGCGCTCGGCACACAGCGTCAGCTTATCGCCCGCTTTAAGATCGCCCAGGACCAAGGCGCCATCGGCATACTGAAATCCTGCAATGTGAAATGACAGAAGAACACGTGAAGGCTCGTACATAGCAGCTCCTCTAACAGCCGGATAAACCGGTGTGTAACCTTATTGAGAAGTCTACGGTCCCGTGCGGACACAAATACATCCTGTCTGCGTCCTTCAATCGTTTGCCTCAACGCTTGCGCGACAGAACGCTTGCAGATAAGATAGGAACACGGATGGCACCCGTTGCCGCGGGTCTTGCCAACTCCGATACACGTTTTCATCGTGAGAAGTGGCCGTCTTCGCTTACGCGGGGGCGGCTATTTCATTCGGCCGATAAACAGACCGAGTTCGATAGCCGCAATCAACAACGCCAATAACGAAATAACATCGCTTACGTTCATACCAAATCCCTTCTAAAGGGAGTTGGCCCATCCGTGCTCCATAACAGTAGTCTAACGCAAAATGCAGGTAATAGGAACACTTGTTCGTATTACCTGCGCCCTTTTCTAATGCACAAACATGCGCACGAATTTGTGCTTCCAGCTTGCGTAGGGCGCATACCGAAACGGCACGTCCAGCCAGGTTGCCTTGTTCACGATGCTCTTCTTGTGGCTAAACGTATCGAAGCTCTCGCGGCCATGGTACTGCCCCATACCGCTCGCGCCCATGCCGCCAAAGCCCATATGGCTCGTAGCCAAGTGCATGAGGGTGTCGTTGACGCAGCCGCCGCCAAAGGGCACGTAGCGCACAAAGCGTTGCTGAACCGCACGATCCTGGCTAAAGATATACAGGGCCAGCGGCGTCGGACGATCCGTAATAAACGCTTCGGCCTCGTCTAGGCTCTCAAACGTCAGCACCGGCAAGATGGGACCGAAGATCTCCTCCTGCATCACGGCGTCAGCGGGGGCCACGCCGTCCAAAATTGTCGGCTCAATCTTGAGCGAAGCCTCGCGCGCGGCACCTCCAAGCACGACCTTATCGGGATCGATCAGCCCGCGCGCACGCGCAAAATGCTTGGCGTTGACGATATGTCCGTAATCCTCATTGTCGAGTGGATGTTCGCCAAACATGCGACGGACCTCCTCCTTGATGAGGCCCAGCAGCTCGTCGTGCACGCGCGTATCGACCAGCAGGTAGTCGGGCGCCACGCAGGTCTGCCCCACGTTGAGCCATTTACCAAAGGCGATGCGCCGTGCCGCGACCTTCAAGTTTGCCGTCGCATCCACGATGCAGGGACTCTTTCCGCCCAGCTCAAGCGTCACGGGCGTAAGGTTTTTACTTGCGCGCTCCATGACGAGCTTGCCAACCGGAACGCTACCGGTAAAGAAGATCTTGTCCCAGTGCTCATCGAGCAGCGCTTCGTTCTCGGCGCGCCCGCCCTCGACAACCGTCACCAGGCGCGGATCAAATGCCTCTTCACAGATTTGCCTGAGCACCGCGCTCGATGCCGGAGCATAGGCGCTCGGCTTGATGACCACGGTATTGCCCGCGGCAAGGGCGCCAGCGAGCGGCTCGAGCGTCAGCAAAAACGGATAGTTCCAGGGCGCCATGATGAGCGTGACGCCATAGGGCACGGTTTGCGTTTTGCACACGCTCACGGCGTTAGCGAGGTCGCACGGACGCAGGCGCGGACGACTCCATCGGGCCACATGCGCAATCTGATGTCGAATCTCGGAAAGCGATGTGCCAATCTCGCACATATAGGCCTCGTCATGCGACTTTCCCAAATCGGTCTTGAGCGCATGAGCGATATCGGCCTCGTGGGCCCGCACCGCATCGCGTAAACTCACGAGTGCGCGACGTCGAGCATCGACATCAAACGTGGCGTGCGTCTTAAAGTAGGCGCGCTGATCGCCGACGATGCGCGCAATTTCCTCGGTGTTCATGGACCCTCCTAGTTCTCGTCCTCAAACATACCACCCGCGACGACCTCGTACATATGCTCGAGCTCCAGGCGGTCCATCAAAAGCGGAACGGGGTACAGCGGATTGGCCTCGGCATCGGCATGCGCCGCCATCTCGGGAATGTCGGAGCGGCGAATGCCCGAGACATATTTGGGGATTCCCAGGATCTCGTTCATGCAATCGATCCAATCGATAAAGGCCTCGGCCGCCAGGCTGTCCTGCGCGTTAACCGGCGCGATGCCGGCCATGCGGGCGAGATCGGCGAGCTTAGGAGCAGCAGCTTCGCCATAGGCGCGAAGCATGTGCGGCAGGATGATCGCGTTGGCCAAACCGTGCGGAATCCCATAACGCCCGCCCAAGCTGTGCGCGATGGCATGCACATATCCGACATAGGAGCGGGTAAACGCAACGCCCGCCTTATACGCCGCCGAAAGCATATTGCGACGAGCGCGCATGTCGTCACCATGCTCATAGGCCTCGAGCAAATTGTCGTGGATAAGCTGCACCGCCTGTCGCGCCATCTTGCGCGTATAGGGCGTGGTGCTTCGCCCGATAAAGGCTTCAACGGCATGCGTCAGGGCGTCCATGCCCGTCTGCCCCGTAATGGAAGCGGGCAAGCCGCACGTAAACTCGGGGTCGTGGACTGCAAAACGCGGGATGAGCACAAAGTCGTTAATGGGGTATTTGTAGTGCGTCCCGTCATCGGTAATTACCGCCGCAAGCGTGACTTCGCTTCCCGTACCGGCGGTAGTGGGAACGGCGATGAGCAGCGGCAGGCGACGATGAATCCGCAGCAGGCCGCGCATCTTGTTGATGGGCTTGTTTGGCTGCGCAATGCGTGCGCCCACGCCCTTGGCACAGTCCATGGCCGAGCCACCGCCAAAGCCGATAATGGCCTGGCAGGCGCTCTCTCGATACAGGGACGCCGCTTCTTCCACGTTTGAAACCGTGGGGTTTGCACGCGTTTCGGCATAGACCGTAACGCCAATCCCCCTGGATGCGAGCGCCGTCTCGAGCGGTGCCGTGAGCCCCAGACGGGCAATGCCGGGATCCGTCACGATAAGGACCTTCTGGATCGAGCGCTTTTGAAGCACCGCGGGCACATCCTCGGCATGCTCTAAAATGCGCGGCTCGGTATAGGGCAGGATCGGCAATGCAATGCGAAAAACCGTCTGATATGTTCGGCACCAGGCACGACGGGCTAGATGCATAAAGGAAACTCCTTCATTTGTTGATAGGTCAACATTTGCTCGCCCGATTGTACTCAGCGGCGGTCAAAGACGGCCTGCCAATCGTTAATCAATCAACATCTTCATATCTCGAAATTGTTTTATTAAAAATCATTCCTAATAGGCTTCACATTTGGTTGCATTTATGGATAATAGAACTCGTCAAGACGCACGTCCGGAGAGGGCCCTTACGGGACCGGACGAGCGCGCAATCGCCATCGATCGAAAGGATCGAATCATGAAGTTTGTTTGCCCCGTTTGCGGTTATGTGGAAGAGTTCGACGGCGACCAGCTGCCCGAGGATTTTAAGTGCCCCCAGTGCGGCGTTCCCGGTTCTCGTTTCCTGAAGCAGGAGGAGGGTCAGCTCGAGTGGGCTGCCGAGCACGTCGTGGGCGTCGCCAAGATGGAGGGCGTCTCCGAGGACATCGTTGCCGACCTGCGCGCCAACTTTGAGGGCGAGTGCTCCGAGGTCGGTATGTACCTGGCCATGGCTCGCGTCGCTCATCGCGAGGGCTATCCCGAGATCGGCCTGTACTGGGAGAAGGCTGCCCACGAGGAGGCCGAGCATGCCGCCAAGTTCGCCGAGCTCCTGGGCGAGGTCGTGACCGACTCCACCAAGAAGAACCTCGAGATGCGCGTTGAGGCCGAGAACGGCGCCACCGCCGGCAAGACCGATCTTGCCAAGCGTGCCAAGGCCGCCGGCCTCGATGCCATCCACGACACCGTGCACGAGATGGCTCGCGACGAGGCCCGCCACGGCAAGGCTTTCGCCGGCCTGCTCAAGCGCTACTTTGGCTAAGCCAACCGCCTGAGACATAACCTCAAGCTCGATGGGGCCCGGACCGTATTGGTTCGGGCCTTTTTCGTGCCTCACGAACTTGTTAACGCCCTGAAATAGGACCGCCTTCGGCATCGGCTTCTCGTCAAAAACTAAGTGAGTAGACTTTTTGGAACTTGCCGAGCACGCCATCCATATTGCTTTATAAAGCCGCAGGTAAATGACTTGTTGCAAAACGGCTTGGTCGCCAAAGTGCCAAAAGTCTACTCACTTAGAACCGCAGCCGTCCACGATCGAGCCATTTTGTGTCTAGCGGGCATCTTTCCGTCGATTACTCCCAATTTTGTCCAGTCAATGAATAGTTCAGACCGGAGTAATGCCTCAGCCCTTTGCTCATCCGAGCTTTTATCACGATATTCAGCATCGAGCATCCTGCATACGGCCTTAACGATCGCGCGGAATCTATCCTCATCCGATATCTGTCTGTGTGTAAGGAGAAGCACATCGTAGCCCATGGCCTGAAGGGCCGTCATGCGGTCAGCGTCACGCAAGCCATCCCCTGCGCGTCCGTGCGAGGCCTTTCCCTGACATTCAATGGCCACCTGTCGCCTGCCGTCCGGCGAAGAAAGAAGTAGGTCGATATATACACGGGACTTTTCCACAATCGCTCGAGCACTTGTGTTTAGCATCACTTCAACATTAAGCTCTATGCCGCAAAAACCTTCGCCTCCCAGGGCTCGCGGCAGTCCAAGCAACAAATACGCCTCGACCTCAAAAGGCGACGCGGCACCCAATGGAACGAGTTGCGATACCGCCATAAATCTATTGCCGCAACGCATCCCGCAAACATCTGAACAAAAACGGTCAAGTTCTCCGCCCAACACCAAAGCGTCTCGACGCCATAAATTTGAGGCGATGCCGTCCTCGGACGGGCAGCGCACCCAACCGAACGTTGTCGAAATCGCGCCCGAATCAATTGCACGCGAAAGCTCCGCCTCAAGTGCCGCCGGCAGGGCACACACCGCAAACAAGCCACACATCTCCGCCAATACCAAAAGAAGCTGAAGATCCGTCAGATGCCGCGACATGATGAATGTCGTCAGTAGAGGAGATGTAACCAAAAACCCATGCTCCGTTTCCAGCACGGATTCCCTGGGGAGCTCACCAAGAAACAGCCGCTGCCTAATGCTGGCAGGACAAGTCCGTTTGTTTCTCGTCCGAACCAATGTATACAACGGAAAACCGAGCGCGACCGCAGCCGTCGGGTTGCGGGCGAGATCATATCGCTGCCGGTCTTCTTCCGGTCGTGGAAGCGGCGGACACAAAGCGCGGACTTGAGGAGGCAAACGCCAGTACCTAAAAGCCGATATGTCACAAAGTAGATCCTTCATAGGCACAGGAAAACACGAATTTCAACCCAGTCAGTCACGCATTGGCGCGAACGCACCAAAAATGGCGCCGAACGGACTGCAAAGTTTTCAACAGCCCTCCCCAACTGGCCAAAAGCTTGCCAAGAGCTGGACGAAGCCCTGTTGAAAACCCCATTTTTTTCTCATGCAGAAGCTTTACGCGGCAAGTGAGTAGACTTTTTTGAACATTCCGAGCAGGCCGGTCTTCCTGCTTTTCAAAACCGCAGGTAGATAACTTGTTACAAAACTGCCTGGTCGCCAAAGTGCTAAAAGTCTACTCACTTAGGTTGCAGAGCACCCCCATTAGCTGCAATTCCAAGGTATTAAGCATTTTTGGACTCAAATCGTCATACTGGACAAGAATTTGAGTTGAGTTTTTAGGGACAGATGCGCCATCGGCACACCAATAACAGTCACTGATATCGACAAAAGGGATACTCGAGCGCGTGAGGGCCCGTGCAAAAGTGCTTCCGCCCGTTCCACGCTCCGCAACCACGGTGCAGTAAAGGCCCGCGTCTGCGTGTTCGATCGAGACTTCCCCTGCCGGAAATGCCTTCCGTACAAGCGCCGCCAGGCCATCACGCGCCTCGCGAGCACGAACGCGCACGCGGTTCACATGTCGCTCGTAATCACCCGATTCCAGCAAACGAGCCAAAGCGACCTGGTCAACAGAACTCACCGACGAGGCGTAAAAACCAAGGTTGCGCCTAAACCGCTCCATTAGCTCATCGGGCAGCACCATGTACGCTAGACGCAACGCCGATGACAGGCTCTTCGAAAACGTGTTGGTGTAGATAACCGACTGGGAGGCATCGATCGACGCGAGCGCGGGAATTGGCTTGCCGGCAAGGCGAAACTCACAATCAAAGTCATCTTCGATGAGGTACCGACCTGGTCGCTCGGCGGCCCAGCTCAGCAGCGCATAGCGACGCGCAATGCTCGTCACAAGACCGGTGGGATACTGATGGGACGGCATAAGGTGAAGGACATCGGTCCCAGTTTTCTGCAGAGCGCTCAGGTCCACGCCGTCGTCATCCAACGGGATATGTCGTACTTGGCAGCCCATAGCCTGATAGATGCGCGTCAGACGCAAATAGCCCGGGTCCTCAACGGCATACACCTTGTCAGCGCCAAGCAACTGAACCAACATGGTATCGAGCAGCTGGGCGCCTGCACCGATAACAATGTTGTTGGGGTCGACATTCATGCCCCTTGTCCCACGCAGATGGTGAGCAATTGCGCGTCGCAGCCGAGCGGTGCCCTGCGCCGGTGCGGGCGAAAAGATTTCGCGCTCATCTTCGGATGCCAACGTCGCCCGTAGTGCGCTTTGCCAAAGCCGCGCCGCCTCCAAAGCGGAAGGAGAAAGTGCATCGAACAGCTCGACCTGTCCGTTGACATCATGCGCGCTGAGGCCCACAGAGACGGTATCTCGGTCGATGCCCTGCGAAGCCAAAGGCAAAACCGGTGCATCCGGAAGCTTGCAAGCGTAGTAGCCACGACGCGGCATTGAGCAAATATAGCCCTCGGCAAGTAACTGGCTATATGCATTCTCGATGGTAATGACACTGATTCCCAGATGACTGGCAAAGGCGCGCTTAGACGGAAGATGCTCCCCCGCCGCAATACGTCCAGCAACAATATCATCTCGAATTTGCTGGTAAACATACTCATAAAGCGATGCTTCGCCGCGTTTTTCCAAATTGTAGTCAAGCATGAGTTTGCCACCTGACCTTATCGAGCTGTTCAATCTGGTATTAGGCTGACATTATTATTATCTCGAAAACTGAGTATTTTGCCATACCCAGCTCCCCGATAGGATGTTCCGTCAAGCAATGCACATGCCAACCAAGGGAGCAACCATGGCAGAACAGACCAGCAAGGCCGATCGCGTCAAACTCAATCGCGAACTCGCGCAGATGCTCAAGGGCGGCGTCATCATGGACGTTACCACGCCCGAGCAGGCACGCATCGCCGAGGAGGCAGGCGCCTGCGCCGTCATGGCCCTCGAGCGCATCCCGGCCGACATCCGTGCCGCAGGCGGCGTCTCGCGCATGAGCGACCCCAAGATGATCAAGGGCATCCAAGAGGCCGTCTCCATCCCTGTTATGGCCAAGTGCCGCATCGGTCACATTGTCGAGGCGCAGGTCCTGCAGGCCATCGAGATCGATTACATCGACGAGTCCGAGGTTCTCTCCCCTGCCGATGACGTCTATCACATCGACAAGACCCAGTTTGATGTGCCGTTTGTCTGCGGCGCCCGCGATCTGGGCGAGGCGCTGCGCCGTGTTGCCGAAGGTGCCACGATGATTCGCACCAAGGGCGAGCCGGGCACGGGCGACGTCGTTCAGGCCGTGCGCCACATGCGCAAGATCCAAAAGCAGATCCGCGACGTTGTTGCCCTTCGCGACGACGAGCTCTTTGAGGCAGCCAAGCAACTGCAGGTTCCGGTCGAGCTGGTGCGCGAGGTCCATGCCACGGGAAAGCTTCCCGTCGTGAACTTTGCCGCTGGCGGCGTGGCAACCCCGGCCGATGCTGCGCTGATGATGCAGCTGGGTGCCGAGGGCGTCTTTGTCGGCTCGGGCATCTTTAAGAGCGGCGACCCCGCCAAGCGCGCCGCCGCCATCGTTAAGGCTGTGGCTAACTTTACCGACGCTAAACTCATCGCCGAGCTTTCGGAGGACCTGGGCGAGGCCATGGTCGGCATCAACGCCGACGAGATCGAGATCATCATGGAGGAGCGCGGGCGCTAGTCCAGCAGAAAGGATCACACATGAGCGATTATGCAGACCAAACGGTCGCCGTGCTGGCGGTCCAAGGCGCTTTTGCCGAGCACGAGGCGAGGCTGTCCGAGCTGGGCGCACGTTGTATTGAGCTGAGGCAGGCGGCTGATTTGGAGCAGGACTTTGACCGTCTGGTACTTCCCGGCGGCGAGTCTACCGTTCAAGGGAAGCTGCTTGATGAGCTGGGCATGCTCGAGGAGCTTCGCACCCACATTGTTGAAGGCATGCCCGTCCTTGGCACCTGCGCCGGCCTGATTCTGCTGGCTCACGACCTTGCCGCCCATGACGATAAGGGCACGCCGCGCCTGGCAACCATGGATGTGCTCGTTGAGCGCAATGCCTACGGCAGGCAGCTCGGCAGTTTTCGAACCAAGGGGCAGGTAGCTGGCATCGACGGCGAAGTGCCGCTGACGTTTATCCGCGCGCCCCGCATCGTCGAGGTCCACGGCGACGCAAAGGCCTTAGCGAAAGTCGACGGCCGTATCGTCGCCGCGCGCCAGGGCAACCAGCTCGGCGTAACCTTCCACCCCGAACTCGACGACGACGTCCGCCTCCACGAGCTCTTCCTCCAAATGTAGGCAGAGCAGAAACGAGCGTGGATTTTCGGACACACAACAAATGAGAGTGGATAATCTCCCACTTTGAACTTAGATGCAGGCTCAAACCAGGAGATTATCCACTCTTATACTATGTAGTCATTTAAGAACGTCCCCAATGACTACTTCGACAACGCCGATGCTTTGGTACCGACAGCGAAAACCCGCCAGAGCGAAGGAGGCCCTTTTGGGGCGAGATGACGCCATAGGTTGAGCATAAGTCAGCGAGCGGGTCGCATTTGAGGCAAGGTGACGTGAAACGAAAGGGCGCTGACCTTCTGGTCGCGCCCTTGAAGTTGAACGTCAGATTGTCCAAATGCGGCCCGCGCAGCGTCGGCCCGTTACGGCGTTTGGTAAAACGCCGTAACTAAAAGCGGTTACCGCGGAAGCCGCCACCGTTGCGGCCGCCACGATCGCCACCGCGACCGCCGCGGTCGTTACCGCGGTTGCCGCCGAAGCCGCCACGGTTGCCGCCGCGGTCGCCATAGCCACCACGGTTGCCGCCGAAGCCGCCGCGACCGCCACGGTCGCCGCCACGGTCACCAAAGCCGCCACGGCCGCCGCGATCGCCACCGCGACCGCCACGAT
>DBFWCI010000026.1:0-19653 GCA_048485235.1 Collinsella sp.
GGCGTAGGCGTAGGCGTAGGCGTAGGCGTGCCGCCATCGCCGCCGGTCGAACCACCAGTGGAGCCGCCCGTCGAGCCACCGGTCGTACCGGTGCCGCCGGTGGTGTCGCCGCCCGTGGTCTCGGTGGTCGTCGTGGTAGTCGTTGTGGTGGTTTCCTCTTCGTCCTCGTTTTCGTCCTTGTCGTCGTTCTCCGTCTTCTTGGTGTTGTTGGTGCCGTAGAACTTCCAGACGCTGTTGTTCTTGTAGGTGGGCGCCGTTCCGGTCGCAAACTCCTCGCGCTCGGTACCGGTCAGAACGGTGTTCATAAACCGCTTGAAGACAGGCAGGTTGGTGCTGTCGCCCAGCAGGTCCGTGCCGTATTTTTGGATGGGGATCTCGCCCGCGGAATAGCCGGTCCACAGGGCGCACGCCAGCTGCGGGGTATAGCCGCAGAACCACAGGTTAGTGGTGTTGTCGGTGGTGCCCGTCTTGCCGGCATAGGGCTGGTTGACGCTCAGGGCACCGGCAGCACCCGTACCGCCGCCCTGCATGACGCCGGACAGAACATCGGTGACCGCGGCGGCCTCGCCTTCGGTAAGCACCTGTGAGGGATTGTCCGTGTGCTGGTACAGCACCGAACCGGTACGAGAGTCAATCTCGGTGATGGCGATCGGCTGGCGATAGTAGCCGCCGTTGGCAAACGTCGCGTAGGCGGCGGCCATCTCGAGCGGCGAGATCGAGCCGGTGCCGAGGGTCATGACGGGAACGTCCTCGATGTTGTCCTTGGCGGGATCGATGCCGAGCTTTTTGACGAGCGAGATGATCTTGCTGTTGCCGACGGCTTCCGCCACCTGGATGTAGCCGGTGTTGGAGGAGTATGCCGTCGCCTGCTTAAGCGTGATGTTGCCATAGCTATGGTTGGCGTAGTTTTGGACCTCGGTCGTGGTGCCCTTGGCCTTGAGCGGCGAGTTGCAGTTGAGGGTGACGTTGGGGTTCATGCCGTTTTGGATGGCAGTTGCCAGCGTAAAGGCCTTAAAGGTGGAGCCGACGGGACGCTTGGCCGTGGCATGGTTTACGTGGTTCTCGTCGGCGTTGTAGTCGTAGCCGCCCACCATGCACTTGATGTAGCCGGTCTTGGGGTCGACGACGACCATGCCCATGTCCAAGCCGTCGAGTGAGAGCGTGTCGAGCTGCTCGCGGACGGCATTCTCTGCCACCTGCTGCATCGTGGGGTCGATGGTGGTCTTGACGGTCAGACCGCCCTTAAAGAGCACGTCGGTCGAGAACTCCTGCTCCAGCAGCTGCTTAACATAGGCGACAAAGTAGGGCTGCGAGTATACGTCGACGCCGCTGCCCGAAATCTCGGTCACGTTGAGGGCGATGGGCTCGGCCTGTGCGGCATCGTGCTCCTCCTGCGTGATGTGGCCCAGGCGCAACATGTTGTCGAGGACCTTGTTGCGACGGGACAGCGCTAGGTCGGGGTTGACCGTGGGGTCGTACTGCGAGGGCGAGTTGGGAAGGCCGATGAGCAGCGCGGCTTCGCTCAGGGTGAGATCGGCGGCGCTCTTGGACAGATAGGTCTCGGCTGCGGCCTCGATGCCGTAGGCGCCGTGGCCGTAATAGATGGTGTTGAGGTACATCATGAGGATCTCGTCTTTGGAGTACATGTCCTCCATCTTGACGGCGATGTAGGCCTCGCGCACCTTACGCTCGATGGTCGAGTCGAACTGCTCCTCCTGCAGGATGGTGTTGCGCACCAGCTGCTGGGTGATAGTCGAGGCGCCTTCGTGTCCGCCGCCGAGGGTTGCCACCGCAGCACGCGCGATACCCCACAGGTCGATACCGCCGTGCTCGTAGAAGCGCTCGTCCTCGACGTCAACGGTGCCCTGCAGCACGTAGGGGGAGACCTCGTCCTTGGTGATGGACTTGCGGTTTTGCGTGTAGAAGCTCGCGATCTTGTTGCCGTTGCAGTCGACGATCTCGGTGGGCTCGCTCACCAGATACGCGTTGGCGTCGGTGTAGTCGGGCAGATCGGACAGCCAGCGGTTGACGTTGCCGACCATGCCGATGCCAAATGCCACGCCCGCGATAAGCAAAAAGCCCAAAAACGAGAGCAGGATTATGGGCAGGGCATGCGTCTTTGAACGGCTGCGTCCCTGTCGTTGGCGAGGACCCATATATTGACCTCCAGGTATGTCGTGCCGGACGGCGGATGTGCCGTCGGGGCAGGATGGACATAAGTTATTACACGATAAACCAAACGGGGCGCGCGAGGCCTCGTGTATGCTGGAAGACGGCATTTTTCAGAGTGAATGCATACCTTGGTAAGGAGTTTGCCGATGGCGATTCGGGCGATGGGGCCGAGCGGACAATACGAGACTGGATTGGATGCTGCCGGTGCGGCGCTGCCCGAGCTGCTGGCGCCGGCGGGAGGACTCGACCAGATGTTTGCGGCCATCGCCGCGGGCGCCGATGCCATCTATGCGGGGTTGGGCGGCTTTAACGCCCGCGTGGGCGCGCACGGTTTTACCGACGACGAGTTTGCGCGCGGCTGCGCCGTGGCGCATGCCCATGGCGTGCGTGTGTACGTGACGCTCAACGTGTTCGTGTTTGACGATGAGCTGTCCGACGCGGTGGCGTTGGGAGCTCATGCACTGGAGCTGGGCGCCGATGCTCTGATTGTCGCCGATGCCGGGTTGGCCTGCGCGCTGCGCGCGGCGATTCCCGGGGTCGAGATTCACCTGTCCACGCAGGTGGGCGCTCATAGCGAGGGTGCCGTGCAGTTGGCTGCCAAGGAGTTGGGAGTTGAGCGCGTGACGACTGCGCGCGAGCTGAGCATGGCGGAGATTGGGACGCTTTGCGCTACTGGCGTGCCCATCGAGGTGTTTTGTCACGGCGCTATTTGCATTGGATACTCGGGTGCGTGCGAGTTCTCTGCCCTTCGACGTGGCCGCTCTGCGATGCGCGGTGATTGCACGCAGCCGTGCCGTCTATCCTATGACTTGGTGGACGAGGCTGGGCAGAGCGTTGTCGCCGTCGAGGGAGATCGCCTGCTGTGCCCGCGCGACTATCTGGGTATTGCGCATCTGCCCGAGCTTGTAGATGTCGGCGTGGCGTCGCTCAAGATCGAGGGGCGCATGAAGAACCCCGATTACGTATTCAACGTGGTGCGGGTGTGGCGCCGGGCACTCGATATGCTGTGCGACGGCGCGTGGGATCCCGGTGCCGTGGAAGAGCTTGAGCGCGAGCTGGGAAGGTCGTTTAACCGTGGGTTTACCGATGCGTACCTGCGAGGGCGTTCGGGTGCCGAGCTGATGAGCTTTGAGCGTGCGATTAACCAGGGCGTGCGCGTGGGGCGCTTGGTCGCTGTGGGCCACGAAGAGGTGACCGTTGAGCTCGACGCCGCCGTGGCGGCGGGTGACATGCTCGAGATCCGGTTTTATCCGGGTGTCGACGCGCGTCCCGATGTGCCCAAGCGCTGGCCGCAGGTGCCCTGCCCGGTGGATGCCGCAGCGGGGAAGCGCGTCGTCGTGCATTGCAAGCGTAAGGTGGACACGGGCTGCGAGGTGTACCTGATTCGCAGTGCCGGCGTGTTGGATCAGACGGCGGCAGTGTTGGAGCGCATGCGGGCCGAGGCGGATGCGATTGCGCCCGTTGCGCGTGCCGTTGAGGTGCTGCCCTTTGAGGGCGTTGCGGTGGATGGCGGTGCGTCGACGGAGCTGGTGGAGTGCGCGGTTCCCACTCGCATGGTTTTTGCTTGGCAGCTGATGGATGCCGACCCGCGCGGAGAACTCGATTTGTCCGACGCCGTTGTGGTGCTTGACGAGGTGTGCCGCACGGGTGACGCTGACTGGACCCGCTCACTGATGCAGCGTGCCGGGCGCATCGTCTGCCGCAACCTGGGGCAGGTGGCGATCGCTCGCGAGCTGGGCGTGACGTTTGACGTGGCGGCGCCGGTGTTCTGCGCGAATCGGGCCACGCTTACCTGGCTGCGCGGATTCGGTGCGGGGCGGGTGTACTTGCCGGCCGAGTTGCTCGGCAATGATGCGGAGCGTATTGCCGAACTGGCTGCTGAACCCGGCGTCTTGGGTCCGGTCGACGCCGACCGTCCCGAGCTTATGGTGTGCGAGCACTGCCTGCTGACCGCCGAGGGCGTCTGCGCCACCGATGCGACGGGACAGGTCCGTTGCCGCGACTGCTTGCGTCGTCGGCAGGCACGCTATCTGGTCGAGCGTGACGGTACACGTCTGCCAGTTGCCATTGACGCATGCGGCAGGACGAGGATTTTCCTGTCGTAGGTGCCGCGTCGCGTCAGTTTGTTATCATAAGAGAGTTTATGGACTTCCAGCACCGCCGTTTTCGGCGAGGGTGCTATAGCAAAAGGAGGATACCCAATGCTGTCTGTTGACGAGCAAATGCGTATCATCACCTCGGGCGCCGCGCAGATCGTTCCCGAGGCCGACCTTCGCAAGAAGCTTGAGAAGGGCGAGCCCCTCAACATCAAGCTCGGCGTCGACCCCACCAGCCCCGACCTGCACCTGGGCCACGCCGTGCCGCTGCGCAAGATGCGTCAGTTCCAGGACCTGGGCCACAACGTTACCCTCATCATTGGCAACGGCACCGCGCTGATCGGCGACCCCTCGGGCAAGAACTCCACGCGTCCGCAGCTTTCGCAGGAGCAGATCGAGGCCAACGCCGAGACCTATGTGAGCCAGGCCATGAAGATCCTGGATCCCGAGAAGACCACCATTGTGCACAACGGCGACTGGATCTTGTCGATGGATCTGGCCGGTCTGCTGCAGGTGTGCTCCAAGTTCACCGTCGCCCGCATTCTTGAGCGCGATGACTTTACCAAGCGCTACCAGTCTCAGACGCCGATCGCCCTGCACGAGTTCCTGTATCCCGTGATGCAGGCTTTCGACTCCGTGCAGATCAAGGCCGACGTGGAGATGGGCGGCACCGACCAGCTCTTCAACCTGCTCGCCGGCCGTGAGCTCATGGAGAAGATGGGCATGGAGCCGCAGATCGCGCTCACCATGCCGTTGCTCGAGGGCACTGACGGCGTGCGCAAGATGTCCAAGTCATACGGCAACTACATCGGCCTGACCGACGCTCCCAAGGACATGTTCGGCAAGACCATGTCCATCCCCGACGAGATGATCGGCAAGTACTATCGCCTGGCGAGCTCGCTCACCCCGGCCGAGGTCGACAAGATCGACGCCGCCCTGGCCGACGGCTCTGCCGATCCCTATGAGCTCAAGCGCGCTCTGGGCCGCGACCTGTGCGACACCTACCACGGCGCCGGCGCCGGCGACGAGGCTCAGGCCGAGTTCGACCGCGTATTCAAGGAGGGCCAGCTCGCCGACTTCCCCGAGAAGCACGTTGAGCTGACCGTCAACGACGAGGGCCAGATCTACCTCGCCGGCCTGCTCAAGGACCTGGGCCTTTCGGCGAGCGCCGGCCAGGCTCGTCGCGATATCGACGGCGGTGGCGTCAAGATCAACGGCAAGGCCGTGGCTCCCAAGAGCTATAACATCGATCCCAGCGCCCTCAAGCTGGGCGACACCCTTTCTGTGGGTAAGCGCAAGGGCTTCAAATTGGTCTAGCAAGTAGGTCAACTTAACATGTGCAATAGGGCCGTAGCCGGGAATCCCGACTGCGGCCTTTTTTTGGCACTTGGGGACGTTCCTTTTGTGCCGGCACTTTGGGACACTCCTTGTCATTGGTGCAAAGTAACCTGCCCCCATTGCGCCAAGCGGCGTGTGCCGTTAAGCGGAGAGGCGTATTGTTGACCCATCGTTTGGGCATACAATGGCTATTGGTTTGCTGCGGTGAAGGCCTGTCCGCTCCGCAGCTTTTTTCTACGGTTAAAGGAGTATGTATGTCCGTTGAGGTCATGAGGTCTGTGATCGATGCTGCCGAGGGGCGCGTGCCCGTCGACACGCTGTTTACCAATGCGCAGATCGTCGACGTGTATGGCCAGCGTGTGGCGCCCGGTAGCGTTGCCGTCAAGGACGGTGTGATCGTCGGCGTGCTCTACGATGGTCGCGACGATGCCGCTGGCACCTATGAGACAACTGAGGTCATCGACTGCCAGGGTCGCTATCTCGCTCCCGGTTTTATTGACGGGCATCTGCATATCGAGTCTTCGAACATCCGTCCCGCCGAGTATGCTCGCATGGCCGCGACGCGCGGTACTACCACCGCCATTGCCGACAGCCACGAGATTGCCAATGTTGCCGGTCTCGACGGCTTGCGCTTTATGATCGAGGATGGTCGCCGCGCGCCCATCTCCATCAAGTACATGATGCCTTCGTGCGTGCCCGCGCTGCCCGACGAGCAGGCCGGTGCCGTTATTTCGGCTGCCGATATGCAGGCGTTTTTTGCCGAGCATCCAGGCGATGTCTTTGGTCTGGGCGAAATGATGAACCTGCCGGGCGTCTTTATGGCCGACCCCGAGACCTGTGCTCGCATCGATGCTGCCAACCAGACGCCGTCCAAGCAAGTTGACGGTCACGCGCCGCTCGTTGCCGGTAAGGACCTCAACGCCTATGCCGCAGCAGGTATTATCGCCGACCACGAGTCGACGATTCCCGAGGAGGCGCTCGACAAGCTGTCTCGCGGCATGTACGTGATGCTGCGCGAAGGCACGTGCAGCCATGACCTGGCCAACCTGTCTCCAATGCTGCTGGAGAACCCCGCCCGCGCCCGCCGCTGCTGTTTTGCGACCGACGACCGCGCTCCCTCCGATGCACTTTCGACCGGTATGATCGACAACGCCTGCCGTGTGGCTATCGAGGCCGGTATCGACCCCGTGGTTGCCATCTCTATGGCGTCCCTGTCCACGGCCGAGGCGTTTGGCCTGGACCACGGTTGCCGTGACCCGCACGAGCTGCGTGGCGCCATCGCCCCGGGCAAGCGTGCCGACCTGCTGGTACTCAACGACCTGACGTTTGCCACGGCTCCGCATCGCGTATATGCCGCCGGTGCTCTGGTGGCGCAGGACGGCACCTTTGTGGGCGAGATTGCACCCGAGATGGCCGAGGTTGCGGCCCTTGCCGATGAGCTGCGTGCTTCCGTTAAACTTCCGAAGCTATCGCTCGACGTGTTCGATTATGCCTTTAAGCCGGGCGAGGCGGTTATCGATGTCGTCCCGGGTATGGCTATCACGGGTATGGCCCGCCCCGAGAGCGCCGAGGACTTGCGCCGCATTATGCTGATCGAGCGCCATGGCCGCGGCGTGTCGCTGCAGGCCGAGGGCGCCGACGGTGATGGTCCTGCGGGCCTGGGTCTTGTCGGCAAGCACATCGGTCGCGGCTGGGTGCGCGGTTTCACCATCACGGGTGGCGCCATTGCCTCCACGATCGGCCACGACTCGCACAACGTGTGCGTGGTGGGCGACAACGCCGCCGATATGATGGCCGCCGTTGAGGCCGTGGGCCAGGGTGGTCACGTGCTGGTGCGCAACGGCGAGGTCGTGGCGCGCATTCCGCTGGCGCTCGGTGGCCTTATGAGCGAGGGCACGGCCGAGGACGTTGCCGCGCAGCACGACGACTTTATGGTCAAGGCGCGCGCCATGGGTATTGAGCCGCCGCTCGACCCCATCATGGGCATCATCTTCCTGCCCCTGCCGGTCATCCCGACGCTCCGCATCCGCCCCGAGGGCATGTTCGACGTCACAACCTTCACCTACGCCGACTAGTCATCGGGGACGTTCTTAAACGACTAGTCATCGGGGACACTCTTTGGCGGGCTGCCTGACGCCGCGACCGTAGGACCTCTGGCATGTGTGAGCTATTTGCCAGGTCCTTGTAACGTTTACGCCCGCGGAGTCTTATTTGAGCTCCCTTTGGGTACGTTGGAATCGGATACGCGTTCGATTCCAACAAGCCCGAAGGGAGCTTTTCTATGTTTAAACTGATTGCATCCGATATGGACGGCACACTGCTTGACGAAAACGGCCAGGTGCCTCCCGAGACCTACGAACTGATTCTGGCGCTACACGAGCATGGTGTGCATTTCGCTGCATCGTCAGGTCGTCGCTACGATCGCCTGTGCGAGTTCTTTGCGCCCGTTCGCGACAAGATGGACTTTGTCGCCGCTAACGGCGCCCAGGTCTACGCCGACGGTAAGATGGTAGACCGTGAGGTGTATTCCCACCTGGCGATTCGAAGGCTCGCCCAAGCCGTCAGGACGTTTCCCAATCTGCATCTTGCGCTCTTTGACCGAACCAAGTCCTTCCTGCTCGATGACGAGTGCAAGTTCGTGCGTGAGGTCGATAAGGACCTTCCCAATGCCGAGCGTATTTGGGAGCTGCCCGATCCCAGCGTAAATATCATCAAAGCGAGTATCTTTTGCGACGACAGTGCGGTTATGGACAGTGCGTACGTGCTACAGCGCGAACTTGGTCAGCTCTTTACTTTTGCGCCTTCGGGCAACGCGTGGATCGATGCCATGCAGCCTGGTGTGTCGAAGGCCTCGGGTATCGCGCAGCTCGCGGAGCATTACGGCATTGGTCGCGACGAGGTCATGGCGTTTGGCGACTCGATGAACGACTACGAGATCATTCGCTTCGTCGGCACGGGCTGCGCGATGGAAAACGCGCGCCCCGCGCTTAAGGCGGTGGCCGATCGCGTGGTGGGTTGTAACCGCGACCACGCCGTCCAGCAGGAGCTCCGTCGCGTGCTGGAGAGTCTCTCCTAATCCGGCAGATGGGGACGTTCCTTTCCTTCCGGCAGTGGGGGACAGTCCTTGCAGCTTTTTGCGAAGAGTGTCCCCAGTGACTAGTCGTTTAAGAACGTCCCCAGTGACTGACCAATGACTAAGCGAGAGCGGCCATGATGGTGCGGGCGACGCCGTCGTGGTCGTTGTCGTATTCGGTGATGGCGTCGGCGGCCTCGCGGTCCTCGGGCTCGGCGTTGATCATGGCCATGCCGTGGCCCGCTGTCTGCAGCATGGGGATGTCGTTGATGTTGTCGCCGAACGCCCAGGCGTCGGCGAGACGCTCGCCCAGGTGCTCGCATAGCCACGTGAGGGCCGTTCCCTTGGTGGCGCCCTCACCCATGACCTCGATATTCATGGCGTAAGAACGCGTGACCTCAATGCCTCCGAGCGTGTCGAGCGCCGCCGCGATGGCGTCGCGATCGGCCGGGTCGTGCCAGTACATGGCGATGCGTTCAAGTGTCTCGACCTCGTCGATCTTACTGTCGATATCCATGTCGATCGGTGTTCGTGTGCGCTTGAGCGAAGCCGCGATGTGGGGGTCGCCGCCGCAGAACTCGTCTAGGCGCTCATAGAGCGAGCGGGGGAGGAAGCACTGGCCGTCGGCGAAGATATCGAAGGTCACATCGTGGCCGGCGGCGATGCGATGGATGCGATGGGCGATGCCACGGTCGAGCGGTCGGCTCAAGATACGTTTGGCGCGTGAGGCATCGGTAGGCGCATCTTCGTCGAGCTGCCAGACGCTGGCACCATTGGCGCAGACCGCGTAGTGCACGGCAGGATGGGCGAGGATAGGCTCAAAGATGCCCGACAGCGGGCGCCCCGTGCAGGGCACAAACTCAATACCGCGGCGCGCAAGCTCGTCGAGCATTGCCCAAGTGGCGTCGCTCATCTGCTTATCGCTCGTCAGCAGCGTTCCATCCATATCGGAAAACACAATCATTCGCTGCGATCCTTTCTACTGGCATAAAAAGCGTGGCCGAGGGCGGTGATGCCCTGGCCACGCTCGGGTTCTATAACGGTCTGCGTCCTAACGATCGGCGAGCGGCTTGTACTCCAGCGGCTCGATAACCGGGCGATACGCGGGACGGATGATGCGGTGCGCGCAGAAGAGCTCTTCCATGCGGTGTGCCGACCAGCCGGCCATGCGGGCGACGGCGAACAGCGGCGTAAAGAGCGTCTCGGGCACGCCGAGCATCTTGTAGATAAAGCCCGTGTACAGGTCGATGTTGGCGCAGATGGGCTTGGTCATGCCGTGATCGCGCATCACTTGCGGGGCCAGGCGCTCGATGCGCTCGATGAGCGCGAACTCCTCGCCCAGGTCCTTCTTGGCTGCCAGCGAGCGCGCGTAACGACGGCACACCTCGGCACGCGGGTCGCTCAGCGTGTAGACGGCGTGGCCCATGCCGTAGATGAGGCCCGTGCCGTCGAAGGCCTGCTTGTCGAGGATCTTGCTCAGGTAGGCTGCGACCTCGTCCTCGTCCTCCCAATTGGAGACATGCGCACGGATGTCCTCGTGCATGGACACGACCTTGGCGTTGGCGCCGCCGTGGCGCGGGCCCTTGAGCGAGCCGATAGCTGCGGCGTAGGCGGAATACGGGTCGGTGGCCGAGGAGGACAGCACGCGGCAGGCGAACGTGGAGTTATTGCCGCCGCCGTGCTCGGCATGCAGCATAAGCATCACGTCGAGCAGCATCGCCTCATCGCGGGTGAACGCCATGCCGCCGCGCAGGACCTGTAGGATGGTCTCGGCGGTGGAGAGGCCGGGCGTGGGGTGCGGCACGTGAACCTCGGAGCCGCGAAGCTTGGCGACCGAGGCCATGTGTGCGAAGGCGGCGATGCGCGGGAGACGTGCGAGCATGGAAATGGCGACGTCGATTTCGTGCTCGGGCGTGATCACGTCTGGTTCGGCATCGAAGGCGTAGAGCAGCAGCACGGCGCGCTGAAGCACATTCATGATGCTCGACGACACCGTGGTCATGGGAAACTCTTTGACGTACTCGTCGCTCAGATGTCTAAAGGCACCTAGGCGCTCGCAGAAGCCGTCGAGCTCTTCCTTGTTGGGCAGCGAGCCCGTGATGAGCAGGTAGGCGACCTCTTCGTAGCCATAGCGATCCTCGGCCTGGGCGTTGTTGACCAGGTCCTCGATGCTGTAGCCACGAAGCGTGAGTTTGCCCTGATCGGGCACGACTTTGCCGTCGACCTTGTTGTAGCCATGCACATCCGAGATGCGGGTAAGGCCCGCGACCACGCCCGAGCCGTCGGCATTGCGCAGGCCGCGCTTGACGTTGTGCTCTACGAACAGGTCCTCGTCGTATGGGGCGGTCGGCAGGCCGTGGTAGAGGTTTTCGCTTTCGGGCGAAATCTGACGGCTCGCCTCGTAATCCAGAACCAGGCGGCTCAGGTGATCGTCGAAGCGGTAGTAGATTTTCTTGGCGTCGTAGGCCATGCGCGCTCCTCTCCGGTCCGCTTTGGGGCCGCGCGCTTGGACGATATGACGTCAAGCTGCCCCGAGCGGCTTGTTCGCTACAGGCGGTACATAAAGTTGAAGACGTCCTCGCGCTGGATGGACACGTTGACGCCCGAAAGCTCGCCGGCCTCGGCCAGCGCCTTCTGCAGCTCGGCGAAGTCGAGCTTGGACTCGGCGGTGTCGGCCAGCATGGTCATGGTGAAGATGTCCTCGATAATGGACTGCGTGATGTCGCGGATGTCGACGTTGGCCTCGCCTAGAACACGGGTGACGCCGGCGACGATACCGGGGCGGTTCTTGCCAAGGACGGTGATGACGATACGGGAGGACGAGATCTCGGCCATGGGAAACCCTTTCGCGTGATTGCGGCGCGCGCGGGGCGCTCCGCTACGGTACAGTGTTCATCATTGTACCTGTCTGGCGCAAAAAAGGCGCGCTCGCTGCGGCGTTACATGCCTGCAACATGAGCGTAAGGGGGAAGGCCGTACGGGGAAGAGCCGTCTGGCGCGTGTCCGGCTCGTGTTGGGTTGATTTCCGATCTCAGCCGAACACATTGAGCGGACAGGCCGTTCCCGCAGTCAGCCGAACGCCTCCGACGGCTGATTCCGAACTGGAAGCGGAGGGCATCCCCGCCCTTCGGTAGGGGATACCGCTCCGCGACGCATGCCGCGGGCGGCGCCCCTATCGGACCACCGTGACCTCAGTTGGGATGGGCCCAGCACTGCCGCGTACTCGGTGAGCTAGAGCCAACTGTTCGTCTTCACGTCGCGTATGGCGATATTTCGGTCGTCCGGCTCGGTGATGCCGTAGCCGAACGCCTGGAGCGTCTCGATGGACTCCTGGATCCTCTGTTGGAACATGGGACCCGGATCGACCCTCGGCCCGAGGTGCCCGCGCCAAAGGCACGGCGTGGCGCGCAGCATGTTATGGATTTTGGAGATGGGCTCGATGTCGGCGTAGACGTTGAGCGTCGCCATGGCGTCCTTGTGGCCGAGGATCGATTGGGGCGCCTTGATATCGCCGCCTTGGCGGATCCACTGCGTTGCGAACGTGTGGCGAAGGCCGTGGAACGTGATCAGCTCGTCGTTGGTGCCCATGAGGCCGTTGGTCTCCGAGAACGTCTTGAACGCCCTGCGGATATAGCTTGTCGTCGCGAAGGTCGCGCCCGGCTCCGACAGGATGTAGCAGTCCCCGATCTCGACCGCCCCGGTAAGGCCGCGCAAGCGCAGCTTTCCGCAGTCGATCTCGTGGGTCTCCTTCAGGAAGGGGAGTAGGCCGACCGGGTCGATGGGGATACCCCTGGCGTCATGGGTCTTGGTGTCCTTGATGAACGAACCCATTCCCTTCGCGTACGCCACCGAGTGTCTGATCGAGATCAGGCCCGTCTCGAAATCCACATCGCACCACCGAAGGCCGCAGACCTCGCCGATTCGCATCCCCGTGTGCAGGGCGAGTACGACCGCCCTCTAATCCTCGGCGGACCAATCGAGTCCGAACTCCTTTCGGGCATCCTCTTCGCTCATGACTTCGAGAAGGTCTCCGGGTTGGCAACGAAGGGCGAGGCATAGCTGCTCGAGTGTGTTGAAGCGAATGCCGCGAATATGCCCTTTTTTAATACGGGACAGGTTCACGGGCGTGGTTCCAATCCTTTCGGCAAGTTCGTTCGAGGAAATCTTTCGCTCGGCCATGATCTTGTCGAGGCGAACAATTACGGGCATGGCGTTTCCTTACGCAATCTCGTCGGAGTCGAGGTACAGCTCTCGGGCGTACAAGAAGAGCTGGGAAAGCATGAACAGGACGATGCCGAGAACCAGAGAGGTCCAATCGAATGATGAAGCGATCTCTTGGGCGCCGACGGCCCCCTCGCCGCCAAACATCGAAACGGAGGTTTTGAGTGAGCCGGCGTAGAGGCTGGTGGCAGCTTGAACAACGAAGAGAATGCCGAGCACCTTCAAGCATGTCGCAGACCCTTTCTTGAAGGGGTCTCCGCTCTTGATCGTCCACACGAGAACGGCGCTGAGGATGGTCGTAGCGATACCGATGACGGCAGGGACCAATGTCGAGATCGCAAGGGCTGGATACGCGGGGGAGTCTGCAATTACAGGGTTGTCGAGCACTTCGATTGCTGGCTTTAAGGAGAACGCCACTTGTGCGATGGCGGTGGCGCAAAGGGTCGCAGAGGCTATCGCACATGCGATGCGGAAGGAATGAAGCCGGGGAGTGCGATTGTCGGAACTCATAATAACCTCCGAAGAATTTAAAAAACTCAGGTTACTTTTTAACAGTTTATGTTAAATTGACTTTGCCGGCAAGTAATAAGGGCCGAGCATTTTGTTCGGCCCCTCTGTTCCGACTGGATGAGGTTAAGGTTGGCGATGAATATGCTCAAAATCTCGAAGGCGATCTTTAGGTCGCTTCTCTCCTCCAGGTCGCTCTGTGTTGTCGTTGTTGCGTTGATGGTTCTTTGTGCTCTGCCCGTCTTCAGGAGCGCGGCTGGCATCGACGGACGGGTCGAATACCTCGAGTCGGGAATAACCCGTGTTGAGCAGGAATTGTCAGCATCCTATGCGGATGCGCTTGTGAATGCGGGGGAGGACGGTGTCTATACCTCTTCATCAAGCATGCCCGCGCTTCTGTACCCTCTTGCCGCGGGACGTCTTATCTTGGCACCGCTCTCTCCCCTACTTCCGTTTCTGCAGATATCGGATGGAGAGTACACCTATTATGACGGATCGAAGGAGTACTTGCTATGGGTCGCAACGGCCGTTGCCGTCTCGTTCCTTGCCGCGCGTCTTAACAAACGTGAAAAGCTCATCATCCAGGCACCGATGGGCGAGCTGGGTAGACTTGTTGCATCGAGCGTATGGGCGAGTGTTTTTGCAATGCTTGCCGTCCTCGCCATCAATCTTCCAGGGATAATCGCCGCGCTTGTGAAGAATGGCCCGGGCTCGCCGTTCTATCCGATAGGCTACATTCAATATGCGACTCCGGTTATCAAACCGGCTTGGCTGGTG
Organism: Collinsella sp.; assembly: GCA_048485235.1. Taxonomy (GTDB): domain Bacteria; phylum Actinomycetota; class Coriobacteriia; order Coriobacteriales; family Coriobacteriaceae; genus Collinsella. The sequence continues at coordinate 14,185 of DBFWCI010000026.1, forward strand.
TTCGCGCAGACGGCCATCTTGCAATTCTTGGTGGCAGCGTTCATCTCGCTTGTCGTTCACCTTGCCGTGAAGATTGCCAATAACCCTACGCTTGGAATCGTGTTCGTATGTGCCCTGATGGGGGTGACGATGGTTCCCGGGTATTACGGAAGATCCATCGCTTTACGTGAGTTCGCCCTGTTGAATCCCCTTACGTATGCGAACACTGAGTTGACCGTTGGCGCCTATAGCCCGTACCCGACAACGCAGATAGTGAATCTGCCTGGACTTTGCTTCGAGCGTGGCGCGATTGCCCTCGTATGCGCAATCGGGATCGAGGTGCTGGCAATTAGCCTGCTTTGCGTTGCTGGAAAGAGCGGCTGCGCGTGCCCGATATCCCCGATTTGTCTTGAGAGAGGTTCCTTCACTGCATCGAGAACGGCAACTCGTTCGAGCGCTTGTGCCTCCGCCGTTGCATACGTAAGAACGATGGGGAAACTGCTCCTGCGTTCTCCTACCCTCGCCGTATGCGCGATTGCAATGTCGACGACGATGCTGGCCCCGGCTCTGGTCGAGATGTTTCCTGACGCTGATAACGTTTCCGCTGTTCGGTATAGGGATGGGGAGCTCCGTTCAATAGATCGGTATCTAGAGCAGAACGCTGCGAATATGGACGTCGAGGGCAAAGCGGCCCTGGAAGACATGCGGGATGCTCTTTCGGGTTTCGTGTACGCGCCTATGCCTGCGGAGGGGTTTCGAAGCCTTGCGACGTACGAGCGCGCTCGAGGTGAGCTGGGCGCGGCAGATGCGACTCTCCTGCAATCGATCGGAATCGAGCCGGAGACTCCTTCTCGTGCGGAGGCGCGCGCCCTTCTGCTTGAGTCGATCGCGAGCTTGCCGGACCCCAAGGTTTACGAGTTAAGTACGAAGATGCCCCCATTAATCCTCCTTTCGTATCTCCAGGCAGCGCTTCCCTCCTTATTTTTGCTGTTGCCCGTGGTTGTCACATCGCTCGCGTGCACCCACCTGCAGTGTCGTTCCCTTCTGGTTCTCCAGATCCCCGCAACAGCGCATGTGCGTTTTCTGACGGCTGTTGCGCTGGCTCTCCTGCTTGGCTTGGTGCTGCTTTTGGTGTCGATGGTTCCCGCTGTCGTTGTGTCCGTGATTAAGAACGGTGCGGGTGGATCGGAGTATCCCGTCGCTCTCATTCGGGCGGGAGCTTCGACAACGTCCATGGTGGGGGAGGCGGTGTTGTGCAGTATTCCGTTGCTGGTCATGGCATACGGCGTGATTTCCGTCGTCGCTGCGTTGACAGCAGCGATTAGCCGCAACCCCGTTGTCACCGGAATGGTTTGCGCGGTTCTCTTGGTGTTGGGTTCGTTGAGCGCTCATGTTGAAAGCGTGGGCATGGGCGTCGCGCTGCTGGCTCCATTCGCCTCGTTTGATCCCGCTTCCCAGGTGGGGACGATTGGGTTCCTTGGGCGAGGGACGAACGCGATGCCTTTTGGAGAGGTCGTCGGCGCATCGGGCGCTCTGCTGGTGGTCTTGGGCGCCGTATCTCCGTTGATGGTGCGCCTGAGTGTTCCAAAGATCGAAAGGGGATGATCTCGATGATTGACCTTCAAACGCTGACGATCTCTTATGGAAAGAAGGTGCTCGTAGATTCGGTGAACGCTGAGTTTGCCCCGGGTACGGTCTACGGTCTCGTCGCTCCGAACGGGCATGGAAAGACGACGTTGCTGCGTGCGATGGCAGGTTTGCCGGGTCCTCGCGTGGACGGGAGCATCGTTCTGGATGAGGTGCAGGGTACGGGTGCGAGAGAGGTCCGTTCTATGATCTTCTATGCACCTGGTGAGGGGACGCTGCTGTATCCCGGATTGCGTGCGGAAGATCACCTCAAGATGGTTTGCGATATGTGGCCGCATGCTCGCGATATCGAAGAGATAGTGGAACAAACGCAGATAGGCGAGTTCGCGAAGATGAGGATCCGCACTCTGAGCCAGGGCATGAAGCAGCAGCTTACCCTGGCGATTGCGTATGCGACGGGCGCGCGGTACCTTCTATTAGATGAGCCCATGAACGCGCTCGACCCCAGCAGGGTGGACTTGCATTCCGAGATTCTCAGGAAGCTGGCCGATTCTGGTATGTGCATCATCATGTCATCCCACATCTTGGATTCGGTCGATAGGCTGTGCGATGAGATTCTGTTTTTGAAGGATGGGAGGCTCATTAGAAGCATTCCGCAAGATGATGCTGCGCCGAAGTCTCCTGGATCCCATTTCGCAAAGCCTGCCGGACGCGCCGAGGGTGCGCTAAGCACGTATCGGCGACTCTACGAAAAGGGCGGGTAGAAATGCAAGTTAAAAATCTATGTGGCCAATGTGATACCGTTGAACCCGCGTATCGATACCGCTCAGCCATTCGCCTCGCCCCCATCTTACGCATCTTCATCCGGTCTGTTACTTTTAATCTAACAGTTCTTTGAGGAACGTAGGTGCTTCCAAATGTACTGTCGACTTCTTCTCAAACTAATCCTAAGAGACAAGGCCGTATGGATCTCTACGCTCGTTCTCGCTGCAGCCTTCTCCATCCCCATTGCGTTCAATTCACCCATCTACGGGCCCTTCTTTATGAAGCAGGGCATGCAGGGCTTTGTCGACGCATTCAATACGCGCGCGCCCCAGGCCAGCGGCACAGACCTATCGCCAGAGCAGCAAGATGACGCTGAGCTTGCAAGATACGCGAACGCCGCCCTCGCCGCTCAAACCGACGCCGCCTTTCTCGACTCTGCCGAGAGCTACTACGCGCTCATGGACGAGGGCTTCCAATCCGGGTCCATCGTGGGGGACCGAGAGACCAATGACGCAGACCTCGCGTATTGCCGTGCCCTGAGCAGCTCCGGCATCGCGGATATCCCGGCCTCCGCAAACGACCTGCCGTTCCTTTCCTTCCTGCCTTACGCCATTGCCACGGCGCCGTCTTTCCTTCCCTTCATCCCCTTCCTTCTCTCGTCGATACTCGTGCTCGGCGCCACAAGGCCCGGGACCCTGGCGGCGAAGGCGCCCGCACCCAAATTCCGGCGCCTTATCCAGATCGTGTTTTCGATAATCGTCGCGGGGACCGCGATGCTCCTCGCCGGCCTCGCACCCGGGGGCATTTACGCCTCGGTCCTAAACGGCTTCGGGCAGATCGGGTACCCGATCGCCTTCTTCCATGACGGCGCGCTTACCACCACGACCGCGGGAAACGTCTTCACAGCCCTGCTTCTCGCGCTTCTTGCGGGCGGAACCTTGATATCCGTTTGCTCCGCCGTCCTATCGACCGCAACGAGGCGCGTCCTCGCGGGCCCCCTTGCCTCCGCGCTGCTTGTCGCGGCCCCGGCATTCCCGTTACTGTCCGATTCGGCACTGGGGCATAACGCCGCGCTCAATCTCCTGCCGCTGGCCGTGTTCTCGCCTATCGAGGCAACGGGTTACGTGGGATGCTTCCCGACGGAATTCATTGGCTCCGGTTCGGGCGGCGCATCGATGCTTGCCGTGGCCCTGGCATACGTCGCGGTCCTTTTCGCGGTCGGCGCCGTTGCGACACGTTCCCCCAAACAGCCTGGACCCGCGAAAAAGCGCCATGGGCTCGAGCTTCTGGACGCGAGCGTGGGATACGGGAGCACGACGATACTTTCAATCGGGTCGCTTTTCCTGAGCCCGGGAACGGCGGCGGGCCTCGTTGCCCCCAACGGCTCGGGGAAAACCACCCTTCTTGAAGCGCTGTCGGGCCAATTTCCCACCCGCATCCGCTCGGGAAGCCTGGCGGCAGACGGAATCTACCAACGCCGATCAGCCGAATTCGCAGAACTCGTCTACCTGAGCTCTTCGGGCGGCGCGGATCTCTACCCCACGCTATCGGCCCGCGAGCACCTTGCTTTCGTTAGGGAGGCGTGGAAATCGGCCGCCGACATCGACTCGCTCTGCAACTCCCTCGGAATCTCCCCATATCTCGACAAGCCGACCCGTAAACTCTCGACAGGAATGAAGCAGCAGGTAAAGCTTGCCATGGCGATAGCGACCGATTGCCCGTACCTCATCCTCGATGAACCGCTGAACGGCCTCGATCCGGGAAAACGGAAAACCTCCTGCGACGCGATGCGCAGCGAGGTGGAGCGGGGACGCAGCGCGCTCATTTCAAGCCACCTGCTCGACGACCTGGCAGACCTCACCGACTCGTTCTACTTCATCGAGGCCGGCACGCTCGTGGAAAAGACCGAGTCGTCCTCGCAGACGCTCAAGCAGGAATACCTCGATACATACGAGGGAGGTGAATGACATGAAGACCGGCTCCGCCAAAATACCCATTGCGCTGGCGTTATTGGTCGCGATAGCCGCAATCGTAGTCTCTGCCGTATCCATAAAAGATGCGAACACCTTGAAACGTGGCATTTCCGAAGGGTTCCGCCTAGACGGAGTGTACCGAGACCACGAGACCGGCTTAACCCAGCTCTCCTTCCTTGGGGAAGACGAAAACAGGTGGCAAATCGTCGACAGCAATGGAAATGTGACCGACGGTTCATTTGAGACAACCGGCGATCCGAACATCTTCATGTTGGCCGACCAATCAGGAGATGATTACGGATTTGTCCACCTGGCTTACGCCTCCGCAGACGGAAACCAAGGAAGCCTTTATTTGAACACCGGAACGTCGGTGCTCGAATTTGACAAGGTAACCAGCGGCCCGGCTTTCATCGAGTCGTAAATGCAAATCGAGCGTCATGGGGGAGGAGGGGACTGGCCTTGCCAGTCCCCTCCTCCCCTTACGGTCAAACGTCCAGTTCGTTAAATCATGACCACCCGCTATGCGGGTGGTCATGATTTAACGATGTCAACTGAACCTGATTCAGTTTGGTTGATTTCCGATCCCAGCCGAATGTATTGAGCGGATAGGCCGTTTCCGCAGTCAGCCGAACGCCCCCGGGGCCCGGGAGGGCCCCGGGGGCGGCATTTTCTCAGTCGAAGGAACGGTGGAGATGCGTTTTGCACCACGCGGCTGCGGCACTTGAGCTCGCGTCGGTGCGCTCCTGCACGTTGTCGGTACGCAACCCGACGTGGTGCTCGTAGGGGAAGTCCGAGTAGGCCAGGGCCTCGGCCTCGGTTCCTTCCAGCACCTCGGCGGCCTTGGGGCGGAAACCCTCGATCCGCCTGATGGCGAGCTGGCAGAGCCCGCGCATGCGTTTGTTAACGTCGAAATTGCGGGTTTGGTCACATCGGGTCTCCGGGCTTGAGCACGTAAAAATTAAAACAAATTTGCATTCAAGTTATTATTTACAGTCGTTTTAAGACGGAGTGGAATGCGGACGCACAAGGAGATGCGGAATCGATGAGAGTCTCAAAAAATACTGCAGTGTTATCATCCTTCATCCTCTCTATTCTTCCATTTCTCATCCTATGGGCGGCTTGGTCGGCCCTCCCCGATACAATTCCAGCTCATTGGAGTGGGGGC
>DBFWCI010000027.1:0-89676 GCA_048485235.1 Collinsella sp.
GCGGCGCGGAGATTGTTCTTTGTGGAATAGTGCTTGAAGGTTCGGCTGCCTCTTATGCGATGATTGGGCTGATGATTCTGTTCTGTGCGTTTGGGATTGTGTCACAGGTTAGGGATAGCCAGTCCTTATGAGTTGAATTACGCGCGTGCGGATATAAAGGGTGGCATGTTAAGCTGGTCGTTTTCTCGTTCTGGGACATTTGCAGTAGGATGAGTGGGACTAGGCGCGCTGCGGTGTGATGGTTGAGACTTGTATCGCTGCAAATCCGCTGATGCACATTTTGCTATTGGGCTTGAAGGTGGGACCGGCAGGCCTTTGTTTGGGTTGTTCTGGTCGTCCAACGCGTGTTGCACGGCTTTATATTGTTACGCTCGTTCGGCGCTCCGTTGGAGCATTTCCGGGTTTGTCGGCATCATGACTTGGCCAAGTGACACGCTTGCCGGGACGGTTGTAACGCCGCGCCGGTTCCGTGTGCTCCTTCGTTGTTGGCCTGTCCAGCCGGGGGCGGATTCGGCCTCATGTTGTGGCGCACGGCCTTCAGGGGCTTCCCCTGGCGAGTTATGTTCGTCCGTATGGGTAAGGGTCGGGTTGAGCTGACAATCCCGTGTCGGAAGGGGCTTGGACCATGCGCGCGATGACAGAGATTGAGTGGCTGGACGGCCGCGTGACGAAGGTGCCGGAGCTCGCCCTGGGCGATGCGTTCGGCGAGAGCGTCCAGGCGGAGCTCGATTTCGGGTTCGACGATGTGTTGGAGGGCCTTTGGGTCGAGGTGCGCCATCATGAGCCGGATGAGGACTCGGACGGCGACCCGCGCGGGAGGGGCTGCGCACTGTACGCGGACTGCCGGTACAGCCTGGTCGAACCGTCGGACCTCGACCGTGTCTTCTGCATCCTTTACGAGGGGCAGCCGAGGGTCTGCCGCGTCGCGGGGGAGCTCGTGAACCTTTTGCGGGCCTGCGCGTTGTCCTGCCTCATGCTCGGATCTCCCTACCCGCCAGGCGCCCTCGAGGCCCTGGCCGCGTGCGCTCGATACCTCTGCGGTCCGGCTTTCACATCCGACCTCGACGCCCGTGCCCGCGCCGCGGGGGAGCTAGGGCCCCCGCGGCGCGGGCACGGGCGTCGCGTGGGAATTTGGGATGGGGGCGGGTTCCGAAACGCCTGCGGAGGGGAGAACCCCGTTGGGCGGGGACTATTCGTGATGCTTGATATCGCATTGCAGTATGGAAGCACGGATCATCTTCGCGATGGTCCGACCGGTTGATGGGCTAGGACGCGCATTCAGCAGGGAAGGGGATGGCTTTTAATGCCGCTTTTGGCTTATGCGTGCCGCGCTCCGCGTATGGCCATCCTGCGGTGCTAAAGCATTCTTGAAGTCTGTTAAGTGAATTCGTTTTAATCGCGCACGTGGCCGTTTGCCCATGTCGCATAACAGGATTCACTGTTGATTGCCCGTGTGATGACAGCGTGAGTTTCGGGGGGGGGTGGCGTGAGCGGAGTCGCCGCGTTGTATAAGTCTGGCCGGCCCGACTGATGTGTCGATCTGTCGGGCCGGCCGAGAATGGTGAAGAGATCTCGCTGTTGAATGAACGAATGTTACAAGCAGCTCTTCAAGGCGCTTTGGGCGTTGGCTGGGGCTGCGCAGTCAATCGCATGCAGTGATAGGCGAGGCGATTGCTCGATGAGCCGGCGACTAGTTCTGTGCTGCACTCGTCCCGGTGCCGTCGTTGTCTGCCGAGTACCAGAATGCGTAGGCCGCAACGACGGCATCATAGACGGCTGCGACTACGTTATCCACGACGGCTGCAAAGTTGACCACAACGGGAACGGGGCCGGTTTTGGAATCCATCTTCTCTACTTCTGGGGTCTCATACATGGGAACATCTCCTTAGAATTGTGACAGGACGCTCAGGTCGCCTAGATCATCGTCGATCAGGTCGATATAGAGGTCGCCGTCCATATTGATGTCTGCAATCAACGATGAGATCTCTTCCATCTCGTCAATCGAGTGCATACGATTGGCCAACGCGGTAACAACGGGCTTATCCCAAACGGTTGCCATTCCGGCATCGTAGTATTCCTGAAGGCTGTGTTTGCGAACGTTTCCGATGATGAGAGGTATATAGGGGGATGCGACGATATCGCCATTGGCGTGGATGGCCACTTGGTCAAATTGCATTTGCAGTTGAGGGAATCTGACCAAGTGGTCGATGGGGTCGCCCCACTCAAGCATGAAATAGCCTCGATAGTCCGGATCGTATCGAAGGTCATTGATCGTGTTGACTAGCCGACGGTATTGATTATTCGAAGGGCGAATCGTGCGGTTTCTTCGGGCTCTACCGAGGAGCATGAGCGGCTGAACTCTAAGGTCAATTCGGTCAGTTCTACCCGACGATTTCAGCTTGTCTCGAAGCATCGTGCAAACTGGTTTGAAATCGTCGACATTGAACGATGTCGGACAAAAGGCAATTGAAAGGTGCAGTGAGGTTTCGTTCAGCGTGATATCGATGGCGTCGAGCACCCGGTCGTATAATCCCGAGAGTCCTCGCATATGTTCGTGAGAATCGCGTAGGCCATCGAGGCTAAACTGTATGCCGTTTAAACCGGCGTGTTCGAGCTCATGCAAAGTATTTGAGTTTGCGAGCAGACCGTTTGACACGAGGTTGCATTTGACGCCAGATGCGCTGAGCCGCCGCAAGGACTCGATGACAAGATCCTTTCGCAGGAGGGTCTCGCCTCCGCAGAAGCAGAAGCTAAAGGGGTGCATTTGACAAATCGAGTCGACGAGTTCGAGGACTTCGTTGTCGGATAATTCGTTCGCGACGACATCGTTTTCTCCACTGTTGTTGAAGCAGTGTAGACAACGAAGGTTGCATTTGTTTGTAATGTCGAGCGCAACGCTGTGGGGCGCTCCGATTATTGCCGGCATGCTCATTATTGCTTCTTATCGAGCGGGCGAACAAACAGCTTGACGTCGCCCGAGTCGAGCTCATTGGGCAGGGTGCCGACTAAGGAAAAGCCAAGGCGCTGGTCGGAATGGTCAAGTTGTTCGGCGATTGGGGTGGAATCAGGCGCGTCAATTCTGAGCGCGCGGTAGGCTTTGGGAGCGGAAGATCCGTAGTATTCCGCAAGGCGGTCGAGCACACCGGCAAGCAGCGTGGAGCTGCATGAGATAAATTTGATGATGACGCTGCGGCCGGCGGGATTAGTGGCCGGCTCGCATATTATCAATCCATTAATTTCTCCGGACTGGCTCGTGAGTAGAAAATAATCATGGGTAAAGGAAAAGAGCCTTTGGCGAAGAACCAGAAAGTTCTCCAATTCGGGCTCAACGTCGAACTCAGAGAAATAGATCCTATTGCCATTTTTGGACTGTTTTGCAGAGAGGGATTTTGCAGCCGCCTCTTCGATTTCAGCAAACCTGCTCGCGTCCGCGAGAATAAGCAGCTCGTCGGGATTCACCGATGTTAGGTAATCGGAGCCGAAAGGGTCGTTCATATATCTCCCTTCTTTCTTCCAAACGATAAGACAGTTTACGGTCAGGCTATGCAGGGTTTGGGCCAGGTCATGCGCTAGCGTCTCGCGCGGTTGATCTGGGTATTTTTCTTGGAACAGACGGAGAATTTTGGGCAAATCGCAGGTGCCGTCGCATAAGTCAAGAATCTCTTTAGCGACCCTGTTGAGGATCGTATAGATTTGTTTCCCATCTGAGCTTAGGACGCTCAGGCGGTTATTTGGTTCACTGCGAAGGTAGCTTGGGTCGAGGGGGATAGGGATGACTCCAGGCAATGATGAGATTTGCGCGCTCCAAACATTCACGGATTCCATTGATCTCCTTTGGTTGTGGCCTATCTTCCTCGAATAGCAACTCGTTCGATAAAATATCACAAATCGAAACGATATATAAAAGAATATATTTATATCGATATACAATATTAGGTTAAAAAAAGTTTTGATGTTTGTCGATAGGGCTGGTATTGAAGGAGTGGACTGGAGTGATGGCGATGTCGGACGTTGTGGTTTCAATGGTGGGGTCATGCCTGCTGCTGTTGTTCGGAATAATGATATATCGAGGCAAGCTCACGGGATTGCTTGCCGGAATGTCATTGCTATCGGGAGAGCGTTTAGAGGAGGCAAAGCGGACGGCCGAGTCTCTAGGCGCAAACCGAGTGGTGGGGGCGTCTATAGTTTTCTCCGCAATATGCCTTTTTCTCTCGTCCCTTTTTCCGGACAAAAGGGCTATTCTCGGTCTGATGGTGGCTGCTGTTATAATCGCCGCGCTTGCCTATGCAAATAGGGGGCTTATTCGTATGTATATAAAGGTGAAATGGAATCCTGGGCACCGCAACCCGAGATAATGTCTTGAGCAAGGATTAACAACAAGGGATATATGGGAGCGATTAAGCGGCGAGCAAATTCAGTTTTGGATAAAAGGCCGCTTGATGGGAGCTGGCATGTTTAAGAAGACGGTTCACGAGTTGTTTCGGTGTAAAGGGTCACGGCTTTTCGTGATTCTCATGCTGGTGAATTTTGCTCTCTCGTGCGTCATGCCCGCCTTAAACGGTGGGTTTGTAGACTTTCTCGTGACGAATAGGGATCCATCTCGCGTCGTGTGGTTTGCGGCCTTTGTTGCGGGCATAGGGATATCGGCCTCCTTCATGTCGTATGCGATGGGTGTGAACGTATCGCGCGTCATCTTGGAGATGACGACGAGACTGATGGGGACCACGTGTGAGTCGTTTGAACGGGGGCCCCTGGAAAAGGGGGAGCAGGCGGATCCATCCTATACAACGCAGAGGGTGTATGCGGATTCGAATGCGGTGTCATCGTTTGTCGTGAACAACTTCCTGACGATCGGGCTTAACATCGTTCTGGTTGTGTTGATATGCATCATCCTGTTTTCGATTAATCCGGTGTTCCTGGTGTTAAGTGCATGTTCGCTTGTTGCGTACTTCATTTTATTCAGGGCGTTGAAAAAGCCGTTGTACAACAGTTCGCTTGCGAACAAGGAGGGTTTGAGTAAGCTTTTCGCGTCCGTGAGCGGCGAGCTGTCGCAGTTGTTTGACATTAAGTGCGATGGCGCATATAACCAGAGCGCTCGGACGCTCAAAGGGGTATTCGAGGGGTACTACCCGATTTACATGAAAGCAAGTAGGGTCTCGAATCTGGCCACATCAAGCGACGGCCTGATCTCGTCTGTGTTTCGGGGGGCACTGCTCGTGATCTCCGGGATGGAAATATTGAGCGGAAGAATGAGCTTAGGCGAGTTCACAATGGTGAACTCGTATTACTCGATGGCGTTCGGATGCTTCAAGTATTTTTTGAATTATTTCAAATCGTATCAGGACGCAAGGGCCTCGTTCGACCGATTGGGGGCTCTGACGGAGGACGCCGAGGACCGCGGCACCCTCACGGTTGGGCACGTGGAGAGCATATCGTTGTCCAACATCGCGTACCGATACGCGGGAAAGCCCTACTTATACCGCGACCTCTCCGTGGAGGTGGAGGAAGGAAAAACCTATGCCATTACCGGGCCGAACGGATGCGGAAAAAGCACGTTTCTGAAGGTGCTCCTTGGACTATATTCTGCTGGGGGACATCGGGCTTTGGGGTCGGTGCCATATGAAGAGCTCGATATGGAGACGATCCGACGGGACCTGTTTGCGGTGTGCCCGCAAAAGCTCTTTATTCCGAACGAAACGGTGGAGAATTACCTTGAGAGGACGTCGATTCGGGGATCGAGCGAAAACCTCCGAGAGCTTGTGCCGAGTTTCTATCGAACCGTCGAATCGTTAAAAGGCAAGAATTGTAGAGACCTTTCTGGTGGAGAGTATCGAAAGCTAAGGATATTCGCAGCACTTCGCAGGCAGCCGGAAGTGCTTGTGTTCGATGAACCAACGAACGATTTAGATGAAGAAAGCCGTCGGGAGTTCACGGAGTATATTCATCGAAATCCCTTCGATCAGCTAATTCTTGTTGTAAGCCATGATCAGGATTTGATTTCAGCATGCGATAGGAAGCTGGATTTGGATTTCGATCCGAAAAATGGGCAATGCTGATGGGAAACGCTTAGAGTTCGGGCTTGCGCGTCATGGAGTAATCTTTCCTCTTATCGAAAATCGTTACAATATAAGAAAAACAGTAAGCAAGAAGAAATGGCTCGGGGAAGAGCTCGCTGCTGTCAGTGATATTGGGTCTATATCCAGATAACACGGAAGGGGCCGTCCTCTACAACGGGGTATCACAGCGTCGCATCGACCGATACGCATTGCGGCGGTGCCGAGTTGGCATTACGGAGCAAGAGCCCCCTATTGTTGGGGGGACGATCCTCGATAATCTTACGCTGCTTTCTGATGATTTCGAGGCCGACAAACTGAATCGGATGCTTGCCATATTGGGGTTAGACAAAATGATTGCCGCTGCGGAGAACGGGGCGGCAGCGATGCTTGGCAGCAAGAAAGGAGGGGTGTCCGGCGGGGAGAAGCAGAACATCGCAATTGTGCGGCAGATGTTGAAATCGCCGGACGTCATGTTGTTTCTTGAGTCAACTTCAGCGCTTGATGCGAAGAGCCGGAGCGCGCTAATTAAATTGCTTCATGAGGTTAAGAGAGACCATATTGTAATTGTTGTCACTCATGACGAAGAGATGCTTGCGGCTTGCGACGAGGTCATTCCGATGCCCGGATGCTTATCGGGACGTGGCGTTGAAGGCCCAGAAGATCGAAATGGCGTGGGTGTTGGGTAAGTCCCTACGCGTACGACGTTGGGTTTCTGATCTTCATCGTCCTGCAAAGAAGGCTTTGTAACACGTTTCCCCTGGGAGGCCCCTTTTGTCCGTAGTGGCAAAGAGGGGCTTTTTCGTTTCCCTCTTGCGGCGGAGGGGGACACCATGCGCCTATACAGGACGACCTGCGCGCTTTCGTCGGATGACGGGCTATGTGTCGAGATGGGGGTCTCGGGTGGAGGCCGCGTCGCGGTCGCGGTCGGCCAGCGACCATCGGTACGGCTCAATCGTATTACCAGAACTAGTAAGGAGCCGCCCTTTCGGACGACTCAAACTGTAATGGGGCTTTTTTAGCTACCCCGGCCGTTACTCCGCCAAAGCATTCGCGCTATCTGCCGGGGTGGCTAAAATAGCCCCGTCCCAAATTAGCTACTCTGACCAAAATCCTTGGGACAAATACTTCTGATAGATTTTGTCTTTCTTGGCTATTGCGTAGTTTAAGAGATTCCATTCCAATAATTACAGCTTTTTGCTAAAGCGTTTTAGCAGTTTATACCGCTTTTGACCTGCGACTACGTTGTACTGGTATCTTCATAAGGTAACCACCTTTACCTACCGTTTACCGCCAGTTTTAGCACGTTTACCAAACCGCGCAGCCTCTGCTCAAGCCCGCCCAAAACCCGCCGTATAGTTCCCTCACGGTCCGCATCCGGCGGGTCGATTCGTTACCACGGTCGTGTGTGCGAACACATAGAAGGGGAAGTATCGTGAGCGATTGCAAGAGGGTTTACCGTTTTGGAACCGACGCCCAGGGCACTTGTGTCACCGAGGGCGACAAGTCTATGAACTTTGTGCTTGGCGGCAAGGGCGCTAACCTTGCCGAGATGAGCCGTATCGGCCTGCCGGTCCCCGGTGGCTTTACCATTACCTGCCAGACCTGCGTTGAGTACTCCGGTGCCGGCAATGTTTGGCCTGCCGGCGCGCTTGACGAGATCGTTGCCGCCGAGGCCGACCTCGAAGCCCGCTGCGGCAAGAAGCTCGGAGATGCCAACGATCCGCTGCTCGTCTCGGTGCGCTCTGGCGCTCCGTTCTCCATGCCCGGCATGATGGACACGGTCCTCAATCTGGGCCTCAACGACGATTCCGTCCTGGGCCTCATCGCCCAGACGCAGAACCCGCGCTTTGCTTGGGACAGCTATCGCCGCTTTATCCAGATGTTCTCCAACGTCGTCATGGGCGTCGACGCCGACCTGTTCGAGAACGCCCTGACCCAGGCCCGCCTGGTTGCCGGCGTCCGCGTCGATTCCGAGCTTTCGGCCGAGGACCTGCAGGAGCTCGTCGAGACCTTCAAGGGCATCTTCTCCGCCAACGTCGAGGCCGCCCTGTACCCCGAGCTCGAGGTCGCCGATGGTAAGCCCGTCTTTCCGCACGATCCGGAGCTCCAGCTTCGCCTTGCCATCCAGGCCGTCTTTGGCAGCTGGATGAACGAGCGCGCCTGCATTTACCGCAAGCAGCACGGCATCTCCGACGAGCTCGGCACCGCCGTCAACGTCCAGGCCATGGCTTTTGGCAACAAGGGCGAGACCTCTGCGACCGGCGTCGCCTTCACCCGCAACCCGGCCGACGGCACCAAGGAGTTCTACGGCGACTTTCTGGTCAACGCCCAGGGCGAGGACGTCGTCGCCGGCATTCGCAACACCGAGCCCATCGCCGATCTCAAGACCACTCCGGGGCTTGAGTCCGCAGGCGAGGAGCTCGAGCGCGTGTTCCTGACGCTCGAGGATCACTATCGCGACATGTGCGACATCGAGTTCACCATCGAGCAGGGCAAGCTCTGGATGCTCCAGACCCGCGTGGGCAAGCGCACCGCCACCGCCGCCCTGCGCATCGCTATCGAAATGGTCGAGGAGGGCCTGATCACCCGCGAGGAGGCCGTGGGCCGCATCGATCCTGCGCAGCTCGATCAGCTCCTGCACCCGCAGTTCGACTCCTCCAAGAAGTACGAGGCGCTCGCGACCGGTCTTAACGCCAGCCCCGGTGCCGCCGTGGGCGAGGTCGTGTTCTCGAGCGACGACGCCGTCGCGCGTTCCGCCGAGGGCCACAAGGTCATCCTGGTCCGTTGGGAGACCAACCCTGACGACCTGAAGGGCATGGTTGCCGCCGAGGGCATCCTGACGAGCCACGGTGGCAAGACGAGCCATGCCGCCGTTATCGCCCGCGGCATGGGTACGCCCTGCGTCTGCGGTGTCGAGCGCTTCCATATCGACGCGGCCGAGAAGGTCGTGCGTATCGAGGGTAGCGATCGCGTACTGCACGAGGGCGACATCATCTCCATCGACGGTACCCAGGGCATCGTTGTCGACGGCGCCGTTGACTTGGTCTCCGCCGAGCTTACTGGTGACCTGGACACTATCCTGTCCTGGGCCGATGAGATTCGTCTGGATGAGACCTGCGGCCACGCCAACCACGTGCGCGTCAACGCCGACAACCCCGAGGACGCCGAGCTCGCGCTCGAGTTTGGCGCCGAGGCCATCGGCCTGTGCCGCACCGAGCATATGTTCCTGGGCGATCGCAAGAACATCATCCAGAGCTTCATCCTGTCCGATGACGAGGCCGTGAAGCAGCAGGCCTTGGCCGATCTGCTCAAGGTCCAGACCGAGGACTTCCTGGCCATGTTTAAGACCATGACCGGCCGCGACGTGGTCGTTCGCCTGATCGATCCGCCGCTTCACGAGTTCCTGGACGATCCCCGCGAGCTCGAGGTCGCCATCACCAAGAAGGAGGCCGCTGGCGCTCCCGAGGAGGAGCTCGCCGCCCTGCGTGCCCGCCTGCGTCGCATCGACGGCATGGTCGAGTCCAACCCCATGCTCGGCCTGCGCGGTGTGCGTCTGTCCGTCGTCTTCGGTGACCTGCCGCTTATGCAGGTCCGTGCCGTGGCAACGGCTGCCGCCCGCCTCATCAAGGAGGGCGTCGACCCGCGTCCTGAGATTATGGTCCCGCTCGTCTCCATCACGGCCGAGCATGTCCAGACCCGTGAGGTCATCGAGCGCGTCATCGCCGAGGTTTCCGCCGAGGAGGGCGTGGAGCTCAACATTCCTGTGGGTACGATGCTCGAGCTGCCGCGCGCCTGCATGGTCGCCGACGAGATCGCCCAGCACGCCGATTTCTTCTGCTTTGGCACCAACGACCTCACGCAGACGACCTTCGGCTTCTCCCGCGACGATGCCGAGGCCAAGTTCATCCCGCTGTACCTGCACAAGAAGATCTTGAAGGAGAACCCCTTCGAGACCATCGACACGGCGGTGCTCGAGCTGGTGCGCATGGCAGTCGAGAAGGGCCGTGCCACCAATCCCGGTATGCACTTTGGCGTATGCGGCGAGCACGGCGGCGACCCCAAGTCCATCAAGGGCCTGTTCAACGTGGCCGACGTGGATTACGTATCCTGTTCGCCCTACCGCGTGCCGCTCGCGCGTCTTGCTGCGGCCCAGGCCAAGCTCGAGGCCAAGCGTAACGCCTAAGGTCTTGCGTTTCCGCGCGTAACGTAGCCCCCCTTCATGCCGCCCGTCTCATTCGTGAGGCGGGCGGTTATCATGTGCGGGTTTTGTCTTTTTGTCTGCGTAAAAAATAGTTCTTGCAGCGCAAACCTGCGCGTGTATACTCGAATACGTTTGTTCAACTACGTGCCGGCCAAGGTGGTACGGCACCTCTAGAAGAGTAAGGAATTGCACATGGATTACATCCGCGCAATCGAGCGTCAGCAGATCCGCGAGGACATCCCGCAGGTCCGCGTTGCCGACAACGTCAAGGTTCACTACCGCATTAAGGAAGGCGACCGCGAGCGCATCCAGGTTTTCCAGGGTGACGTCATCCGCATGGCCGGCGCCGGTGCCCGTGAGACCTTCACCGTCCGTAAGATTTCCTTCGGTGTCGGTGTTGAGCGTACCTTCCCGCTTCACAGCCCCAAGATCGCCAAGCTCGAGGTCGTTCGTCATGGTCGCGTCCGTCGCGCCAAGCTGTACTACCTCCGCGACAAGGTGGGCAAGGCTGCTCGCATCCCCGAGAAGCGCTAAGAAGATCGCAGCGTCTGTCCACTCGTTTGGACACAAGGGTCACCTTCGGGTGGCCCTTCTTTTTATCTGATTTGCATGCAAGGAGGGCCTGGTATGGCCAACATGACGAGCTCGGTTTCGGCATCGCAGGTTGCCGGTGAGTTGGCGAGCGCCACGTTTGAGGAGATTCCCGCCCTCGTGGAGCATTATCGCGAGGACCCGCGCCAGCAGGTGATCAAGGCTTGCGAACGCGCCCTCAAACGCCATGCCAAAGAGCTTGCCGAGCGCGAGCGCGTCAATGACATGTACGAGCTTATGCATGAGCTTGGCGGCGATGGAGTGGTCGTTGGTGTCGACGAGGTGGGTCGCGGATCGGTGGCCGGTCCTTTGACGGTATGCGCTGTCTGCCTTCCTATGGAGCCGCGCGTCTGGGGCATCAACGATTCCAAAAAGCTCACGCCGGCGCGCCGCGAGTTGCTCTCTGTGAAGATTGCCGAGGTGGCGAAGGCGATCGGTTTTTGTCATATCGCACCGAAGGATATCGATGAGATGGGCATGGCCCGTGCTATCCGTACCGCCGTTGCGGGCGCCGTGGCCGATACGGGGCTCGAGCCCGATTGCGTGCTTATGGATGGCAACCCCTTGGGCGCCGTTCCTAACGAGCGCGATGTGGTGAAGGGCGATGCCAAGATCGCCTGCATCGCCGCGGCGTCCATCATGGCCAAGGTCACGCGTGACGAGATGATGGTCGAGTACGACGCCGAGTATCCCGAGTACCATCTGGCCGAGTCGAAGGGCTATGCGAGCCCCGAGCACATCGAGGCCATTCGCAAACATGGACTTTGTCCGCTGCACCGCGTGAGCTTTTGCGGAAACTTTCTGCAGACTGAGCGCCTTTTCTAGGCCAATTGTGGAGACATGGACCTCTGGGGTTTTATAAACCTGCTGGTAGCGGGCCGTATGCAACACCATTGTTGCGTACGGCCCGTTTTTTGACGGCATTTGGTCAGCTTTTGGTTTGCTTCCGGTACTTACCCGCATGAAAGGTGCCCTCATCATCGGGGCAATGCAGTGTGCGGGAAAGGAGACCCCATGAGTGCCGCAAGCAAAAAGAGCAAGACGCAGCAGCTCAAGGAGCGTTGGGAAAACGGCGAGCTCGACTCCGGGGCGATGACGCCCGAGTTTATCAAGGGACTCAGTCCCCGCGAGCTAGGCATGCTGGGCGAGCTGATCACCATCGACTACTTTAACGAGCGCGGCTACACCTTGCTGGAGCAGGGCTATCGTTGCACCGAGGGCGAGGCCGATCTGGTGCTGCTCGATGAGCTCGACGATGTCGTGGTGATGGCCGAGGTCAAGACCAGACGCGTTTCGCTGGATTGCACCACGCGGGTCTTTCCCGAGGAGGCCGTGGACGCCCAAAAGCAACGCCGCTACCGCCGCATCGCAAGTTGCTATCTCATGGAGCATTATCCGCTCAAGGCGATTCGCTTCGATGCTGTGGGTGTCACCATCCGCGGCGGGCATATCGCCGAGATCGAGCATCAGTACAACGCGTTCGATTGGCAGGTGTCGTGATGGCGTTCGAGACGTTTGCCGTTCACGCGGCCTGCATCCGCGGCGTCGAGGCGATTCACGTCACGGTCGAGGTCTCGCTTGCCGGTGGCGTTCCGGGCATCCAGATGCTCGGCATTCCGAGTATGGAGGTGATGGAGTCACGCGGTCGTATTCGCTGCGCGATGCGCTCCGCCGGGTTCGAGATCCCGCGCTCGGGCATTACCGTTAACCTGGCACCCGGCGATATCCGCAAGACCGGTAGCGGCTTTGATCTGCCCATCGCCATTGCGGTGCTTGCAGCCGACGGGCAGATTCCCCGCGACAACCTCGATCGTTGTCTTATCGCTGGTGAGCTCGGCTTGGACGGTACGGTGCTTCCCGTTAAGGGCGAGGTGGCGTTCCAGCTATTGGCTCGTGATTTGGGGCTGTCCTTTATCGCCGGCAGGTCAGACCAGCATGTGCCACTCGCGGGCGTGGATTGTGGATTCATCGATCATTTGTCTCAGCTTGCTCATGGTATGGGCGATGCCGCGCGGCACTACTTGGATTCCGAGGGCGTCGAGGCGACCTTTGAGCCTGAGCTCGACTATGCCGACGTGCTTGGGCAGGAAGTCGCTAAACGCGGCATGGCGCTTGCGGCGGCAGGAGAACTCGGCTTGCTCATGATTGGGTCCCCGGGATCGGGCAAGACGATGCTTGCGCGCCGTATGACCGGCATCCTGCCTGAGCTTTCCGTTGAGGATCAACAGGAGGCGCTGTGCATCCATTCGGTTTTGGGTGAGAACATTGATGGCTTGTTGGCAGGTCATCGGCCGTTTCGAAGCCCCCATCACAGCATTTCAACGGCGGGCCTCATTGGCGGCGGGCGCCCGGTGCATCCGGGTGAGATCAGCCTGGCTCATGGCGGCGTGCTCTTTTTGGACGAGCTTGCCGAGTTTCCCACGGGTGTGCTGCAGACGCTGCGTCAGCCCATCGAGCGCGGCTACGTCAGGATCGTGCGCGTCGACGGGGCCTTTACCTTCCCGTCGCGCTTTCAGCTACTGGCTGCGAGCAATCCCTGCCCTTGCGGCTTTTTGGGCGATCGCGAGGTGCCGTGTCGCTGCTCGGCGGCGATGGTCGAGCGCTATCGGTCTAAACTGCGCGGTCCTTTGGCCGACCGTATCGACATGATGATCGATGTGACCCGTCCCGACCCCCAAGTGATTATCGAGGGTGCGGAGGGCATGTCGTCTGCCGAGTTACGTGACTACGTTGTGCGCGGTCGCGCCTTTCGCGCTTGGCGCGAATCCCGCATGGACGATGCGGATGCCGAGGCCGAGGATGACGAGACACGGTCCATTGACGGCGTCGTTTCGACCTTTGAGCTCGATGATGCGGCGGAGAAGTGTGTGCTCGGCCTGTCGAAGCGCACGCATCTCACAGGGCGTGGCATCGTGCGCCTGGTTCGCATTGCGCGCACGATCGCAGATGTCGCCGAGAGCGAGCAAGTGACGCAGGACCACGTGCTCGAGGCGGCGATGTACCAGGGAAGGAGGGACCAATGATGGCCGAGGGGACCTTCGAGCTGCACCCAGGTGATGCATTGTATCCCGAGACCGTTTTGGAGCTTTCTGATATACCCCAG
Source organism: Collinsella sp. (assembly GCA_048485235.1). Taxonomy (GTDB): domain Bacteria; phylum Actinomycetota; class Coriobacteriia; order Coriobacteriales; family Coriobacteriaceae; genus Collinsella. The sequence continues at coordinate 13,952 of DBFWCI010000027.1, forward strand.
ACGCTTTATGTGCGCGGCAACCCCGAGGTGCTTTCGTCGCCCGCGCTCTCCATCATCGGCGCGCGCAAGGCCTCGCCGTATGGTCTTGCCGTGGCAGAGCTTGCGGCAAAGGTGGCGGTCGAGGCGGGAGTGACGGTAGTTTCGGGCGGCGCGGTCGGTTGTGACCAGGCCTCGGGTTGGGCTGCGGTCAACGCCGGCGGCAAACACGTCGTGGTGCTGGGGACGGGTGCCGACGTGGTCTATCCGCGTTCGAGCGCCGGGCTTATTACGCGCACGCTCGATACGGGTGGCGCGGTCGTGTCGATCTCTCCGTGGGGCATGGGTCCGCGCAAGTTTGCCTTTCCGCGCCGCAATCGCGTGATCGCGGCCCTGTCGCAAGCCCTCTTTGTATCCGAGGCGGGTATGCCTTCCGGGACGTTTTCTACAGCCGAGGCTGCGATGGATTTGGGGCGCGAACTTCTTGCCGTGCCGGGGTCGATCCTATCGCCCGAGTCGCGTGGCACGAATTACCTCATTGCGAACGGTGCCTGCTGCATCGTCGACGAGGAATCTATCGAGATGGCTATCTCGCGCATCTACGGAACCCTGCGCTACTCGCGCCCCGATGCTCCCGGCATTGCCGACCTGGATCCAACGCAGCAGACCGTGATGCATGCGCTCATCGCCTCTCCGCTCAAGGTCGACGACATCGCGGCGCTCGTCTCGCTCGATGCTGTCGGCGTACTCAAACTCTTGGGTTCGCTTGAACTCGAGGGCCTTATCGAGCGCATGATGGATGGAAGGTATGCGCCCTCCAAGTTTGCCCTTCACGCCCAGACACCCTTCGGTCACAATGGAAAACGTGTCAATTAGAAAGGTGTTTGCAGATGCAGTTCGATCAGGTGACAGTTATCGGTGGCGGTCTGGCGGGTTCGGAGTGCGCGATCCAGCTGGCAGATCGCGGGTTTGCCGTAAAGCTGTGCGAGATGCGCCCCCAGGTGAGCTCCCCGGCCCACCATACCGATCACCTGGCAGAGCTCGTCTGCTCCAATTCGTTTAAGTCGACCCGTCCGGATTCCGCGGCTGGTTTGCTGAAGGCCGAGCTTGAGCGCATGGGTTCAGTCCTGCTCGATTGCGCCCATCGCGCGGCTGTTCCCGCCGGCGGTGCCCTGGCGGTCGACCGCGTCAAGTTTTCCGAGCTTGTCGAGGCCGAGGTTGCCGCCCGTCCCAATATCGAGGTCGTGCACGGCGAGGTCACGCAGATTCCCGAGGGTCACGTGGTCATTGCCGCGGGCCCGCTGTGTTCACCGGCGCTGAGCGAAGAGGTTATGAAGCTCGTCGGTGGCGATGCCCTGGCATTCTTTGATGCGGCGGCGCCGATCGTCGATGCCTCCACGCTCGATATGGACGTGCTGTTCTCGCAGTCGCGCTACGAGGAGCAGGGGAGCGGCGACTATCTCAACGCTCCGCTCAACAAGGATGAGTACGAGGCCTTTATCGAGGCGCTTACCACGGCCGACCGCGTGGTGCTCAAGGACTTTGAGGGCGGCGATCTGTTCCAGGCCTGCCAGCCTGCCGAGGAGGTTGCGCGCACCGGCAAGGACGCCATTCGCTTTGGCGCCATGAAGCCCGTCGGCCTCACCGACCCGCGTACCGGACGTCGCCCCTGGGCGGCGATTCAGCTTCGTGCCGAGAACAAGGAGAAGACCGCTTACAATCTGGTGGGCTTCCAGACCAACCTGACCTTTGGCGAGCAGAAGCGCGTCTTCCATATGGTGCCGGGCCTGGAGAACGCTGAGTTCTTCCGCTACGGTGTCATGCACCGCAATACCTTTGTCGACGCTCCACACGTGCTCGATGGCACCTTTGCCGTGCCCGGTACCGGCGTGCGCCTGGCCGGTCAGATCACCGGCACCGAGGGGTACATGGAAGCCGTGGCGACAGGTCTGCTCGCGGCGCTCAACACCTATGCAGAGGCTATCGGCGCCGATTCCGTCGAGTTGCCCCGCGTGGGCGCCCTGGGTGCGCTCGTGGGCTATGCGACCGATCCTGCCACCGTGGGCTATCAGCCCATGCATGTCAACTTTGGCCTGGTGCCGCCACTCGAGGATGGTAAGCGCCGCAGCAAGCGCGACCGCTACCAGGCCTATGCGGACCGTGCGCTCGAGGCCCTTGACGCCTATCTGGCTACTCGCCCCGATCTGTTTGGAGGCGACCGGTCATAGCCTTTGACCTGTACGACACCGTCGACTCGTTTATCGCCTATATCGCACGCGTCGAGGGACTTTCTCCCAACACGGTGACGGCCTATGGCTCGAGGCTGGAGCGCTTTGCTGCCTGGTGCGAACGCGAGGGCATCGACGCTCGCGCCGCCGACGTACGGACCGTTCGTTCCTATTTGGCCGAGCTGTCGCGTGGCCAGGTGGCGGCTCGGACCCTTGCGGCACACCTGTCTGCCATTCGCTCACTCTATCGGTGGATGGCTGTCGAGGGGATTGTCGAGGGCGATGCGGTCTCGGCGATCGCATCGCCCAAGCTGCCGCGCGACCTGCCGGGCGTCCTTACGACTCAACAGGTGGAGGCACTCCTCAAAGCCCCCGATACCTCAACACCCGCGGGACTGCGCGATGCGGCGATGCTCGAGTTGCTCTATGCCTCGGGTGCCCGCATCTCAGAGCTTGCGGCGCTCAATGTGGAATCCATCTCATGGTCCGAGCGCACACTGCGCCTGTGGGGCAAGGGGAGCAAGGAGCGCATCGTTCCTCTGTACCGTCGCGCACTCGAGGCGACGCGTCTCTATATTGAGGAGGGGAGGCCGGAGTTGCTCGCTCGGGCAAAGCGCCGTGACCTCGCTACCGGGCCGCATCCGCTGTTTATATCGGCGCGCGGCAATCGCATGAGCGCTGCCATGCTCCGGCGGCGGTTCCATACGCTGGCGACGCTCGCCGGCATTCCGGCTGACATCGCCCCGCATGCGATGCGCCATACCTTTGCGACCGACTTGCTCGAGGGCGGTGCGGACCTGCGCTCGGTTCAAGAGCTGCTGGGTCATGCGAGCCTGTCCACGACGCAGATCTACACGCATCTCACACCCGATCGGCTCAAACGTGCCGTGGCTCAAGCCCATCCCCGCGGCGAATAGTGGCTGGGACGTCCCGCGCCGCACTCAGGTGTGTGGTTTTGATTGCGGGTTGGCAGGAAGATGCATTCCTGCTATCATTCATCGGGTTGCTTCACGGCAACATGTTTTTATCACGCACGCGCGGCTACTTCATACCGTGGTGCCCGGGCTTTGGTAGCACATGTCCGGGTTGGTTTTGGAGGATGACCCCGCGCGGAGGCAAACCACAGGAGGTTTAACATGGCTACCAAGATTAATATCCGCACCCTGCTCGAGGCCGGCTGCCACTTCGGTCACCAGACCCGTCGCTGGAACCCCAAGATGAAGCCGTTCATCTTCGGTGAGCGCAACGGCATCTACATCCTCGACCTCAAGCAGACCATCCTCGACGCCGACCAGGCCTACACCTTCGTCAAGAACGTCGCCAAGGGTGGCAACGTGCTGTTTGTCGGCACCAAGAAGCAGGCTCAGGAGGCCGTCAAGAACGCTGCTGAGCGCGCCAACATGCCTTACATCAACCAGCGTTGGCTCGGCGGCATGCTGACCAACTTCGTCACCATCCGCTCCCGCATTAACCGCATGGAGGAGCTCGAGGCTATGGTCGAGGACGGCCGCATGGCAGTGCTCCCCAAGAAGGAGCAGGCTGTGCTCGGCAAGGAGCTCACCAAGCTCCAGACCAACCTCGGTGGCGCCCGCGACATGAAGGGTCTGCCCCAGGCTCTCTTCGTCATCGACACCAAGCGCGAGGAGAACGCCATCAAGGAGGCCCAGCGCCTGAACATCCCCGTCGTCGCTCTGATCGACACCAACTCCGATCCCGACGAGGTCGAGTACGGCATCCCCTGCAACGATGACGCTATCTCCGCTGTCACCCTTATGTGCGAGCTCATGGCTGACGCCTGCCTCGCTGGCTCCGGCAAGGAGCAGGTCTCCGAGGCCGAGATGGCCGCTGAGCCCAAGGCCGAGTAAATCAGTCTTAGTTAATTCTTTTTCATCTCTTTGAAAGGAACCACAATGGCCCAGATTACCGCCGCTATGGTCAAGCAGCTCCGCGAGATGACCGACTCCCCGATGATGGAGTGCAAGAAGGCTCTCGTCGAGGCTGACGGCGACATGGACGCCGCTGTCGACGTTCTGCGTAAGAACGGCCTTGCCAAGGCTGCCAAGAAGGCTGGCCGTGAGACCAACGAGGGCGCTGTCGCCGCGTTCGTCTCCGAGGATGGCAAGACCGGCGCTCTGCTCGAGCTCTCCTGCGAGACCGACTTCGTTGGCTCCAACGCCAAGTTCACCGGCTTTGCTTCCAAGGTCGCTGAGGTTGTCGCCACCACCGAGCCGGCCGATGTCGACGCTCTGCTCGAGAAGCCGATGGGCGAGGAGACCGTTTCCTCCGAGCTCACCGAGATGATTCACATCATGGGCGAGAACATGAAGATCTCCCGCTTCGCTGCCCGCAAGGCTGAGAACGGCGCGCTCGCTTCTTACATCCACATGGGTGGTAAGATCGGCGTCCTCGTCGAGTTCGCCTTCGAGAAGGCCGAGACCGCTCAGGCTGAGTCCTTCAAGACCTTCGCTCACGACGTTGCCCTTCAGGTTGCCGCCGTCGCCCCGATCTGCGCTACCCGCGATCAGGTTCCGGCCGAGACCGTCGAGCACGAGAAGCAGATTTACATGGCCCAGGCTGCCGAGTCCGGCAAGCCCGAGGCTATCCAGGAGAAGATGGCTGTCGGCCGTCTGGAGAAGTTCTACAAGCAGTCCGTGCTCACCGAGCAGGAGTTCATTAAGGACAGCTCCCTCACCATCAAGAAGTACGCTGAGCAGGTCTCCAAGGAGCTCGGCGACACCATTACCGTCGTTGCCTTTGACCGTCTGGTCCGTGGCGAGTAAATAAGCTCTTGTAGCTGGTAATGAGCAGGCTGTGGGTTTTACTCACAGCCTGCTTTTTCATGGCTCTTCTTAGAGCCTTTGATAGAATGTTGAGAGTTCAATCTAAAGGAGGATCGCTTTGTCCGACATCCGATATAAACGCGTGCTTCTTAAGCTTTCCGGCGAAGCGCTGATGGGCGACGGCCAATATGGCATCGACCCCAAGGTTACCGACCATCTTGCTAAGCAGGTCAAGGAGCTGCTCGCCGTTGGCCATGAGGTCGGCGTCGTTGTCGGCGGCGGCAATATTTTCCGCGGCATGGCAGGCGCTGCCGGTGGCATGGAGCGTGCTCAGGCCGACTACATGGGCATGCTGGCAACCGTGATGAACGCGCTCGCCCTGCAGGATGCCTTCGAGCATAACGATGTTCCCTGCCGCGTGATGAGCGCTATCCAGATGAACGAGATCTGCGAGCCCTATATTCGCCGTCGCGCCATCAACCACCTTTCCAAGGGCAACGTCGTTATTTTTGCCGCCGGCTCGGGCAATCCGTACTTTACGACCGACACCGCCGCTGCTCTTCGTGCGTGCGAGATCGGCGCCGAGATTCTGATTAAAGCCACCAAGGTTGATGGCATTTACGACAAGGATCCCGTCAAGTGCGCCGATGCCGTCCGTTTTGACAAGATTACCTATCACGAGGTACTCGTCCGCGGTCTGCAAGTTATGGATTCCACGGCTACGGCATTGTGCCAGGATAACCGTATGCCGATTTTGGTCCTCAACATCGATGGCGAGGACACCGTCAAGCGCGCGCTTTCGGGTGAGCCCGTCGGCACGCTCGTCTATCAGGAGGATTAAGCATGGCAGAGAACATCACCGCCCACATGGACAAGTCGCTCGAGTCCCTCAAGCATAACTTCTCCAAGGTCCGTACCGGCCGAGCCAACGCTAACATTCTGTCCGACATCACCGTCGATTATTACGGTGTTCCCACGCCGGTCACGCAGGTGGCCGCCGTAAAGACCCCCGAGGCCCACATGCTGCTCATCGAGCCGTGGGATAAGGCGCTCATCAATGCCATCGTCAAGGCCATCAGTGCCTCCGACCTGGGTATTACCCCCAACTCCGATGGTACTGTCGTGCGTCTGCCGTTCCCGGCTCCCACCGAGGAGCGTCGTCGCGAGCTCGTTAAGGAGTGCCGCGAGTACGCCGAGCAGGCTAAGGTCTCCATCCGCAACATCCGCCGCGACTTTAACAACAAGCTCGAGCGCGACGAGGAGCTCACCGAGGACGATGTCCGTCGCGAGCAGGCCAAGGTCCAGAAGCATACCGACGAGTATGTCGCCAAGGTCGAGGAGCTTCTGAAGGAAAAAGAAGCCGAGGTCATGGAGATCTAAGGTGCAATACGACGAGCATAAACTGGTCGAGTACTTTGCCGACGCCCCTGCGGGCGTCGGTTTTTCCGACCTTGACCTCAATAACATCCCGCACCATATTTCGTGCATCATGGACGGCAACGGCCGTTGGGCCACGGCGCGCGGTCTTGCCCGCACCGAAGGCCACAAGGCCGGCATCGTCTCGCTGCGTGAGATCATTACCGCCTGCGTGCGCCTGGGCGTTGACGTGCTTTCGGCCTATGCGTTTTCGACCGAAAACTGGAATCGCCCGCAGCACGAAGTCAACGTTCTGATGCACCTGTTTGCCAAGACGTTTATCGATGAGCTACCGCTGCTTAAGCGTGAGAATGTTCGCGTTGTCTTTTTGGGCGATATTTCCGCGCTGCCCAGGAAGACCCGCGACGTCTTTGAGCGCGGCCTTGCCGAGTGCGCCGACCATACCGGTATGACGCTGGCGCTGGCCGTTAATTACGGTGCCCGTGCTGAGATCACCCGCGCTGTCCGCCAGATCGCACTTGATGCGGCTGCCGGCAAGATTGATCCCGCCGCGGTTGACGATAATATGGTGGCTTCGCACCTGTACACCGCCGGTCTTCCCGATCCGGAGCTTGTGATTCGCACCTCCGGCGAGCTTCGTCTTTCGAACTATCTGCTGTGGCAGGTTGCCTATTCCGAGTTCTATGTCACCGATACCTATTGGCCCGACTTTGACCGCTGGGGCCTTGTCGACGCCATTTTGGCCTACCAGGGTCGCGACCGTAGGTTTGGTGGACTGAGCAAGACCGAGGAGGCTTAATCGTGTCCGAACGTCCCAAGGCATCCGCTCCCAAGGCGCCTACTTCCGCGAAGCCCGCGCGTAAGGCTTCCGCTGCAGGCTCCCCTGCAGCGAAGAGCAGCTCCGGTTCGTGGCTGGCGGGCTTTATCACCCGTGCCGCCGCCGGTATCGTCTATGCCGTTGTCTTTATCCTGTGCCTGGTTTTGGGTATTGTGCCCACGGCCATCTTCGTGTCCGTCATGAGCGGTCTGTGCTGCTATGAGTTCTTCCGCATGACGAGGCTCGACGGCAAGGTTGCCAACGAGCGCCTTGGTATCGCTGCCGCCGTGCTCTTTCCGCTCTCGGCTCTGGGCGATTCGCTGCTGTTGAACGCCCTGCTGTTCGCTTTGATGCTTGCGGTCGGTATCTGGTATGTCTGGTCTCCGCGCACTCGCATCTCTGACGTTGCCGTTACGCTCATGGGCCCTATCTACACTGGCTTTATGCTGTCGGCTATCGTGCTGCTGCGCGATGCCGTGCCCGGTTTTGCCGGCGCACTGCTTTCGGTGGGCGTTTGCGCGTCCCTTTGGGTCTCCGACTCGTTTGCCTATATCGTGGGCAGCCGCATCGGCAAGCATAAGATGGTTCCCAAGATCTCGCCCAAAAAGAGCTGGGAAGGCTTTGTCGGCGGCATTTTGGGCTCTGTCTTGATCTGGCTCATCCTGTGGGCAACGCACTTCTATAAGCTGAGCCTGCCCTATGCACTGCTGTGCGGCGTGGTCGTCTCCATCCTGGGCGTTATCGGCGACCTCATCGAGTCGCGTATCAAGCGCGGTGTGGGCGTCAAAGATTCCGGCAATCTCATCCCCGGCCACGGCGGCATGCTCGACCGCAGCGATTCGCTCATCTTTGGCTGCATTACCGCGCAGCTGCTACTGATGATCGGAGGCGTGCTGTAATGGCTTATCAGACCACCTACGGTCCCGACGGCCGTCTTCGTGTTGCCATTCTGGGCTGTACGGGTTCTATCGGCACTCAGGCGCTCGACGTGTGCCGACGGCATGCCGATCGCCTGCAGGTGACGGCGCTGTCCGTTAACTCCAGCACCTCCGAGCTCGTTGCCGCTGCCCGTGAGTTCTCGGTTCCGGCGGTTGCCGTGGCGGACGCCTCCCATGGCGCCGACGCCGTGCTGCAGGAACTGCCCGAGGGCACGGAACTCGGCGTTGGCGCGCAGGCCGTGTGCGAGCTCGCATGCCGCGATGATGTCGACTGCGTGCTCGTGGCCATCGTGGGCGCTGCTGGTCTCGAGGCGAGCCATGCTGCCCTGACCTCGAACAAGCGTCTTGCCCTGGCCAACAAGGAGTCGCTCGTTGTCGGTGGCGATCTGCTTATGCCGTTGGCGCAGCCGGGCCAGCTTATCCCTGTCGACTCCGAGCATTCTGCCATCTACCAGTGCTATCTTGGCGAGAATCCGCGCGAGGCTCACTGCATTTGGCTTACCTGCTCGGGCGGCCCGTTCTTTGGCCGCACGCGTGACGAGCTCGATCGCGTGACGCGCACCGATGCCCTGGCTCATCCTACGTGGGCTATGGGTGCCAAGATCACGATCGACTCCGCCACCCTCATGAACAAGGGTCTGGAGCGTATCGAGGCCATGCATCTGTTTGGCTGCGATCTCGATTTCATTAACGTGGTCGTGCAGCGCCAGTCCAAGATTCACTCCATGGTCGAGTTTGCCGACGGCTCTGTGATGGCACATCTCGGTGCCTCCGACATGCGTATTCCCATTCAGTTTGCCTTCTCGTATCCCGAGCGTTGGGATACGCCGGCTCCGCGTATCGATTTCCGCGAGTTGGGGCAGCTTACCTTTGACGCGGCCGATATGGATACCTTCCGCTGCCTTGCGCTGGCCGAGCATGCCGGCAAGACGGGCGGTACCATGCCGTGCGTGCTCAATGCCGCCAACGAGGTCGCCGTCGATGCCTTCCTGCATGATGGCTGCAGCTTTACCGATATCGACCGTATTGTGGAATCCTGCATGGATGCTCACGATGCGCAGACGGTCGATTCGTTTGAACAGCTTCGCGACATCGATGGCTGGGCGCGTAAAAAGGCCGCGCAGGTGCTCGCCGCAACCCGTTCTTAACCCATAAGGATTGCTTTTTCGTTTTATGGATACTGTTCTGAGCGTTCTCTCATCGGTCTTTTGGGGCCTGCTGATGCTTTCCGTCCTCGTGTTTTTGCACGAGGGCGGCCACTTTTTGGCGGCGCGTGCCTGCGGTGTCCGCGTGACTGAGTTCTTTTTGGGCCTGCCGTGTCGCTTTGATATCCACCACACATCGCGTCGCATCGGCACCAAGTTTGGCGTGACGCCGCTGCTGCTGGGTGGCTATGCTGCCATCTGTGGCATGGATCCGACCGATGTCTCGTGTGCCGATCGCGTGCTCGCGGCCATCTATCGCCACGGCCGTGTGACGGTGGCCGATCTTGCTGTCGAGCTCGAGCTGTCCGAGGAGGATGTTCTCGAGGCTTGTGCTTTGCTGTTGGGCTGGGGCTCCATCGCCCCCTGGTATGAAGAAGGGGAAAAGCCTTCGCCCAGTTACTATCCCACCAAGTACCAGTCCCTGCCGCGTGATGCGGCGGGTTATACCACCTTTGACGGCCGTCGGTTCGATCGCGAGCACGCGACTGCCGAGGGCGATGTATGGGAACTGCCGTGCGGCGAGTCCGAATTCCTTGCACGCGAGCGCTCGCACACCTATTTGGGTCAGGGCTTTGTCAAGCGTGCCTTTATGCTGCTTGCGGGCATTATCGTCAATATCCTGACGGGCTTTTTGCTCCTTATGAGCATCTATTCCATCGCAGGTGTCACGGTGCCGGTGGATACCAATGTGATCGGCCAGGTTGACGAAGGCTCGGTTGCCGCAGCGGCGGGAATCGAGGGCGGCGACGCGATCCTTTCGGTCGACGGAGTATCGTGCTCTACTTGGATGGACGTATACGATGCCATCGGCAAGGCTGCCGGTAAGGACGATATCGCCATCGAGTATGAGCGTGACGGCAAGCGGCATTCGACCACGGTTGCACTCAAAGAGGACGAGCGCCTCGGTGTGTATGCCTCTACGCAGGTGGTCCGTTTAGACCCCATCACGTCGGCTCGTCTGTCCTTATCCTATGTCGTGCAGACAGCGGAGGGCGTGCTGCGCCTGCTCCAGCCGCAGCATACGATGGAGATTCTCGATCAGTCCTCATCGATCGTGGGTATTAGCGTTATGTCCTCACAGGCTGCTGCCGCTGGCCCTGCAACGTTCCTTTCGTTTGCCGCCCTCATTTCGTTCTCGCTTGGCTTTATGAACCTGCTGCCCATCCCACCACTCGATGGCGGCAAGCTGGTCATCGAGATCATTCAAAAGATTGCTGGCCGCGAGCTTCCGCTCAAGTTCCAGACGATTGTGAGCTATGTGGGCATCGCGCTCTTTGCGCTGCTGTTTGTCTATATGCTTCGTTCCGACGTCCTTCGATTTATCCTGTAGGGGAGTGTTTGGATTGTCTTTATCCCATCCTTTGCCTCGCGAGTTGACGCGCCCCGTGCATGTGGGCGGTGTGCAGATCGGTGGCGGCGCGCCGGTGGTGGTCCAATCCATGACCTGCACCGATACCGCTGACGCCCAGGCAACGCTTGCGCAAGTGTGCACGTTGGCGCAGGCTGGCTGCGATATCGTGCGTGTGAGCGTGCCCACCGAGGCCGCGCTTGAGGGTTTCCGCACCATCTGTGCCGAGTCTCCGGTGCCGATCGTCGCCGATATTCACTTTAACCATAAGCTCGCCATCGGCGCCTTCGAGGCTGGTGCCGCCAAGCTTCGCATCAATCCCGGCAATATCGGCGATTGGGCTAAGGTCGATGCCGTGATCGATGCCGCGGGCGCCGCTGGGTGCGCGATTCGTATCGGCGTCAATGCCGGTTCGCTCGAGCAGGATATCGCCGAGCGCGACGACCTCACGCAGCCCGAAAAGCTCGTGATGTCGAGCGAGCGCTTCGTCAAGCACTTTGAGGACCGTGGTTTTACGAACATTGTGCTTTCGGCCAAGGCCCATAGCGTGCAAACGACGCTTGATACCTATCGAGCCCTGTCGCGTGAGATTCCCCACGTTCCGCTTCACCTGGGCGTGACGGAGGCGGGGACCAAGCTCCAGGGCACCATCAAGAGCTCTGTAGGCTTGGGTATCTTGCTTTCCGAAGGCATTGGCGACACCATGCGTGTGTCGCTCACAGCCGATCCGGTTGAGGAGCCGCCGGTTGCCTGGGGTATTCTGCAGTCGTTGGGCCTGCGTCGCCGTGGCCCCGAGATTGTCTCGTGCCCCACATGCGCCCGCTGCCAGGTTAACCTTATTCCCATTGCCGAGGAGGTTACCGAGCGGCTTAAGAACTACTCCGCGCCGCTTTCGATCGCTGTGATGGGATGTGCCGTTAATGGCCCCGGCGAGGCTTCTGATGCCGATCTGGGCGTTGCTTGCGGACGTGGTCAGGCCTTGCTCTTTTCGCATGGCCAGATCATTGGTAAAGTAGCTGAGGACCAAATTGTCGACGCGCTTATGGCCGAGGTCGACAAGCTTATTGAGGAGAAATAAATGACCCGAGCAATGTATATGTCTAAGCTTTATGCGCCGACGCTTAAAGAGGATCCGGCGGACGCTGAGCTCGCCAGCCACCGTCTGCTGCTCCGTGCCGGCATGATCCGCAAGGAGGCCGCCGGTCTATATTCCTACCTGCCGCTTGCTTGGCGCTCGATTCGCAAGATCGAGAACATCGTGCGCGACGAGATGGACGCTGCTGGCGCCCAGGAGCTTATGATGCCTATCATGGTCGATGCCGAGTTGTGGCGTGAGTCCGGCCGCATCGACGCCTATGGCAAGGAGCTTGTGCGCTTTGACGACCGTCATGGTCGCGAGTTCGTCCTGGGTCCCACCCACGAGGAGACCGTCACGGCCCTGGTGCGCAATGAGCTGCGCTCCTACAAACAGCTGCCCGTCAACCTGTACCACATTCAGGACAAGTTCCGCGACGAGTTCCGTCCCCGCTTTGGCCTGATGCGCGGTCGCGAGTTCATCATGAAGGACGCCTACAGCTTCTCCGCCACGCAGGAGAGCCTGCAGGAGGAGTACGACAAGATGAAGCAGGCCTACGCTAACATCTGCGAGCGCTGCTACATCAAGGCTCTGCCCGTTGTCGCCGACTCCGGCGAGATCGGCGGCGACACCTCCGTCGAGTACATGGCTCTTGCCGACGCCGGCGAGGCTTCGCTCGTCTACTGCGACGATTGCGGTTTTGCTGCCGATGACGAGGCTGCAAGCACCAAGGTCGTTGTGACCGAGGGCCCCGGCGATGGCACGCTCACCAAGGTCGAGACTCCGGGTATGGGCACCATCGAGGCCGTTGCCAAGTTCTTCGGCTTCCCCGAGAACGGCACGCGCAAGTCGCTGGCACTCATCGACTCCGAGGGCAAGCCGGTCGTGGCCATTGTCCCGGGCGACCACGAGCTCAATGACTGCAAGGCCGAGCATGTCTTTGGCAAGGGCTACCGCATGATGACCGACGAGGAGCTTCAAGCGAACGGCCTGCACAAGGGCTTTATCGGACCGGTCAACCTGCCCGAGGGCATCCGTCTGGTGTGCGACGAGAGCCTGCGCGATTCCAAGCAGTGGGCCTGCGGTGCCAACGAGGTCGATTATCACTTTACCGGTGCCTGCCCCGAGCGCGACTTTACCGTCGATGAGTGGGCCGATCTGGTCACCGTTGTCGCCGGCGACCCCTGCCCGCACTGCGGCAAGCCGCTCTCCGCTGCCCGCGGCATCGAGGTCTCTCAGGTCTTCCAGCTGGGCACCAAGTATTCCGAGGCCATGGGTGCCACCTTTATGGATGAGGACGGCAAGGAGAAGCCGCTCATCATGGGCTGCTACGGCGTTGGTGTGTCCCGCTCGCTCGCTGCCGTCGTGGAGCAGCACAACGACGAGCACGGTATCGTCTGGCCGGTCTCCGTTGCCCCGTACGAGGTCGCGGTGATTCCGCTCGATCCCAAGAAGGAGGAGTGCGCTACCGTCTGCGAGCAGATCGTTGATGGCCTGTGCGCCGAGGGTATCGAGGTCGTCGTCGATGACCGTGACGAGCGTCCCGGCTTTAAATTTGCCGACAACGACCTTATGGGCTTCCCGTATCAGGTCGTTCTGGGTAAGCGTGGCCTCAAGAACGGCACCGTCGAGCTCAAGGACCGTGCTACGGGTGAGCGCGAGGACGTGGCGATCGACGAGGTCGTCGCCAAGGTCGCCGAGCTTGTGAAGGCGGCACGCCGTTAATCGGCGATTTCGCTTGTAGTTCGATATACGGGACGGCCCCGCATTTCTCCAGATAGGGGAGATGCGGGGCCGTCCTTTTATCTTGTCGGCGTACTCAATCGCTAAAAGGAAACCCCACAGCCCATGCGAGCTGCGGGGTTTCCTTTGTGCCTCCGATGCGAAATAAATCGCTCAGATATTACTGATAATCGACGACGTCGATCCAGTTCTTCAGGAACTCATCGTTCACGTTGCGCTTACGAGCGAGCTCGGAAGCGGCGACGATGCTCGTCCACTGACGCACGACCTGCATGGGCATGTCGGCGCGGTCGCAGTAGAGCTCCAGATAAGCCTCGGCCTGGTCCTTGCTGTTGAGGGCAAAGAGCAGGTAGGTGGTGGCAACGTCGGCAGCAGGGGAGCCCTGGGTAGCGTGTGCCCAGTCGCACACATAGAGCTGGCCGTCGTCGCCGACGATGACGTTGGAGGGGTTGAAGTCGCCGTGGCAGACCTTGAACTCCTTGGTCATACCGTCCAGACGCTCCTGAAGGTTGTAACGCGTGGTGGCATTGAGCTGATCAAGGCTGTCGATCATGCGGGCGAACTTGTCGCGCTGACGGTTGAGCAGCGGGGAGGTGTAGCCGTGGATCTCGATCTGGAGGTCGACGAACATCTCGAGGTACTCACCGAAGCGCTGGGGCTCGGCAGTCATCTTCTCGGCAAGGGTGGTGCCCGGAACCTTCTCGGTCACGAGCGCCCAGCCGTTGGCGTTCTCGAGCTGGGAAACCTCAAGAGCCTTGGGGCTGCGGATGCCGCACTCATTGATGCGGGCAAGATTCAAAGCCTCGTTGAACACGTCGGAGACAGGCTTGGTCTCGTTAAAGACCTTGACGATCTTGTCGCCCAGGTCGTAAACGACCTTGTTGCCACGGCGGACGAGCTCGGTCTTGGAATCGGGTAGCAGCATGGTTGCATCCTTTCAACGATGCGATAGAAGCGACGGCGGGGGTGTGTGAAACACCCGTGCACCCCCGCCGCAAAAAACCGTGCTAAAAACTAGCAGACGGCGTAGTCCTGGGGCTCGCGGCCGTAGTAGGCGTCCAGGTAGAGCTCCTTGATCTCGCTCATGAGCGGGTAGCGCGGGTTAGCGCCGGTGCACTGGTCGTTGAATGCCTGCTCGGTCATCTCGTCGAGGGTGTCGAGGAAGTACTGCTCGTCAACACCGTAGTCGGCGATGGTCTTCTTGACACCGATGAAGTCCTTGAGCTCCTCGAGCTTTGTGATGAAGTTCTCGAAGACCTCCTTGTCGTCCTTGCCCTCGATACCGCAGTACTTGGCCATCTCGGCGTAGTTGTGCAGCGCGTTGGGGTAAGGATACTGGGAGAAGGTACCCATCTTGACGGGAGCCTCGGCGGCGTTGTAGCGCATGACGCGGGTCAGGATGACGGCGTTAGCGATGCCGTGGGGCAGGTGATGGAAAGCGCCGAGCTTGTGAGCCATGGAGTGGTTGAGGCCCAGGAAGGCGTTGGCGAAGGCCATACCGGCCATGCAGGAGGCGTTGTGCATCTCCTCGCGGGCGTGCGGGTCCTTGGCGCCGTTCGTGAAGCTGGAGGGCAGGTTCTCAAAGACGAGCTTGGCAGCGCGCTCGGAGAGGCCCTTGGTGTAGTCGGAAGCCATGATGGAGACGTAGGACTCGATGGCGTGGGTCATGACGTCGATGCCGGAGGCAGCGGTCAGGCCGCGCGGGGCGGTCATGCAGTTGTCGGCGTCGACGATAGCCATGTTGGGGAGCAGCGCGTAGTCGGCGAGCGGCCACTTGATGCCGGTCTCCTTGTCGGTGATGATGGCGAACGGCGTGCACTCGGAGCCGGTACCCGAGGAGGTCGGGACGGCGACGAAGTAGGCCTTCTTGCCCATCTCGGGGAAGGTGAAGATACGCTTGCGGATGTCCATGAAGTCCATGGCCATGTCCTCAAACTTGCACTCGGGGTGCTCGTACATCATCCACATGATCTTGCCGGCGTCCATAGCTGAGCCACCGCCGACGGCGATGATGACGTCCGGCTCAAAGAGAGCCATCTGCTTGGCGCCGCGACGTGCGCACTGCAGCGACGGATCGGGCTCGACGTCGTAGAAGCAGTCGTGGGCGATGCCCATCTCGTCGAGCTTGGCCTCGATGGCGCGGGTGTTGCCATTCTTGAAGAGGAACTGGTCGGTAACGATGAAGGCGCGCTTCTTGCCCATGACGTTGCCCAGCTCGTCGAGGGCGACGGGCGTGGAACCCTTCTTGAAGTAGACCTTCTCGGGAGCGCGGAACCACAGCATGTTCTCACGGCGCTCGGCCACAGTCTTAACGTTGATCAAGTGCTTCACCCCAACGTTCTCGGAGACGGAGTTGCCGCCCCAGGAGCCGCAGCCCAGGGTCAGAGACGGCTTCATGCCAAAGTTGTACAGGTCACCGATGCCACCGTGCGAGGACGGGGTGTTGATGACGATGCGGCAGGCCTTCATGACGTGCTCGAACAGGCTGATCTTCTCGGCCTGGGCGGGGTGCACGTACAGAGAGGCGGTGTGGCCCGGGCCACCGGCGAGCACCAGGTGCTCGGCCTTGTCGACGGCCTCCTGGAAGTCCTTGGCGTGGTACATGGCCAGGACCGGGGAGAGCTTCTCGTGGGAGAACTCCTCCTTGGCGGGGTCGGTGGAGGTGACCTCGGCGATCAGGATCTTAGTCTTGGCGGGAACCTCGATGCCGGCGAGCTCGGCGATCTTGGCGGCAGCCATTCCGGGGATGCGGTGATCGAGGGCGCCGTTCTTGAACATGGCGGCACGCAGGGCCTCCATCTCGGCACCCTGCTTGACGAAGTAGCAGCCGCGCTTCTGGAACTCGGCCTTGACCTGGTCGTAGATGGTGTCGATGACGGTCACGGACTGCTCGGAAGCGCAGATCATGCCGTTGTCGAAGGTCTTGGAGTGGATGATGGAGTTGACTGCGAGCAGAACGTCGGCGGTGTCGTCGATGACGACCGGGGTGTTACCGGCGCCAACGCCCAGGGCGGGCTTGCCCGAGGAGTAGGCGGCCTTGACCATGCCCGGGCCACCGGTGGCGAGGATGATGTCGACGTCGCGCATGACCATGTTGGTCAGCTCGATGGAGGGGACATCGACCCAGCCGATGATGTCCTCGGGGGCACCAGCCTTGACGGCGGCGTCAAGCACGAGCTTGGCGGCGGCGATGGTGCACTTGGCGGCAGCCGGGTGCGGGGAGATGATGATGGCGTTGCGGGTCTTCAGGCAGATCAGCGTCTTGAAGATCGCGGTGGAGGTGGGGTTGGTCGTCGGGATGACGGCGCCCACGATGCCGATGGGCTCGGCGATCTTGGTGATGCCGTAAGCCTCGTCGCGCTCCAGGACACCACAGGTCTTGGTGTTCTTGTAAGCGTTGTAGATGTACTCTGCGGCGTAGTGGTTCTTGATGACCTTGTCCTCAAGAACGCCGCGGCCGGTCTCCTCGATGGCCATCTTCGCCAACGGGATACGAGCCTTGTTGGCGGCCATGGCGGCCTCATAGAAGATCTTGTCGACCTGCTCCTGCGTGTACGTAGCAAAAAGCGCCTGGGCCTCTCGCATCTGAGCGAGCTTAGCCTCAAGCGCCTCTACGTTGTCCACAATTGCGGGAGTAGTGTTTTCCGGTGACTTTTTCACCATTTGTGTCTCCTTGCGATCGGAGATTTACCCTACGCCTTGCATGATAGCAAGAAATTATTCGGCGAACGGTAAGATTCCTCTAAAAGGCACACTAAAACGCTTCAACCTAATGAAGCGTTTTAACAAAACAATCCGCTCTCTGCATCGCCCCACTCATTGGGGGCAGGCTTACATGAGTATTTCAATGGGAAAACGGGGAGAACAGGGCATTTGTTTGACAATCGCTATTCACGGGTCGCGGTTGAGTCGGACACGCAGACGGTGCAGCTGCTCGATTATATCCCTCTCAATCCGGTGAAAGGTGCGATCAACTCACTCGAGGCGTACCGTTGGTCAAGCTACAAGGCATACCGGCTGGGCTTAGATCCCTTTGACATCTGTGACGCGGCCCCTATGCTCGAAAACACTCATGTAAGTCTGTCCCCAATGAGTGCAAAAAGGCGCCCTCCGTAGTGGAGGACGCCTTTGGTAAGTTCTATGTGAACGCGAGGTCTTTGACCCGGAGAGTCCGAGGTACTTGTTGGTAAGACCTTATTTAGGAGCGCGCAACCTTGCCAGACTTGAGGCAGGTGGAGCAAACGTTCATCTTGCGACGGTGACCATCGACGACGACGTAGACGCGCTGGATGTTGGGGCGGAACTTACGGTTGGTGACGCGGTGAGAGTGGCTGATGGAGCGACCGGCAACGGGGTGCTTACCGCAAACTTCGCAAACTTTGGACATAACTGACCCTCCTTGGGCGACAAACGAACATGTCGCGTTAACAAACAAGCCTGAACTATAGCACAGAAGCATGTCTCTGTGCGCAATCTACACAGAGATATTTCTCTTTTGGCGATAGTGCCCACGCCACGGCCCTGGACGTAGATCCGATTTGCGTGCAGCAGAGGGGATTATGCCAGCTCGAAACAAGGTTTTCAAGCGCGTCCCACAAATATATATAGGTTTATGGAGCGATTTCCTCCGTTTACGGATTGACTAGTATTTATGCTCGCATTTGAGCCCGAGGTTGGCTACACTATGCCTTGACCATTAAAGGGGTACGAGATACCCACATGGAATTACATAGCTGTCAATAAGCAGTACTTCCTGTGGGTGTCTGGTCCGCTTTGAGCGGTCGGGCATCTATTTTTTTGACTGTGTCAGCAGTCAAGACATGTGAGGAAGGAGATCGATGGGCACGACTTCCCCCAAGGCGGTCATCATGGACGAGACCGCCGTCAACCGAGCGATGACCCGCATCGCGCACGAGATCCTCGAGCGCAACGAGGGCTGTGAAGACCTCGCTCTGGTCGGCATCGTCACGCGCGGCGACCTTCTGGCAAAGAAGCTCGCCGAGGCGATCAAGGAGATCGAGGGTGTCGACGTTCCGCTCGGCAGTCTGGACATCAGCTTCTATCGCGATGACTATGCGACCAATTTCGCTCCCGCGATCCACGCTACCAACATTCCCTTCAGCGTCGACGGCAAGCGCGTCGTGCTGGTGGACGACATCCTGTACACGGGTCGTACCATCCGCGCCGCTCTGGACGCCGTTATGGACCTGGGCCGTCCGAGCCGAGTCGAGCTGGCAGTTCTCGTTGACCGCGGTCACCGCGAGCTCCCTATCTCGCCGGACTTTGTCGGCAAGAACGTTCCCTCGTCGCACGAGGAAAACGTGCACCTATATATGAAGGAAGTCGACGGCCGTACTGCTGTCGAGATCAACGACGTCGCGCCGGGTTCCCACGTGGGCTCCGCGCCGCTGGGAGGTGAGTAGTACCGTGGCGTTCAATCATAAGCACCTGATCGACATTACCGAGTACTCCGAAGAGGACATCAAGCTCATCCTCGAGACCGCCAAGGCGTTCTCCGAGGTCAATGAGCGTGCCATCAAGAAGGTCCCCACGCTCAAGGGCAAGACCATCGTCAACATGTTCAACGAGCCCTCGACGCGTACCCGCAGCTCCTTCGAGCTCGCCGAGAAGCGTCTTTCCGCCGACAGCCTCAACTTCGGTGGCTCCTCGACCTCCACGGTCAAGGGCGAGAGCCTCGTCGATACCGTCGAGACCCTCAATGCCTACAAGATCGACTGCATCGTCGTGCGCGACAAGCATGCCGGTGCTCCCTACATCGTCACGCAGAATTCGCCCGCGAGTGTTATCTGCGCCGGTGACGGTAAGCACAACCACCCTACGCAGGCTCTGCTCGACCTGTACACCATCTGGGAGCACAAGGGTGACTTCCACGGTCTGAAGGTCGCCGTTGTCGGCGACATCGCCCACTCCCGCGTTTGCGGCTCGCTGATTCCCGCGCTGAAGATCATGGGCTGTGAGACCTACGCCGTCGCCCCCGGCACGCTGCTGCCGCCGGCGCCCGAGGTTCTGGGCTGCGACCACGTGACGAGCGACCTCGATTCCGTCCTGCCCGAGCTGGACGTCGTCTACATGCTGCGCGTACAGCAGGAGCGCCTCGAGGGTGCCCCGTTCCCGACCATTCGCGAGTACCATAAGCTCTTCGGCCTGACCAAGGACCGTGAGAAGCTCATGAAGCCCGACGCGATCATTTGCCACCCGGGCCCCATCAACCGCGGCGTCGAGTTCGACTCCTATATGGCCGACCACCCGCAACGCTCCGTCATCCTGGAGCAGGTCTACGCCGGTATCTGCGTGCGTATGGCTATCCTGTATCTGCTGCTTGGAGGTGCCGATAATGGCCTTGCTTCTTAAGAATGCCCACGTCGTCGACCCGTCCGTCGAGCTTGACGGTGTCGTTGACGTCCTGATCGACGGCGACAAGATCGCCGAGGTCGGCGAGAACCTCGCCGCCGAGGGAGCCGAGGTCCGCGACCTTTCCGGTAAGTACCTCGTCCCTGGCCTGGTGGACATGCACGTCCACCTGCGCGAGCCCGGCTACGAGGTCAAGGAGGACATCGAGAGCGGCACCCGCGCAGCTGCCAAGGGCGGCTTCACCGGCGTGTGCGCTATGCCCAACACCGATCCCGTCACCGATAACGGTACCGTCGTTGAGTTCGTCAAGTCCCGCGCTGCCGAGGTCGGCCACTGCCGCGTCTATCCTTCTGGCGCCATGACCCGCGGTCTTAAGGGCGAGGCTATGTCCGAGATGGGTGATATGGTTGCCCACGGCGCCGTCGCCTTCACCGACGACGGTCGCGGCGTGCAGGGTGCAGGCATGCTCCGTCGCTGCATGGACTACGGCAAGATGTTCGGCAAGGTCTTTATGAGCCATTGCCAGGACGAGGACCTGGTCGGTCACGGCCAGATCAACGAGGGCAAGGTCTCTACCCGTCTGGCTCTGGAGGGCTGGCCGGCGGCAGGCGAGGAGCTCCAGATCGCTCGCGATATCGAGATCGCCAAGCTGACCGGTGCCAAGCTGCACATCCAGCACATCTCCACCGCCCATGGCCTGGAGATCGTTCGTGCCGGCAAGGCAGCTGGCGTGCAGGTCACCTGCGAGGCTACCCCGCACCACATGTTCCTGACCGAGAACGACCTGGACGAGACCTACAACACCTCGCTCAAGGTCAACCCGCCGCTGCGTACCGATGAAGACGCCGAGGCTATCCGTCAGGGCGTCATCGACGGCACCGTAGACGTCATCGTCACCGACCACGCTCCCCACACCCCGTGGGAGAAGGCTCGCGAGTTCGAGCTTGCGCCCTTCGGCATGATTGGCCTCGAGACCTCGCTTTCGCTTGTGCTCACCGAGCTGGTCAACACGGGCAAGATGAGCATGGGCCGCATGGTCGAGCTCATGGCCATCAAGCCGCGTGAGATCCTGGGCCTCGACCAGGTTCAGGTCAAGGCGGGCTCCGTTGCCGACCTGACCGTCTTCGACCCCGCTGCAACCTGGACGGTCGGCGAGGACGGCTACGAGTCGCGCGCCGAGAACTCCGGTTTTGCCGGCCGTACGCTCACCGGTCGTGCCACCGATGTGTTCGTCGGCGGTAAGCAGACGCTTTCCGACGGCTGCATCTGCTAGCATAGCCTTATCGCTTTTGTGCGCGGCGCCCTTGCGGTGCCGCGCTTTCTATTCGTTTGGACCATGCAACCGCATGGGGGATTGGAGCGTCTATGCCCACACCTTCCACTGCACGCATGCATGACTTCGAGGTCGTCTCGAACCGGGAGATCGCCGACGGCATCTTCTCGCTCGTCATCTCGGCCCCCAAGCTTGCAAGTGCGCTCAAGCCCGGTCAGTTCGTGAATATCGCCGTGCCGGGCGATGCTTCCTCGCTGCTTCGCGTGCCCCTGAGCTTCTATCGCGCCGACGCCGAGGCCGGTACCGTCGAGTTGTGGTACGCCGTTGTGGGCGATGACACCCGTCGTCTGTCGCAGATGGTCCCTGGCTCCACCTCCAACCTGCTGGGCCCTGGCGGCCGCGGCTGGTTTGTGCCCGAGGGTACCAGGAAAGCACTGCTCGTCGCCGGCGGCATTGGCGTTCCGCCTGTGCTCTGCCTGGCTGACATGCTTGCCAAGCAGGGTGTGGACGTTGACGTATGCCTGGGCTTTTGCACCGCGTCCAAGGCTGTGGGCGTCGATGAGTTCCGCGCGCTGGGAGCCACGGTCAACGTGTGCACCGACGACGGCTCGTTGGGCACGCACGGCTTCTGCACCGATCCTGCCGCCGAGCTGCTCGGCGAGGGCGGTTACGACTACGTCGCCAGTTGCGGTCCCGCCGTCATGATGAAGAAGGTCGCCGCCGCTGCCGCCGATGCCGGCGCGTACTGCGAGGTGTCGCTCGAGCGCATGATGAGCTGCGGCTTTGGTGCCTGCAACACCTGCAATGTCGAGACGGTCGACGGTATGAAGGGCGCCTGCATGTGCGGCCCCGTGTTCGATGCTTCCAAGGTGGTGGTCTTCTAGTGGGTACCGTGAACATGGCCGTCGATTTCGGCGGCGTCAAGATGCAGAACCCCATCAACACCGCAGCCGGTACCTTTGGCTACGGTTGGCAGTTCCAGAACTTCTTCGATGTCTCCCAGCTGGGTGCCATCACCACCAAGGGTTGCGCTGCCGAGCCCTGGCCCGGCAATCCCGCACCCCGCATGGCCGAGATCCCTGGCGGCATGATCAATTCCGTGGGCCTGCAGAACCCTGGTGTGGCCGCTTTCGCCCGCGAGTCCGGTCCGTGGCTCGAGCAGCTCTCCAAGGACGGTTGCCAGGTCATCTGCCAGGTTGCCGGTCATTCAGTGGACGAGTTTGTCCGTGCGCTCGAGATGTATGTCGAGCTGTGCCCCTGGGCTGCCGGCTATGAGATCAACGTGAGCTGCCCCAACATTGCCGCCGGCGGTGCCGCCATGGGCTCCACGCCCGAGGGCGCCTCTTCCGTCATGGCCGCCTGCCGCAAGGTGACCGACAAGCCGCTGTTCGTAAAGATGGCTCCGGTTAACGTCGCCGAGATCGCCAAGGCTCTCGAGGCCGCCGGCGCCGACGGTCTTTCGGTCATCAACTCCATCCAGGGTATGGCCATCGACGTTCACACCCGCAGGTCGCGTGTGGCCAAGCCCAAGGGCGGTCTTTCGGGCCCGCTGTGCCATCACATCGCCGTGCGTATGGTCTGGGAGGTTGCTCAGGCCGTCGATATCCCCATCAACGGCGTCGGCGGCGTCATGACCGGTGAGGATGCGGCCGAGTTTATCCTGGCTGGTGCTACCTGCGTATCGGTCGGTATGGCCAACTTCGTCAATCCGTGCGCTTCGCTCAAGATTGCGCGCGAGCTCGAGGCCTGGGCCGAGTCCCAGGGCGTGAAGGACATCAATGAGCTGGTAGGTGCTTTCGAATGCTAGAGACCGATGCCCGCGACCGCGTTATCGTCGCCCTCGACTGCGACCGTGAGCGTGCGCTCGAGCTCGCCCATGAGCTTTCGGGCCATACCGCTTGGCTTAAAGTGGGCATGACGCTCTATTACGCCGAAGGCCCCGAGATCGTCAAGACCTTTAAGGACCTGGGCTTCAAGGTCTTCCTCGACCTTAAGTTCCATGACATTCCGCATCAGGTGCGCGGTGCCGCTCGCTCGGCCTCGCTTGCCGGTGCCGACCTGCTTTCGGTTCACGGCTTGGGTTCGGGTGCCATGCTCGCCGCCTGCCGTGAGGGTGCCGAGGAGGCACGCGAGGATCGAGCCAAGCTCGTCGCCATCACCGTGCTTACGAGCATGAATCAGGATGCGCTGAGCGAGATCGGCGTAGAGTCGCCCGTTGCCGAGGAGGCCGCCCGACTGGCAAAACTCGCCCAGGCCAACGGTATCGACGGCATCGTGTGCTCGCCGATGGAGGCTCATGACATGCGTGAGCTGCTGGGCCCCGATGCGCTGATTGTGACCCCGGGCGTGCGTCCGGTTGGCGCTGCGCTGGGCGATCAGTCCCGCGTGGCCACGCCTTCCCAGGCTATTGAGCGCGGCGCGAGCCATATCGTGGTGGGCCGCCCCATTACCGGCGCCGACGATCCGGTTGCCGCGTTTGACGCCATCGTTGCCGAGCTGGTCGAAAACGTCGCATAAAAGATTCCCTCAAGTCACCACTTTTGGGTCTCAATAGCACAAATTAGCCCCTGTGCCTGCGAAAACTTTCCCATCCTTTGTGTGGAATCGCAGGTCGGGGGCTCATCTTTTAGCGCGATATATTGCACTTTTTGCGGGTATCGTCTAACCTATGGAGCCGCGATTGAGCATTTTGTACGTTTTACGTGCTAAAATGCCAAATAATGAATCAGATATAACCCAACTATTTGGAGGTACGAATGGCACTCCCTCAGCTTACCGATGAGCAGCGCAAGCAGGCTCTTGAGAAGGCTGCCGCCGCGCGTCACGCTCGCGCAGAGCTCCGTGAGCAGATCAAGAAGGGCGAGAAGTCCCTCGAGTCCGTGCTCAACTCCGATGACCCCATTGCTTCCCGCATGAAGGTTTCCACCCTCATCGAGTCTCTCCCCGGTTATGGCAAGGCCAAGGCCGCCAAGATTATGGAGGAACTCGGCATCTCCGCTACCCGTCGCGTCCAGGGCCTTGGCGTCCGTCAGCGCGAGCAGCTCCTCGAGCAGCTGACCAAATAAGTGAGTGCTCAGGATTCAAAGCTCTTTGTGATTTCTGGACCGTCAGGCGCGGGCAAGGGCACGCTCGTCACTCGTGTGCGCGAGCGTCGCTCTAACCTGGGCCTGACGGTTTCGGCTACCACGCGAGCCCCACGCAAAGGCGAGGTCGATGGCGTCAATTACTTTTTCCTGACGCGCGAGGAGTTCGACCGCCGCGTGGCAAACGGTGAGTTTGTTGAGTGGGCCGAGGTCCACGGTAACTGCTACGGCACGTTGGTGAGCGAGGTTCAGTCCAAGCTCGCCTCTGGTTCGTCTCTCATCTTGGAGATCGATGTTCAGGGTGCCCTGCAGGTCAAGGAGCGTTTTCCCGAGGCCGTGCTGATCTTTATCAAGCCCCCCTCGCTCGAGGTGCTCCGCGAGCGTCTGGTCGGTCGCGGTACCGAGACGCCCGAAACGATTGAGCTGCGTATGGCAAACGCCGCCCATGAGCTTGCCCTTGCCGACCGCTACGACGACGTCGTGGTGAATGACGATCTCGACCGCGCGACCGATGAGCTCGTTCGCGTTCTCGATATGCATGAAAGGATCTGAGGTCCGTGTCCGTTGTAAAGCCTTGCATTGACGATCTTCTGGAGAAGACCGATCACAACCGCTTCCTGCTCGCTTCGCTTGCCTCCAAGCGCGCCTGCGACATCAATAGCATGCTGCGTGGCCAGCACAACCGCGTGCTTGCCGTCCAGGATGTCGATGACATCACCATCGGGCTTTCCGGTGCCGACACCATCTCGATGGCTATGGACGAGATTGTCGACGGCGACATCTCTTACGACGAGGCCCGTTACGAGAAGGCGCTCGGCCACAAGGTTGCTGAAGCCTAAATGGCGGCTCGCGTCTGCCTGGTCCACTATCACGAGGTTGGACTGAAGGGTAAGAACCGCGCACATTTTGAGCATATCCTCATGGACAACATCAAGGCGGCCTTGGCCGCCTTTTCCGTGAATGCCGTGTCTCGAATTTCCGGTTATATCCTCGTGACCTTTAACGAGCATCAGGCCGACGAGGCGGCGCGTGTCATTCGCACCGTTCCCGGCGTTGCTCGCGTGTCTTTGGCGTATCACACCAATCGCGACCCTCAGGAGTACTGTGCCGCCGCCGTGAAGGCGCTGCGCGAGTTTGGTTCCTTCGATTCGTTTAAGGTGCACGCCAAGCGCTCCAATACCGACTATGAGCTCACCTCGATTGACATCAACCGTCAGGTGGGCGAGGTGTTGTGTGAGGCCTTCCCCGATAAAAAGGTTCAAATGCACGACCCCGATGCGATGGTGCACGTACTGGTGGTCCAGGGTAGCGTTTATGTGTACGCGCGCTCCGAGCGCGGCGTGGGCGGTCTGCCGGTGGGATCTGCCGGCAAGGTCGTGACGCTGCTGTCGTCGGGCATCGATTCTCCGGTAGCGACCTGGATGCTCGCGCGTCGCGGCGCGGTGTGCGTGCCGGTACATTTCTCCGGTCGTCCGCAGACGCCCGACACGAGCGAGTATTTGGTGCAGGACATCATCCGTGCGCTTGAGCCGGGTGTCCAGATCGGCCGCCTGTACGTGGTGCCGTTTGGCGACTGCCAGCGTGAGATTTCGGTCACCTGTCCCAGCAACCTGCGCGTGATCATGTATCGCCGCATTATGTATTCGGTTGCCGAGCGCATTGCACACATCGAGGGCGCCAAGGCCATCGTGACGGGCGAATCGCTTGGACAGGTTGCCTCCCAAACGCTTGAGAATATCATGGCCGTCAACGAGGCCGTGAAGATCCCCGTGTTCCGTCCTCTCATCGGTTCGGACAAGCAGGAGATCATTGCGCGTGCCGAGGAGATCGGTACGTTCGATATCTCGACTGAGGCCGCTCCCGACTGCTGCACGCTGTTTATGCCGCGTCGTCCCGAGACGCACGCTAAACTCGATGCCGTGCATGAGGCCTGGGAGTTGTTCGATCACGAGGAGATGATCGAGCGCCTACTCAAGCAGACCGAGTACATCGACTTCGAAAGCAACACGTATAAGGCCCCTAAGACCTTAAAACGCAAACATTCGGAGCTTGCTCCGCGTGAGATTTACCAAGATCACGAGTAAACTTGTGCATAGACCGACGATGCTCTTGCATCGTCGGTCTTTTGCTATCTGGGCATTTTGCGGCTAAGTGTTCATTTGCTGACGTGTGCCTGAATAAATGGACAGATTTGTGCAAGGTTTTGGTCAGCTTTTGGTTTGACCGCGAAAACCGGTTTTGGGGCGTGGCTGTTGCGGAACTCCTTTCCTGACACGATGTTGTTGGGAGGTTTTGCTATGGCGCAGCGCGAACAACACGAACGGGTCAAACGGATGGACCGCTTGGCGGACAAGCTGCTCGGTCATAAGGCAGTGGTGATGGCGATACTGGTCGTCATTGCGATGGCGAGTGGACTGGCGATGGCGAACCTTAGCGGCGGTGCCGGCGGCGTGTCGTTTGAGCACACTGATGGTTTGGGCTCGTTGGTGGAGCCGGGATCCGGCGATGCCTCGAGCGGAAAGACATCCGAAGGTTCTTCGGCTAAGGCTTCTGCCGCGGCAGAGGTCTATGTCGATGTCGACGGCGCCGTTGTGTCGCCCGGTGTATATCGTCTCAAGGACGGCGCGCGGGTGGCTCAGGCGATTGATGCCGCCGGCGGGCTTACGCCCGAGGCAGACGTTACGGGGCTTAACCGGGCATCCAAGGTCACTGATGGACAAAAAATCCACGTTCCAACGGTGGGGGAGCAGCAGGCGTCCATTGCGGAAGCCGGTGTTGATGGTGGGGCTTCCGCATCATTGGGCGTGAGTGGCGCAACGGGCCTAGTCAACATCAATACGGCAAGCGCGGCAGAGCTGCAGACGCTCTCGGGCATCGGTCCCTCCATGGCACAGTCGATTATCGATGAGCGGACAAAGAACGGTGCTTTTGCCTCGGTTGACGATCTGATGCGTGTGTCGGGAATCGGCGAGAAGAAGCTTGCCAAAATCAAAGATTGCATCTGCGTATGAGTGCGACCGAGCGCGAGCATGTGATGCCTCCGCGGCCCCTGATGCCGTGGACGATGGCCCTGTGTGCCGGCATGTGCATGAGCTGCGCCTCGGTGCTCAACGTGGCCGCTGATGCGCTGCTGAGGGAGCGGGCGCCGGCGGTCGGGCTGCTATGGGCCATTCCCGTTGCGGCGGCGGTATTCGTTGTGCTGGCTCAATCTTGTGCGCGGCTTGCCCCTTTGAAGTGGTGGTTGTATGCCGCGTCCGTCGGTCTCGTGGCGGGAGCGGTCGTCTCGGCGTGGTGGGCTGTGGGTGCGCTCAGCGCCTCGAAGGCGCTCGACGGTCGAGCGGCAAGCGGCCTCGAGTTTATCGTGCAGGGCGATCCATCCATAAACGACGACGTGTATTCCTATACCTGCGAGGCACGCGCGGACGGTAAGAACTTGGCAACGGTTCGCCTATCGTGCGACCGCGAGCTCAAGGTCGGGGCGCACGTGCGTGTTATCGGTCGCGTTTCACGTTTTGAGAACGATGCGTATGGACGATCGCGCGTGCTCCGAGGCGAGGTATGCAAGGTAAAAGCCGTTCGGATTGTGTCGGTCGATGAGGGCTCTCCGGGGCCGCTGCTTCGGCTGCGAAATGGGCTGCTTGCGTCCATCGCGCCTGCGACCGACCCGGCGCGTGCACTCATAGCCGGTGTCGTCTGCGGTCGTTCGGCCGAGCTGCGCGCCCAGTCGGCGGGCGATTGGTTTTCGGTGACGGGAACGGCGCATCTTATAGCCGTCTCCGGCAGCCATTTGGCTATCGTGGGGTTTGTAATCGAGGGTGTATTGCAAAAGACTCGCTGCTCACGTGGTCTTCAGCGGGCGATATTGGCGATAACGCTTGTGGGCTACGCTGTCTTTACGGGCGCGTCTCCCTCGGCCGTGCGCGCGTGCTGCATGGTGTTCGCGACGCTTGTCGTAAACGGCGCGGGGCGTCGCCGGCACGGCGCATCGGCACTCTTCGTAACCATGTCCATCTTTGTGCTACTGCGGCCGACGGTGCTGTTCGAGATGGGCTTTCAGCTTTCATGTGCCAGCGTCTTTGCCATTCTGTGCTTTTGCCCCTATGCGACCTTCGCTTTGGGTGAGCTGAGTGTGCCATCGGGCGTTGCAAGCATGCTTTCCGTCACGCTGTGCTCGCAACTGGCGACTCTTCCCATTACCATTCCCGCCTTCGGTACGTTCTCGCTCATTGCTCCGTTGGCAAATGCGGTCATCGGTCCGGTGGTGAGCGTACTGCTTGCTGTGTCCATCGTGCTGGTTCCCTTTTCGCTCGTGGCACCGTTGCGGACTTGGGCGCTCGTTGTGCCCATGATTGCCGCCCGTTGCGCGCTGTTTTTCGAGCAGCTGTTTGCCGCCGTGCCGGGTGCATCCGTGAGCGTGCCGCCCGATAGCATGTGGATTTACCTAGTGCCGTGTTTGCTGGCGGTTCTGCTGGTCTGGTGGCCGCGTCCCCGTGCACGTCCTATGGCGGTGGGGCTTGCATGCCTGGTGCTCTTGGCTGCGATTCCGTACGTCTACTGGGATCGATTCGCTCCGCCTTCGGTGACGGTGCTCGATGTGGGCCAGGCGGATGCGATTCTTATCCGCCAGGGCGGCGTAGTAGCGCTCGTCGACTGCGGGCTCGACGAGCGCGTGGTGGCGGCGTTGGTTCGCAATAACGTGCACCATATCGATGCCGTCTTTGTTACGCATTGGGATGAGGACCACTGGGGTGGTCTGCCTGCCGTGCTCGAACAGTTTTCGGTTGGAACGATTGCCGTGGCGGCTGATGCGCTGGAGGATGCTCCTGCCGAAGTATTGAACCGACCTGGCGTGGAGTATCGGCAGGTGCGCCGTGGGGATACGGTTGACATCGGCTCATTTTGCGCTCGCGTGATGTGGCCATTCGAGTCCGTGGATGGCGAGGGAAATGAGGACTCGCTTGTCCTGCTACTCTCTTATGTTCAGGAAGGCAAGGGCCTGCGTATGCTCCTCACCGGCGATGCCGAGCTCGACCAAGAACGGGAATTCGTGCAGGAGGTGGGGGATATCGATGTACTTAAACTTGGGCATCACGGCTCCAAGGTTTCAGTTGATGGTGAGTTGCTGGACGTCCTGAAGCCCGAGCTTTCCCTCGCGAGCGCGGGCGAGGGGAATCGATACGGTCATCCGTCCGATGCCTGCATCGATGCCGTGAAGGAAGCGGGCGGCGTGTTCGCGTGCACCATCGAACACGGCGACATTACCGTTACGCCGACTGAGAATGGCTTTGCGATGCGATGCCAGCGACCGTGACGACGTCGTTGGCGTGTGGTGGGCCCCTGGGCTAGAATGGCACGGAACGAATACGAAGACCTGCGGGAGGGGAGCGCAATGTCCGAAATCGGTCTGCTGCCGGCATATCTGATCGTCGGTACCGACGGAGTCAAGCGCGATCACGCCGTCTCGCGTATGAAAGCGCGTCTGGAAAAGACGGGCATGGTCGAGTTCAACCTCGACGAGCGCGACATGACCAAGGACCCCGATATCGAGTCCATTATCGGATCGCTTAACACCTTTCCGATGGGCAGCGAGTTTCGCCTGGTAATCCTTGACGGCTGCTCAAAGCTCGCCAAGGCGGTCTCGGAGCCGCTTGTCGAGTATTTGGCGAGTCCCAGCCCCACAACGGTCTGCCTCATCATTGCTGACTCGCTTGCCAAGAACACGCGCCTGTATAAGGCGATCGCCAAGATCGACAAGAAGGCCGTGATCGATTGCTCCGGCACCAAGCGCTGGGAGCTTCCGCGCCGCGTGCAGCAGATGGCGACGCAGCACGGCAAGTCGATCTCGACGGCGGCCGCCGAGGAGCTCGTCTCGCGTTCGGGTGAAAACACTCGCATGCTCGATAACGACTTGGCTAAGCTTGCCCAGATGGTCGAGGCGCCCCAGATTGAGCTTGCCGACGTTGAGCGCTGGATTGTACGTACGGCCGAGGTTCAACCCTGGGACTTTCTCAATGCGGTCTCGGCCCGTGACATGCGCCGTTCGCTCGAGCTCTTCAATCTAATGCCCGCCAAGAGCTACGTGTGGACGTACACATTGCTGTGCGGCCGCATTCGCGAGCTTATCGTTGCCAAGGCGCTCGATGCGCGCGGACAGGGTCGTGAGCTGGCCGCAACGCTCAAGCTCCAGTCCTGGCAGGTCAAGAATCACCTGACCTGGGCACGTCGCTTTTCGATGGCAGAGCTCGTCGCAGCGCTCGAGGGTGCCGTTGATGTGGAGCTCGCGCTCAAGGGTTCGGCCGATTCTCAGACCGCGCTTTTGCTCTGGATTACGAACATCTTGAGAAAATCGTGATGATACCTGCCTATTTGACAAATTCGTTCTATCCCTTTGAGGGGGAGCGTGCTATAGTAGGCGCTTGCATGACCTCACCGTGTCTCAGAGGTGTCATACATTTTTTGCAAGGAACTCGAAAGGAACTCCAGAAGTGGCAAACATCAAGTCTCAGAAGAAGCGTATCCGCACCAATGAGGCAGCTCGCATGCGTAACAAGGCTGTCAAGTCCGAGCTCAAGACGCTGACCAAGCACGTCCAGTCCGCCGTCGCCGAGGGCGACGCCGAGAAGGCCCAGGCTGCCCTCAAGACCGTCACCAAGCGTCTCGACATGGCTGCCGCCAAGCATGTTATCCACAAGAACCAGGCTTCCAACCGCAAGTCCGGTCTTGCCAAGCTCGTGAACAGCATCAACGCTTAAGTTGTAAATTTCACACCACACAGATTACGCGCATAAATGGAGCCTGTTTTATGGAACAGGCTCCATTTTTTGTACCGCTCGGGTAAGATAGTCCGCATGAATACTTCAATTGACATTTCCCACATCCGCAACTTCTCGATTGTTGCGCACATCGACCATGGCAAGTCCACGATCAGTGACCGCATTCTCGAGCTCACCCATACCGTCGACGAGCGCGACATGGAGTCGCAGCTGCTCGACACCATGGATATCGAGCGCGAGCGCGGCATCACGATCAAGTCCAATGCCGTTCGCGTGTCCTATGACGCCGACGATGGCGAGACGTATCAGTTCAATCTGATCGATACGCCGGGCCACGTGGACTTTACCTATGAGGTCTCGCGCTCGCTGGCGGCCTGTGAGGGCGCGGTGCTCGTCGTTGACGCCACGCAGGGCGTCGAGGCGCAGACCGTCTCCAACGCGACGCTCGCCATGAACGCCAATCTGGACATTGTGCCGGCCATCAACAAGATCGACCTGCCCTCGGCTCATCCCGACGAGGTTAAGACCGAGATCGAGGATGACCTGGCGATCCCTGCCGATGATGCCGTGTGTGTCTCGGGCAAGACCGGCGAGGGCATCCACGATCTGCTGGAGTCCATTGTCTTTTTGATCTCTCCGCCCAAGGGCGATGCGAACGCGCCGCTCAAGGCACTCATTCTGGATTCATACTTCGACGAGTATCGTGGCGTCGTCGCCACGGTGCGCATCTTTGACGGCTCCATCAAAAAGGGCGATACCTTGCGCATGATGCAGGCAAAGGGCGACTTTTTGGTCGATGGCGTGGGCGTCAAGCGTCCCGCCGAGACGCCGGTCGACGCGCTGACGGTCGGCGAGGTCGGATACGTGGTCACGGGCCTGAAGGACCCCGAGGCCGTTCGCGTGGGCGACACCCTTACCTGGGCGTCGAACCCCTGCCCCGAGCCGCTTCCCGGTTACCGCGAGGCTAAGCCCATGGTCTATACGGGCCTGTTCCCGATCGATAACAAGGACTACGAGAACCTGCGTGACGCGCTCGATAAGCTGCATGTCAACGACCCGTCGTTGGTGTGGGAGCCCGAGACTTCGGTGGCGCTCGGCTTTGGTTTCCGCGTTGGCTTCTTGGGCCTGCTGCATATGGAGGTCGTCAAGGAGCGCCTGGAGCGCGAGTTCAACCTGGACCTGATTGCCACGAGCCCTTCGGTGGACTATCACGTCTACAAGACCGATGGCGAGATGATTGATGTTCGCAGCCCGCAGGATCTGCCCGAGGCTACGCGCATCGAGCGCATCGAGGAGCCCTACCTCAAGGCCAAGATTATCTGTCCGCCCGAGTATACGGGTGCCGTCATGCAGCTCGCTATCGAGCATCGCGGCATTACAACCGACATGATCCATCTCACGAGCAAATCGGTCGAGATGCGTTTCGACATGCCGCTTGCCGAGCTCATTCTGGACTTTTTTGACCAGCTCAAGAGCCGCACCAAGGGTTACGCCTCGCTCGACTACGAGTTCAACGAATATCGCCCCTCCGAGCTCGTCAAGCTCGACATCCTGCTTTCGGGCGACGAGGTGGACGCGCTGTCGTTTATCGTGCACAAGGATAAGGCTTATGGCCTGGCCCGCGGTCTGTGCGACAAGCTCAAGGAAATCATTCCGCGCCAGCTGTTCGAGGTGCCTATCCAGGGCGCCATCGGCAACAAGATCATTGCCCGCTCTACCGTCAAAGCGCGCCGCAAGGACGTGCTGGCCAAGTGTTATGGCGGCGATATCTCGCGAAAGCGCAAGCTGCTCGAGAAGCAGAAAGAGGGCAAAAAGCGCATGAAGGCCATCGGCTCGGTCGAGGTTCCGCAGGAGGCCTTTATGGCGATTCTCAAGGTGGACGAGTAGGTCCATGGCACTTTCTGAATACAGCAAGCGGTTGCTTGGCGCCTATGCCGAGCAGCCGTTCCTTATGGCTCCCATGGCGGGCGTGACCGACCCTGCTTACCGCATCATGTGCCGCCGCCGCGGTGCCAACCTTGCCTACAGCGAGATGGTGAGCGTGGCGGGCCTTGCCTATGCCAGCAACAAGACCTGGCGCCTGGTGCTACCGGCTGACGAAGAGCAGCAGATTTGCGTGCAGCTCTTTGGCTCCAAGCCCGATCAGTTTGCGAGTGCCGTCGTTGCCGTCGAGGAGCGTGTGGGCGATCGCCTGTCGCTCATCGATATCAACATGGCCTGTCCTGCCCGCAAGGTTGTCACCAAGGGCGAGGGCTCTGCGCTCATGCGCACGCCCGACCTTGCGGAGAAGATCGTCGAGGCAACGGTGGGCGCGGCGCACGTGCCCGTGACCGTCAAGATTCGCAAAGGCTTTTATGCCGAGGACCGCAATGCCGCGACATTTGCCCAGATGCTTGAGGGCGCAGGGGCTGCCGCAGTCGCCGTGCATGGTCGTTGCGCTACGCAACTCTATACCGGTCAGGCCGATTGGTCCGTGGTCGATGAGGTGGCCGACGCCGTCGAGATTCCCGTGATCGGTTCGGGCGATGTGTTCTCGGCCGAGGACGCTGCTGAGCATCTGCAAGGCTCGGGTGCCAGCGCGGTGTTTATCGCGCGCGGCATCTACGGCAATCCGTGGGTGTTCGGTGATGCTCGCGCCCTTGCGCTCGATGGCACGCCAGTGCCGGCGCGCAGCTCTGTCGAGCGCTTGAACGCCCTGCGTGAGCACCTAACGCTGACGCATGAGCTCCTGCCGCTCATGTCGCGTGCCCGTACGTACGCAAGCTGGTACTTAAAAGGCATGCCCCATGCCGCCGCTTGGCGTGCCCATGTGGTGCGCTGCTCCACGTATGAGGAGTTTATGGCGCTGGTCGATGAGATCGAGCATGATGTGGTGGCCTGCGAGGCTGCCCTTGCCGCCGGCGAATCGGTGCCCCCTCATCCGCTGGAGGCTTAAGGGTGGCCGTTACCGCGCTGTACGTGCATGTGCCGTTTTGCGCCCAAAAGTGCCGGTACTGCGACTTTGACTCGCGCAGTTTTGCTCCGTGCGACCTGAGCGCTGCGCTCGATTCCTATTTTGAGCAGTTGTACGCGCGCCTCGATGCTTTTGGCAAGGCTGGGGCCCTCGACCAGATTCGCACCGTCTATGTTGGCGGCGGTACGCCGTCGCTGGCGGGGGAGCGCCTGGTGGAGCTGGCGCGGCGTATTCGTGCGTGGTGCGCCCCCGTTGAGTTTACCTGCGAGGCCAATCCCGAATCGCTGACCGCCGAGCTTGCCGCTGCGCTTGCCAAGGTTGGTGTCACACGCGTCTCTCTGGGCGCGCAAACGCTCGATAACGCCGAACTTACCGCCATCGGCCGCATTCACGATGCCGATCGGGCGCTCTCCGCCATCGCGACGGTCAAGAACGCTGGGCTCGACGTGTCGTGCGACCTTATGTGCGGACTTCCCGGGCAGACCGCAGCGAGTTGGAAGCGCACGCTCGATGGCGTGCTGGCGGCGGCTCCGCATCATGTGTCGGTCTACCCGCTCACGCTCGAGGAGGGGACGCCCCTTTATCGCATGGCGTGCCGCGACGAGTCGCTCGAGCCCGACGAGGATTTTCAGGCTGCGTGCATGGACTTGGCACGCGAGCTCCTGGGTGCCGCCGGCTATCACCCGTATGAGGTGGCGAGCTACGCGCTCGACGGCCATGAGTGCGCCCATAACATTGCCTACTGGACCGGACGGGGCTATCTGGGCCTGGGTCGTTCTGCCGCGGGCATGCTCGACGCCGAGGATTTCGACCGTCTTACAGGTTTGTTCCCCGGCGTGTCTCCTCGAGGCGATGCGTACCGCGTGCGTCTAGTGCAACGTGACGATGACGCGACGGCGTTCGAGGCCGAATATCTCTCGCAGCGCGAGGCTGCGGCCGAAGACCTGATGCTTGCTTGTCGCATGACGCGCGGTGTCGCGTCCGACCTGTTGGTTCGTGCGGCTCGTGTCATCCCGGCCGATGGGCTGACAGCCGCTTGCGATCGCGCGCTCGAATTGGGTCTTGCCACTTGGGTGCCCGAGACGCTCGGGGTCCATGAGGGACCCTTCACTTCGGCAGGTGTCGTCGCGGGCCATGTTCGAGCTCGTTTAGCACCGACACACCTGGGCTGGCTCGATGGAAATGTTCTGTTCGAGCTGTTTTGGGATCTAGCTTAGGCCGCTCGGGTAGAATTACCGGAATATATACGCTGCTGTGAGCAGGAGGTTGCCGCGCATGGCGACGATGAACGAAAAAGATTACTACGAGATTCTGGGTGTCTCCAAGGACGCTACCTCGCGTGATATACAGAAGGCCTTCCAGCAAAAGGCCCGCAAGCTCCATCCGGACGTCAACAAAGAGCCGGATGCCGAGGACAAGTTTAAAGAGGTTTCCGAGGCCTACGCCGTGCTTTCGGATGAGCAAAAACGTGCGCGCTACGACGCCATGCGTTCTGGCAATCCCTTTGCCGGTGCTCCTACAGCTTCGCCCTATGGTGGCGGCTACGCCGGCAACACGGGCTATGGCAATCCCTTTGAGGGCGGCTTTCCCTTTGGTGGCGCCTGGGGCCAGCAGCGTCGCGGCCAGGCTGCCTACAATCCCGAGAACGGCGCCAACGTGGTCGTCGATATCAAACTGGACGCCAAGGAGGCCAAGGGCGGTGCCCGCAAGACCGTCCGCTATACGCGCTTCGATACCTGTGGTCACTGCGGCGGCTCGGGCTCCGTTTCGTCTGAGCATGCGCATACCTGCCCGAGCTGCGGTGGCCGCGGCCACATCGACGTCGACCTGTCCTTCCTGTTTGGCGCGGGCACGTTCCAGTCGGTCTGCCCCGAGTGCGGCGGTTCCGGTAAGGTCGTGGCCGATCCCTGCCCCGATTGCGGTGGCAGCGGTCGTACTCGCGTAACCTCCGAGCAGACGATTGAGTTTCCTGCCGGCACGCACGATGGCGACGAGGTCCGCATTAGCGGCATGGGTCATGCTGGCACCAACGGTGCCGCGGGCGGCGACCTGGTCGGCCGCGCCCATGTTGAGGCGGAGCGCTTGGAAGGCAAAGCTCGTACCGGTTTTTACCTTATGGGCATCGTGGCGCCGTTTTTGGTACTCTCGGCCATCTCGGGCGTGTTCTCGGCCTTTGCCGTGATGTGCTTTATTCCGTTTACCATGGGCCTGTTCATGGTGCTTTCGGACGGAGTGCTTCATCGCAGTCTGCTGTGGTGGAAGCGCGGTGCGATGCAGTTTGCCAACGGTTTTGCCAACGGCTTCATGTTCGCGCTCGTGTCGGTTTGGTTCGCGAGCTGCTCGCAACGGGCCATGCTTTCGCCGTACCAAATGCAATAACATCAAACCCTCTGTTTGCGGTCGGCCCAGCTTGGGTATAGGACGCACTGTGACAATAATGAAAGTCGGAAGGATTCGGTCGTGTCGGAAAATAGGGATTACTACGAGGTGCTTGGCGTCGACAGGGATGCCGACGCGCGGACGATTAAGCGTGCGTTTCTAAAGAAGGCCCGTACCGTACATCCGGATGTTTCGGACGACCCCGAGGCCGAGGCCAAGTTCAAGGAGCTCAACGAGGCCTATTCCGTTCTTTCCGATGAGCAGAAGCGTGCTAACTACGACCGTTACGGCACTGCCGACGGCCCTGGTGGTTCGGGCTACGTCGATATCAACGATATCTTTGGTGGCATGGGCATGGACGACTTGTTCTCGTCGTTCTTTGGTGGTGGTGCCGGCGGTGGCTCCCGCAGCCGTCGTGAGCGTCGTCGCGGACGTGACATGGCCATCTCTCTTTCGGTGACGCTCGAGGAGGCGGCGCTCGGCTGCAAAAAGACGATCAGCTATGACCGCCTTGCTCCTTGCGAGGACTGCAACGGCACCGGTAGGGCAGAGGGCGCACAGGAAAAGCAGTGCGGCCGCTGCCACGGTACGGGCTACGTCACGACGGTTCAGCGTTCGTTCCTGGGCCAGGTTCAGTCTTCCTCGCCTTGCCCCGACTGCCATGGCGAGGGCACGGTCATCGACCATCCCTGCGAGACCTGCGACGGTCAGGGCCGCACGCCTTCGCATGAAAAGATCGACATCGATATTCCCGCCGGTGTTTCGACCGGTCGCCAGCTGCGTGTGAGCGGCTTTGGCGAGGCCGGCCTTCGCGGCGAGCCTTCGGGCGACCTGATTGTCAACGTGCGCGTTGCCGACCACGAGCGCTTTAAGCGCAACGGTGACGACCTGTACCTGGTGAGCGATATCTCGATTGCGCAGGCTGCGCTCGGCTGCGAGATAGAGGTCGAGGGCATTATGCCCGACGAGGTCGTTAAGGTGACGGTTCCCGCCGGTGCCCAGTACGGCGACACCGTGAGCGTCAATAATTACGGCATGCCGCGCATTGGCGGTGGCGGTTCGCGTGGCCGCCTGATCGTGCAACTGCGCGTGGTCGTTCCCACCAATCTTTCCAATAAGCAGCGCGAGCTGCTCCGTGCTTTTGCCGATGAGATGGGCGATGACGTTGCTTCCGGTAAGAAGTCGGTGACCGACCGTATCAAGAGTGCCCTCGACGATATCCTCGATTAAGGAGCCCGCGTGCTCGCACCCCATATTTCCGTCGTCAACCTCGGCTGCCGTGTCAACCGGGTTGAGTCCGACCGTATCACTGCCGATTTAATGCGCCTGGGTTTTGCAATGGTGGAGCCTCAGGATGCAGAGCTAATCGTCATTAACACCTGTGCCGTTACGGGCGAGGCCGAGGCCAAGACCCGCAAGGCCGTCCGTCATGCGCTGGCCCATCCAAATGAGCCCTATGTGGTCGTGACCGGATGCGTGGTCAATTTGCATCCCGAGGAGCTGTTGGAACTTTCGGATCGCGTGATCGCCGAGCCGTCCAAGATCGATGTCGCCGAACGTGTCTGTGAGGTGCTGGGCGTTGAGTCCGATAGCGTTCCCGCCTGCAGCGATGGCGAGGTGGTCGATGCGCTCGGCCGCTCTCGCCTGGGCGTGAAGATTCAGGACGGCTGCAACCATCGCTGCACCTATTGCATTGTGTGGAAGGCACGCGGCCCCGAGCGCTCCGTGCCCGTCGAGTCCGTGCTCGAGCAAGTTCGCGAGGCCCAGGAGGCCGGCGTGCCCGAGGTGGTGCTGACCGGTGTGAACCTGGGTGCCTACGATGGCAAGAGCGCGACAGACGAACACGTTGAGATCGATGAGCTTCTCGAGGCCATCATGGAGCGCACGTCTATCCCTCATGTGCGCATTTCCTCGGTCGAGCCCATGGATATCTCTGAGCGCCTGCTTAAGGTTATGGCACGCTATCCGCAGCGTATCGCCCCGTTTTTGCACCTGCCTGTGCAGTCCGGCTGCACGGCGACCCTGCATCGCATGGGCCGTCCCTATAGCGCCGAGGCCTTTGAGGACACGGTGCGTATGATTCGCGCCAACTTGCCCCAGGCGTCCCTTTCGTGCGATGTCATCGTCGGTTTTCCTGGCGAGACGGACGAGGAGTTCGAGGAGTCGCTGGCGCTGTGTCGCCGTGTGGGTTTCTCGCGTATGCACGTGTTCCGTTACAGCAAGCGTCCCGGCACCCTTGCCGCCGATATGCCTGATCAGGTACCGCCCGAGGTCATGGCCGAGCGCAGCCGCCGTATGCGGGCCGCTGCACAGGAGCTCGCTATTGCCGACGCTCGTCGTCGCGTGGGCACGGTCGAGCGTGCCGTGCTCGAGTATGGTGACAACCTGACGCTCGGCTCGTTCCATCATGCCCGTCTTGACGATACCTGTGGACTCACAGCCCCGTGCCTGCTCGATGTTGCTATCATCGGAGTCGATGATTCCGGCTTGGTCCATGCGCGCAGGGAGGTTCATGGAAGCCTCGAAGATTAGACTTACCGTTCCCGAGGGTATCGACCCCTCGCGCGTTTTGGGCGCCGGCGACGGCGTCCTTCGTGCACTCGAGAACTTGGTGCGCGCCCATGTGGTCGCCCGTGGCGATAGCATCGCCGTGAGCGGTGACCCGGATGAGGTCGAACTCGTGGCGCGTTTTTTCGAACATGCCTTTCGTGAGGCTGCTGCCGGGCGCACGCTTTCTGCCGACGATGTCTCGCGCTGTCTGGCCGTTCTGCGCGACGGTGAGCACGAGGCTACATCGCTTCGCGATGACGTGCTGCTTTCGTATCGCGGTCGTGCCATTCGCCCCAAAACGCTCGGCCAAAAGCGCTATGTGGATGCCATCCGCTCGCATACCATCACGTTTGGCCTGGGTCCTGCCGGTACCGGTAAGACCTATCTGGCCATGGCGCTCGCCGTTGCCGCGCTCAAACGCCACGAGGTGGGCCGTCTGATCTTGACGCGCCCGGTTGTCGAGGCGGGGGAGAACCTGGGCTTTTTGCCCGGCACCCTTGAGGAAAAGATCGATCCTTACATGCGTCCGCTCTACGACGCCCTTTTTGACATGATGGATCGCGAGCGCACTGATGAGCTTATGGAGCGCGGCGTGATCGAGATCGCCCCGCTTGCCTATATGCGCGGTCGTACGCTGAGCGATGCTTTCGTGGTGCTCGATGAGGCACAAAATACCACGCCCGAGCAGATGAAGATGTTCCTGACGCGCTTGGGCTTTAACTCCAAGTTTGTGATTACCGGCGACCTGAGCCAGCGTGACCTGGTGGGTCGTCGTGGTGGCTTGGCGGATGTCGAGAAGATTTTGGGCCGTGTCGACGATGTCGCATTTTCGCACCTCGAGCGTGCCGACGTGGTGCGCCATGCCTTGGTGGGACGTATCGTCGAGGCATACGATACTTATGATGATGTGCGCGAGAAACGCGTACGTGACCGAAAGGAGTCCCGTTGAGTGTATTGATCAGCAACGATGCCGAGCTCGATACGCTGCTCGACGCGCAGGAGGTGGAGCACATCTGCGAGGTTGTGCTTGACGCCGAGGGCGTTGAGCGTGAAGTCGAGATTTCCCTTTCGTATGTCGATGAGGACGAGATGCATGAGCTCAACCACGAGTGGCGCGGTATTGACCGCACCACCGATGTGCTCTCGTTTGAGTGCGATTCGGCCTTTGACGATGACATTTCCGCCGACGAGACGCTTGAGCTCGGCGATATCATCCTGGCCCCGCAGGTCATTGCCCGTCAGGCCCCCGGCTTTGGCAATAGCCCTGCCGACGAGTGCCGTCTGATGCTCGTACACGGCATGCTGCACCTGCTGGGCTATGACCACATCGAGGACGACGAGGCCGAGGTTATGGAGGCCCGCGAGGACGCCATCCTGCACGATTTGGCGCTCGAGCGCGGCGAGGACCCTAAGCTAGTCCACGTCGGCCCCATCACCAACCACGCCCACGACTAGGAGCCGTCTATGATTCCCGGATCGAACAAGGACCATCCGTCCTTCTTAAAGTCGTTTTCTTACGCTATGGAGGGCTTCGCCACCGCCGTCAAGACCGAGCGCAACATTAAGGTCATGCTCGTGGCGGGCGTGTGCACCGTCATTGCAGGCTGCATCGTGGGGCTCGACATTGCCGAGTGGGCCACGATTATCATCTGTTGCGGCCTGGTGATTCACGGCGAGCTTTGCAATACCGCCATGGAGGCCATCGTCGACCTGGCGACCCAGGAGCTCCATCCGCTGGCCAAGCGTGCGAAGGACATCGCCGCCGCCTCCGTATACGTTCTTTCCATCACCGCCGCGATTGTGGGCTTGCTGGTATTTGCCCACGCGCTCGGCTTTATTTAGAAAGGGATTCCCATGTCCGACAATATGCAGCCTGCCGATGAGATTTTGGACGACGAGTCCCTGGACGCGGTGGATACCGAGGAGCTCGAGGAAGTCGAGGAGTTCGACCCGTTTGAGGATATGAGTGATGAGGAGCTCGACGCCCTGTGCGACGAGGGCGACAGCCTCGCGGGCTTTGGTGACGTGGAGCCCGGTTTCCGCAGCGGTTTTGTGGCCCTGGTCGGTCGCCCCAACGCCGGTAAGTCCACGCTGCTTAATGCCTGCTATGGCAAAAAGGTCGCCATCACCTCGCCGGTGGCCCAGACGACCCGCCGCCGCATGCGCGCCGTCGTCAACCGTCCCGGCTACCAGCTGGTCTTTGTCGATACCCCGGGTATTCATAAGCCCAAGGACGGTCTGGGATCCGAGCTCAACAAGAGCGCGTTGTTCGAGCTGAACGATGTCGATGTTGTCGCGTTTTTGATTGATGCCACCAAGCCGATCGGCAGGGGAGACGCCTGGGTTGCCGAGCGCGTCAAGAATGCCCGTTCCAAGAAGGTTCTGGTGCTCACCAAGGCCGATGAAGCCGACCCTGCACAGGTTATGGAGCAGCTTAAGGCCGCCCACGAGCTCATGGAATTTGACGACGAGATTGTGACGTCGTCGGTCAAGAACTTCAACGTCGATGCCTTTATAGAGACCGTTGCGCACTTTTTGCCCGAGGGTCCGCGTTGGTTCCCCGAGGACATGGGTACCGACGCTTCCGATGAGACGCTCGTTGCCGAGTTTGTGCGCGAGAAGGTCTTGCGCCGCACCCGTGATGAGATTCCGCACTCCGTTGGCGTGATCTGCGATGCGCTCGAGCAGACCAAGAAGGTACTGCGTGTGCACGCCACCATTTACGTCGAGCGCGAGGGCCAAAAGGGCATCATCATCGGTAAGGGCGGCGAGATGATCAAGCATATCGGTATCGACGCCCGTCGCGATCTTGAGCGTATCTTTGGTACGCAGGTCTTTTTGGAGCTGGACGTGAAGGTCAAGGCCGGCTGGCGTGACGACGAGGCCCAGATTCGCCGCTTTGGCTACAACGCCGAGGATTAGGGACACGCGGCGCGAATGGCAGGTTCTCGCACATATCGCACGAAAGTGCTCGTCCTCGATAAGACGAAGCTCAAAGAGACCGACCTGATCTTGACGATGCTTGATGAGCGGGGTCGGCAGGTTCGTGCCGTGGCAAAGGGCGCCCGCAAACCCGGTGGACGCCTGGCTGCGCGCTGCGAGCTGTTCTGTACCGTCGATATGCTACTCGCGCATGGACGGTCACTCGACGTGGTTTCCCAGGCCGAGCTTATGGAGGCGCCGCTCGGCGTTGCGCCCGATTACGAGACGACCTGCGCCGCAAGTGCGATTGCCGAGGTCGCGCGCGTGTGCTCGTTCGAGGACGCCGAGGACCCGTTTACCTTTGCCATAACGCAACGGGCGCTTACCCTGGTCGGCAGCGGGCTCGATGCGGCGCATATGGATCTACTTGTGGCGGCATATGTCTTTAAGCTGCTGTCGCACGTTGGCTATCGACCAGATTTTTCGGCCTGTGTGCTGTGCGGAGACCCCATGCTGTCGTATTTTTCGCCCCAGGCGGGCGGTCTCATGTGCGGATCGTGCGCGTCGAGCGTTCCGGGTGCCGAGCTGGTATCGACCGGTGAGGTCGCATGGCTGCGCGCCCTCATGTCGATGACCTTCGATGCGCTTTTGGCCGAGAAAATCGACTCGCATACGGCGGCGTTCTTGCTTGGGCTTTCGCATGTGTGGGCGGCGACGCATACCGACCAGCGCCTCCGTGCGATGGAATTCATGTTGGGTCGGTGATGATGCGCAGACGCGGGCTGCTTGTGGTAACATACCGACCCGTTGGTACCTCGACCTTGGATGCTCGCTCCACCGGCGGCTTCCCAGTCCGAGGCGAATATCGTCGCCCGATGGCGACGCAAAACGAAAGGTGAAACAATGACTGTTTCCAAAGAGCGCAAGGCGGAGCTGACTGCCCAGTTCGGTAACACCCCGGTCGACACCGGCAACCCCAAGGTTCAGGTCGCCATCCTGTCCGAGCGCATCAAGGAGCTGACCGAGCACATGAAGTCCCACCAGAAGGACTTCCACACCCGTCGTGGTCTGCTCATGCTCGTCGGTCGTCGTCGTC
This sequence comes from Collinsella sp., assembly GCA_048485235.1. Lineage (GTDB taxonomy): Bacteria > Actinomycetota > Coriobacteriia > Coriobacteriales > Coriobacteriaceae > Collinsella. Next base: position 56,840 of record DBFWCI010000027.1, read on the forward strand.
GTCTTCTCTCCTACATCAAGAAGAACGACATCGTCGAGTACCGTGAGCTCATCAAGGCTCTGGGCATCCGCGACAACATCCAGTAAGGATTTGTACATGCTAAGAGCGTCCTGCGCAGCGGGGCGCTCTTTTTGTGTAAGGGCGTGAACAATCACGCTCTGAAGCGTGGCGGGGGCAGGGGGCCCGCGTCACATGAGAAGCCCGCAGGCAAGGGGCCTGTGGGGTAAAGGAGAACAATGACACTCGTATCCAAGACCTTTGAGCTGTACGGCAAGACCTACACCTTTGAGTCCGGCGAGCTTGCCAAGCAGGCCACCGGCGCTTGTCTGGTCAAGCAGGGCGACACCACGATGCTCGACACCGTGGTCGTCTCCAAGGAGCGTAAGAATTACGACTTCTTCCCGCTGACCGTCGACTTCAACGAGAAGATGTACGCTGCCGGCCGTATCCCGGGTGGTTACCTCAAGCGCGAGGGCCGTCCCAGCGAGAAGGCCACGCTCACGGCTCGTATGATTGACCGCCCGATCCGCCCGAGCTTCCCGGACGGCTTCCGCAACGAGGTGCACATCGTCGCCACCTCGCTCGTCGCCGACCAGGTTAACCCCTTCGACGTCATCAATGTCATGGGCGCCTCTTTGGCTATGACGCTCGGCGGCGTGCCCTTCGAGGGCCCGCTTGCCTGCGTGCGCATCGGCCGTAACGTGGAGACCGGCGAGTTTATCGTCAACCCCACCTATGAGGAGCGCGAGAACTCCGACCTGGACCTGGAGCTGGGCGGCTCTGCCGACTTTATCTCGATGGTCGAGGCCGGCGCCGAGGAGATCTCCGAGGACGACATGCTCGCCGCTATGAAGTTTGGCCAGGAGGCCCTCGCTGCCTTCTGCCAGGCTCAGGACGAGTTCGTCGCCGAGTGGGAGCAGGTCAACGGTGCTATCGTTAAGAAGGAGTACCCGCTTGACCAGCCCGTCGAGGAGGTCCAGGAGCGCATCTTCGCCCACTACGACGAGATGGCCGCTGCCCTGCGCGACGCCGACAAGCTTTCCCGCATCGGTAAGGTCGAGGCTCTGAAGGAGTCCATCCGCGCCGAGTTCACCGACGAGGAGCAGGCTGCCTGGGAGCGCGAGATCCCCGTGGCACTCAAGAAGCTCGAGAAGAAGGCCATGCGCACCATGGTCGTCGAGACCGGCGAGCGCGTCGACGGTCGTGCCGCCGACGAGATCCGTCCCATCATGGTGAAGGACAACTACCTGCCGCTCGTTCACGGTTCCGGCCTGTTCCAGCGTGGTCAGACCCAGGTGCTCTCCGTCCTGTCGCTCGGTATGCTCAACGAGGGCCAGCGTCTGGATACCATCGAGCCCACCGAGGGCAAGCGCTACATGCACCACTACAACTTCCCGCCGTTCTGCACCGGCGAGACTGGCCGCATGGGCAGCCCTAAGCGCCGCGAGATCGGTCACGGCAACCTGGCCGAGCGCGCTCTGCTTCCGGTGCTCCCCGACGAGAACGAGTTCCCCTACGCCATCCGTGTGGTCTCAGAGGTCATGGAGTCCAACGGCTCCTCTTCGATGGCTTCGACCTGCGGTTCCACGCTCGCCCTTATGGACGGCGGCGTGCCCATTAAGCGCCCGGTCTCCGGTATCGCCATGGGCCTGATCCAGGAGGAGGGCAAGACCGTGGTCCTGTCCGACATCCAGGGTCTCGAGGACTTCCTGGGCGACATGGACTTTAAGGTCACCGGCACCACCGAGGGCATCACCGCCCTGCAGATGGACAACAAGGCCACCGGCCTTACCTTCGACATCCTGGCCCGCGCCCTGCAGCAGGCCAAGGAGGGTCGTGCCTTCATCCTGCAGAAGATGCTCGATGTGATCCCCGAGCCGCGTCATACCACGCGCAGCACCGCGCCGCGCATCGTCTCCATCCAGGTTCCGACCGACAAGATCCGCGACGTCATCGGTTCCGGCGGCAAGGTCATCCGCGGCATCCAGGATGAGACCGGCGCTTCGGTCGACATCCAGGAGGACGGCACCGTTTTTGTCGGCGGCACCGGCGAGTCCGTCGACCAGGCTGTCGAGCGCATCAAGCTCATCATCAAGGTTCCCGAGCCGGGCGAGGAGTACACCGGTCGCGTGGTCTCCATCCAGCCGTTCGGCGCCTTCGTGAACCTGCTGCCCGGTAAGGACGGCCTGCTGCACATCTCCCGCGTCGCCAAGGGCCGTGTGGAGAAGGTCGAGGACGTCCTCAACGTGGGCGACGAGGTCAAGGTCGTCGTCATCGAGGTCGACGATCGCGGCAAGATCTCGCTCGATCGTCTCGACAAGCCCGAGGCCCCGGCTCGCGCCGAGGGTGCCTCCGAGGGTGACGGCGAGCACTTCCAGCGCCGTGAGCGTCCGCGCCGCGAGCGCTCCGAGCGCAGCGACCGTCCGCGCCGTCCCGGCGACAACGGAGGCCGCAAGCCCCGCCGTCACCACGACGCCGAGTAACAGCCGCACATAAGCAGCTCAACAAGGGCGACTCCGGACAGGGGTCGCCCTTTTGCTATTCCCGGCGGGATACACGGCTTCAGATGGGGCTTTGATGCATGGGTGGTCTGTTGTTGTGCAAATGGGTATCATACTGTGGTTACTGCATCGACTCTGCGATGCATTGTTGTACGTTCCCGGCGGCCGGTTTGCCAGAAGCGCCCCGCCGGTTGTTTCAGACCCGTTTCGAAGAAAGGAAACAACACTCACCTATGGCAGCTAAAAAATCATCTCCCTTGAAGATCATCCCGCTCGGCGGCCTAGATGGCATCGGCAAGAACATGACGGTCTTCGAGTGCGGCGACGACATGGTGCTCGTCGACGCTGGCCTCATGTTCCCCGACGACTCGCAGCCCGGTATCGATCTGGTACTCCCGGATTACACCTATGTTCTGGAGAACGAGGAAAAGCTCCGCGGCATCGTCGTCACTCACGGCCACGAGGACCACACCGGTTCGCTTCCGTATCTGCTGCAGGATCTCAACAACAAGGTGCCCATCTTCTCGAGCAAGCTGACGTTCGGCTTTATCGAGGGCAAGCTCTCCGAGTTCCGCATTCGTGCACCCAAGTTCCGTGAGGTCAAGGGCGGCAGCCACGTCAATCTCGGTGGCATCTCGCTCGACTTCTTCTCGATGACGCACTCCATCCCCGGCGCTCTGGGCGTGTTCATCCGCACCAACCAGGGCACCGTTATGCACACCGGCGACTTTAAGCTCGACCAGACGCCCATCGACGGTGTCACGCCCGACTATGCCGCTATCAGCCGCTTTGCCAAGCAGGGCATCGACCTGCTGCTGTCCGACTCCACCAACGCCACGGTCCCCGGTTTTACCAAGTCCGAGGCCGAGGTTGGCCCCAATCTGCTGCATGCCATCAAGAATGCTCCGGGCCGCGTGTTCGTCGCGTCGTTCTCGAGCCACATCCATCGTCTGCAGCAGATCTGCGACGCCGCCCGCAAGTGCGGCCGCAAGGTTGTCGTGACCGGTCGTTCCATGCTCACCAACACCCGCGTGGCGCGCGAGCTCGGTTATCTCAACATCGATGACGCCGATATCATCGATGCCTTCGATATTGACAACCTGCCCGACGACAAGATCGTCGTCATGTGCACCGGTTCGCAGGGCGAGCCTCTGTCGGCCCTTTCGCGCATGGCTAACGGCGAGCACAAGACGCTCTCCATCCACGAGGGCGATACCGTCATCCTCTCTGCAACGCCGGTCCCCGGTAACGAGAAGGCCGTTCAGCAGGTCGTCAACAGCCTCGCCAAGCTTGGCTGCGACGTGTGGGATAAGAACCGCGCCCTCGTTCACGTCTCGGGTCACGGTAGCCAGGAGGAGCTCAAGCTCCTGATGGCCATGGCCAAGCCTACGTACTTTATGCCGGTCCACGGCGAGGCCGTTCACCTGCGCGCCCATGCCCAGCTTGCACGCAAGATGGGCCTCAAGGAAGATCATATCTTTATCCTCGACAACGGAGACACGCTCGAGATGCGTGGCGGTATCGTCAAGCGCGGTACGCCCGTCGAGTCTGGCGTCGTCTACGTCGACGGACTGCGCATCGGCGATACCGACCCCATCGTTCTACGCGATCGTCAGAAGCTCGCCAACGACGGTATGGTCACGGCCGTCGCCATCGTTTCGCTCAAGCACAAGAAGATCGAGGCTATCGAGTTCTCGGGCCGCGGCGTCTCCTTTGCCATCGACGACCAGTTCTCCGAGGACGCCTCGGCGTCCATCATGAAGACGATCGAGAAGGGCAAGTTCAGCTTTACGAGCAGCGGTTCCGATGCCATTCGCAAGGCTGTGCGCGACTCGCTCTCTAACTTTATTTGGAGTCGTACGCGCACTCGTCCGATGATCATCCCGGTCGTCATGGAGGTTTAGTTTGGCGCGCGGAACTGCACAAAACGCCAAAGGCAATAAAGCCAACAACCAACCGGCATCTGCTAAGGGTGCCGGTTCCCTTCTTCGTGCCAATAAGGGCCATGAGGCCGAGTTCGACGATTTTGAGCCCCTGGTCGAGCCTTCGGCCAACCGCGATATCGCCGGCGTAGTCATTGCCGTTTTGGCGATTGCGTCCTTCATTGCCGTGATTTCGCCGGCGACCGCACCCGTTACGGCTGCGGTTGCCGGTTTCTACCACCTGGGCTTTGGCCTGGGCGCCTACGTGCTGCCGATCGTCATTTTGCTGTTTGCCGCCACGCTCTTTTTAGGCGAGGACTCGCCGCTCAACGTGCGCTCTGTTGCGGGCGGCGCCGTGGTCTTTATCGCCGTCGTCTCCATTCTTTCGCTGATGGTGCCGGGTACGAGCGACTCGTGCGATCTTATGTTCACGCCGCAAAACCTGTCCGCCTCGGGTGGCTACATCGGTGCGTTTATCGCGAGTGCGCTGCAGAATGCCCTGGGTAAGCCTATCGCGATGGTGGTCCTGTTGGGTCTGGCCGTCGTTGGCTTTGTCATCATCGGCTTTTCGGTGGGCGGCGTTTTACGCTCTGCCCGCGACCGTGCGGCCGATTTTGCCGAGCGCCGTCGTGCCGACGTCAACGCGAGTCCGTGGGGTGACGACGAAGCCCTGTCGGTGCCCGGCGTTGCCCGTCCGCACCTGAGCATTCTTCGTCAAAAGGGCTCTGATATGGCCGTGACCACGGTCATGGGCAACGATGCGGACCCGGTTTTGGACGATGAAGACGAGGACGAGGATCCGTTTGTCGACGTGTCCGATGCCGTGGAGGCCGAGCGCGCCAAGACGACGCTGCTGCCGCGCCGTCATGCCAAGAAGGGCAAGACGGCTCCCAAACTCAATACGAGTGAGCCCGACCCGTCTTGGTCCGAGAGCGAGATTGAGCTTACTGAGAGTGATGACGAGGACGACGAGTCTCCGCTCGAGACTGCTAAAACAACCTTGCTGCCGCGACGTCGGGCAAAGCGCGGTCAGGTAACCGGTCAGCTTTCGATGGAGGACGATCCGGACAAGGTCGACGAGTCCGAGCCGCCGTTTGCCGTTAATCCCGTCTCGGCCGCCCCTCAAATTCCTGATTTCCTCAAGCATCCCAAGGTTGCCGATGCGTCTGTTGCGACTGCTGCCGAAACGACTGCCGCCAGCGATGGGGGAGCGGGCGGTGCTTCCGCTGATACCGAGGGCGAAGAAGAGGACGGCTTTAAGCTTCCGCCGCTCGAAATCCTGCATGCAAACCCCCAGTCCGCTTCTGCCGCGTCTTCGGACAAGGAGCTGGAACAGACCGCCGAGTCGTTGCAGTCCACGCTGCTTGAGTTTGGCCGTAGCGCTCGCGTTGTCGGCTGGATTGCCGGTCCCACGGTGACGACCTTTAAGCTGCAGCCCGGCGAGGGCGAGCGCGTGAGCAAGATTTCGAGCCTTGAGGACGACATCGCGCTGTCGCTTGCTGCTCAGTCCGTGCGTATCTTTGCGCCGATTCCCGGCACCTCGCTCGTGGGTATCGAGATTCCCAATCGCAAGCGTCAGAACGTCAACTTGGGCGACGTGCTGCCCTATGTTAAGGGCGGTCCGCTCGAGCTTGCCATCGGCCGCGACGCAGAGGGCACGCCGGTCGTCGCTGACCTCGCCAAGATGCCCCACCTGCTGATCGCCGGTACCACGGGTTCCGGTAAGTCGGTCATGATCAACTCCATCATCACGACCCTGCTCATGCGCGCGCTCCCCGAGGACGTTCGCTTGATCATGGTCGACCCCAAGCGCGTCGAGCTCGCAGGTTATAACGGCCTTCCGCATCTTTACGTGCCCGTAGTGACCGAGCCCAAGCAGGCCGCGAGCGCCTTGCAGTGGGCGGTGTCCGAAATGGAGCGCCGCCTGAAGGTCTTCGAGCGCCTGAACGTGCGCAAGATCTCGACCTATAACGAAAAGCAGGCCGCCGGCGAGTTTGAGCATTACGATAACCCGCCGCAAAAGATGCCCTACCTGGTCATCATCATCGACGAGCTTTCGGACCTGATGATGGTCGCCGGCAAGGACGTCGAGGCCTCGATTGTGCGTATCGCCCAGCTGGGCCGTGCCGCCGGTATCCACCTTATCGTGGCGACCCAGCGTCCGAGCTCTAACGTGGTGACGGGTCTCATCAAGGCAAACATTACCAACCGTATCGCCTTCAACGTCGCAACGGGCATCGACTCCCGCGTCATCATTGACCAGATGGGTGCCGAAAAGCTCACCGGCTTGGGTGACATGCTGTTCTCAAAGGTCGACTGGGGCAAGCCCCGCCGCATCCAGGGCTGCTTTGTTTCGGATGACGAGATCAACGAGATTGTCGAGTTCGTTAAGTCGCAAAGCGCGCCCGACTACCATGAGGAGATCCTGTCGGCTGTGGCACCTGCCTCCATGTCCATGGCAGGTGGCGGCGGCATCGTGCGAACCGGCGTTGCCGAGCCTCAGGACGACGATCCGCTTATCTGGGAAGCCGCTCATATTGTGGTGGAATCGCAGCTGGGCTCCACATCTGGCCTGCAACGCCGCCTGAAGGTTGGCTATGCGCGCGCCGGGCGTATTATGGACATGCTGGAAGAAAAGGGTGTCGTCGGACCGCCCGACGGTTCCAAGCCGCGCGAGGTCCTGCTGGATGAAGAAGGCCTTGCCGCGCTGGAATCCGTCGACGCCGAGATGGCACGTGAAGATCGTGAGTTTGGAGGATTCTGATGGCTGCACGCTTTGGTGACATGCTGCTCGAGCAGCGTCGCCGAATGGGCCTTTCCGTTCAGCAGGTCGCCAACACCATCAAAATCAGGCCGCAGATCATCGAGTTTTTCGAGAATGGCAATTTTGCATCGATGCCTCCGCGCGGCTATGCGCAGGGCATGATTTCGAGCTATGCGCGCTTTTTGGGCCTCAATCCGCGGGAGGTCGTCAACGCTTATTTTGACGATCTGATGGCATACGAGCGCGAGACGTCGCAGCAGGGCGGTCGTTTTCAGGACGCCGCCGGCTACGTCAATTCGCGTTCCTCGGTCGACAACGGCCGCTTCCTGATGGTTCAGGGCGGGCGTTCGACGCGTTATGGCCAGCGCCCTCAGCAGGCTGGCTATGTTACCGAAACGGGCTCGAGCGAGGAGATTCGTTCCCAGCGCGATCGTTTTCGCAGCACGCCGGCGCCCGAGGAGCGCGCACTCCCCGCTGCCCGCGGTGTAGCACGTGACCCTCGTGCCGGCTACGGCGACGGCGGCTATTCCGATCGCGGTTACCGTGGTGTCTCTACGGGACGCTCTCGCGGTGGCTATGCGGATGCCGATACCACGCAGGTGACGCCGCGTCTTCGCTCTCAATCACAGCCGTATGGCCAGCGCTCTTCGGCTCCGCGCTCGGGCCAGCGTGGCTATCAAGGCCGCGGTGAACTTGCGCCCCGCTCGGGTCAGCGCAGCCTTCAGGGCCAGGGTGGCTATCGCGGCCGTTCCGATAGCAATCGCGGTCGTATGCCTCAGGGAGGCGGCCGCAACAGTTCCAGTCGTGGACGCGGCGGATCACGTACTTCTCAAAACAACGGGCTCGATCCGCGTATCGTCTACGCCGGCATCGGTGCCGTGGTGTTGCTGCTGATTGTGCTCATCGTGGTGCTTCTGCGCGGCTGCGCATCTTCGGCGCCCGAGAACACGCCCGAGACGCCCGCTGCTACCAAGACGACGACCAAGAAGTCTTCTAAGAAGACCGAAGCGGTCGACGAGGATGAAGACACCGATGAGGCGACGGATGAGTCGACTGATTCGGACGCCACCAAGACGACGGCCAAGAAGGAAGAGAACGAGGTCACGAAGGTCAAGGTCTCCGTTGCCAAGGGAAAGACCGCGTGGATTGAGGTCAAGGTCGACGGAAAGTCGGTCTATGGCGCCCAGGCGACTGGCCCCTTTGAGCAGGAGTACACGCCCGAGTCTTCGATCGAGATCACCACGTCCAAGCCTTCCGATGTCACCGTTACCAAGAACGGTGAAAAGGTCCGTTACGATACCAAGACCTCGGGCGTGGCGCGCGTGACGATCACCGTTCCCAAGAAGGAGACTTCTGATTCCGAGAATGGTGAAAGTTCTGATGGTACCGACACCACCGATGGTACCGATACCACCGACGGTACCGATGCCCAGTCCACGGATGGCGCCGATACCGCAACTGACGGTCAGACACCCACCGATTCTACCGACAATTCGTACGATAGCTACTAGGCCGCTCGTACGCGAAAGGAAACATCATGGCTAAAGATTCCAGCTTCGACGTCGTGTCCGAGGTCAACATGCAAGAGGTCGACAACGCGTTCCAGCAGACCACGCGCGAGATTTCCCAGCGCTATGACCTCAAGGACTCCGGCGCCACCATCGAGCTTTCGAAGGGCGACAAGCTCTTTACGATCAATGCCCCGGCCGATTTCGTCTCCAAGCAGATCATTGACGTGCTGAGCTCTAAGCTCATCAAGCGCGGCATCGACCTCAAGGCTGTTTCCTGGGACGCGCCGCAGGCGGCTTCGGGCGGTACCGTGCGCGTGCTCGGCCATATCGTCGAGGGCATCGACCAGGCGACCGCCAAGAAGATCAATAAGGACATCAAGGATCAAAAGCTCAAGGTCAAGGTGACCATCGAGGCCGATAAGCTGCGCGTTTCCTCGGCCTCTAAGGACGCGCTGCAGACGGTGATCCAGTTCCTGCGCGACCAGGACTACGGCCAGCCGCTGCAGTTTACCAACTACCGCTAATTTACTCGAAAGGACCGCTCTCCAAGATGGACACTCCGTTGGGTTCCGTACTCTATATCACCCTTGGCTGCGCCAAGAACGAGGTCGATACCGACCGCATGCGTTCGCTGCTGACCGCTGCGGGCTACGAGGAGGCATTCGATCCGCAGGATGCCGATATCGCCATCGTCAACACGTGCTCGTTTCTTGCCTCGGCGACGTCCGAGAGCATCGAGACCACGCTCGAGCTCGCTAACGAGGTGCAGGACGGCGTTCGCGCCTGCCCCATCGTCATGTGCGGTTGCGTGCCGTCTCGTTACGGCGATGACCTGCCCGACGAGCTTCCCGAGGTCGCGGCCTTTGTGAAGGCCGATGAGGAAGACGGTATCGTCTCTGTCATCGATGGCGTACTGGGTGTGGAGCGCGAGATCGCGGCCTATATCCCGCAGGTCAAGCGTACCGTCGAGGGCGCTGTTGCCTATGTCAAGATTTCCGATGGCTGTAATCGTTTTTGCAGCTTCTGCATGATTCCCTACATCCGCGGTCGCTATCATTCGCGCAATGCCGAGAGCATTATCTCCGAGGTGCGCGACCTGGTTGCCGGCGGTGTGCGCGAGATCGTGCTGATCGGCCAGGACACGGGTATTTGGGGCACCGACTTTGCAGACGAGGACGTCGCCGAGGGCTCGCCGCGCAATCTGGCGCAGCTGCTGCGTGCCGTCGCCGAGGCCGTGCGCCCGCACAATGTTTGGGTCCGCGTGCTCTATCTGCAGCCCGAGGGCATGACCGACGAGCTTATCGAGACGATTCGCGATACGCCCGAGGTACTGCCCTATATCGATATCCCCGTGCAGCACTGCGACGCGCGCATCCTCAAGGCCATGCGTCGCTCCGGTTCGCGCCAGGAGCTCGAGGATCTGTTCCGCGACCTTCGCGAGCGCATCCCCGGCATCGTGATTCGTTCCACGGCCATGGTCGGCTTCCCGACCGAGACCGACGACGAGTTCCGCGACCTTATCGACTTTATGGACACTGTCGGCTTTGACTACACGAGCGTCTTTGCCTACTCGCGTGAGGAAGGCAGCCTGGCCGCCAAGATGGAGGGCCAGGTCGATGAGGAAGTCAAGCTCGAGCGCGCCCAGGAGGCTATGGATTTGGCTGAGTCGCTTGGTTTTGCCGCCACGGCAGCCCATGTGGGCGAGCGCACCCAGGTGATCGTCGATGGCATCGAGGAGACCGAGGACGGCGCCGAGCTGATCGGTCACGCCTGGTTCCAGGCGCCCGATTCCGATGGCGCGGTGCATCTGGACGCCAGCGAGGCGTCCGTGGGCGATATTCTGACTGTCGAGTTTACCGATAGCTTCTGCTATGAGCTTATCGGTCATGTTGTGGAGTAGGAGAGCGTCGTGGCAAACGAGAGCAATAAGGAACTGACGAGTGTTTGGACGCCCGCCAACATCGTAACGTGCGTTCGCATCGTCTTTATCCCGGTGTTCATGATCGTCTCGGCCCTGTCTCACGCGAGCGTTGCCGGTACGGACTGGAGCACCTTCGACGGTCCGCTTGCAGCCGCCGCCTTCATTATGTATGTGATCCTGTCGTGCACCGATAAGGTCGACGGCTATCTGGCGCGCTCGCGCAACGAGATCACCGACTTCGGTAAATTCTTGGACCCCATCGCCGACAAGCTGCTCGTGTTCTCGGCCCTGCTGCTGTTCTTGGATTTTGGCGCGGTGACCGTGTGGTCCGTTTTCATTATCCTGTTCCGTGAGCTGCTGGTGAGCGCCCTTCGCATGGTCGCCAGCGCTGCCGGTGTGGTCGTTGCCGCCGATAAGCTCGGCAAGTACAAGACGGCGACCACGATGGTCTCCATCTGCGGTTACCTGTGCGTTTTTGCTATGGTCGGCTTGCACCTTGGCCCGGTGGCGCTGACGCTCGGCATCTACTCGGTGTCGCGCTTCCTGTATGCCGTTGCCGTTGTCTTGACCGTTATCTCGGGCGCCCAGTACTTCTGGAACTGCCGCAAGATCGTCTTTTCGGTCTAGGTCCTGGTGGGTATGACGGACTCTTTTGAGCAGATTTCCGCACATAACGAGGAGCTGGCGCGCGATATCGTCGAGCGCGCGAGCGCTCGGGGTGTGACGGTTTCGACGGCTGAGTCGCTGACGGCGGGTATGATCGCCTCGACGGTTGCGGATATCCCGGGCGCCTCGGCGGTGCTGCGTGGCGGTGCGGTGACCTACTGCGATGAGATTAAGCATCGCGTGCTGGGTGTTGAGCAGGAGACGCTCGACCGCTACACCGCGGTGTCGCATCAAACTGCGCGCGAGATGGCGTCGAGTTCGCTGGAACTGTACCAGAGCGATATTGCAGTGAGCGCAACGGGTTATGCCGGCCCCGGCGGTGGTACTGAGGACGATCCTGCTGGCACTTTCTATATTGGCTGGGCACATCGTTCCGCCGATGGGGGAGTGCCGGTCGTGGACTCTGTGCGCTGCCACTATGAGGGCGACCGTCCGTGTGTTCGTGCCCATGCGGTCACGGAGGCATTGGGTCGCATTGCCCTTGTGCTCAACTCTATGGAATAGACGTGTTTTAAGGGGCCTTCGGGCCCCTTAATTGTGGAGATAGGGACCTCCGGCGATTTTTATCTTTGTGCAGGTAGTTGTCGTATTTTTCCTCGCCATGATTTTCTTGGTTCGCCTGCGGTCAAGTTTTTGGCCAGTGTTTGGTCGGCGTTTGGTTGGGTTTTGGAAAGGTCGGCTGCATATGATTTATCTGAACGGTTGACCACGAACAGCCGTTCGTTTATTATCGATGCAGGTTGTTAAGAGGAGGGCTATTCATGGCCAAGAATTCAGGTCCCGTACGTACCGTTCATGCTCGCACGACGGGTAAAGAGCGCGATGAGATGATCGCCACCACCAAGGCCGAGATCGAGAAGAAATTCGGCCAGGGTTCCATCATGAGGTACGGCGACGGTGGCCCCGAGCTCGAGGTCGAGGCCATCCCTACGGGCGCTCTGGCACTCGATGCCGCGCTGGGTATCGGAGGTGTGCCGCGCGGCCGTATCGTCGAGATTTACGGCCCCGAGTCCTCCGGTAAGACGACGCTTTCGCTCGAGATCTTGGCCGAGGCCCAGGCAATGGGTGGCGTCGTGGCATTTATCGATGCCGAGCATGCGCTCGATCCCACGTATGCCGCGCGCATCGGCGTGGATATCGACGAGGTGCTCATTTCCCAGCCCGATACGGGCGAGCAGGCGCTCGAGATTGTTGACATGCTCGTGCGTTCCGGCGCCATCGATGCCATCGTCGTCGACTCCGTCGCCGCGCTGACCCCGCGTGCCGAGATCGAGGGAGAAATCGGCGATACCACGGTCGGCTTGCAAGCTCGCCTGATGAGCCAGGCGCTTCGCAAGCTCGCCGGCTCGCTGTCCAAGTCCAACACGACGTGCATCTTCATTAATCAGCTGCGTGAGAAGATCGGCGTCATGTTCGGCAACCCCGAGACCACGACGGGCGGCCGCGCCCTTAAGTTCTTCTCTTCGGTGCGTATCGACATTCGCCGTATCGACAGCATTAAGCTTAAGGACGAGGTTATCGGTAACCGCGTGCGCGCCAAGGTCGTTAAGAACAAGGTGGCAGCTCCGTTCCGTTCTGCTGAGTTCGACATCATGTACGGCACGGGCATCTCTAAGGAGGGCTCGATTCTGGACATGGCTGTCGAGTGCGGCATCTGCAAGAAGATGGGCTCCTGGTTTGCCTATGCCGAGGACAAGCTCGGCAACGGTCGCGAGGCCGCCAAGGCGTTCCTGCGCGAACACCCCGATTGCGCCGACGAGATTGAGCATAAGGTCCGCCTCGCCTGCGGGCTTGAGTTTGATGACGATGCTCCGTCCGAGGTCGAGTTGACCGATCAGCCTGCGCCTGAGGAGTTTGACGAGCTTTATGCCATCGATGGTTCCGCCATGCTCGATGATGACGACGAGTAGCGGTTACGCTCATGTCGTATACGGTGACCGAGGCTACGGTCGTCTTTCCCGATAAGAAGTCGGCCTCCTCGTTCTCGAGCGGGTATGCGTCCAAAAAGCCTTGCGCACATATCGATTGTGAGCTTGAGGGCGGTTTTGAGCGGTCCATTTGGATTCCCGTGCGGGTCGCGCGGCTGTATGTCAAAAACCGCCCCGATCTTCCCTGTGATTGGGACAACTTCCGTGAGGCGGTGCAGCTCATCGAGCGTAAATGTGCACTTACCATGGTGACCGAGATGTTATCGCGCCGCGACCATGCGACGGGTGAGGTCCGTGACAAGTTGGCTCGCTACGGCTTTCGCCAGCCCGCGATTGATTTCGCCGTCGAGCGCGCCACCGAGTATCGCTTTTTAGACGAGAACCGCTTTTGCTCGTACTTTATCGAGGAACGCAAGCGGCGCGGTTGGGGACAGCGCAAAATCGAGACCGAGCTCAAGCGACGTCATGTTGTGCTCGATGACATTCCCGGTTATCCCGAGGATTATTTTGCCGTCGAAGACGATTTGGCGCGTGCGTCAGCCCTGCTCGCCAAGCGGCGTGTTCCAGAGACGCGCGGATTCGAAAAACTGGTTCGGTTTTTGATGGGCAAGGGCTTTTCGTATCACATTGCCGCCGATGCCGTTAAGGCACGTCTCGATGCCGAATGCGAGGAATGTGCGGTTTAGGCGTATGCGTTTTGTGGCCCTGCCGTTCACCGCGTTTTAGCCGCCGTACTGGGGCCATTTATTTGACAGTTGTTGTGGTTCAACGTACGATAAACACTGTCATTTGCTTTGTGATATGTGCTCATCTGTGATGAGTTTGTTTATATGTTTATCTGTATCCGACCCGCATAAGCTGCGCCCATATTACTCAAATGTCGCGAGCCGTTCGTAAGGACGGTTCGCTTTGTTGTGTAACGAATCCATAAAAAGGAGTGAGCATGCCTATCATCGCAGCGCTCGTTGGCATCGTTTTGGGTGCTATCGCCGCCATTGCCTACATGCGCACCGCCAAGCAGGGTAGTCTTCACGAGGCCGACGAAAAGATCCAGTCGGCACACGCACAGGCTGAGTCCCTGATCGGTGATGCAAAGCGTCAGGCCGAGACCCTCAAAAAAGAGGCTCTGCTCGAGGCTAAAGAGGAGATCATCAAAAACAAGCAGGCCGCCGAGGCCGAGGACAAGCAGCGTAAGAACGAGATTCGTACGCTCGAGAACCGCGTGATGCAGCGCGAGGAATCCCTCGATCGCCGTAACGACGCTCTCGACAAGCGCGAGCATCAGCTGTCCAGCCAGGCCGGTCAGGTCGAGAAGCGCTCCCGAGAGCTCGAGGAGCTCTGCGCAAAGCAGACCTCCGAGCTCGAGCGTATCGCCGACCTTACCCGCGAGGACGCCCACAAGGAGCTCCTCGATAAGGTTCGCGGCGAGGTTACCCACGAGGCCGCCACGATCATTCGCGAGTCCGAGCAGCAGGTTCGCGCCGAGTGCCACAAGACCGCCCAGGAGATTCTGTCCCTGGCGATTCAGCGCTGCGCTGCCGACCACACTGCCGAGGTCACCGTTACCTCCGTGCACATTCCCTCTGATGACCTCAAGGGTCGTATCATCGGTCGCGAGGGTCGCAACATCAGGACCTTCGAGCAGGTTTCCGGCGTCAACCTCGTGATCGACGACACGCCCGAGACCGTCGTTCTTTCGAGCTTCGACCCGGTCCGTCGTGAGACCGCCCGTGTTGCCCTCGAGAACCTCATCGCCGACGGCCGCATTCACCCCGCCCGCATCGAGGAGATGTATCACAAGGCTGCCGACCTGGTTCAGCAGCGCGTGCGCGAGGCTGGCGAGCAGGCTGCCTTTGATACCGGTATCCACGACCTGCACCCCGAGATCGTCAAGACCCTTGGTGCCCTGCGCTACCGTACTTCGTTTGGTCAGAACGTGCTTCAGCACTCCCTCGAAGTCTCTGACCTGTGCGGCGTGATGGCTTCCGAGCTTGGCCTGGACGTTGTGACCGCCAAGCGCGCCGGCCTGCTGCACGACCTTGGCAAGGCAATCGACCACGACGTCGAGGGCCCGCATGCCGTCATCGGCGCCGAGCTTGCCCGCCGTTATGGTGAGAAGCCCGTTATCGTCCACGCTATCGAGGCTCACCATGCCGATGTCGACCCCAACACGGTGCTCGATGTCCTGGTACAGGCCGCCGATGCTGTCTCTGCCTCTCGCCCCGGTGCCCGTCGCGAGTCTGCCGAGAACTACATCAAGCGTCTTGAGAAGCTCGAGGAGATTGCCAACTCCCATGACGGCGTCGAGCGTACCTATGCCATGCAGGCTGGTCGCGAGGTCCACGTGATGGTTCAGCCGGACAAGATCTCCGATGCCCAGTCCACGGTCCTGGCTCACGATATCGCCCATCAGATCGAGGAAGAGATGGAGTATCCCGGTCAGGTGCGCGTCGTCGTGATTCGCGAGAGCCGCGCTGTCGATATCGCTAAATAACATGAGCGACGCGAACGAGCTCATCTCATTTATCGCGTCGATGTCGGGGGAGGGCAACCTTCGCGTCGAGGAGAACCTTGGCGAGGGGTATGTCCGCCTCCGCGTTTCGGAGGCCGAGCGGCGCCAGGCAAAGCACGACATTCAGCATGTCGAGGATATCGTCATCGAAATGCTCCGTAATGCTCGCGATGCCGGCGCCGACAAGGTCTATCTCGCCACGACCAAGGAAGATGGCGTCCGCACGCTTGTCTTTCTGGATAACGGTTCGGGCGTTCCGCAGGATATGCAAGAGCGAATCTTCGATGCCCGCGTTACCTCCAAGCTCGAGAGCATGAAGATGGACCGTTGGGGCGTTCACGGTCGTGGCATGGCATTGTTTTCGATCAAGCAGAACACCGACGAGGCCCGTGTGGTCACGTCCGGCGTCGATCTTGGTTCAGCCTTTAAGGTGAGCGTTGCGGCCGACCGCCTCAGTGAGCGTGCCGATCAGTCCAGCTGGCCCCAGGCCGTCAAGGATGAGGACGGACGTTATGTCTGTGCTCGCGGCCCGCATAATATTATTCGCGCTGCCTGTGAGTTTGCGCTCGAGGAGCTGCGTGGTTGCGATGTCTATCTTGGTTCTCCGTCTGAGATTGCCGCGACCCTTTATGCTCAGGCGTCAAGTCGGCTCGATACGTCTCGTCTCCTGTTTATTGATGACGAGAGCGAGCTTCCGGTTGTCGATCGTTTAGGCCTTGCCTCTGATGCCGAGGACTTTATTCGTATCTGCTCGGGTTTGGGTCTTGAGATGTCCGAGCGCACGGCACATCGCATTTTGGCAGGGCAGATTAAGCCCGTTCGCGGTGTGACCGCGCGTCTGCTGCGCGAGCGTGATTCGTCCTCGCATGCGCCGGCTCCTGTCGATCTCGCGAAGGATCGTCGCGGGCTTCGTATTGCCAAGGATGACATGGTACAGTTTTCGCGTGCTGTGGAGCGCGACTTTAATGACCTTGCCGCCCGGTACTATCTCAACCTTTGCGGCGACCCAAAGATTCGCGTTTCGCGTGATCGAATCACTGTGACCTTCGATCTTGCCAAAGAGGAATAGTGCCTTTACCGAGTCCACTCGGTACGATACAGTTATTGCAGTTAAAACGTACTTTTAAACGCAGGAGTTTCTTCATGGATTGCCTGAAGGTATCAAGCAAATCATCGCCCGCGTCCGTTGCCGGCGCCATCGCCGGCATGGTCAAGGATGGTGTGCCCGTCAACATTCAGTGTGTCGGCGCCGGTGCGGTCAACCAGGCCATAAAGGCTGTGGCTATCGCGCGCGGTTTTTTGATTCCAACCGGTTTTGATATTTCCTGCGCGCCCGTGTTCTCCGACATCCTTATTAACGGGGAGTCGCGCACGGCCATCCGTCTTTCTATTTACGTTCACCAGATCAATCGAGCTGCTATGGATAACGTCGTCATGGATGATGTTAAGCCTGTGGCTTAGCTTCTGCTTGCCTCGATTCGCCCCCCCTCTCCATCGTTAGGACTTATGCACATGGACCAGCGTTCCGTACGCGATATTCTTGCCGGTAAAACCTACTTTATCCGCACCTTTGGCTGCCAGATGAATCAGCACGACTCTGAGCGCGTGAGCGGTCTGCTCGATTCGTATGGTTGCCTCATGGCGCTCGATCCCGAGCATGCCGATATTGTTGTCTTCATGACATGCTGCGTGCGCGAGGCCGCCGATACTCGCCTGTACGGTCAGTGCAACTCTTGTAAGAGCCTCCCGCCCTCACCCTCGGGCAAGCGTGTGGTTGCCGTTGGTGGTTGCATCGCGCAGCGCGATGGCGAGGGCCTGCTCACCAACGTCGATAACGTCAATGTCATCTTTGGTACGCATTCCATCGCACATGTGGCCGAGCTCATTGCCGAGGCGTTCCTTGATGGCAAGCGTCATATCCGCACCAATGAGCATGAGGATACGGATGCCATGAGCATGCCGTGGCATCGCGAGACCCAGTATCACGCCTGGGTGCCCATTATGACGGGCTGCAATAATTTCTGTACCTATTGCATCGTGCCGTACGTGCGCGGTCGCGAAAAGAGCCGCCCCTTCGAGGAAATTGTCGACGAGGTGACCGGTTTGGTGCGCCAGGGCGTGCGCGAGATTACGCTGCTGGGCCAAAACGTTAACTCATATGGTCGCGATCTGTTTGGCAAGCCGCGTTTTGCCGATCTGCTGCGTGCCGTGGGTGATACGGGTGTGGAGCGCATCTTCTTTACCTCTTCTCATCCTAAGGATCTGCTGCCCGAGACCATCGACGCCATGGCCGAGACGCCCGCCGTCATGCCGCAGCTTCACTTGGCCGTTCAGTCGGGCTCCACGCGTATCCTCAAAGAGATGAATCGCCGTTATACACGCGAGGACTATCTGGGCCTGGTCGATCGCATTCGCAACCGCATGCCCGATATCGCGCTCTCGACCGATATTATCGTTGGCTTCCCGGGCGAGACTGAAGAGGACTTTGAGCAGACGCTCTCACTTGCCGAGACGGTCCGCTATGCTCAGGCCTATACCTTCATCTATTCCAAGCGCGCCGGTACCCCGGCCGCAGAGATTGACGATCCTACGCCGCATGAGGTTATTCTCGAGCGTTTCAACCGCCTGGTTAAGGTTATCGAGACTACGGCACACGAGTATAACCAGGGTGAGCTTCATACTGTGGTGCCGGCGCTCATTGAGGGAACGAGTAAAAAGAACGACGCGGTCCTGCTGGGCAAGAGTCCCAAGAATCAGACCGTGCATGCGCCTATCCCCGAGGGTTACAGCATCGATCAGCTTGTTGGCAAGATCGTTGATGTTGACGTTGACGTTGCCAAGACCTGGTATTTGTCCGGCTCCGTTGTGGGCGAGCCGCGCTAATGGTTTCTCCCAGGGCAGGACTTTCCGCCGTTGCGATCGTCGGTCCGACGGCGGTTGGTAAGAGTGATGTTGCCGACCGTTTGGCAGCTCGTCTTTCGTCCGAAGTGCTGTCGTGCGATGCGATGCAAATCTATCGCGGCATGGACATCGGTACCGCAAAGATGGCGCCCGATGAGTGTACGGTGCCGCTGCGTCTCGTCGACATTGTAGAGCCGGGTGTGGCATATTCTGCTGCGCTTTATCAGGCTGACGCTCGCGCGCATGTTGAACGTCTCCTTGGTTCGGGTTGCCTGCCGGTTTTTTGCGGAGGTACGGGGCTGTATCTCAAGGCCGCCCTCGATGAAATGGACTTTCCTTCGGGTGAACTTGAGGACGATCGTCGTATGGGCTATCAGGAGCTTGCCGAGCGTATTTGCGAGGAAGAGCTGCATGCCCTGCTTGCCGAGCGCGACCCAGAATCGGCTGCTGTTATTCATCCCCATAATGTGCGCCGTGTGATTCGTGCGCTCGAGATGCATGATGATGGTATCTCCTATGCACAGCAAAAAAGTCAGTTTAGTGTTCCGCGCGAGCATTATCATGCTCTATGGTTTGGTCTGACGCGTAATCGCGAGGTGCTCTACGAGCGCATTAACCTGCGCGTCGATCTGATGTTTGAGCAGGGTCTTGTCGATGAGGTTCGCGGTCTTATGGACCAGGGGCTGGGAGATGCCCTGACTTCGATGCAGGCAATTGGCTATAAAGAGATCATTGATGCTTTCAATGGCGTGATTTCTATGGATGAGGCTCGCGAACTCATCAAGATGCGTTCGCGTCGCTATGCCAAACGTCAGCTTTCGTGGTTTAAGCGCGATGACCGTATCGTGTGGTTTGATATGGACGAGTTTACGATCGATGAGGTCGTTGAGGACATCCTGCATCGTATTGAGGCTGCCTAATGGCCCGTTTCCCTCTTGTTCCCACGGCACCCGAGCCCGAACGCGCCGTTCTTGTCGGAGTTGAGTGGCGCGATAACGCCTGGCCGCTCGATCGTTCGCTTGACGAGCTTGAGCGCCTGGCCCATACGGCTGGCGCCCAGTGCGTGGCGCGTTTGTCACAGTGTCTGGTTAAGCCGTATCCAAAATCGTTTATCGGCTCCGGTAAGGTTGAGGAGCTTTGCGGGCTCGTACATCGTATGGATGCCGATGTTGTTATCTTCGACGACGATTTAACGCCTTCGCAGCAGTCGTATCTTGAGAAAGCCGTGGGCGAACCGGTTAAGATTATCGACCGTACGGCGTTGATTCTCGATATCTTTGGCCTGCACGCTCAGACCCGTGAGGGCCGCCTGCAGGTGCAGCTAGCCCAATTGCAGTATCTATTGCCCCGCTTGCGCGGTATGTGGAGCCATCTTGCTAAAGAGCAGACACGCGGTGGCATTGGTTCGCGCTTTGGCCAGGGCGAAAGCCAGCTCGAGGTTGACCGACGTTTGATTCGCAACAAGATTGCCGCGCTTCGTCGCGAGCTTAAGCAGGTTGAACAGCGCCGCGATGTCCAGTCAAAGAGTCGTATCGAGTCGCCGGCGTTTCGCGTTGCCTTAGCCGGTTATACCAATGCCGGTAAGTCGACGTTGCTCAATCGCCTGACCGGGTCTACGGTGCTATCACAGGATAAATTGTTTGCCACGCTCGATCCGACGACGCGCTCGTATCGCTTGCCCGGTGGTCGTGGTATGACCATTACTGATACCGTTGGCTTTATTCAAAAGCTACCGCATGGTCTCGTTGATGCCTTTAAGTCCACGCTGTCTGAGGTTCTTGGTGCCGACCTGATCCTTAAAGTTGTGGATGCCTCTGACGAGGACTACGAGCGCCAACTCGAGGCAGTCGATCGCGTTCTTGACGAGATCGGTGCCGGCGAGCGTTTGACGCTTACGGTGTTCAATAAAATCGACCTACTCGATAGCGTCGATCGATTGAGTTTCCGTCGTCGCTATCCCGAGGCCGTGCTGTTTTCAGCCCAGACGGGCGAGGGGCTCGACGATCTCGTCGACCGTATTGCTCGTGAGGCAGCTGCCACCGATGTGTTGCTCTCCGCTGATATCCCGTATCGCGAGGGTGCCCTCATCACGCTGGTGCATGAGCAGGGAACCCTTCTGCATGAGGAATATCTCGAGGATGGCGTTCGCATTGTGGCGAAGTTGCCGGCCCGAATCGCGCCGCGTCTTGAGCGCTATCGTACGGAATAAATGAGCTCTAACACGCCTAGAATGACAGGTTGATGGAGCAGATAGAACGGCAAGGCATGCCGACCGAGGGCTGCGAGCACCGGGATGGGATTAGCGTATGCCCATGCTGGCGCTTCAAGGCTTGATGCTTGTGCTGCCTGGGCAGCAAAAAAGCCGGTAAGGTACATAAAGACAAACGGAATGAGCGGATAGTAGTCTCCCGAAACAAAACCCGGGCCCGGGAATCCAAGCCATGCCAGGTAGGGGAGTGGGTAGACCGCTTTTGGAATGCCCCAGGTTAGGGCAAAAAGAACAAGGCACGCTGCGATGCCCCACGAGCCCGGCATTTTTTGAAGTAACGGACGGGTGAGTGCAACCACCGCGGTGCACGCCGCCATGCAATAAATGATGCCAAAGTTTACCGAATCGTCGACTGATACCAGTGTAGTTGCAATCCATACGACCAAAGCTGCGGCCGCGTACTTGAGGGCGCGCTTAACGTTATTACGCGAGAGCGTGCACATCCAACCGGCGATAAACAAAAATACCCAGCTGATACTTGCGCGCCAGATATCCTGGAAAACCGTTTCGGTAAACCATGGCATATCCCATCTATATAGGTAGGCCAAATCGTAGCAGGCGTGAAAACCTGCCATCGACAGCATAGTAACCCCGCGGACGGTATCAAATATGGTGATGCGTTTTTGCATTACGAGAACCGGCGCATTAACCCGACAACCTTACCCAAAATAACGGGGTTCGTCGCATAGATGGGCTCCATAGTGTCGTTCTCGGGCTGCAAGCGCACGCGCCCCTGCTCCTTGTAGAACGTTTTGACAGTCGCCGAGCCATCGATCATAGCCACGACGATTTCACCGTTCATCGCGCTCTTTTGCTCGCGAACGATAATGTAGTCACCGTTGTAGATGCCGACATTGATCATTGAGCTGCCGTGCACTTCAAGGATAAAGGAGCCCTGGTCTGTGGCGATTTCGGTCGGGATGGTAAAGGTGTCCTCGATATTTTGTTCGGCCAGAATGGGAATCCCAGCCGCGACGCGACCGACGAGCGGCAGCGAGACCGTTCCGCGGGGCGCCGTGGGTTCATCGGATTTGGAAATCGAAACAGAGGACCCGTCCTCATCAAAGAGCTCTAGGGCGCGAGGCTTGGTGGCATCGCGCTTGAGCAGTCCTCGAGCCTCCAGGGCAGAGAGATGAGCATGCACCGTGCTGGGGGAGGAGAGGCCTACGGCCGATGCCATCTCGCGCACACTGGGCGGATAGCCCTTCTCCTGCTGATATTCCTTGATGAAGTCGTAAATCTGCTGCTGACGCTTGGTAATTTTGCGAGCCATCAGGGGATCCTCTCTGCCAATGTCAAACAAATGTTCGATTATTGCTTGACAGGAACAACTGTTCGAAGATAATAATAACCGAACATTCGTTCTCGCGCTAGACATTTTTGTCCGCGCGGCTTGATAAAACTGTTCTCAGCAAAACACGCGAGAGGAGAACATGATGAAAGCAACGAATATGGTCCAGGGAAACCTCGCCCTTAAGCTCGAGATGCCTGCGGAACCCACTTTTACTGTTGTTCAGGGTGGCCGCTCCGGCTTTCAGCCTTTGACCGTAAAGTCTGCTCGCAATCAGCAGGCTGCAGTCGCGCCGGCCCGCGTTGCCCTGAAGGTTCCGACGATTGTCGCTGTTGCCGTTTCGCTTACGCTCTTCTTTGTCCTTGCTACGTCGGTCTTTAGCGCTCGCCACACCGCGTATGCCGAGTCCGTTTCCAACGTTACCTACGAGACCATTCGCGTTCAGCCTGGCGATTCTCTTTGGTCTCTTGCCGAGGAATATCCTATCGAAGGCCTTTCCACGCAAGAGACTTCCGACATGATCCGTAACGTCAATCATCTGGAGCATGGTTCGCTCGCCGCCGGTGCGCATCTTAAGGTTCCTGCTCGTTCGTAATCATTATCGCGCTGCGCATGATACCCTTGTTATCGTTTAAGAGGAGGTACCATGCGCTGTCCCAAATGCGGCAAGGCACATACCCGCGTCGTTGATTCCCGTATGCAGGAGTCAAATAACACCATTAAGCGCCGTCGCGAATGTTGCTCGTGTAACTACCGCTTTACAACGTTCGAGCGATGTGAAGATCCAATCGAGGTTATTAAGTCAGACGGAACCAAGCAGCGGTTCGATCGCAATAAGCTGCTCGTCGGCTTGATGCGCGCCACCATCAAGCGCGATATCGACACTAAGAAGCTCAATGAGATTATCGATGACATCGAGGTCGAGCTGCGCTCTCGCACGCTGACGGCCGTTACGTCCCATGAGTTGGGTGACATGGTACTCAAGCGCTTGGCCAAGATCGACAAGGTGGCGTACATCCGCTTTGCCTCGGTCTACCGCGATTTCAAAGACGTCGATGAGTTTCTGCAAGAGCTCGACAAGCTAAGGTGATTCCATGTCCAACATTACCGTCAACATAAAGCGTCTCGACCCCACCGTCGAGCTTCCCAAATACGCCCATCCCACCGATGCCGGCTTGGATTTGCGCTCCAACGAGGACTGCGTCTTGAAGCCCTTCGAACGTCGTCTGGTCTCTACTGGGCTGGCCATCGCCCTGCCCGATGGCTACGCCGGCTTCGTGCAGCCCCGCAGCGGCTTGGCCATCAAGCAGGGCCTGTCTATAGTCAACACGCCGGGCCTCATTGACGCCCACTACCGAGGAGAACTCAAGGTTATCCTCATCAACCTGGACCCCTCCAACAACATCCAAATCAACAAAGGCGACCGCATAGCCCAACTTGTCATCCAAGAAGTCCCCACGGTCAACCTCGTAGAAGTAGAAGAACTAGACAAAACCGACCGAGGCAACGGAGGCTTCGGCTCCAGCGGCGTCGCTTAGGGGCGCTCGTATCCCTCCCGCCCGTCTCTCACACATATCATTCCATGCTCAAACATTCTCGCTTCGCTTCGCTCGCTGCGAAACTGCGCGTGGAACGATATGTGTGAGAGACGAGCGGGCGGCTACTCGCTTGAAACAATATTTACTTTTCTAGTAAGCCGACGCTACAAAGGGACCGTCCCTTTGTAGCGTCGGCTTACTGTATTTATATTTTCTGGTTCCCCTTTGCAGATTTTACTGGTGGGGAATCTGGTATAGCTGCTAGTACGTTAACGCAGCTAGCCTGCGGGAGGCCCTATATATCGTCCCGCGCGCAGTTTCGCAGCGAAGCGAGAATGTTTGAGCACGGGATGATATATAGGGCCTCCCGCAGGCTAGCGGACATTAAGACCCTAGCGAATATGCGCGGGTTTATCGCCCCAGTAGAAGCGGCAGAAGGCTCGTTTGCGCTTTTGGGGCTTGCCTACGAGCTCCATGGTTGCGATGGCGATGTCTTTGGCAGCGTGAGGGCGGCGTAGTACTTCGCCGTTGATGAGTAGGGCTTTGAGTGATTCGGGATGGTCGTGCAAGTGACGTAGGGTTACGATGAGTTCTCGTGCGGTGGTGACATGCATGCTGGCGCCCATGCCGGTGAGCATCGTGGTGTTGGCCTTTTCCTGACCGTATGATTTGCCCAGTAGGATCATCGGCAGATGCGCGCACAGGCACTCAGTGACGGTGAGCCCGCCCGATTTGAGGATTGCCAGGTCGCAGCCGTGCATGAGGGCTGCCATGTCGTCCACGTAGTCCAGAACCGTGACGTTCTCGAGCTTCATGGCATCGAAGAGCGTCTTCAGCCGGGTGGCATACTCCACGTCTTTGCCGGGCAAAAAGACAAAGTGCATGTCTTCGAAGCCGCGCAGGAAGGGGAGTGTGTGGTCCATCGCCGCGCGAAAGCGGACGTAAGGCTGAGGCAAACTGGCACCGGCCATTACCAACACGACGGTCTTGTCGGTGGGGAGGTTGAACTTTGCGAGCTCTTCCTCGCGATCGTAATCCGTGTCGAATCCGGCGCGAATAGGAATGCCGGTAATGCGAATCTTTGATTCGGGTACCTTGCGCGGACGCAGCGTTTCGGCCATAAATTCGTTGGCAACACAGAACAGATCGGTGTCCTTGTGGGGCCACCAGCCCTCGACTTCGTAGTCGGTCGGTACGCAGATGACCGGATAATCGATACCCGTAATTACGCGGGCACCCACGGCAACATTGGCTGCTGTGATGTGCGTTGCGACCACGGCTATGGGCCTGCGGCTACGAATATATTCGTTGAAGGCGGGGAACATAATTCGCGACCATGCCGTGCCGCCACCCCAGAGAAGATGTCCCGTAAGCGTATATCTCCAGGTCAGATCGTAAATGGGGCGCGTGGCTCCTGTAAAAGAAGCCGCGGTCTTATTGCCGTCGAATTTAATACGTCCAAAATCAAGGATATCGAGCACTTCAATCTCAACGTCCTCGGGGATGCCATTGGTGCCGCGGATGAGGTCGAATGCCTGCGCAATCGCATTTGCGGCGGCCTTATGACCCGAGCCGACCGAGGCGTGCACGATGGTCACGAGAGGTTTTTGCTGAGCCAAGAGCGTGGTTTGCTCCGATTGGGGAGTGGCCGGCATGGGCAGGGGAGCGTCGTCGCTCGTCTGCGTCTGATCCATCGATAACTCCCCTTCGACGTTGTAACACGGATTTATCATTGTAGTGCATGAGTGTCACGTTCACGTAAATTTGGGTATGAGCGCAAAGAACGACAACGTTTCGACGAGAGGACTCTTTATGACTACCGACCAGAGGATCGATGTTGCGATTATCGGTGGCGGTCCCGCGGGTTATGCTGCCGCCATTTATGCGGCGCGCGCCAACCTGACGACGACTGTCCTTGAGCAGGGCATGTCGGGCGGACAGATTGCCACGAGCAATGAGATTGAGAATTATCCTGGCATTCCGCTACTGAGCGGTGCCGAACTTGGTGAGCGGTTCCAACAGCATGCTGAAGGCCTGGGGGCTCAGGTTGAATGGAGTATGGTGACGGGCGTCGATTACGATGCCGATGCGGCTCAATTTACCATCCATCATGACATGGGCGACACAGCGGCCAAGAGCGTCATTGCGTGCATGGGCGCCACGCCGCGTCCTGCGGGTTTTGTTGGCGAGGACACGTATCGCGGTCGTGGCGTTTCGTACTGCGCGACGTGTGACGGCATGTTCTTCCGTGGCAAACAGGTCTTTGTTATTGGAGGTGGCAATTCGGCATGCGAGGAGGCGCTGTTCCTGTCCGACATTGCCAGCAGCGTGACCATCGTGCTGCGTCGCGATCAGTTCCGTGCACCCGAGGGCGTTGTGAATAAGGTGCTTGCTAAGGACAATATTTCAGTTAGGTACCAAACTAGTATTGTTGAGCTTTCTGGCGAAACGATGCCCACGACAATCACGTTCAAGGACAATGCGAGTGGCAAAACGCATACTGAGACCTTTGAACCTGGCTCGTTTGGCATTTTTGTCTTTACGGGGACGCAGCCACATACCGAGCTTGTTGAGCATCTGGTCGATCTGGGGCCCGATGGCGGCATCCTTACCGATGATTCTATGGCCACCCGCACGCCTGGCCTATTTGCCGCCGGCGATATCCGCTCCAAGCGTTTACGCCAGGTTGTGACCGCCGTTTCTGACGGAGCCATAGCGGCAACCAGTGCATACGCTTTCCTACGCGGATAAGTACGATAATATATCTTATGTAAGGTTGTTATTTTACTTAAATGTCCCGCGGCAACGCTGCCTCAAGCTCGATGCCGCGGGACATTACATTGCAAAGTCTGAGCCAGTTATCCTGCGACCGGACCCGAGCTAAATCCGACGCTCATACCGTTCATTGTGGTATACAAAACTAGATAATCTAGAATACAATATTTAAAACGAACGGAGGCACCATATGAATCACGTTAAACATGTCATTCCTATGTCCGATACGTCGGCTAGCATTAACCCAGAGGATATTCAGCCCACGGTGCTACCTGATGCATTTATCCAGTCTGATATAGTCCGCAAACTCAATACGCTCAGCTTGCCGCGCTATAACCAGTTGCCGAATGTAACGCTCTACCGTGATCAGGTCATTGAGTACATCGAACTGTGGATGGAACCGCTTTCGATTTGTGTGGAGCAGCCCGTTATTACGCCCTCCATGATCAACAACTACGTAAAGGTCGGTCTGGTACCTGCTCCGGTGAAAAAGCAATATGGTCGCGAGCAGATCGCTCGCCTTATCGCCATCTGTATCTTTAAGCAGGTGCTGCCCATCGCTGCGGTACAGGCGCTCTTTAACATTCAGCGCCTGAGCTACGATGCGCCGACCGCCTTTGACTATGTGATTGATCAGCTCGAGGCGTCGATTCGCGCGGCTTTTTCCATTGAGCAGGTTCCTGTACCCGATACAGCTCATCAGGTCACACGCGAGTCGCTGCTCGTTCGCAGTGCGGTATCGTCTTTTGTATCGAAGGCGTATCTGATGAGCTACCTAAAGTTCAATGGGTTTAATAGCTAACTGACGTATAAGACGGGCGGGACAAAGAGCTATCAGACACTTTGTCCCGCCCGTGTTTTGTCTAGCTGGACTTTATTGGCCCGAAGCCACGCCCATGCCGTAGCCGATAATGAGCCCGTGCATCTCGGCATAGTATGAATCCAGTCCGTTGCAGGGCATGATGATGGTCTTGGAGCCGGGCCAATGCTCCTCAATGCGGCTTGCGAGTGCCTGGGCGCCTGCCTCATTTTCGACATGGTCGATGATAACCTCGCCACCGGTAAAGCCTTCGGCCTCCATGGTGTCGACAATCTTGCCAAGCATCTTCTTTTCGCCGCGGGTGTGGCCGACGAGCTTAATCTCCCCCGCCTCGCTTGCTGTGCCTAAAACTCGAATGCTGAGTTTATTGGCAATAACTCCGGCCGCCTTAGGGATACGTCCGGCCTTCGCAAGGTTTTCGTAATTGCACAAACTAAAGAGGATCTTGCTGTTCTGCTCCAAGCTATCGAAGTAGGCACAGGCATCCTCAAAGGAGGTTTCCGGGTTGCTTGCAAGATAGCGGTCGAACAGCAGGAAGATCAGATCCATTTTGCCACCTGCGGCTCGTGAGTTGACCAAATGAATCTGGCGGTTGGGCTCCTCGGCAAGCACCATGTCACGTGCGGTGGCCGCGGCATTGTAGCTTCCCGATACGCCCTCCGAGATGGGCATGCAGATCGTCATGTCGGCAAGCTTAAAAAGTTCAGCCCACTCCCCTACGCTTGGACAGGCGCTCGAAGAAGCGCTCGACTCCGCCTGCACGGCGCAATTGAGCTCGTGAACATCGAGCGAGAGGTCATCAACAAATTCACGCTCCCCCACTCGGATCTTAAGGGGTGCAAATGCAAAGGTGGTATGAGGTGCGGTTGGTTGCCAATCGCGAAGATTGCAGCTCGAATCGGAGATAAGTGCCCAGCTCATTGAGGGTCCTTTCTAATTGTTCCCCAACAATTATAGCCATCTTTTTGATTGATTGGACGGCTATCTAGTTTTGAATACTAGATAGCCGTACTGATCTTATGACAAACGGTAGGGGCAAAAAGAATGGGCCTCGTGATTCAAGATCGCGAGGCCCACGTTCGTTCGCTGTAGTAATAAATTAGTAGCGTACGAAGATGTAGTTGTTGTTCATACCGGCTGCGACGGAGCTGATGATGACGCCCGTTTTGTAGTCGGAAGCATGGATCATCTGACCATTACCGATATAGATGCCGGTATGGTAGGAGTTAACCACGACATCACCAGGCTGGGGATCGGACACGCGGGTCCAGCCCATGAAGGTGCCCGTGGTGCCAAGGCGGCAATAACGGCCGGTGAGGCAGTAGCTTACAAAGCCGGAGCAGTCAAAGCTGTTCGGTCCAATGCCGCCCCAAGAATAAGCACAACCGAGCTTGCTGTAGGCGCGCGAAACAACGGTACCACCGTCAACGGACTGGCTCGGTGCGGAAGGCGTCGGAGCCGGAGCGGGCGTCGAGGGCTGCGGCGTGGGAGCCGGAGCGGGCGTCGAAGGCTGCGGCGTGGGAGCAGGAGTGGGCGCGGGAGTGTTCTCGGTCGTACCGGCGGTGTCGTTGCTCACCGTGGCCTTTTCGGCGGTGCTGGCGTTGATACCGGCCTGCAGCGCGGCGTTGGCCTCGGCCTCGGCAGCAAGCTCGGCCTGCAGCTGTGAATCCAGGGAGTTCACGACACTCTGGGCCTCAGCCTGCTGGGCATTGAGCTCGTCGACCTTCTTCTGCGTCGCGGCGACGTTCTTCTCCTGCTCGGTCTGCTTATCGGTGAGCTGCTGCTTAAGGTCCTTGACCTCCTGAATGGTCTGGGCCTGCTTGTCAGAAACCTTGCCGTAGTAGAACAGGCGGTTGAGCATGTCGCCAAGATCGTCGACGCCCGTCAAAACCTGAAGGAGACTCAGACCGCCGGTCTTGTACTCACCGGCAACGTAGCTCGAAAGCTTTGCCTGGCCCTCGGCAATCTCTTGCTGCTTTTGCGTGATCTCGCCTGCAGTCTGATCAAGCTCCTGCGTCTGTGCGGAGAGTTCTTCATGAATTTGCTGGGTTTGGGTGCCAATCTGCTCGAGTTTGGTACGAGCAGCGGCAAGATCGGATGCGGTATCGGCATAGGCAGGAGCCGCGAGGCCCAGGCCCAAAACACAAGCGAGGGTTGCCGTAGCAGCGCAGCGTGCCATGTTTTTATGCGTGTTTGCTGTGCGCATGGAGCTTCCTTTCCGGTATCTAAGGGTAGCGGCTAGTCCACCGTTACCAGGCTAAAGAGCTCGACATCCTCGTTGGAGGGCGTGAGCTTCTCGCGCGGGTTGAGAAACGCAAGCTCAAGGATACAACCGTAGCCCACAAGCTTTGCGCCCATATCGCGCACCAGTTTACCTGTTGCCTCGACGGTTCCGCCCGTCGCGACCAAGTCATCCAGAATCAACACGGTATCTTTAGAGGTAATGGCATCGGCATGGATCTCGATAGAGTCGGTGCCATATTCGAGCTCGTAGCTCTGGCTCACTGTCTTGCGTGGCAGCTTGCCCGGTTTACGAGCTGGCACAAAGCCGGCACCCAGGGCGACAGCCACGGGCACGCCGACCATAAAGCCGCGAGCCTCGGGACCCACGACCTTGGTGATACCCATGCCGGCAAAATGCTCGGCCAGGGCATCTACCATGGCCTTTAGTGCCTCGGGATTTCCAAAGAGCGGCGTGATGTCCTTAAAGATGACTCCGGGCTCGGGATAGTCGGGGATGTCGACGATATGAGGTTCGAAGTCGTACATGGCATGACCTTTCATGGGAAGCTGTTTTTTTGGCAGCGTCTATTTGTCCGCGCTGGCGTTGCCGGCGTGCGAGGGGGCGACAACTTTGAGCGGCTGCACGAGGGATTCCTCACGCACAGGAGCCATTGGGACGGATGCTTCTTCGCTTTTGGCCTTGGTGGATTCCGAGCGTGCGATTTCCTCGTCGAGGGCATCGATATCGGCGTCCTCGACCACGGCGTTGAGTGACTCGAATACACGGTTCTTGAGCAGTGCGGTATGCACGCCCTCGGTGAGGTCATGCAACTTCTTAAACGCACGCTCGAGCTTGGCGTCGCGCTCGTCGTCGGAAGTATCCATACCGAGCATGCTCACGAGCACCTGCTCAAACATCGAAGACTCGCGGTTTGCCGACGATACGTACTGGCGCAGGTTTCGAGGCTCGATATGGAAGCGCGAAAGTTCGGAGCAGTAGCGGATGATCGGGAAATCGCGGCCATCGACAAGCTCGCGGTTCTGCGGGCTCTTGATGATGCGAATGAGGTCGTTTTCGGCCAGGGAGCGGATAAAGGAGATCTCGACGCCGAGCATATCGGGAATGGTCTCGATAGGATGCAGCTTTTGCTTGGTCTCCTTGGGCTCCGTCTTGAGCGGAACGTCGGACAGCAGGCCCACCTCGTAGGCGAGCGTCGACAGGTCCGTGGCGTTTTCCAGGCGCTGCTTGATCACGTTGAGCGGCATGTAGCGGGTCTTCTGCAGGTGCAGAATGACCTCTAGGCGGTCAACATCTTCCTTGGAGTACTGGCGATACCCCTTAGGCGTGCGATGAGGGGTGATGAGCCCCTCATCTTCGAGAAATCTAATTTTTGAGTTCGAAAGATCGGGGTATGCGCCTCGAAGTAAATTGACGACCTGGCCGATACTCAGATAATTGCGTTCGGCCATGCCCTACTCACCGGTTTCGATGCGCTCCGGCGTGCTCTCGTGATAGATGAGCGTAAACGTACCGATCTGGACGGAAGAGCCGTCGTGCAGCGGTGCGCCGTTGACGATAGCGCCGTCAACCCACGTACCGTTGAGCGAGCCCAGGTCCTCAATACGGGCACCCAGGCCCTCGCGAATAATGCGCGCATGGCTACGCGACACGGTCATGTCGTTGAGGAAGATGCCGTTAGCGGGATCGCGGCCGATGGTGGTCACGCTGTCCTCGAGCTCAAAGGCGGCGCCGGTCTGCGGGCCCTTGACGATAGACAACACGGGCGCGGTTATGTGTACGTTGGCCATGAGGTCGGGAACGGTGACATCGCTCGAAGGAACGCGGAAAACGCAGGTGGCGTCTGAGGCCTTACCGTTCTGAGGCATATTGTTAACCATGTTGTCCATGACAACCCCTAACTTAACGCGGACATGCCGCAAAAAATGTACTGTACGTAATCATACCCCAATGGCTTAGTCTTCGATTTCGGGGTTAAGAAAGTCGATGTCTTCGTCCTCTGGATGCGCCACGGCTTGTTTAATGGCCGCTCCACCCTTAATGGAATAGATGACGGCGGTGAGCATGGAGAAGATGACGCCGCCGTACACAAAGAAGATGCCAAGCGGTACCGGGCTGCCGTTGAGGCCCGGGAAGGCCGTGAACGTAGCGGGCAGCAGATGCCAGCCGTCCACAGTGGGAAAGCCTAGCAGCATGAGCGAGAAACCGGTCATGAGCAGCGCCGTGGCAATCTTGCCGGGAAACACCACGTCGATGGGACGGCGGTGATAGTGGCGCACGATAAGCGTGCCGATTCCCAGGTAGATATCGCGGCCGATGATGAGCACGCAGACCCAGATGGGAAGCTCGCCACGGACCACCAGGCCCAGCACGCCGGTAAACAGCAGCGCACGGTCGCAAATGGGATCCATAACCTTGCCGAGCCACGAGACCGTTTTGGTCATACGGGCGATCTGGCCGTCCATCCAGTCGGTAGAGGCGGCGACGGCGTAGATGACGATGGCGACGACGCGGTTGTTATCCGTCACAAACAGGTACAGGAAGACCAGCGTGAGCATCAGGCGCGTGAAGGTAATGAAATTGGAGATCGTAAAGATCTTATTCGACGGGTAATCGGAGGTGCCGATAAGCTCCTTTTTGATCTTCTTTTTGATGCTCACAGGACTCCCCCGCTGGTTAACGACAAAACTTTCGATACTATACCCGTTCCGGCGATGTCTATCCAGCCAAGCCATAGAGAGTCCAGACATGTGGAGGGTGTTGTGGGCGGGGCGAGACCATGCATTTGTGTACATCAGCCTCCAAACATTTCGAAAATTTTCGATTTTGGAGGCTGACGTACACGTTTTGATTCGCATACGTATCGGGCGGTGCAGTCGTTGATTCTTCGTTGCTTTAAGCAATTTAATAAAAAAGCCAGGCACTAGGTGCCTGACCTGCAAACTTCTGGTCGGGACGACTGGATTCGAACCAGCGACCCCTTGACCCCCAGCGGGGTCAGAATGACCCTGACCTGTGCTAATTTTGTTAAAACACGCGCAAATAGCGCAAGTAGCGCATTTCCGCGTATGTAATTTTACCAGCTCAGCGCGGTTTGTCCAAATAGCATATTATCGGCTTCGAGGAGCGCGGTGCAGCCCTTGATTATCGACTTCATCCGAACACCTCCCACATTCATCCGTACATGTACGGATGAATGTGGGAACCCGATACCCTGAGGGCCGGACCGGCCGGCCCCGGAAGATCGGAGGACGGCATGTCCGGAAAGAGGAAGAA
>DBFWCI010000028.1:0-12835 GCA_048485235.1 Collinsella sp.
CGCGATCTCGGCGGCGTCCGTCCCGAAGTCACGGTGCACCACCTCGCCGGTGAAGGGGTTGAACGCCGCGGCGGCGACCGATCGCGCGTGGACGTCCAGGCCGATGGAGGTAACATGGGGCATGGGAAGCCTCCTCCCCGCAGGTGCGGTAAGGGCTACCGCACGGGCCGATACTCAAAGCCCATTGTGGCATCCCGAGCCCGCGGAAAGAAGCTGCGCCGCGGGGGAGGCGACCCAAATGGCTTTCTCATATCGTCTTACGTTGCTTCGAACGTTGCTTGAGTGCCTCGGAAAGCCCGACGAGTGCCGTGGAGAACGAGACCAAAGCGGTCAGAAGTCTCACGAAATCAATCAGATCGGTCATGGGCATCACCTCCCATCAGATGGAGGGCGTTGCCCGGCACATGGAACTGCCGCCAACAGTATCAATTCTATCAAAGCGCAGTTAGATATGCGAATGTTTGTTCGTATTTCAAGAGACCAGCGTCACCTGTGACAAAGGGGCTGTCCCTTTGTCACATTATTCGATGACGGTGCGAGAGTTTTGCTTGCGCATGGTGGCGAGCATGTGTTTGGGGACGGCGTGGACCATGCAACTGCCGATAGTTGCGCTCGCGGCGGCCTTGGCGGCATCGCTTGCGTTTTTGGTCGCGTAGCTGTGGCGGAAGCGTTTGAGCATGGCGATGTCGTTGCCGCCGTCTCCGTAAACCGCGACCTCATCCTCGGCAATGCCGTAGTAGCTCGCCAGCCAGGCCACGCTCTCGCCCTTGTTGCACGCCACGTCCGTGATCTCGAACATCACCGGATCGAACGGCGCGTTGACCACGCGGTCCGATCGCTCGGCCAAATACGCCTTAAGGTCGCGCTCCAGCTCGGGCGAGGTCACGCGACAGTTAATCTTGCATACATCGTGACGCAGGATGTCGCCGATCGACTGATCGAAATACTGCTCCTCGTGATACCCGCCACGTGCACGCATGCCGCGCATCACAATACGCTTGATGGGGCTGTCCTTTTTAAAGCCCGCCTGGTGCATCTCGAACGAACCGCTCGAGAACATGCCGTCGGGCGTGGAGCAGTCGAAGCAAATGTCCGGGAACGCCTTGAGCAGCTCCTCGGTAACCTGCGGGTCGATGGTCCAGGTTTTGAGCACCTCGCCATGACTGTCGCGCACGATGGAGCCGTTAGAGCAGCAGGCGTCAAGCGCCAGGCCCGTAAAGCCATGCTCGCCGACCGGCAGCGTCGAGCGTCCGGTCGCGGGAACCACATGCAGGCCAGCCTCGGTCAGCTCGCGAATGGCACGGCGGATGGTCCCATCCGCCTCATGCAGGGCGTTCAGCAGCGTTCCGTCTAAGTCACTCGCAAACATCTTGATCATGGGCATGCCTCTCCTTCGTCTGCACGATATTGTAGACGAGAACGGGCGCGCCCCAAGAGAGGCGCGCCCGTCAGGCGAAAGATTGTCCTACACCGCAGCGGGGCCGCGTTCGCCGGTACGGATGCGGATGACTTCCTCGACCGGCTCGACCCAGATCTTGCCATCGCCGACGGCTCCGGTGCGAGCGGCGTTGCAGATGATGTCGACAATGCCATCGACGTGCTCATCGGCGCAAATAAGGGTGAACTGTACCTTAGGGATCGTGTTGACAAGTAACTCGTTGCCGCGCACGTATTCCTTCCAGCCATGCTGCGCGCCGCAGCCCTGCACTTGGTTAATAGTCATGCCACGAACATCGGCAGCAAACAGCGCGTCTTTAAGAACCTCAAGCTTCTCGGCACGAACGATCGCCGTAATTTTCTTCATAGTGAATTCCTCTCTTTAATAAAGAAATGAATTGCTCATTCATGTGGCACGGGTTTTCCAAATGCCGCAAACCAACCTCAGAGATCAAAAAGTTCAACTGACTGGTCTTAGCAGGTTTCCCAAGTGCCGCAGATTGCCGTGAAAGAGGAGCGAAGCGTACTTAAGTACGTGAGCGACGATTGAACGGCAAGGTGCGGTGCTTGGGGAAGCTGCTAGTCGAGTCCGGAGAACGAGGGGTATGCGCTCTCGCCGTGTTGACTCGCATCCATGCCCAGCGCCTCATCGGCCTCGTCCACGCGCAGGCTGCCGTGGAACAGCGCCTTGACCACCGCGGCGATCACCAAGTCGAGCACCAGTACAATAGCGACCGTCACCACAATGCCCAAAATCTGCGAGATGAGCAGCGAGACATCGCCCGTGTAGAACAGGCCGCCCTTACCGGTCCACGAGAGCTCCGGCACGCAGAACAGCCCCGTGAGCACGCCGCCCAGGATGCCGCCGATGCCGTGGCAGCCAAACGCGTCGAGCGCATCGTCGTAGCCAAATTTGGTCTTAAGATGGCTGATGGCCAGGTAGCAGACGGGAGATACGATCAGGCCCATGACCAGCGCCGCCCACGGCTCGACAAAGCCCGCGCCCGGCGTGACCACCACAAGGCCCGCAACCAGACCGGTGCTGGCGCCCACCAGCGTGGGGCGACCGGTGTGCACGCGCTCGACGGCAAGCCACGAGACCATGCCCGCCGCGCTGGCCGTCACGGTATTGAGGATGGCAAGTGCCGCCACGGCGTCGGCCTTGAACTCGCTGCCGCCGTTAAAGCCAAACCAGCCAAACCAAAGCAGGCCGGCTCCCAGCGCCACAAACGGCACGTTATGCGGACGGTAGCTCACCATGCCAAAGCCGCGACGACGGCCGAGCATTAAGCAGAGAATCAGGCCCGTAAGACCAGACGAGATGTGCACCACGTCGCCGCCGGCAAAGTCGAGCGCGCCGATGATATCGCCAATAAAGGAGCCCTCGCCGCCCCAAACCATGTGAGCGAGCGGCGCATAGACCACGAGCAGCCAAATACCCAGGAAGGCCGTCGTGGCACCGAACTTAACGCGGCCGGCCAGGCTGCCCGTGACGATAGCAGCCGTGATCATGGCAAATGCCATCTGGAAGGCGATGTTGATGATCTGAGGGTAGACGACACCGTCCGCAGCATTGCCCTCAGCCGCCTGCAGCACCTGGTTGAGCACCGGCAGGCACAGCAGCTGGTCAAGGCCTCCAATAAACGGACTCGAACCGTCGCCGCCATAGGCCAGAGACCAGCCGGCAACAATCCACAGCACACCAACCAGACCAATGGCGCCAAAGCACATGAGCATGGTGTTGATGACATTTTTGCGCCTGGACAGGCCGCCATAGAAAAACGCCAGACCCGGTGTCATTAAAAACACGAGCATGGTGCAGACGAGCATAAACGTTGTCGATCCCGTATCGTACATTCGCTCTCCCTTGGTCGCATGAACGTTGTCGGCGCCCATAATGCGGCCGAGGGGCAACTGGTGTAGACCAGATACGGCGTTGTTAAACGCGGCGTTGTCGAATGGAAACGGTGCCGCAATCTTGGAAACGGCGCGGCAACGGACGCGAAACGAACGGGAAATACGCGAGCAAGGAAGCCGTGAGCGCGCCCGTCCCGGCTAGCGGCGGAACAGCTCGCGGGCTCGGTCGCGGAGGTCGGTAGCTCGGATGACGCCCTCGTAGCGGTTGATGCGCAAGCGCGGGAAGGCATTGAAGAAGCGCAGGTCGCGTCGGCTGAGCGACACGCTTGGCACCGGACGGCTCATGCGCTTGCCGGCAAGGCGACGACTGAGCGACGGACGCGGCATGTTCGGCGCGGCATCGGCCACGCGGCGGGCGGCAAGCGCCAGGCCGCGAGCACCATCCGCGATAAACGTCGGCATCGAAGCCTTCTCGCGCAGGGCATCGAGCGCGGCGTCACCCAGCTCGGCCAGCCACGCGTTAACGGCACGGCTACGGATGTGCGTCTGTGCCACCGAGTCAATCGTAGAATCGGGAATGCGCTCGAGCATTGAGTCGGACGCGTCGGCAAGCGACTCGTTGATGCGGTCGGCAAGGTCGGCCCGGACGCGCTCCAGCTGATCAGACAGACGCCGCCAGCTCGCCAATGAGCACAACGCGTCGACCATCATCGCGACCGCGACGATAAAGGCGGACAACCGCACAATCAGCACCGGCAGATGGCCAAGCAGCCCCAGCAATGCCGGCTCCACTAAACGGCAAATGCACAACGCACCCAGGCCAAACGCGCAGGCCCAGTACAGACAGATACGTCCGTGCAGGTTAAACGGCAGATGCGAATAGTCCCAAAAGCGAGCGCCCGTTGTTTTTTCCAACAGCACGCCTACGCTGTACTCAATCACGCTGCATACGAGCGCTGCAGCGACAAACTGGCTCGGGGCATCCGGAATCCCGCGCAACAGCAGCCAGCAGGCAATGCCGCCCGCGCCATAGATAGGGCAACACGGTCCCAGCAAAAAGCCGCTGTTGGCAAAGCGTCCGTGGTTGAGCATGGCGCAGACTGTCGATTCCCATGCCCAGCCGCAAAAACCGTAGAAGGCAAACGAGAGCACCAGTGCCGAAAGCGGGCAGGCGGCAAGCGTCGCGCCGTCAAAGGACATGTCGATCGCGGTCCCCACCGTCTACCCTCTCCTCTTTTCACTCGATGCTTTACTCACGCTATCGTCCGTCTCGTCCTTGCGCGGCAGGCGGCCGGCGACCGTCTCACGCAGAGCACACCATTTATCCGCCAGACAAACAATCCACGCCTCGCGACACGTCGGCGGCACCGGCACCAGCGGAAACATATGCCGCACGATAATATTCCGCTCTCGCGGCGTCAGCTCAAAATCTTCCTCGGCACGCGCCAGGGCAAAAAACGGGTGACGAAATCCGTGCAGTCGATGGCTCGGATCGGGATCGTGCCAGTCATAGAGAAAGTAATCGTGTAACAAGGCTCCGCGCAGCAGCGAGGCACGGTCGATCGAAATGCCAGCACGGCCCAAGTGCTCGGCAAAGGACAGACTTGCCCGTGCCACCGAGGTCACATGTGCATAGACCGTCACGTCGCCATGCTGGATAAACTCGCGCGTCAGGTCCAAGCGGCCCGCCTGGGCGAGCTGGCGGGCGGCATCGTCGACCTCGTGCGCGATTTTCTCGGCACGAACGGCATCGGACATGCTGCCTCCTTCCAGCGGCTCACGGCGGCAAGCCACGGCCTGCACGTATTGAAAAAATCATCATCGAATCTATCAGTATGGCATCGGACAAAACGTTTTGCCCCACCAGTTGGCGAATTACCGCGCCGCCGTCACATATCAAACGCCAAAATGTGCGAGACTGTCTTGTGCAATTGTGTCGGCCGAGGGAGCGCCGGCACTCGATTCGCATGGAGTAACCCACAACGATGCTGCTTACGCAAACGACAACGCCCGAGGACGTCAAGGCTCTTAATCGTGCCGAGCTCCCGCAGCTCTGCGACGAGATTCGCCACGCCATCCTCGAAAGCTCCGCCGCCGTCGGCGGGCACGTTGCCCCCAACCTGGGCGTCGTTGAGCTTACGGTCGCGCTCCATCGCGTGTTTAACTCCCCTATCGACAAGATTCTCTTTGACGTTTCGCACCAGACCTACGCCCACAAGGCGCTGACTGGGCGCGCGTACACTTATATCGATCCGAAGCGCTTTGGCGAGGCCTCTGGCTTTGCCAATCCCGACGAGTCCGAGCACGACCTGTTCGCCATGGGCCATACCTCCACGTCGGTGAGCCTGGGCTGCGGCCTGGCGCACGCTCGTGACCTGGCGGGCGATGCGTACAACGTCATCACCATCATTGGCGACGGCTCGCTTTCGGGCGGCCTGGCGTTTGAGGGCTTCAACAATGCCGCCGAACTCGACAGCAACCTGATCATCATCGTCAACGATAACGACCAGTCCATCGCCGAGAACCACGGTGGCCTCTATCGCAATCTGGCCGAGCTGCGCGCCAGCAACGGCACCTGTGAGCGCAACGTTTTCCGCGCGATGGGACTCGACTACCGTTATTTGGACGCCGGCAACGACGTGTTGGCCCTAGTCGACGCGCTGCAGGAACTGCGCAATATCGATCATCCCATCGTGCTGCACGTCTCCACCGCCAAGGGCAAGGGCTTTGAGCCAGCCCAAAACGACCCCGAGCGCTGGCACCACGTGGGTCCGTTTGACATGGCGACCGGGCGCAAGCTCTGCCCGGGCCATCCGAGCGAGCCTGCGCCGCGCACCTACGCCGACATTACGGGCGAGGCGCTCAGCGCCGCCATCGAGCGCGATCCGCAGGTCGTGGGCATCACGGCCGCCACACCCTACATCATGGGCTTTACACCCGAGCTTCGCGCCGCCGCCGGCAAACAGTTCGTCGATGTGGGCATTGCCGAGGAGCACGCCGTGACCTTTGCCACCGCGCTTGCGCGCTCGGGCGCCAAGCCAGTCTTTGGTGTGTACGGCACGTTTTTGCAGCGCGCCTACGACGAGCTGTGGCACGACCTGTGCCTCAACGACGCCCCCGCAACCATTTTGGTGTTTGGTGCGTCAATCTTTGGCACCACGTCCGAGACGCACCTTTCGTTCTTTGATATTTCCATGCTGGGCGGTCTTCCCAACATGCACTACTTGGCGCCGGCCTGCATGGAGGAATATCTGTCCATGCTGAGCTGGTCGCTCGACCACCGCGAGCATCCCGTGGCAATCCGCGTACCGGGCATCGGCCTGGTAAGCCGCCCCGACCTTGCGCCCGCCGAAGACACCGACTACAGCGCCGTTCGCTACAACGTGGTGCGTCAGGGCCGCGACGTTGCCGTGCTCGCGCTTGGCGATTTCTTTGAGCTGGGTGAGCGCGTGGCAAACCGCTTGGCCGCCGAGTACGGTATCGAGGCCACGCTCGTCAACCCTCGCTTTGCAGCCGAGCTCGACCGCAAGTTCCTCGACAGCCTTGTCGCCGAGCATCGCGTTGTCGTCACCCTCGAGGACGGCATCTTGGACGGCGGCTGGGGCGAGCGCGTGGCGTGCTACCTGGCCTGCACGCCCGTGCGCACGCGCACCTTCGGCATCGCCAAGGGCTTCCCCGACCGCTACGACCCCAACGAACTGCTCGCGCAGAACGGCATGACGGTCGAGAACATGACCGCCGAAGCCGCAAGACTACTCAACGAGTAAGAAAACCTCCGCAAGGAAAGCACCCCCCTGCGGAGGTTTTTGTTTTCGCGACGCGATTATCTCAATCTGTAACATCTAGGGCCCGAATTCCCGTCTAACTGTTACAGATCTAGACAAGACGTCTTAGTCCCTGACCTTTGTCTCAATCTGTAACAGATAGAGACCTTTTGTCCGTCCAGATGTTACAGATCGAGACATTCGAATTCCCCTGAAGAGAAAATCTCGATCTGCAACAGTTAGAACCCATTTCCTCGTCTACCTGTTACTGATTGAGACAAAACAGCGAGGCGGGCCGTCCGAAAAGCACTATCTCAGCAGCAACAACCGACGTTTGTCCAGATAAAACCTGCCAAAATAAACCTGTCCCTTTTTAGTAGGTAGAATAACCCATAAGGTAAGTATGTTTCTGAGTTATTTCGTGTTGACCCATTTGAGCGCGATAGGGTATAACTCTACTCAACCGCTAGGGATTTTATTG
Organism: Collinsella sp.; assembly: GCA_048485235.1. GTDB lineage: Bacteria > Actinomycetota > Coriobacteriia > Coriobacteriales > Coriobacteriaceae > Collinsella. The sequence goes on from DBFWCI010000028.1 coordinate 7,540, forward strand.
AGAAAGGTGTTCTACCATGAGCAAGAACCTCTCCCAGCAGGTCGTTCTCGACCGCCGCGGCTTCGTCGCCGCCACCTTCGCAACCGTCGCCGGCCTTGGTCTTGCCGGCTGCTCCGACACCAGCGCCGAGGCCGACAAGGGTTCCGCCGCCGACTCCTCCAAGAGCTCCGAAGATACCGAGGCTTCCACCACGCTCGACGCCAAGGCGTTCGACAAGCTCGTCGACAACGGCCCCAAGGCCGATGACGACGCCATCGCCGCCAGCACCTGGGCGACGGCCGTCAAGGACGCCGGCGTCTTTAAGATCGGTGGCGTTCAGACCTCCACGCTCTTCTCCCTCCTCAACGAGAAAGACGGTCAGACCCGCGGCTTCGATGCCGGTATCGCACAGCTCCTGTCCAACTACATTCTGGGCGAGAACAAGGTCGAGATCACCCAGGTGACCTCGGACACGCGCGAGTCTGTCCTGCAGAACGGCCAGGTCGACGCCGTCTTTGCCACCTACACCATCACTGACGAGCGCAAGAAGCTCGTCTCCTTTGCCGGTCCCTACTACTACACCCAGCAGGCTATCCTGGTGCTCGCCGATAACGACGACATCAAGAGCGTCGACGACCTGGCCGACAAGAGCGTCGCCGTCCAGTCCGGCTCCAACGGCCCCGCCATCCTGGAGGAGCTCGCTCCCAAGGCCAGCCAGCAGGAGTTCAAGACCGACGAGGAGGCCCGCCAGGCACTCCAGCAGGGTCGTGTTGACGCCTACGTCATCGATAACAACATGCAGCAGAGCGCCCTGGTCCGCGAGCCCGGCAAGTACAAGATCGCCGGCAAGCCCTTCGGCAGCAAGGAGCCCTACGGCATCGGTCTGCCGCTCGATTCCGACGGCGTCGCCTTTGTCAATGACTTCCTTAAGAAGATCGAGGACGACGGCACCTGGACCGAGCTGTGGCAGATCTGCATCGGCGACCGCACGGGCGACACCAATGTTCCCGAGCTGCCCGAGATCGGCGCCTAGGCAACGAGCCTGGTAACGGCCGCAACGAAACCATATGGAAACGCACGATGCGCTTTATTGCGGTAAACTGTTTCCTCACAGAGTTGTCGGGGCTTCCGTACACACGGGGGCCCCTTTCCTTACCGGCGGGAGGTCCGCATGAGTCTCTCCGAGCTCTGGTCGCTCTATGGCCAGAACTATATCGACGCGCTGCTAGCAACCTGGGGCATGACGCTTGAGTCGTTTGCCATCGCCATGGTGCTGGCCGTCGCCGTCACCGTGATGCGCGTGTCGCCGCTCAAGCCGCTGCGCGTCTTTGGCGACCTGTATGTCCAGGTCTTCCGTAACATCCCCGGCATCGCGCTGCTCATTATCGTCGTCTATGCGCTGCCGCCGCTCAAGGTCGTCCTGCCCTACCGCACCTGCGTTATCGTCGCCACGGTCCTTTTGGGCTCGGCCTTTGGCTCCGAGAACTTTATGAGCGGCATCAACACCGTAGGCGTCGGCCAAGTCGAAGCTGCACGTTCGCTCGGCATGAGCTTCAGCCGTATCCTCGCCAAGATCGTGATTCCGCAGGCACTGCGCTCAAGCGTATTGCCCATGACCAACCTCTTTATCGCCGTCATGCTCACTACCGCCTTGGGCAGCCAGGTGCCGCTTAAGCCGCAAGAGCTCACCGGCGTGGTGAGCTATATCAACACGCGCTCGCTCGGCGGCGTCGCCGCGTTCTTTATCTCGGCGCTCGGCTACCTGGGCACGGCCTTTGTGGTGAGCCACATTGGCAACTACATCGATAAGAAGGTGAGGATCCTCCGATGAGCAAGCATTCCTCCCCTGCACTCACCATGCGCGATGCGCTCTACGAGGCTCCCGGCCCCAAGATGCGCGCTAAGATTCGCATCGGCACCGCCATCTCACTCGTCACCGTGGCCGCGCTCGTCGCCCTGGTACTGCAGCGCTTTTATGTGACCGGTCAGCTTTCGGTCCACTATTGGTATTTCTTTACACACCTCACCACCTGGAAGTTCCTGCTTGCCGGCTTTGAGGGCACCGTCAAGGTCGCACTCACCGCTGGCGCCATCGCGCTGGTGCTGGGCTTAGCCCTTATGCTCGGCCGCACCAGCGACATTAAGCCGCTGCAGCTGGTCTGCCGCGTGCTTACCGACTTCTTCCGCGGTGTGCCGAGCCTGCTGTTTATCTACTTCTTCTTTTTGGTGCTGCCCCAGTACAAGATCTCGCTGCCGTCGTTTTGGATGCTCACGCTGCCTGTCGCGCTCGCTGCGGCCGGCGTGCTGGCCGAGATTTTCCGCGCCGGCGTCAATGCCGTGCCGCGCGGCCAGGTCGAGGCCGCCCAGGCGCTCGGTCTCTCCAAGGCCAAAATCACCTTTAAAATCGTGTTGCCGCAGGCTATTCGGTTTATCATTCCGTCGTTGATTTCGCAGCTCGTGGTCGTAGTCAAAGACACCACCGTCGCCTATGTGGTGAGCTACCCCGACCTCATGCAAAACGCCCGCGTGCTCATTACCAACTACGACGCCCTCGTGTCGGTCTACCTGGTTATCGCGGTCATCTACATCCTCATCAACGTCGCGATCAACAAGGCCGCTGTCTATGTTTCGCACAAGACCGGCGCGACCATCATCCGCTAACGCTTTACCATTTCGAGTCATAAGGAGCCGAGCACCATGGCACAAAGCACTTCCGCTTCCGGCAAGCAGCCGCTGATCGAGCTCAAGCACGTCGATAAACACTACGGAGATCTGCATGTCCTCAACGACATTAACCTCTCTGTTGACCGCGGCGAGGTCGTCGTTGTGATCGGCCCCTCGGGCTCGGGCAAGTCGACCATGTGCCGCACCATCAACCGCCTGGAAACCATCGACTCGGGCGAGATCCTCATCGAGGGCGAGCCCCTGCCGCAGGAAGGCAAGGACCTTGCCCGCATGCGTGCCGAGCTGGGCATGGTGTTTCAGCAGTTCAACCTGTTTGCACATATGACGGTGCTGCAGAACGTCATGCTGGGACCGGTCGATGTGCTGGGTGTCTCCAAGGACGAGGCCCGCGAGCGCGCCATGGACCTGCTGGGCTGCGTGGGCGTGGCCGAGCAGGCCGACAAGGTGCCCGCACAGCTTTCGGGCGGCCAGCAGCAGCGCGTGAGCATCGCGCGCGCCCTGATGAACGGCGGGCGCATCATCCTGGCGGACGAACCCACGGGCGCGCTGGATTCCGCCAGCGGCGACAATGTCATGAAGATTCTGAAAGAGCTGCACGCGCGCGGCCATACGGTCATTGTGGTGACGCACGATCTCAAGGTGGCGGCGCATGCGGCGCGGGTCATCCGTATCAGCGACGGGCGCATCGTTTCCGACGAGCGCACCCGGCCCCATGCCCCGGCCGCGCCCCCCGGCGCGACGGTCCGTCCCGTGCTCAGGATGACGGGACGTCTTGACCAACTGCGCGAGGCGGTCAAAATGTCCCTGCAAGCCATCTGGGCGCACAAGCTGCGTTCCTGCCTGACCATGCTCGGCATTATCATCGGCATTGCCTCGGTGGTTTCCGTGGTGGCTTTGGGACGGGGCTCGCAGGAAAAAATCATCGCCGACATCAGCGCCATGGGCACCAACACCATCGACATCTTTCCCGGCAGGGGCTTCGGAGACCAGCGGGCCGCCCAGATAACCACCCTGACCGTGGCCGATGCGGATATTCTGGCGCAGCAGCCCTATATCGCCAGCAGCACCCCTAATGCTTCATCCAGCGGCACGCTGCGGTACCGCAATATCTCGGTTACGGCGCAGCTCAACGGCGTGGGGGCCGGTTACTTTGACGTGAAGGGCCTGGAACCGGCCTCGGGCGGTTTTTTCGATGAGAACGCCGTGCGCCGCAACGAGTCCGTGGTGGTCATCGACGAGAACACGCGCCGGCGCCTGTTTCCCATCGGGCAGGCGGAAGGGCGGATTCTGCTCTTCAACAGCCGCCCCCAGCGGGTCGTGGGCGTGGTCAAAAAGAAGGATATGGGCTTCGGCCCTTCGGACACGCTGAATATCTGGGCTCCGTACACCACGGTCATGTACAGGATTACGGGGTCCCACAGCATCGCCTCCATTACGGTCAAGGTCGCGGACGGCGTCATGCCGCTCATGGCGGAGCGGAACATCACGCGGCTGCTCACCGCGCGCCACGGCAGCAAGGATTTTTCCACTTTCAACACCGACAGCATCCGGCAGACCATCGAAAGCGCCACCGGCACCATGACCCTGCTTATAACGGGCATAGCCCTTATCGCACTGGTGGTGGGCGGCATCGGCGTCATGAACATCATGCTGGTTTCCGTCACCGAACGCACGCGCGAAATCGGCCTGCGTATGGCCGTGGGCGCGCGGCGCGTCAATATCATGGAACAGTTTCTGCTGGAAGCCGTGCTGATCTGCCTGGTGGGCAGCGTGGCGGGCATAACTTTGGCCGGTCTGATCAGCGTGGCCGCGAGTATGCTCTCCCTGGGATTTTCACTGCGGTTTTCCATGGATTCCATCCTGCTGGCCGTGGCCTGTTCGTCTCTCATCGGCACCTGCTTCGGCTTTGTTCCGGCGCGCAACGCGTCGCGGCTCAACCCCATTGAGGCGCTCTCGAGGGAATGATGGCAAAGCGTTGCATGTTCCGTTGCGTTCCGGTCCTGCTGCTGGCCCTGGTCCCGGCCTGCCTGCTTTCGGCCTGCGCCGCGAAAGAGCGTTCCGGGGCGGAGATCATGAGCGCGGTCATCTCTGAACGGCAGACGGCCGCCCGCTATAATCTGAATACGGAATGGTGGCGAGGCTATGGTCTGGCGGCCCTGGACCGGACAGTGGAACTGGCGGCCAGCGCCGTTGCCGTCAACCGGGCGCAGTATGAAGCGCGGCTCATAACGTCGGACCTGCTGCCGGGCTTTTCCGCCGGGGGCTCGGCTTCCGTCTCCCGCAATCTCAAGCCGGGCCACCATCTGGAGGACGGAAAAACCTGGCGGGAGAGCTGGCAGGGCGAGGCCGCCATGAGTTATGAGCTGGACCTCTGGCGGCGTCTGCGCGACGCCTATGACGCCAAGGCCTGGGAATACCGCGCCAGCGTGGAAGATCTGGCCGGTGCGCGCCTGGCTCTTGTCAACAGTGTGGTGAGCGCCTGGTTCAGGCTGATGTATACCGAACAATCCATCACCCTGGTGGAACGCAATACCGAGACATACCGGCGCATCCTTGAAATCGCCCGGGCGAGATACCGGGAAGGCAAGGCCACGGTGGTGGAGCCGCTTCAGGCCGAGCAGTCCCTGCTCAA
>DBFWCI010000029.1:0-149290 GCA_048485235.1 Collinsella sp.
ACCCATCGAAACACATCTCCACCGTTCCTTCAACTGGGAAAACGGCGCCCCCGGGGCCCGGATGGGGCCTCGGGGGCGTTCGGCTAGCTGCGGGAACGGCCTGTCCGCCTAATGTGTTCGGCTGAGATCGGAAATCAACCCTTACTTACGGGTTTTCCTGGGACGGGGCAGAAATAATCACTCTTCGAGCGCTTATTTCTATCCACCGTCCCGATAAAACCCTGATGCGATAGACCTTACCTGTAGAGGTAAGCGATGGCGGTGCCGGTGTAGACTTGGATTGTGGCTGTTGACCTGACGACGTTGCTAATGCCCGTGTCGGCCAACAGGCCCAGCGAGGCGTGATCTAACTCCCACTCTAGACCGTGTTCGCTTACCACCGTCCCAGGCGCTATGGCGATGATGGAGAATGTCTTGCCTTCGGCGCCCTCGATGGTCCACGACTCACCTATGTGAAGAATGCGGGAGACCACCTTGTCCTCGGCAATCCAGACTGGGGCGTCTTTGTAGTTGGCTAGTAGGCCTAGGACGCTTAGGGCCATATCCGGGCGGCCGCCGGTGGCGCAGGTTGCTACCACTTCGGCGGCTGGCCAGCGGCGGCGAACGGAATCGAGCGCCAATGCCAGATCGGTATAGTCCTTGTAGGGGTTGTGACGCTCCACTTCAAAGGCTTCGGCGGCATCGACTAGAGCGCGTCCCGCGTCGCTCACCGTGTCGGCATCCCCAACAAACACGTCGCAGCTCAAGCCAGCGCCCAACAGGGCGTCCAGACCGCGGTCTACAGCTACGATGTGGTCGCACTCCCCCGCTAGCCGACGCAACAGATCCACGCTCGCCAGCACCGGCGAGCCGCAAACAACTAATACTTTACAAGCCATGGCACTCGCCTAGCCCTCAAACGAAAGCACGCGGGCCAGGTCCAGGTCCTCATAGCTATCGATAAAGATGTCGCAGTTGGCACGCACCTCGTCGCGATCCATACGGCCGTGCGGGTCAAAGATGCCCACGCGCTTAAAGCCTGCAGCGCCAGAGCTCTTAAGTCCAAAGACGGCGTCCTCAAACACCCACGCACGCTCAAACTTGTGCCAATGGCGCTCTTCCAGGCGACGCAACGCCAGCTCGTACACATCGGGAAATTGCTTGGAGCGTCCCGCCTCGCCCGTCGTGGTAACAAACTCCAAATAAGCGTCGAGCCCGGCACCAGCGAGCGCGGACTGAACCAGCTCGGCCGGCGTGGACGTGGCCACGCACATGGCAATGCCCGCCGCCTTCGCCTGCTCCAAAAATGCAAGCAAGCCCTCGCGCGGCGGCACCTTGGAGTACCCATCAATCAAAATCTCGCCCAGCTCGCGGTAGACCTCCTCGCCATTCGCGCCAATACCCCACGTATCGTGATAGGCCTTGCACTCGTCCTCGAGCGACAAATGCTCAAACTGGGCAAAATCGTCGACCGTTCCATCAATGCCATGACGGCGCAATAACTCGAGCTGCGCATAGCCCCAGACGGGGGTGCTGTTAACCAACGTGCCATCGCAATCGAAAATAAAAGCAACCTTGGGAGCGGCGGTATGGGACATATACGAACCTTTCGATGTCAAATGGTAAACAACCTGCTAAAAACGTTTTACCAAACGTAAGCCTATCAGTTTTGAAACCCTAATTGGTAAAACTGTCAAGGGTTTTACCACGGCAATTCTGCCAGTGGTATAAACATGTCGCTTACCGATTAAACGCCCTCGCAAATCCGCTTTCGTCCATAAAACTAACGTACAGGTGTTATCGTAGTTTCTGCCGAAAGTTCCACCGAGCACGCGAGGTGGAACGAATCATAGAACTATCGCCGTCCCTTCGATTCGTGCAGCCTTGGACCTTTCGCATCTAGTCACCAAGGCAACACGCTGCCGCGTCATGATGGGATCAAACGTGAGCGATACAAAGCTAAAGCCAGCAACCAAAAAGCCTGCTACCCGCAAAGCCGCCCCGCACGCACCGGAGCTCTCCAAGGACGATGTCTATCTGTTTGGCATTGGCATGTGGGAGCGCAGCTGGGAAAAGATGGGCGCTCACCCCGACACGCAGAACCGTACGCGTGGCTGGCGCTTTTGCGTTTGGGCGCCCGACGTAAAGAGCGTCCATGTCATTGGCGAATTTAACGACTGGGATGAGCAAGCCAACCCGCTGGTGCCCATGCATACGAGCGCTATTTGGGAAGGCTTTATTCCTGGTGCCGAGCAGGGCCAGCTCTATAAGTACCTTATCGAGACCAACGAGGGCGAGAAGCTCTACAAGGCCGATCCGTACGCCTTTAAGGCCGAGTGCCCTCCGGGTACCGCCAGTGTGCTGTGGACCCTCGACGGCTACCAGTGGAACGACGCCGCATGGCTTAAGCGACGCGCCAGCCACAACCATATGTCGCAGCCCCTTAACATCTACGAGGTACATATTGGATCGTGGAAGCGCCACGGCGACGCGCCGCAGGGCGAGCCGGACGAGTACGGCAACTACCCCGGTCCCATGGATCCCTTCCCCGCGCAGCGCGGCGAGTTTTACACCTACGACGACCTGTCGGTGGAGCTCGTGGACTACGTGCGCGACATGGGCTATACGCATATCGAGGTCATGCCGCTCATGGAGCATCCTTTCGATGGCTCCTGGGGCTACCAGACGACTGGCTACTATGCCGCCACGTCGCGTTACGGCAACCCGCAACAGCTCATGCACTTTATCGATGCGTGCCACGAGGCGGGCATCGGCGTGATCATGGACTGGGTACCCGGCGGTTTTTGCGCCGACTCCCACGGACTTGCCACCTTTAACGGCCACATGCTGTTTGAGCACGAAATTCACCCCAACTGGGGCACGCACAAGTTCGACTTCGCCCGCGGTGAGGTCCGATCCTTCCTGGTCTCCAACGTGCTGTACTGGCTCGAGAACTTCCACGTGGACGGTATTCGCATGGACGGCGTGTCCAGCATGCTGTACCTCAACTTTGGCATCGACGATCCCGGCCAAAAGAAGTTCAACAAATACGGCACAGAGGAGGATCTGGACGCCAGCGCGTTTATCCGCCAGGTCAACTGCGCCGTGGAGGCGCACTACCCCGACGTGATGATGATGGCCGAGGAGTCCACCGCGTGGCCGCTCGTGACTTATCCGCCGCAGGACGGCGGCCTGGGCTTCCACTACAAGTGGGACATGGGTTGGATGAACGACACCCTGCACTACATGCAGACCGATTTTCCGTGGCGCCCCGGCAACCACGGCCTGCTCACGTTCTCCATCATGTACGCCTTTACCGAGAACTTCATCTGCCCGCTGAGCCACGACGAGGTCGTGCACGGCAAGTGCTCTCTGATCGGCCGCATGCCGGGCGACTGGTGGCGCCAGTTTGCCGGCCTGCGCACGCTGGCCTTCTACCAGATGACGCACCCCGGTGCCAAGCTCAACTTTATGGGCAACGAGATCGGCCAGTTTATTGAGTGGCGCTACTACGAGTCCATCCAGTGGTTCTTGACCGAGGAGTACGAGACCCACCGTCATCATCAGGCGTTTATCAAGGCGCTCAACCACCTGTACACCGCCGAGCCCGCTCTGTACGAGCGCGGCTACACCGACGACGGATTTACCTGGATCGATGCGGACAACTCCAAGCAGTCCATCGTGAGCTTTGTACGTCAGGGCGAGGACGTCGATGACGACCTGGTGATCCTGATCAACTTTGATCCGGCGAGCTACGAGAGCTTCCGCGTGGGCGTGCCGCGCGAGGGTGACTGGGAGGTCATCTTTGACTCCGACCGTCCCGAGTTTGGCGGCAGCGGCTATGCCGGCGAGGAGCCCTACACCTGCTCGAGCGAGCCCTATCCCTGGAACGGGCAGATGGACTCCATCGAGATTAAGGTGCCCGGCCTGGCAGGTGTGGTGCTTAAGCGCCGCGGTCCCAGCAGCTACAAGCCGCCGGTGGTTGAGGAGCCCAAGAAGGCGACGCGTAAGCGCACGTCCTCGGTGAAGCCCAAGACCGCGGCTGCCAAGAAGGCTCCGGTTAAGGCGAAGTCCGCCAAGCCCGCTGCCAAGGCTACGGCTAAGCCCAAGGCCAAGAAGGCAACCAATAAAAAGGCTGCTCCCAAGGCTAAGACAGGCGCTGTTAAAGCATCTGGCAAGGATGCGTAACAAAGCCGTTACAGCTGTAATCACCCGCCCCGCGGGGGCGTAGGATACAAGTCAAAACCGTTCCGGGAGAAACATCCCCGGGGGAAAGGAACGTATGAATAAGATCTTCGACAACAAGCAGGAGTTTACCGAGCTCTATCGCGATGCTGTCATGAGCATCAGTGGCAAGAGCGTCGAGGCCGCCAGCGACCTCGACCGCTTTAACGCCCTGGCCAAGCTCGTGGCCGAGAAGGCACGCACCGTTGCCACCAAGAGTGACGCCCGCGTCACCGCCGAGGGCAAGAAGCGCGTGTACTACTTCTCGATCGAGTTTTTGATCGGCCGCCTGCTCGACAACTATCTGCTCAACTTTGGCGTGCGCGACATGGTCGCCGAGGCGCTCGACGATATGGGCTTCGACCTTTCCGTCATCGAGAACCAGGAACCCGATCCGGCACTGGGCAACGGTGGCCTGGGCCGTCTGGCCGCATGCTTCCTGGATTCCATGGCAGCCGAGGGCATCGCCGGCTACGGCAACGGCATGCGCTACCGCTACGGCCTGTTTAAGCAGGAGATCGTCAACGGCAGCCAGGTCGAGGCTACGGACGAGTGGCTCACCCACGGGTATCCCTGGGAGGTCCGTCGTCAGGACAAGGCCGTGACTATTAAGTTTGGTGGCCATGTTGAGGGCTTTGAGGAGAACGGCCGCACGTTCTACCGCACGGTGGACACGCAGGATATCCTGGCCGTCCCTTATGACATCCCCGTCGTGGGCTATGCCGGCGAGACCGTCAACAAGCTGCGCGTCTGGGCCGCCGAGCCGGTCGAGGAGCACTTTGACCTGGAGGCCTTCAACCGCGGCGACTATGCCCTGGCCGATGCTGAGCGCGCCGAGGCCGAGGCCATCAGCGCCATCCTCTACCCCAACGACGCCGGCGAGCACGGCCGTCTGCTGCGTCTGAAGCAGGAGTACCTGTTTGTCTCGGCCGGCATCTACAGCCTGCTCGACACCTTTGAGAAGGAGCACGGCGAGAACTGGGAGCTGCTGCCGCAGTTTGTGGCCATCCACACCAACGACACGCACCCCGCCATGTGCGGCCCCGAGCTCATGCGCATCCTCATCGACGAGAAGAAGCTCGAGTGGGATGACGCCTGGAACATCGTGACGCAGGTCGTGAGCTACACCAACCACACCATCCTGCCCGAGGCCCTGGAGAAGTGGCCCATCGGCATGTTCTCCAAGCTCCTCCCCCGCGTGTACCAGATTATCGACGAGATCAGCCGTCGTTGGCACGAGTCGTTCGACACCACGCAGGAGGGCTGGCAGGAGCGTCTGCGCCAGACCGCCATTCTGTGGGACGGCGAGATTCGCATGGCCAACCTGTCCGTGATCTGCAGCCACAGCGTCAACGGCGTGGCCAAGATTCACTCCGACATCATCAAGAACATCGTGCTCAAGGACTTCTATGCCCTCACGCCCGAGAAGTTCAACAACAAGACCAACGGCATCTCGCACCGTCGCTTCTTTGCCGAGTCCAACCCAACCTACGCCAAGCTCGTCACCGATGCCATTGGCGACGGCTGGCTCAAGGACGCCTTTGAGCTTGAGAAGCTTAAAAGTTTCCAGAACGACGCCGAGTTCCTGAAGGCCGTGGGTGCCTCCAAGCGCGCCAACAAGGAGCGCCTGGCCGCCTACGTCAAGGCCGAGACCGGCCTGGTCATTGACCCCAACACCGTCTTCGATGTACAGGTTAAGCGCTTCCATGCCTACAAGCGTCAGCTCATGAACATCATGAAGGTGATGGACATCTACAACCGTCGCATCGCCGATCCCAACTTCCACGTGACGCCGACGACCTTCATCTTTAGCGGCAAGGCTGCATCGAGCTACACCTTTGCCAAGGAGACCATCCGCCTCATTAACTCGGTGGCCGAGGTCATTAATAACGACGCCCGCGTCAACGAGGTCATGAAGGTCTGCTTTATCCCCAACTTCCGCGTGAGCAACGCCCAGCTCATCTACCCCGCCGCCGAGATCTCGGAGCAGATTTCCACGGCCGGCAAGGAGGCCTCGGGTACGTCCAACATGAAGCTCATGATGAACGGCGCCATTACGCTGGGCACTCTCGACGGCGCCAACATCGAGATCGCCGACCTGGCCGGCCGCGAGAACGAGGCCATCTTTGGCCTGACCGCTCCCGAGGTCGAGCAGCTCTGGGCATCCAACAGCTACTTTGCGTGGGATACCCTCAACAACGATCGCGAGCGTCTGGGCCGCGTGATGGACGAGCTCAAGGACAACACCTTTGCGGGTCTTTCGGGCAACTTCGAGAGTATCTACAACGAGCTCATGAACAACAACGACCCCGACCTGGTTATGGCCGATTTCCGCAGCTACGTGGATGCATGGGAGAAGCTCACCGGCAGCTACGGCGACCAGGAGACCTGGAACCGCAAGGCGCTGCTCAACACCGCCTCCTCCGGCTGGTTCTCGAGCGACCGCACCATTCGCGAGTACCGCGACGAGATCTGGCACGCGTAAAGGCGCGCGAGCTCCCTTATGCCAGCACGGCATTACTCGACGGGCGCGACCGAGCGCCGCGCCCGTCGCTAATGGGTTTAAGAACATCGATGACAGAAGGAGAAATCGATGAGTAAGAAAGAATGCATCGCGATGCTCCTCGCAGGAGGACAGGGCAGCCGATTGGGGGCGCTCACCCAAAAGATCGCTAAACCGGCGGTTAGCTTTGGTGGCAAGTTCCGCATTATCGACTTTTCGCTGTCCAACTGCTCCAACTCGGGCATCGACACGGTGGGCGTTCTGACGCAGTATCGCCCCTACCTGCTGCATGCCTATGTGGGCTCCGGCGAGGCCTGGGATCTGGACAGCCGCGACGGCGGTGTGTCGATCCTTCCGCCGTACGAGACGCAGACCGGTGGCGCCTGGTATGCGGGCACGGCCGACGCCATTACGCAGAACCTCGACTACATCAAGGCCAACGACCCCAAGTACGTCCTGATTCTTTCGGGCGATCACCTGTATCGCATGGACTACCGCAAGATGCTCAAGACGCACATTGAGAACAACGCCGACCTCACGGTGAGCGTTATGCCCGTGCCGTGGGAGGAGGCCAGCCGCTTTGGCATCCTGACCACCGACCCCGAGGACGGCCGCATCACCAAGTTTACCGAGAAGCCCGAGAAGCCCGATTCGAACCTCGCGTCCATGGGCATCTACATCTTCTCGGCCGACGTGTTGATTGAGGCGCTCGAGGCGGACGCCCTGGACCAGCGCTCGAGCCACGACTTTGGCAAGGACATCATCCCCAAGCTGCTCGGCGAGGGCAAGCGCCTGTACAGCTACGAGTTCCACGGCTTTTGGAAGGATGTTGGCACCATCGCCAGCTTCCACGAGACCTCGATGGACCTGCTGGGCAACAATCCCGAGTTCGATCTGTTTGACAAGAACTTCCCCATCATGTCCAACATCACCACGCGTCCGCCGCACTACATTGGCCCGGACGGCCGCCTGGACGACTGCCTAGTCTCCAACGGCTGCAAGATCTACGGCACCGCTCGCCACTCGATCCTTTCGACCGATGTCATCATCGAGGAGCGCGCCGTGGTCGAGGGCTCCGTGCTGCTGCCGGGTGCGCACGTTAAGAGCGGCGCGCACATCTGCCGCGCTATTTTGGGCGAGAACTCCACGGTCGAAGAGGGCGTGAAGCTCGGCTCTGTCGATACCACCAAGGATACGGCCGTCGTTGGAAATGACGTCGTTATCGGGAAGGGGGAATGATCCGATGATCAATCGCAAGGCCATCGGTTATATCACCGCTAACTACTCTTCGACCTACGGCAGCGTGCTGCTCAAGGACCGCCCCATCGCGTCCGTACCGTTTTTGGGCCGCTACCGCCTGATCGACTTCCCGCTTTCCAACATGATGAATGCCGGCATCAAGACCGTCGGCGTCGTCATGCCGGGCAACTACCGCTCGCTGATCGACCACGTTGGTTCGGGCAAGGACTGGGGCCTGGACCGCAAGAAGGGCGGCCTGTTCATGGTGCCCGGCAACGCGTATGGCACCACCAAGGGCGGCATGCGCTTCCTGCTGCGCGACATCATCTCCAACAAGACGCTGTTCCAGCGCTCGGACAAGCCCTATGTCGTGATGATGGGCACCAACATCATCTTTAACATGGACCTCAACACCATCATTGACGCGCACGAGAACTCCGGTGCCCAGATGACCGTGGTGTACTGCAAGGCCACGCGCAACGTCGATGACGAGACCAAGCTCGTGATTAACGAGAACGGCCGCCTGACGGGCGTGAGCGCCGGCGTCGTGTACGGCGACAACGCCTCTATGGACTGCTGCATCGTCAACCGCGAGACGCTGCTCGAGATCATCGACCACTACCAGGCCGCCGACTATCTGGACCTGCTCGAGGCACTCCAGGGCGACTTTGGCAACATCGACGTGTGCAGCTACGAGTACAAGGGCGAGGTCGTGGGCGTGTTTAGCGAAAAGTCGCTGTATCGCCGCAGCATGGACCTGCTCGACCAGACCGTGGCCGACCAGCTCTTCGATCCCGAGCGCCCGATCCTGACCAAGGCTCACGACGTGCCGCCTTCGCGCTATGCGACCGGCAGCCACGCGTGCAACTCGATCATCTCGGCCGGCTGCATCATCAAGGGCACCGTGCGCAACTCGATTCTGTCGCGCGGCGTTGTGGTCGAGGAGGGCGCTTCGGTGACCAACTCGATCATCAACCAGAGCTGCATCATCAAGAGCGGCGCCCGCGTTGAGAATGCCATCCTGGACAAGAACAACGTGGTTCCCACCAACACCGAACTTCGTGGCACGCCCGAGAACATCCTGGTGCTGGGCAAGGCCCCGTTAACTCCCGATACCACCATCGTGCATTAACGTAGGCACCGCGACATCGCTCGTAACATGCAGAATAGCCGCCCGGTTTGCGCCAGGCGGCTATTCTCGAATTGCAACAGGGAGACAATATGGCAGATTCCAGCAAAAAGATGCAGATCGTGTTTGCCTCGGCCGAGTGCGCACCGTTTGTAAAGACCGGTGGCCTGGGCGACGTGGCGGGCTCGCTGCCCGCGGCACTCGTGCGCGCTGGCGCCGAAGTCATCGTGATGGTGCCCAAGTACGCCACCATCAAGGACGAGTACAAGGCGCAGATGGAGCACTTCTCCGATTTTTACGTGAGCCTGGGCTGGCGCAACGAGTACTGCGGGCTCGAGAAGCTCGAACGCGACGGCGTCACCTATATGTTCATCGACAACGAGCGCTACTTTGCGCGCGACTATCCGTACGGCTTCTTTGACGACGGCGAGCGCTTCGCATTCTTCTCCAAGGCCATCACCGAGAGCCTGCAGCACCTGCCGGCCGGCTTTGAGTGCGACATCCTGCACTGCAATGACTGGCAGACGGCACTGGCGCCCGTGTTCTTGCGCGAGTTCTACCAGGGCCTGCCGCTTTACGACCGCGTCAAGACCGTGTTCTCGATTCACAACGTGGCGTTCCAGGGCCAGTTTAGCGACACCGTGATGGAGGACATCCTGGGCGTGGCGCATATTCCGGCGGCCGCCTCGCAGCTGCGTTGCGACGCCTGCAGCATCAACTACATGCTGGGCGCGCTGCGCTATGCCGATGCCATCACCACGGTAAGCCCCACCTATGCCAACGAGATCCAGACGCCCGAGTTTGGCGAGGGCCTGGACGGTGTATTGCGCGAGCGCTCCTATGCGCTGCAGGGCATTTTGAACGGCATTGACGTGGCGGGCTTTGACCCGGCGACCGACAAGCGCATTGCCGCAAACTACACGGTCGAGGACCGTTCCGGCAAGGCCGTGTGCAAGACCAAGCTGCAGGAAGAGCTGGGGCTCGAGGTTCGCGACGACCGTCCGCTCATGGTGATGGTCACGCGCCTGACGCGCCAGAAGGGCATGGATCTGGTCATGTACGCGCTCGACCGCATCCTGTCCGGCGGCGTTCAGGTGGCCGTGCTGGGCACCGGCGACCGCGACTACGAGGACGGCCTGCGCTACTTCCAGGACAAGTACCCCGGCACCATGGCCGCGCGCATCGAGTTCGATCCAGCGCTTTCGCAGCGCATGTACGCCGCCGCCGATATGTTCCTGATGCCGTCGAAGTTTGAACCCTGCGGCCTGTCGCAGATCATCGCCATGCGCTACGGCACCCTGCCCATCGTGCGCGAGACTGGTGGTCTGAAGGACACTGTGATCCCGTATAACGAGTTTACGGGCGAGGGCACGGGCTTCTCGTTTAGCAACTTTAACGGCGACGAGATGGGCGACGCGGTGTTCCGCGCGGCGCGCCTGTTCTGGGATAACCGCGAAGCGTGGGATCAGCTGGTCACGCAGGCCATGAGCCAGGACTTTAGCTGGACGCGTTCGGCCGATAAGTATCTGGACCTGTACTTCTTTATGCATCCGGAGATTGAGAGGCCGGCGGCTGTTGTCGACGAGCCCGCGGTTGTGGCCGAGGAGAAGCCGGTTGAAGCTGAGCCCGCAAAGGCCGAGCCTGAGATGAAGGCTGAGGTTGCTCCTGAGGCTGAGGCCGAGATCAAGCCCGCAGCAAAGCCCGCGGCTAAGAAGACCACGACCCGCAAGACGACCGCTAAGAAGGTTACGACGACTAAGGCTGCCGCGACTAAAACAACGGCTGCCAAGGCAACGACCACGCGTAAGCGCACGACCGCAGCTGCCAAGAAGGCCGCCGAAGCCGAGGCTGCTCCCGAGGTAAAGGCCGAGGTCTCTGAGGCCAAGCCGGCCGCTAAGGCTCCGACAAGGACTGCTGCAAAGAAGACGACCACGACCGCCAAGAAGGCAACGGCAGCCAAGAAGACCACGGCAAGCAAGTCGACGACCACGAAGGCCGCCACGACCAAGTCAGCCACAATGCCGGCAGCCAAGGTCGAGGAGACGCCTGCCGAGTCCAAGCCGGAGGCAACCGTCGAGGCCAAGCCCGCCGCCAAGACCACCACGCGCAAGCGCACGACGACAGCTAAGAAGACCACGGCAAAGGCCGCAACTCCCAAGGCGGAGACTAAGCCCGCTGCTGCCAAAGAGGAGCCCAAGGCCAAGGTAAAGGCCCAGCCGGTGCCGAAGGCCGCCGGGGTCAAGGCCGCCCCGAAGGCAGAGGCTAAGCCCGCGCCCGCCAAGGAGACCCCGGTCTCCCCCGCCGCTCCGGCAACGGAAAAGGCCCCGTCCAAGAAGACGTCCGTCCGTAAGGCCACGGCCGCCCGCAAGCGCCGCTAGTCCGGACGATCCAAAACCAAATCCTCAATAAACAAGGGGTGTCATTCAGCGTGACACCCCTTGTTCTATAGATGGGTAAAACGATTTTCTAGGACAACCGTTCGCCGATGGTAAACGGATGTTGTTTATACACCCTGTGTACAACAGATATACTTATATCTTGTGCGTAAAGCCCATGGCCCGTAGGCCGTGATTCTATTGAACTGGACCGTACTATGAGATTGATACACAACAGCCGCCTACCGCAGTTTCGCACTCCGTTTGGCGCTGTGACCACAGGAACTACCGTTGCACTCTCGGTTATTTTGGAGGATGCCGATCCCAACCAGGCAACACTCACCCTGCGTACCTGGGTCGATGAAGTCGGCGAGACCCTGATTCCGATGGAGCACGAAGGCGATGGCATTTTTACCGGCGAGCTCAAATGCACTGAACCGTGTCTTGTGTGGTACAGCTTTATATGCAATATCGAGGGCCAGCCCGAGGTTCGCCTGGGCGCGCCCCAGGGCCGCACCGGCGGCGAGGGCGTAACCTACGACTACGCCGAGGTGCCGTCCTTCCAGATTACCGTCTACAAGCACCGCGAGAACCGCCCCACCTGGTACGAGCGCGGCATGGTCTACCAGATCTTCCCCGACCGCTACGCCCGTGACGAGCATTGGCGCGAGCGCACAATGGCCCAACTCGAAAAACCGCGCAAGGGCATTCAGCGCCGGATGGTCGAGGACTGGAACGAGCCGCCCGTGTACGAGCGCGCCGAGGACGGCTCCATCAAGACCTGGGACTTCTACGGCGGCTCGCTCAAGGGCATCCAGGAAGACCTGCCCCGCATCGCCGAGCTGGGCTTTACGGCCATCTACCTCAACCCCATCTTTGAAGCCGCGAGCAACCACCGCTACGACACGGCCGACTACACCAAGATCGACCCGATCCTGGGCACCGAGCAGGACTTTACCGAGCTTTGCCAGGCAGCCGAGAAGCTGGGCATCTCCATCATCCTGGACGGCGTCTTCAACCACACGGGCGACGACTCGATATATTTCAACCGCTATGGCAACTACCCCGGCGTGGGTGCCTGGCAGAGCGAGGATTCGCCGTGGCGCGATGCGTTTACTTTCCACGAGGACGGCTCGTACGACTGCTGGTGGGGCGTGGGCAACATGCCGGCCATCAACGAGAAGTCCGAGCTGGTACGCGAGAGGCTCCTGGGCAAGGACGGCGTGATCCGCAAATGGCTGCGCGCCGGTGCCCATGGTTGGCGCCTGGACGTCGCTGACGAGCTTTCCGACGACTTCCTGGCCGAGATCAAGAAGGCCGTACTTGCCGAAAAGCCCGACGCACTGTTGCTCGGCGAAGTCTGGGAAGACGCCTCCAACAAGATAAGCTACGGTCATCTGCGCCGCTACCTGCAGGGTTCCGAGCTGGACTCTGCTATGGATTACCCCTTCCGTGACATGGTCATCGGCTTTTTGATGGGCTACAAGAACGCCTACGAGGCCGCCGAGGATATCGAGACCCTGCGCGAAAACTACCCGAGCGAGGCATTGTCCTGCGCGCTCAATCTGCTTTCGAGCCACGACCGTCCGCGCATCATCTCGGTGCTCGGCGGCGGCCCCGACGAGTCGCAGCTGCCCGAGTGCGAGCGCAGCAAATGGCGCCTGGACGAGAACTCGATGGGCCTGGCCAAGAGCCGTTTTTGGCTTGCAACGCTCATGCAGATGACCTTCCCCGGCGTGCCTTCGATCTACTACGGCGACGAGTACGGCCTGGAGGGCCTTACCGACCCGGGCAATCGCCGCACGCTGCCGACCAAGGACCAACTGCACGACTTCGACACGCTGGCTATTGTCAAGAACGCCTCCGCCGTACGCCGCGCACTGCCATTTATGATCGACGGCGAGATCAAGGCCTTCGCGCTCAACGACGAGGTGCTGGCATACAACCGCACGGGCAAGGATGGCGAGTGCGCGACGGTTATCATCAACCGCAGCCTGCGCAATTCGCACCGCGTGACGATTCCGGCGCTCGGCGAATGTGCAAGTGACGTGATCAGCGGCCACGAGTGCGAGATCCACAACGGTACGGTCACGCTCGATCTGTATCCGCTGGGCTCGTCGATCATCTATCACCATGCCGAGCAGCGCCTGCAGGAGCCGCTCGATCACGGCGCGGGCGTCGTGTGCCATATCACCTCGGTGCCCACCGACGACGGCAAGCCCGGCACGATTGGTGCGCCCACGCGTCGCTTTATCGACCATCTGGCCGCTATGGGCATGCGCTACTGGCAGGTTCTGCCTGTCAACCCGACGGACTTCTTCCGCTCCCCTTACGCTGGGCCTTCGGCCTTTGCAGGCAATATTGACCTGCTGCCCGAAAGCCAAGAGGAACTTGCGGACGACTTTGAGGCTTGGAAGGCCCGTGGCGGCGAAGATGCAGACCCGCTCTACACGGCGTTTAAGCATCGCAACGCCGATTGGCTCGAGAAGTACTGCGTCTACATGGCCGTTAAGAAGCATTTTGAAGGCGAATCGCGTCACGATTGGCCGGCCGATGTCGCGCGCTACAACGAGCATCTGATTGACGACAAGCGTTTCCACGACGAGGCAGAGCTGCAGGCGTACATGCAGTACCGCTTTGACCTGGCCTGGTGCGAGCTCATGAACTATGCGCACAAGAAGGGTATCGAGGTTATCGGCGACATTCCTATGTACGTTTCGGACGATTCAGCAGACGCATGGAGCGAGCCCGAGAACTTCTGGCTGTCCGATACCGGCAAGGCGATTGAGATTTCTGGCGCGCCCCCCGACAATTTTGCGCCCGAGGGCCAGGTGTGGGGCAACCCCACCTTCCGTTGGGATCACATGAAGGAGAACGGCTACCGCTGGTGGATGGACCGTCTGCGTCGCGCGTTCTCGCTCTACGATCGCGTGCGACTGGACCACTTCCTGGGCTTCCACAGCTACTTTAGCATTCCCGCAGGTAAGGCCTGCGCTGACGGCCGCTGGCTGGCGGGTCCGGGCAAGGATCTGTTCCAGACTGCCTATGACGAGCTGGGGCCGCTCAACTTTATCGCCGAGGACTTGGGCTACCTGACGCCCGGCGTTCGCGCCATGGCTTCGACCTGCGGCTTCCCCGGTATGGACGTGCTGGAGTTTAGCGATTACGACGTCCGTAACGGCGTGTATCCCACGCCGGGCAAGATTCTGTACACCTCGACGCACGACACGTCGACGCTCGCCGGTTGGTGCACGCGCTCCTTTGCGGGCGGCGACGAGCCGAGCGGTGTTGAGGTGGCGGCCAGGCTGATGGGCGACGCGCTGGCAAGTGATGCTCCCCTCGTGATGATGCCGCTGCAGGATGTCCTGGGGCTGGGCGACGACGCGCGCATGAACGTACCGGGCGTGGCCACGGGCAACTGGACGTGGCAGGCCGATGAGGCCGACGTTGCGGCCGCCGAGGGCAAAACTGCGCAGCTCCTGCGCAACACCCATAGATTCTGGGGCGAAGCGTGATAAAACCCCCGATATAGGGTACAGTTACAGCTGTTTGAATTTATGCGGGCAGAGCGATCTGCCCGCTTTGTGCTGAAAAGGAAGTATTATGGCGCGCTACGATTACAAGTGCTCGAGCTGCGGCAACGTGTTTGAGGTTGAGCATCCCATGTCCGAGACCCCCGAGGTCGTGTGCCCGAGCTGCGGCGCCCCGGCGGCCAAGACGTTCTCGGCCAGCGGCATCAAGTTTGAAGGCAGCGGCTTCTACAACACCGACCAGCGAAGCGGCGGCTCCAGCACCAGCGCCACGAGCGGCTGCTGCGCCAACTGCCCGCATAGCCACTAGAAACAACGCGGCCCCGCGATCAACACCGATCGCGGGGCTAATTCTTTGCGCTAAGGGTAGCTAATTTGGGACGGGGCTTTTTTAACTACCCTGCAGGCCGGGTAGTTAAAAAAGCCCCGTCCCAAATTAGCTACCCTTGGGCCCGTATTACTTGTGGACTAGCCTGGCGCAGAAGTGACCGTCGTAGGAGTCGGCGTTTACCGGTACGCTTTGGAAGAGGCCTCGATCGTTCTGGCGCACGGCGACAAGCTTCTTGGCCTGCGCGAAATCGGGAAGCTGCAGAATCTGAGCTTCGGAGAGCGGCGCCACGGTAAAGCCGGCGCCCTCGGGTGAGGCTAGGAAGGCATCCACGACCTGCACGTTCTCTTCATCAAAAACCGAGCAGGTGGCATAAATAAGCTCGCCGCCGGCAGCAACGCGCGCGGCTGCTTCCTTGAGCATCGTCAGCTGTAGCTTGGGCAGCTCAGTCGTAACGTCGTTCTCGGTCAGACGCCACGGTATCTCGGGGTGACGGCGCATGGTGCCAGTGCCAGAGCACGGCGCATCGATAAACACGGTGTCGAATAGAGCGGGCTCACCGAGCATGGCATCAAACGAAGTGAGCACCTCATTGAGCTCGCAGGCATCGCCCGAGACCGTACGTACACCCGTAATACCCGCCTTATGCAGGCGCGCGAGATTCTGATCGCACTTGCGATCATGCAGATCGAGCGCCGTATGTTGACGCTCGTACCCGGCGCGCTTGGCCTGGCACATCATCACATAGGTCTTGGTGCCGCGACCGGCGCCAATCTCCAGGCAACGCCCGGGACGTGTCGCCACAGTAGCGATAAGCTGAGCGTTGAGGTCCGAGGCCACTGCCGCCGCGCGCTCAAACACGCCCGAAGCAACGGTAACCTGAGCGTCGACCGGTGCATGGCAACCCGGAAAAACGGGCGCGACGAGCTGTGAGATATACGGATCGACCTTGGTCGCAAAGGCATTCTCGTGCAGGGCGAGCGGCGCGGGCGCCAGATTGCCGGCAAAGTTGAGCGCGCCCTCGGGCGTGTCGAACGACACCATAATGCGAGCGCAGAGCCAGCGCGGCAGACCCATCAAACGTGACAGGCGAACCAGGCGACGCTCGGATTCATCCACGTCAGACGCCGTGGCAAAATCCTCAACGTTGTCCGCAACCTTGTGCAGCACCGCGTTAGCCAGGCCAGCGGCAGACTTAGCGCCGCTGCGCACCAGCTCAACACCCTGGCTCACGGCAACGCGACCCGGTGTATGCAGGTAGAGCATCTCAAAGGCCGAGATGCGAAGCGCCATGCGCACACGCGGCGCGACCTTTTTGGGCTTATCCAGAAACTGGTCAAGCAACTCATCCAAAATGCCCTGCGTGGCGGCAACGCCGAGCGCCAAACGCGCGGCAAAAGCAGAATCGCGCTGGTCAATGGCCTTGGCAGAAGCACGGGAGGACAGCACGTCGCGCGCGTACATGCCACGGCGATCGGCCTCCATCAACACATCGAGCGCAAGCTTGCGCGCAGGAGACAACTTGCTCATGACAAAACACCCCACGTAAGGTCGGCGCCCTGCAGTCCGGCAGCCCAAGCAGAAGCATCCATAGCACGCTTGCCATCGGGCTTAACCTCGAGCAGCTCAACGTCACCGTCGGAAAGCCCCAGGTAAACGCGCTTGGCCTTAACAAGCACCTGGCCCTCGCCAAGCGACACATCGGCCGGCGCAGCATCGAGTACGCGCACCGTCTTACCGGCGATTACGCAGCGAGCAGGGGCGGTATCGGACGAAGCCAGCACATGACGCACGCAATCGAGCGCCGACATCTGCGGATCCAGACGCATCTCCTGTTTGGAAATCTTAGCAGCATGAGTGACGAGCGACTCATCCTGCTCAGTCCAAACAGCAGAATCGTCGGCAAGCGAAGGAAGCGTATCGGCCAGCAACTTGCCACCAAGCTCGCCAAGCTCCATCGTGAGCGCCTCGGCATGCTTGCCGGCAACCGAAGTGGACGCCTGAGCGCAATAAGCACCAGTATCCACGCCATGCCCAATGCGCATAATGGAAACGCCAGCAAGCTCGTCACCAGCAAGAATCGCACGCTGAATAGGAGCGGCGCCACGCCAACGAGGCAGCAAGGAAGCATGAACATTCACAATGCCGAGCGGTGCCATATGCAGCACGTCATCAGGCAAAATGCAGCCATAAGCAGCCAAACAGAAAATGTCAGCCTGGGCAGCCTTGAGCGCCTCAACAACCTCAGGCGTCATACGATTAGCCTCAATAACCGGTAACCCCAGCTCAAGCGCCTTGGCCTTAACAGGAGAAGGCTCAAGCTTCTTACCGCGCCCACGAACAGCATCAGGACGAGTAACAACAAGCGCAATCTCGTTGCCAGCCGCAACAAGCGAAACCAGCGAAGGCACAGCAAAATCAGGCGTACCCATAAACACAATACGCATAAAAGTTAGTCTCCTCTCAATTACGAGCCGAGACGGCTACAAAAAAGCGTTCCAGGTCGCAAGCGCACCCAGCCGCAAAAACAGTTCAACAAAGACAAATATACCCAAATACAAAGAAAGAGCCGCATAAAAGCAGCCCTCCCAACAAAGCACCTATCAGCGAAGACGCCCTTCCCTGGCCCGACGGCACCCGGGCGAGACAAGCAGCGTCAACGTAGTCCCCGGGGTGCCCGCCTATATCGTCCCGCGCGCAGTTTCGCAGCGCAGCGAGAATGTTTGAGCACGGGATGATATAGGCGGGCACCCCGGGGACGGACAAACCTACTCCGTCTCGCCCGGTCGAGCGCCGCGGGCCAGGGCGTCCTGGTATTCCTTGACGGCCTTGAGCCTCTGCATGGGCTTCAGTCGCTCGAACATGGTGTTGCCGTGCAGGTGATCGATCTCGTGTTGCAGACACACGCAGAACAGGTCGCCCGAGGCCTCGTAGCGAATCAGGTTGGCATCCAGGTCGTACGCCTCGACGACGACATGGTCGGGACGCTCGATCTCGCAGCTAATGCCGGGGATGGACAGACAGCCCTCGCTAAACGGAACGAGATGGTCGCTTTGCTCGACAATCACGGGATTGATAAGCACGTACGGATCGTAGTCGTTCTTGTCGCTGTAGTCGCAGTCGATGGTGACGAGCTGAATGAGCTCGCCGATCTGCGGGGCAGCCAGGCCGCAACCGCCGTTCTCGAACATCATTTTCTTCATCTTCTCGGCAAGCGCCTCGATCGCCGGAGTGATCTCCTCGATGACGGCGCACTCCTGGCGCAGACGAGGGTCGGGCGAAAGTACGATTCCGTTGGCTTCCATGGCCATCCTTTCGGGTTGTTACATCAAATCATAGGCGTCGACGTCAACGCTCACGCTCACGCCGCGCACGGAGTCCACCTCTTTGAGGCAGGCGTCGATATCATCAGAGACATGGTACCCTACCGGCGACTTAACAAGCAGATGGAAGCGGTAACGGTCCTTGGCTCTCTCGATTACACACGAAGCCGGACCAAGCACCTGGGGCACGGCGCTCCCCGCGCGCAAAAAGTCGGGCGCGGCGGCATGCCAGCGACGCTTGAGGAGCTTCGCGATGCGACCGATGTAGCCCCGCGCGTCGTCCGCGTTCGTCGACCATACCAAGATGTTGGCCAGGCGCACGAACGGCGGATACAGGGCGTCGCGGCGCTGGTCCAGGTCGTAGTCGGTAAAGATCGAGCGGTCGTGCTCGGCGACAGCGCGAATGACCGGGTCCTCGGGCAGGTATGTTTGGATGATAACCTCGCCGGGGCGATCGCCGCGGCCGGCGCGGCCCGCAACCTGCTCCAGCAGATCGTAGGCGCGCTCCCCCGCTCTAAAATCGGGCAACTTGAGCGCAAAGTCGGCATTGACCACGCCCACGAGTGTGACCTCGGGAAAGTCGAGGCCCTTGGCGATCATCTGGGTGCCCAGCAACACCGCGCAATCGGCGGCATCGAACTGCTCGAGAAGCTTTTTGTGTGCATCCTTACCGCGCGTGGAATCGGCATCCATACGAATGATGGCGACGTCGTCGGGCAGCATCTGGTGCAGTGCATCCTCGATCTGCTGCGTGCCCAGACCCATTTTTGCCAGGTAACGGCTGCCGCACTTGGGGCAGCGACTCGTGGGCGCGGGATACGGTTGCACGCGCCAGGACGAACCACAGGTGTGGCACTGCAGCGTATGAGTGCGCTCGTGGTACGTAAGCGCCGTAGAGCAGTGGTTACAGGTGGGGACGCAACCGCACTCACGGCACATAAGGAACGGCGCAAAGCCGCGACGGTTGTGCAGCAACACGGCCTTCTCGCGGCGCTCGACTACGCGCTCCAGGCCTTCCATCAGCGGTTTAGAGAACATGGAGCGACTGCCGTGTGCGAACTCGCGGCGCAGATCGGCAATGCGAACCGTAGGCAACACGGCGTGTCCCGGGCGCTCAGGCATCTCGACGCGCGTCCAGGTGACGCCGTTGTACGTGCCGCGGCGGCAGCGGTCGAGGGCCTCGGCCGAGGGCGTGGCGGAGCCCAGTACGAGCGGACACCGATAGCGGCGCGCCATCTCGGCAGCTACCTCGCGCGCATGGTAGCGCGGGCTGGAACCCTGCTTGTAGCTGGTCTCGTGCTCCTCGTCGATGATAATGAGGCCCAGGTCGTTGAGCGGACAAAAGAGAGCCGAGCGGGCGCCCACGACCACGCGCGCGGCACCGCTGGCGACCAAATCCCACTGGTCCAGACGTTCGCCGGCAGAAAGACGCGAATGGAACACAGCGACCGTCTCGCCAAAGCGCGAGCAAAAGCGGCCGACGGTCTGGGCCGTCAGCGAAATCTCGGGCACGAGCACGCAGGCCGAACGGCCGGCGGCCAGCACGCGCTCAATCGCCGAGAGGTAGACCTCGGTTTTGCCGGAACCGGTAACGCCATCGACCAGCACCACATCGCCATGAGCGTCCAAGCGTGCGCGCTCAATCTGCGCGAGGGCCTGTCGTTGACCGTTGGTAAGTGCCACCGGGGCCTTGCCGCTCGCCGAGGACAGCGTGGTCTGCTCGCTGCAGCCACGCCAAGCGCGGCGCTCTTCCACCACCACTACGCCGCGTTTTTCGAGCGCCTTAATGGTCGCCGACATGCTGTTGTAGAGCAGGTTGAGGTCGCGCGTCGTGACCGGGCCGCATTGGAGCGCCTCGATGAGCTGACGCTGACGGACCGCAGTCTTGGGCGGCGTGTAGTCAAAACCCTCGGGCGTGAGCATGACCCAGCGGTTTTGAATGGGTTTGACGGCGGGGCGCTCAACGGTCCACACGCCGTCGTCGCCCTTGACCACGCGCGGGCTTCCACCCGGGGGTAAGAACAGGCGCAAGCACTCGGAAAGCGTTGCGACGTACTCGCGGCTCATCCAGCGCGCAATGCGTGCGGCCTCGGCGGTAAAGAGCGGCTTGCTGAGGATGGCCTCGATAGGCTTGATGCGCGCGGGATCGAGGACGTCGTTACCTTGCAGGTCGGCCAGCTCGGGCGCGATGTCGACGATGTAGCCCGCGGCCGCACGGTTGCCAAAATGGACTAGGACGGTGGAGCCGATCTGGGCATCGTTGGCGAGTGACTGCGGAATGCCATAGGCGAATGGCTCGGAGAGTGCACGGGTCGGGATGTCAAGGACTACGTTCGCATAGGCAGCGACAGGTTCGGACTGCGTCGGGGCGGCGGCAGGGGCCGGCGCCGCCGGAGTCTCCTCCGGTTCCGGCGAACCAAACAGTGACAGTTGCTCGGCCAAGGCCCCAGCACCTCCTATCCCATACGTCTACAGAAACAAGAGCCCCACTCGTGGTGAGCGGGGCTCAGATACATGCGTTTACGCGACTGTTACAGCGCCATCGTGCGGGCGCGGTCGATGCGCGCCAGGCAGTCGTCGCGGCCGACGAGCGCCATGGTCTCGCCCAGCGGGGGGCTCACCATGTTGCCGCAGACGGCAACGCGCACAGCTTGGAACACCACGCGCTTCTTGAGGTCCATCTGCTCGGGCAGCGGCTCAAGCGCGGCGTCGATGTTGGCAGCCGTCCACTCGTCCACGCCCTCGAGCGCGCCCTTGGCGGCATCCAGAATGGCACTCATGCCTTCCTTGGCCAGGCCCTTGTTGACGGACTTCTCATCATACTCGAGCGTATCGGCCGTAGCGAAGATGGGAGCGGCGACGATCACGGCGTCGGCCGGCATCTTGGTGCGCGGCTTGACGATAGCAGCGAGCGCGTCGATCCAATCCTCGCCGTACTCGACATTACCCTCGATGAGACCCGCCTCATGCAGCTCGGGAACCATGATCTCGTCGGCAAACTGGGCGTCGGACATGCCGTTGATGTACTCGGCATTGACCCAGTCGAGCTTCTTGGGGTCGAAGGTCGCAGGGTTCTTGGAGATGCGGTCGAGCGAGAACTTGCTGGCCAGGACATCGCGCGGGATGATCGTGGTCTCGCCGTCGAGCGACCAACCGAGCAGCGCCAGGTAGTTGACGAAGGCGTCGGACAGGTAGCCGGCGTCGCGGTACTCCTCCACCGAGGTGGCGCCGTGGCGCTTGGAGAGCTTCTTGCCGTCGGCACCCAGGATCATGGAGATGTGGGCGAACGTAGGCACGGGCGCGCCGAGGGCCTCGTAGACCATGACCTGACGCGGGGTGTTGGACAGGTGGTCGTCGCCGCGGATGACATGGGTGATCTTCATCATGGCGTCGTCGACGACGGTCGCGAAGTTGTACGTGGGCGTGCCGTCGGAGCGGAAGATGACAAAGTCGTCGAGCTCCTTGGCGTCGAAGGTCACCTCGCCGTGGACGGCGTCGTGGATGACGACGTCGCCGCGGTCCTCGGGCACCTTGATGCGCAGAACGTAGGACTCGCCGGCCTCGATGCGGCGACGGGCCTCCTCGGGATCAAGATCGCGGCAGCGGCGCTGATAGCCCTGGAAGGGGTCCTTGCGCTCCTGCGCGGCCTTACGGTCGGCATCGAGCTGCTCCTTGGTGCAGAAGCACGGATAGGCCTTGCCCTCGTCCCAGAGCTTCTGGGCTGCCTGCTTGTACAGGTCCAGGCGCTCGGTCTGTGCGTAGGGACCAAAGTCGCCGCCCACCTCGGGACCCTCGTCCCAGTCCAGGCCCAGCCAACGCATGGCGCGCAGGATGATCTGCGTGTTCTCGTCGGTGGAGCGGGTGGGGTCGGTGTCGTCGATGCGTAGGATGAACGTGCCGCCGTTTGCGCGGGCGAAAGCCCAGTTATAGATAGCGGTGCGGGCGCCGCCGATGTGCAGCTTGCCCGTCGGTGAGGGTGCAAAGCGGACGCGAACGTCTGATGCCATGGAAATCTCCTCGATTGCAGGATGGATGTCTAACCGCACCAGTATAAAGCATCAAAGCAACCTCCGCACAAAGGGCACCGACCTACTCATTGGGGACAGACTTAAATGACCAGTCTTTGGGCAACCTGTCGGCACTTAGGCAAGGCTGGTCATTTAAGTCTGTCCCCAATGAGTAGGTGCGGAAAGGGTGTGAATGTTTGATTTACGCGCTATGATGTGCCCTTGCATAGAGAGCCCGGCGGAATGGTAACGGTCGCCGGGACACGTTTTTGAAAGGACAATCATGTCAGAAGAACTTCGTTCCATCCCGCCCCAACACGGGTCCTTTGTATTTACGTCGGAGTCGGTGACCGAAGGTCACCCAGATAAGATCGCTGACCAGATCAGCGACGCCGTCCTCGACGCAATCCTCGCCAAAGAAATAGAGCTCCAGGAGCAGGGCTACATCGCCCCCAACGGCGTGCCTGCCAACGTGGAGAACGTCCGCTGCGCTTGCGAAACCCTCGTGACCACTGGCACCGTCATCGTCGCCGGCGAGATTCGCACCCAGGCCTACGTCGACGTACAGGAAATCGCCCGCGGCGTTATCCGCCGCATTGGCTACAACCGTGCCAAGTTCGGTTTTGACTGCGACACCTGCGGCGTTATGAGCCTCATCCACGAGCAGTCGCCCGATATCGCCCAGGGCGTCGACGAGTCCTTCGAGACCCAGACCGGCGCTACCACCGACCCGATCGACCTGATCGGCGCCGGCGACCAGGGCATGATGTTCGGTTATGCCTCCAACGAGACCAAGACCCTCATGCCCATGCCACACTACCTGGCAAGCCGTCTGGCCGAGCGCTTGGCCGCCGTGCGCCACGACGGTACCCTCGCCTATCTGCGTCCCGACGGCAAGACCCAGGTCACCGTGCGCTACGAGGAAGGCAAGCCCGTCGAGGTCACGACCATCGTCATCTCCACGCAGCACGCCGCCGAGATCGAAGACATGGGCAAGATCAAGGCCGACCTCATCGAGCACGTAATCACCCCGGTCATGGCCGCTGAGAACATGCCGTGGGACAACGCGGACATCTACGTGAACCCCACCGGTCGCTTTGTCGTGGGCGGCCCCATGGGCGACACGGGCCTGACCGGCCGCAAGATCATCGTCGACACCTACGGCGGCTACGGCCGTCACGGCGGCGGTGCCTTTAGCGGCAAGGACTGCACCAAGGTCGACCGCTCCGCCGCGTATGCCGCGCGCTGGGTCGCCAAGAACGTGGTCGCCGCCGGCCTGGCCGACCGCTGCGAAGTCGAGCTTGCCTACGCCATCGGCGTTTCCAAGCCCCTCTCAATCATGGTCGACACCTTCGGTACCGCACATGTTGCCGAGGACAAGATCGTTGAAGCCGTAGAGAAGACCTTCGACCTGCGCCCGGGCGCCATCATCCGCGACCTAGACCTGCGTCGCCCCATCTACGAAAAGACAGCAGCCTACGGTCACTTCGGCCGCGAAGACCCCGACTTCACCTGGGAGAAAACCGACCGAGTCAAAGAACTCAAAGCAGCCTGCGGCCTGTAAGCTAACGGCAAAAGCTACAGCCAAGAAACAACGCACCAAAAGAAGTACCGGCTCCAACCGGTACTTCTTTTTTATTTAAAGGTGGTGAAGATGAGCCTACCTGGGACATGGAATAAATCACAGGCCGATAAATTTTGCAGCAGAGCGACTCCAACCATGTATCCTAAGTTCCGAGGGCTTTAGTATTTGGTCGATCGCGAGTTCCGCACGAGCCGGAGGCCACTTAATGTGGCCTCCGTGCGAGCAGGACTGTCCGAGCAGGCGACCAAATACTAAAGCCCTCGGAACGGCGGGACAGAGTATGCCCCGCCCCTCGGGACGACGGGATAGATAAGGAGCATCCATGGCAGGCAAGCCGCAAACACTAGCTACGACCTCGGCATTCGAGATCTTGGGCCCCGTCATGGTCGGCCCCAGCTCATCGCACACCGCCGGCGCCCTGCGCTGCGCCCAAGTTGCCGCCAGCCTGCTGGAAGGCCGCATCACCAAAGTCACCTTTGGCCTGTGGAACTCCTTCGCCCACACCTACCGCGGCCACGGCACCGACCGTGCGCTCGTCGCGGGCATCCTGGGCCTAGACACCGATGACGAGAACATCAAGCAGGCCTTCGACCTCGCGCGCGAGCAGGGCCTCGAATATCACTTTGACATCAAGGGCGACGACGCCTCCATCCACCCCAACACCGTCGACATTGACATGGTCGACGACACGGGCGCCACGGCACAGGTCCGCGGTGAGAGCCTGGGCGGCGGCAAGATGCGCATCAGCCGCATTAACGGCGTCGGCGTCGACATCTCGGGCATGTATTCCACGCTCTTCGTGGCGCACAAGGACGTCCCCGGTGTACTCGCCGCGCTCACCAACCTGCTCGCCTACGCACACGTGAACATCGCCTTCTGCCGAACCTACCGCACCGAAGTGGGCGGCCAGGCCTACTCCGTCTTTGAGACCGACGGCGCGCCCGACGACACCGTCGTCCCCATGCTGCGCAAGCTCGACAATGTCGATTACGCAACGTTTATCGAGCTCCCCGGTTCTGCCTCGTCGCTCTCCCCCGGCGTCTCGGCCAAGGAAATCTTCGACGACGGTGAGCAGCTGCTCGATGCGTGCGAGGAACTGGGGCTCAGCATCGGCGCCGTCATGGCCGTTCGCGAGG
The DNA here is from genome assembly GCA_048485235.1 of Collinsella sp. Lineage (GTDB taxonomy): Bacteria > Actinomycetota > Coriobacteriia > Coriobacteriales > Coriobacteriaceae > Collinsella. The sequence continues at coordinate 25,359 of DBFWCI010000029.1, forward strand.
CGCGTCTGACAGGCGAGGCCCACGCTGTCGCCGCCATGCGCCGCGTGCTCGACGTCATGCGCGAGGAGACCACGGCCCCCCTCGCCAATCCGCAGCGCTCGCTCGGTGGGCTAATCGGCGGCGAGGCCAAACTCGTCGATGCCACCAGCCGCAACGATTTGAGTGCAAGCCTGATGGGCGTCGTCCAGACCGACGCCGTGGCCCGCGCGATGGCCGTGCTCGAGCGCTCCGCCACGATGGGTGTGATCGTCGCAGCTCCGACGGCAGGATCCGCGGGTGTTGTGCCCGGCTGCGTGCTGGCGCTTGCCGATCGCCTGCAGCTCGACGACGAGCAAGTCATGGACGCGCTCTACTGCGCAGCCGCCATCGGCCTCAACCTCACCACAAGCGCCTGCGTTGCCGGCGCCGAGGGCGGTTGCCAAGCCGAGGTCGGAAGCGCCGCCGCCATGGCAGCCGCCGCGCTGGTGCAGATGCTCGGCGGCACGCCCGAGCAGGCGCTCGACGCCAGTTCCATCGCGCTGAGTAACCTGCTGGGCCTCGTTTGTGACCCCGTCGGTGGCCTCGTGGAGGTGCCCTGCCAAAACCGCAACGCCATTGGCGTGGCAGCGGCCTTTAGCTCGGCACAACTCGCCCTCGCAGGCATTAAGAGCTTGGTGCCGTTTGACCAGATGGCACATGTCATGCTCTCGGTGGGCCACGCGTTGCCGGCCACGCTGCGCGAGACGGCAAAGGGCGGCATCGCGCAGGCTCCGGCCGCACTTTCGGCCTGTGCAAAATGCGGTGTGTGCGGATAGCGACTAAGAACGACTCAAAGGTGGGACATTTGTCCCAGCTCTTTCGAATGCCACCGTTTCCGTACCACAAACAGCAGGGCAATCGCTATAATGCAAGCCCAGTAAAAACACGATGAACCGCAAGGCGAAAATCGAAGGATATGCATACGATGTCGCAAAACGATCGAACTCAACTGATTCCCGATCCGCAGCAGCCGAGCAGGCACACCGGCGGCGTTCAGTCGCCGCGTCCTATCGCGCCGAGCCACGGTCAGCAGCGTAGTGCAGCAAACGCTTCCCAACGCCCGAACCAACAGCGACAGCAGCGTCAACAACGTCAGCAGCGCCAGGCAAACGGCAATGCGCCCAAGCAGCCCCCCACGCACGCTCGAGGCGATCGTGGCCCCGCGCGCAAGTCCGCCGGCAACAATAAGTCGGGCAAAAAGACGACGCTCTTTGTCGTCCTGGGTCTAATCGTCATTGTCTATATCGTAGGCGTCGTAGCATTTTCGCAGGTAGCCTACCCCAACACCACCATCGCCGGCGTCGACGTCTCGTTCTCTAACGCTTCGTCTGCCGCCACCAAGGTCAATTCGGCATGGAAGCACTATAAGCTCGCCGTGACAGGCGATGACTTTAGCTGGACCTATCAGCCCGAGTCCGATGAACCCATCGTCGATGGCGAAGCTGCCGCAAAAGAGATCATCAACCACAACGAAGCCTTTATTTGGCCGGTCCGCCTTGTGGAATCCTTAAGCGGCAAGACCAAAACAACCGCTACCTCCAACGAAGTCGATCTTGATCAAGACGTCGACCTGTCCATGCTCTCCGACACCTTTGACCAAAAGAAGTTTGAGAAGGATCTGGGCGCCGCCATCAACGAGTTTAACGAGGGCCGTTCGGGCACGTTCGAGGCCAATAGCTCCTATGACGAGCAGGCCGGCAAGTTTACCGTCGAGAAGGCGCGCTCCAACGAAAAACTCAACCGCGAGCATGTCATTAAGTATGCCGAGCTCGAGCTTACCTCGCTGGCCGAGTCCGTAGATCTTTCCAAGCTCGGCAACGATGCCTATGAGCCGCTCAATGGAACGCTGACCGATGATCAGATTCAGGCCGCATGCGATGCCGCCAACAACTTTCTGGGCGTCAACGTGACCCTCAAGCTCAACGGCGAGGATGCCGGCAAGGTTGATGGCAGCTCCGTATTGCAGTGGATCAGCTTTGCCGATCCCGCCAACCCAACGCTCGATACGTCGCAGATCAGCAACTGGGCAGCCGAACTCGCCAACGGCTTTAATACCGTGGGCTCCACTCGCTGGTGGACGCGCGCCGATGGCAAGCAGTGCGCCGTCGAAGGCGGCGACTTTGGTTGGTCCATCGACAGCAGCTCGCTCGCCAAGCAGGTCGAGGACGCCATTAACAACAAGCAGACCGGCGAAATCGAGATCAAGTATTCCCAGAAGGCCGACACCTTTACCGCAAAGGGAGAGCCCGACTGGAAGGCGTATATCGACGTCGACTTGTCCGAACAGCACGCGCGCTACTATGACGAGAGCGGAAATATCGTTTGGGAGGCCAACTTTATCTCGGGCAAGCCGGGCGAGGACGCCACGCCCGAGGGCGTCTGGCAGATCAACAGCAACGACGGCGGCAGCACCCTGATCGGAGCCAAGGACCCCGAGACCGGCAAGCCCAAATACGAGAGTCCGGTGAGCTACTGGATGCCGTTTGAGGGCAACATGATCGGCTTCCACGACGCTACATGGCAAAACGACAAGAGCTTCGATAATGCCGAGTCGTACAAGTGGTGCGGCAGCCACGGTTGCATCAACCTGCGCCTGGCAGACGCCAAGGCACTGCACGATTGCATCAAAGTCGGCCTGTGCGTGGTTGTGCACTCGTAGTGCAACGCGTGCATTCCTACAACGTGGAACCGCTTCGACCAATCTAACAGTTCCGAAAGAAACCGTCCCATGCGCCCGCCCCAACCGGTGGGCGCATATAATTATCGAGGTTCTTTCTATAAAGGAGACGCTATGCCGAATGTCCCCACGATCACCCCGGGCCCAGATGATACCGAGCGCACGCCCGAAGGTGCCACCGAAACGATTCCTCTGAGTACAAACGTACATGCCGACAAGCAGAGCGGACGCGGGAACGATGCGACCGAGATTTCCGATGAAGAGGCATATGCCAAGCTCAAGGCAAAACGTGCCGAACGTCGACGCAAAAAGCTGATTCGACGCTGTATTGCCGCCGGCGTCGTAGGTGCCATCGCGCTCATTGCCATTGTCGCAACCCTGGTTATCAATGCGCAGCCTCAGAGCGCTAGCGGGCCTGTGACCGACATGGTGACCGAGGGCACGTTTACCACAACGGTCGAGGCGAAAGGCCAGCTCAAACCCATTTCGTCCTCAGTGGTCTCCCCTTCTGTCGACGGCACGGTCGATTCAATCAACGTGCAGGCGGGCCAATCCGTCAACGAGGGCGACGTGCTTATGACCATTAAAAACGACGAGCTCGATCGCAACGTTGCCGAGGCGCAGCGTGCAGTTGCTGCCGCTCAAGAAGACCTCGCTAACGCGAAGAAAGCCGCAGCTGCCGCGCAGGCCATCCCAACAACGGACGTCGATGGAACTTCCGCAGCGGCTGGCGTCTCCGACGCATCAGCGGACACGAACGCCGTATCGGCCGCGCAGCGCAGCCTCGCTTCGGCCCAGGCAAACCTAGACCAGGCGAACGCCAAGGCCGCCAGTCGCACGGTCACGGCCCCGAGCTCGGGTAGCATCGTGGAGCTTAACGCCAAGGTGGGCGCCACGGTAACAGGCGGCATGATCATGGGCGAAAGCGATACGAGCGGCGGCAAGCAGTGCATGCAGATCGCCGACCTATCCAAGATGAAGGTGACCGTGCAGGTGGGCGAAAAGGACATCGCCAAGATCGCCGTTGGGCAGAGCGCCAACGTCACGTATCCCGCGTTTCCCGATATCGTGAGCCAGGGAACCGTCACGGCTATCGCGTCGGTGGCAAACTCCGACGCCGCCAACGGCGGCGGCAGCGTGACCTTTAACGTCGACATCCTCATCGAGGCGCCCGGCGCGCGCCTGAAGCCGGGCATGACGGCCGAGGTCTCGGTGGTGACCGAGCAGCTCGACGACGTGGTGATGGTGCCGACGATGGCGCTCATGACCGAAGACGGCGAACACTATTACGTCAACGTCGCAACCGATGACGAGGGCAAGCAAACCCGCCGCGTCAAGGTGACCGTCGTGACGCAAAACGACAACGAAACCGTAGTCGGCAAGACACAGGTCAAGCGCGACGACCAGGGCAACGAGATCAACCCCAACGTGCCGGTTACCAAGCTGCGCGATAGTGACGCCCTCGTCATGGACACCGGAGCGGACGCAACGGCTGACGGCGGCTACAGCGCGGATTCGGGCAGTATGTCTGCCGATGAGGACATGTAATGCGTCCCGTTATCGACATCCGCAACGTGCACCGCATCTTTGAGAGCGAGGCAGGTTGCGCCCACATCCTGCACAACGTGAGCCTGGCGGTAAATCCCGGCGAATTCGTCGCTATCACTGGCCCCTCGGGTTCGGGCAAATCAACGCTCATGAACATCCTAGGCTGCCTGGATAAGCCGACGGCGGGCGGCTACTACCTGCAAGGGCTCAACGTGGCCGAGCTTGACGATGACGAGCTCACCGAAGTTCGCGCCCTGAGCATTGGCTTTGTCTTTCAGAGCTTCAACCTGCTGCCGCGCCTGTCGGTTATCGAAAACGTGATGCTGCCGCTGGCCTACACCAATGTGCCCCGTAGCCAGCGCGAAATGCGCGCCGTGCATGCGCTGCAGGCTGTCACGCTGCCCGTCGACCACTGGGACCACCGCATATCCGAGCTCTCGGGCGGCCAGATGCAGCGCGTCGCAATCGCGCGCGCCCTCGTCAATGACCCGCCCATCATTCTGGCCGACGAGCCTACGGGAAACCTGGACTCCGCTACCGGAGCGCTTGTGATGGAGACCTTCCATAAGCTCCAGAAACGCGGCAAAACCATCGTGCTTATCACACACGACCCCGGCATCGCCGCCGAGGCCGACCGTGCCGTGACCATCCGCGACGGTCGCATTCACGACGGCGCGTATATTCCACATGCACCGCGGACCCTGCGCAGCGCCGTAGATAGCCTGCCCATGATTTCCGCCTCCGCCAACCCGCCGAAAGGAGTGGTGGCATGAGCGCCCGCGATCTCATTCAGGAAGCCCTTCACTCGCTCGAAGCCAACAAGGGGCGCAGCCTGCTCACCATCCTGGGCATTGTCATCGGCATCGCCTCGGTTATCGCCATGACGTCGCTCATCGGCGGCATCCAAAACAGCCTGGTCAACAGTCTGGGCCTCAATGCGGCACGCATGGTGCACATCTATTCGTCGCAAGAACTCACCGAGTCGGACATCGAGAAGCTTCAAAAACTGGTGCCGCAGATAGAGCAGATCGGCATTGTCGACAGCGCGTATACCGAGTACAAGACCGGCGATAAAAGCTATACCGTCATGGCGCAGGGTGTCGATAGCGACATGCTCGACGCCGTGGGGGCCAGCAAGCTCGTTGCGGGGCGCATCTATTCCCAGGCCGAGTCCCAATCAGGCTCGCGCGTGGCGCTCATCAGCCGCAGCGGCGCCGATCAGCTGTACGGCAACGAACAGGATGCGCTGGGGAAAACCATCAAGGTCTCCAACGGCGAGGTGCAGATTGTCGGCGTGATTGATGGCGGCAGCGACTCCATGGGCTCGCTCACGCTGTATTTGCCACGCGAAACCATCTCCGGGCTGTTTGGCGACGAGAATCCTTCATTCCCCAGCGTGACGGCACTCGCCGCCGAGGGTACGGACATGGATGAGCTCTGCAAGACCATCGAGTCCAAGGTGCGCGCGATGAAGGGCATCGCGGAGGATGATGAGTACGACAGTGTATCGGCGACCTCCATGAAAAGCGCTATCGATGCACTCAACTCCTTTATGAGCGCGTTCTCGCTCATCATGGGTGCTGTCGCCAGCATCTCGCTGCTTGTCGGCGGTATCGGCATTATGAACATGATGCTCACCAACGTGACTGAGCGCATCCGCGAGATCGGCATCCGCCGCGCTCTGGGCGCCAGTCGTCGCGATATCACCGCCCAGTTTTTGGCCGAGTCCTCGGCGCTGTGCGTCACCGGCGGACTGTTGGGTGTCCTGATTGGCTATCTGCTGGCCTGGGGACTCACGTTCTTTGCCGCAAGCTCGGGCATCATGAGCGAGTTTGGAGCCACCGGGACGATCACGCCAAGCTTCTCCATTACGACAGTGTTGATCGCGTTTGCCGTATCGGTCGGCATCGGCGTAATCTTTGGCTTCTACCCCGCTCGACGCGCGGCAAAGCTCGACCCGGTGGAGTGCCTACGCTACCAGTAAGCCACCACCAACAAGTTGCGGTGAATTAGGGACTGAATATGCTATCTAGTAGCAAAACAGACACTATTTCACCGCAACTTATTTAAGGGCTGCTTGCGCCAGTTCCGGGCGTCCTCCTCGAGCTATTGGCGGATGACGGTCTTGTACGGCTCGAGCTTGCTCGGGGCGCTCCTCCTCGCGGGCGGGAGGACGCGCAGGCGCGGCGAGCGCCTAGCGCGCGAACTCCCGTAAGAGTGCGTCTTCCACTTCCCGAAGCGAAAGGCCCCCGTCTCCCTCGGCGGGACGGGTGACCACGATGCAGCGCGCTCCCACGTCGCGCGCGGCGGCAAGCTTCTCGGCCGTGCCGCCTACGGTTCCCGAGTCCTTGGTCACAAGCCACTGGGCTCCCACCTGCCGAAGCATCGCCTCGTTGAGCTCGCGGGTGAAGGGCCCCTGCATGCCGATGACGTGCGACGGCGAAAACCCCGCGTCGATGCACTTCGTTATAGCACCGGGCAGCGGGAGCACACGCACGAAGAAGCGCTCCGAGAAATCGGCGACGCGCGTATAGGGAGCAAGCTCCTTGCTCCCCGTCGTGAGAAGCGCGCGACCCGGGTTCTCGGAGAGAAAGCGCGCCGCGCAGGCGATCGACGCGACCGACACGACGCCTTTGGGCAGCGCCTCGGCCGCACGCGCAAGGCGCAGACATCGTACACCCACGGCAAGCGAAGCGGCCCGGATGTTGCCGCTGGCGAGCGTAGCGAAGGGGTGCGTGGCGTCGACGACGATGCGCGCGCCGGAAAGCTCGCGCTCCATGTCGGCCTCGTCGAGCCTGCTCGCATGCACCTCGATGCCCGGAAGCTCGCCCAAAAGCTCGCCTCCGTACTCGGTTGCCGCGTAGGCACGGGCGGGGATGCCCGCCCCGCTCGCCCATTCGCACAGGAGGCGGCCCTCGGTGGTGCCGGCGAAGATGCGCAGCGCCGGCGCAGATGCGGGCGCCGTCACTTCGGGCCGCCTGGGCGCGTGATCTGGTAGAGCAGCGCGTTCATAATGGCGGCCGCCACGGTCGAACCACCCTTGCGACCCCTCGCGACGATGGCCGGCGCGCGTCGCGCGAGTAGCTCCTCTTTCGCCTCGACCACGTTCACAAACCCGACCGGCACCCCAACGACGAGCGCGGGCGCGATCTTCCCCTCGTCCATGAGCTCGGCGAGGCGCAGAAGTGCTGTGGGAGCGTTGCCGACGGCCACGATGAGCGGACCCTCGATGCCGCAAGCTTTGTCCATGCTCGCAACGGCGCGAGTCGTGCCCGCGGCGCGCGCCGTTGCGGCGACATCCGGGTCGGCCATATAGCACACGGCCTGGCAGCCGATCTTCGCGAGCGCGGGCTTGCTTATGCCTGCGAGCGCCATGTTCGTGTCGGTGAGCACCGTGGCCCCTGCGCGCAGTGCGTCGAGCGCACAGTGCGCGGCGTCATGGGTGAACACGAGGGAATCGGCGTACGAGAAGTCGGCAGTGGTGTGGATGACGCGCTTCACGACGGGCTCTTCGAGCGGCGGGAACGTGCGGCCGCCGAGCTCTTCGGTGATGATTTCAAAGCTGCGCCGCTCGATGTCGCCGGGCGCCATCTCCTTGGAATCCATCTAGTACTCCACTCCTTCCCTTGCACATATCCCCTGCTCGTAGGGATGTTTCTCGCACTGCATCTCGGTTATGTAGTCGGCCTTCTCCACGATCTTGCGGGAAGGCGCGCGCCCGGTGAGCGCTACTTCGACGCCGCGCGCGGACATATCGAGCGCGCGGTCCACGAGCGCCTCGTCGACAAGACCCTTCGAAAGCGCGTCGAGCGCCTCGTCGAGCACGAGCAGCCCCTCCTGCGCGCCCTCGAACTCGGCGAGCGCGGAAGCAAGGTTCCCATCGTGCAGCTCGCACGTCGCGGCAAGTTCTTCCGACGTCATGGACCAGGTAAACTTTTCCGACACCTTCCCCGCGAACACGGGCACGCCGAAATGCTCGGCGAGCAGTCGCGCCTCCCCGCTTTCGCCGTCTTTCAGGAACTGCACGACGACGACGCGGCGGCCTGCGGCGAGCATGCGAAGGGCGAGGCCCATCGCCGCCGTGGTCTTGCCTTTGCCGTCGCCATGATACACGTGGATCATACGCCCTCCTCGATAATGCGGTAGACATACTCCATGTCGAGCGCCTCGCGCACGACGTCGGCCAGGCGGTCAAACTCGCGCGCACGGTGATCGGCCGCGGACGCCGCGCCCGCAGCACCCACGACGCTCTCGGGCAGGCCGCGCATGCGCGCGAGCGAGCGTGCGAGGGCGAGCGCCACCCCCGGTTCGTCGAACAGGCCGTGGAGATAGGTTCCGAACACGTTTCCGCAGGCCGCGCCTTCTGGTTTGCCGCCAATCGTGCCCGCAGGGGCGCAAGAGACGGTCGTTTCGCCGTCGTGAATCTCGTACCCGCGCGCCGTCATGCCGTTCCACACCGAGAACGCGCCTTGGGCGCCCGTGATGCGCAGCTCCGACTGGGCGAGGCGCTTTTCCTCCTTGAACACCGTACTTGCAGGGATGAGCCCGAGCCCGCGCGCGGTGCCAGCGCCTTCCCTGCCGTGCGGGTCGGAAAGCTCGTCTCCCAAAAGCTGGTAGCCTCCACATATGCCGAGCACCGGCGTGCCCGCGCCCGAAAGCGCGCGTACACAGGCTCCGATGCCGCTAGCCGCAAGCCAGCGCGCGTCGTCGAGCGTGGTCTTCGAGCCGGGGAGCACCACCAGGTCGGGCCGGCCCAGATCGGTCGTCGAGGAAACGTAGCGCACGCCCATGCCGGGCACGCGCGAAAGCGGGTCGAAGTCGGTGAAGTTCGACAGATGCGGAAGGCGCACGACGGCGACGTCGATGACGCCGCGCGCCTCGCGGGCAGATAGGCGCGGCGCGAGCGAGTCCTCGTCGTCCAGGTCGAGCGTAAGATACGGCACGACCCCCACGACGGGAACCCCGCACATCTTCTCGAGCGGGGCCAAACCCGGGCGCAGGATTTCCACATCGCCGCGGAACTTGTTCACCACAAGCCCCCGCAAAAGCGTGCGGTCCTCGGGCGCAAGGAGCGCGACCGTGCCGTAGAGCTGGGCAAACACCCCACCTGGGTCGATGTCGCCCGCGAGCAGCACGGGGGAGGACACGGCGCGCGCGAGCCCCATGTTGACGATGTCGTTTTCGGCAAGGTTGATTTCGACGGGGCTGCCGGCGCCCTCGATGACGATGACGTCGTTTTCCTCCGCGAGCGAATCGAACGCCTCCAAAATCTGCGGCATGAGCGCCTTCTTTCGCGCGAAGTAGTCCCTCGCAGCGAAGGCTCCCTGCGCCTTGCCGGCCACGATGAGCTGGCTTCGGTGGTCGCTTTCGGGCTTGAGCAGGATGGGGTTCATGCGCACGTCGGGCGCGATGCCGCACGCCTCGGCCTGCATGATCTGGGCGCGCCCCATCTCGAGCCCATCGGCCGTGACACCGCTGTTGAGCGCCATGTTCTGGCTCTTGAAGGGAGCCACGCGCAGGCCGTCCTGCGAAAGCACACGGCACAGCCCCGCCGCAAGCAGGCTCTTCCCCGCGTTCGACATGGTGCCCTGGATCATGATGGGCTTCGCCCTACCCACGGGTATCGACCTCCTTCGCCGAGCCTCGGCCATCCGCGCCCGCCATAGCGTCGCTGCAAGAAGCGCCGCCCCGTTCGTCGGGTTCGCCTTCGCCCGATGCGCCTTCCGCCCGAAGCGCGCGGCTGAACGCCATCGCAAGCCGGGCGTTCTCCTTGCGCGTGCGCACCGCGACGCGGCACCAGAAACGGGACAGTACCGAAAACGAGTCGCACGTGCGGACCAAAACCCCCTGTTTATACAGGCGCTCGGGGATGTCTTTCGCCGGCGTGCGGACTAAAAGGAAGTTCGCATCCGACGGCACGACGGAAAGCCCGAGCGAGGAGAGCTCGTGGGAAAGCCACGATCGCTCGCCCGCCAATACATCGCGCGTGCGCGAGACGTATTCGACGTCTTCCAGGGCGGCGATGCCCGCGGCCTCGGCGACCGAGGAGACGGGCCACGCCTGCCCCGCCCGGCAAATCCCCTCGATGAGTTGGGCGTTTCCGCTGATCAGATACCCCAACCGCAACCCTGCCATTCCGTAGAGCTTGGTGAACGCGGAGAGCACGGCCACATGGTGCGAACACGCGGCGCGTGCGGCCACGCTCCTTTCGCGGGCGTCGGGCGCAAATCCGAGGAAGCACTCGTCCACGACGAGCAGCGCGCCCACCTGCTCGCAGCGGCAAGCCGCCTCGTCGATCACGCGGGGGTCGACGAGGCGCCCCGTCGGGTTGTTCGGATTGCAGAGGTACGCCACGTCTCCCGGCCCCTCGATCGCGCGGGCGAAGGAGGCGGGCACGTCGAAGTCATCCGCTTCGGAGAGCGGGAACTCCTGCACGCATGCGCCGTAGTACGATGCCGCCTCCGCATATTCAGAGAACGTCGGCGCGCACACGACGATGCGTTTCGGGCGCACCGCCGCGGCGAGCCGCCAGATGATGTCGGACGCGCCCGCGCCGCAAACAATAGTATCTTCGGGAATGCCCTGGGCGCGCGCTAGGGCGCGAACGAGGGCGAGGCTTTCCCTATCGGGGTAGGCGTCGATTCGAGAAAGCGCCTTGCAAGCTGCGGCGACGGCGCGCGGCGAGGGGCCTGCCGGATTCACGTTCACCGAGAAGTCAATGAGGTCGGAGACGCCCCCTTCGCAAGCGATGCCGAGCGATTGCGAGCTGCCCCCATGCGTACGGGCGCGCAGGATTCCCCCGGCAGCCCGGGGCGCGGCGTGGTCTTCCCTCATGCCATCGCCCCCACGGCGAGCACGACCGCCGCGCGCGCGGCGCCGAAGACGACGAGCGCGCATACGGACGCGGCGAGCATGAGCCTCGTCGCCCGGGCGATGTCGTCCCACTCGATTTCACGGGACGCGTCGCCTATCGTCGGTTTATCAACGAGCTTGCCAAAATACACCGCGGGTCCTGCCAGGCGCAGCCCGAGCGCGCCCGCGCACGCCGACTCGGTCTGCGCCGCGTTCGGGCTCGCATGGCGACGCCTGTCGCGGCGCCAGATGCGCGCCGCCCCGCGCGCGTCGAGCCCGACGATCGGGCACACGGCGATCATGAGCAGGGCCGATAAGCGCGAGGGAATCCAGTTCACCGCATCGTCGAGGCGCGCCGAGGCGCAGCCGAAGTCGATGTAGCGCTCGTTTTTGTAGCCCACCATGCTGTCGAGCGTGTTCACCGCCTTGTACGCCATACCCAAGGGCGCACCCCCGATCATAAGGTAGAAAAGCGGCGCGATGACGCCGTCGCTCGCGTTCTCCGCCACCGTTTCCACAGCGGCGCGCGCGACGCCCTGCTCGTCGAGAACAGACGTGTCGCGTCCCACGATGAGCCCGACTGTTTCGCGCGCCGCGACAAGGCCGCCCTTCGAGAACGCGCGGGCCACGGCCAGGCTCTGGCGGCGCAGCTCGCATGCCGCGAGAATCTGATAGCTCGCCCATGCCTCGGCCACGAAGCGCAAGCCGGAGTGAACCATACCGCAAAGATGCAGGATTCCCCAGGTCAAAAGCCCACACGCAAGCGGAAGCGCCACGGCGAGCACAAGCCCTGCGGCGCGCGTGGCCGCGGGCGTTTGCGGGAATACGCGCCGCAGGCGGCCTTCGGCCCACGTGATCGCGCGCCCCATGGCGACGACGGGATGGGGAAGCCAGCGCGGGTCGCCGAAGACAAGGTCGGCCGCGAACCCGGCGGCGACGGCAAGAATCGTCATCACTGGGCATCGCCCCCCGAAGCGGGGCGAACGTCGCGAAGGCAGCGTCCATCCCAGGTGGCGGCCCATGCGCCGCCTGGCTCGGTATGCACGTCGAAGTATCCCATTTTTGGGACAGCTAGCTCGGAGAGCAGCGCTTTCACGGTACCCGCGTGAACGACGAAGACGGCGCGCCCACTCCCCTGAGCGCGCTCCGATTCGCACGCCTCCCGAAACGCCGCGACGACGCGGCGGGTGAAATCGCTCTTGCCCTCGCCATGCGGGCAGCGCGTCTCGCACCAGGAGTCTACCCAGGCGCGGTAGCGCGCATCCTCTTTAAGCTCGGCGGCGTTTCGCCCCTCGAAGTCGCCGAAATCCATCTCGCGCAGACCGGGGCACGCCATAAGCTCCGCGTTCGGGAAGAGGATGCGCGCCGTCTGGTCGGTGCGGGCCATGCCGCTCGTGATAACACGGAACACGTCACCATCGCACGCGAGATCGCGCAAAGCGCGCTCGCCCGCGCTCGACAGGGGCTCGTCGGTGCCCGCCCCGCTGTAGCGATGGTCTTCCGTGCCCGCCGTGGCACCATGGCGCACGAAGACGACCTCCAAAGGCGCGCCCGCGCCCTGCGTACCTCGAGGCGCATCGGCAAGGTTTCCTTTGATGACCTGGGGGATCCCGCACGTCATGCGCACGACGACGTCGGCGCGCGCAGCGAGCGCGCATCCCAGGCGCCCCGCGCGCTCGCGCCATTGGGCGTCTTCCGCACGCATGGGGACGACCCCCGAACCGACCAAGGGCAGAATCACTGCGTCGAAGCCCATCAGCCGCTCGAGCGCCCGGTCAGCGTCGAGCGCGCGTACGAGTTCCTCAGCACGGTACGCGACACGGCCGGCAAAAGCCGCGGGCACGCCGCCCTCCGCAAGCTGCGCCGCGTCGACGAAATCGTCCGCCGCGAACCCGAGCTTTTCGCGCACGAAGGTCCTCTTCCCCGAATGCGCGCCACCTACCACGAGAATCATAGGAGCATGCCCCCCGCCACCAGCATGGCAAGCATCGCGAGCTCGGCCCATTGCAGAAACCATCCGGCCAAATCACCCGTCACCCCGCCGAAGCGGGACAGGGCAACATGGCGGTACCACGCGAGCACCAAAAGCCCCGCCACCGCTATAAGGGCGCCGACGGCCTGAGCGCACGCGACCATCCCTGCAGCCGAAGCAGCAGCGAAAGCGCAAAGCGGCACGACGATCTCCGCGCGCTTCTTCGCAGGCGAGAGCCCCGCGGCCATGCCGTCCGCCCGCGCGGCAGGCCAGCATTCTACGGCGAGCCCCGAAAGCGCGCGGGAGAACACGAGCGAGCACAGAAGCGCGAGGAACGCCCCCGCCGTAAGTGGCAGCGCGGTGAACAGGGAAAACTGCAGAATAAGGTACACGACAACACCGATGACCCCGAAGGCGCCCGCCCGCGGGTCGTGCATGATCTCGAGCTTTCGCTCGCGCGGGGCCCAACTTGCAAGCGCATCGGAGGTGTCGCAGAGCCCGTCTAGGTGGATGCCTCCCGTCACCGCCACAGGCAGCGCCACGAGCACGGCCGCGACGATGGTCGCAGGCACGCCAAGCAGGTTCGCCACGTGCCCCCACGCCGTCATGAGGAAGCCTTCCGCAAGGCCCACCAGGGGAAACGCGGCAAGCGCATGGGTTGACCCGAAATCGGTCCAGGCCGATTTCGGAACGGGGATGCGCGAGAACGTTCCGAACGCCGCGCCGATTGCCTCTGCTATCTTCACCTTGTAGGTCCTTCACCTTTCATCCACACGGGAATCCCGCATACCACTTCGACTGCGCGGTCGGCCAGCGCCGCCACGCCCGCGTTCACGCGCGCGAGCGCGCGCCTCCATGCCTCGGTCCCTTCATCGTAGCGCATCCCATCGGCGAACACGTCGACGGTGACCACCACCGTATACGCAGCGGCCTGAGCGAGACGTTCGATGCCTCCGAGCACCTCGCGCGCCGCAGCGTCGGGGTCTCGTGGGGACAAGCCGCCTTCCGCGAAGAGCTCGTTCGCAACCAGGTTGCCCACGTCCTCCAAAAGAAGCGTGCAGCCGCGCGGAAGCCCGGGCGCTGCGGCGCCCACGTCACGCGTGCGCTCGAGAGTGGAAAACCCCTTGCCCTCGCGCAGCGCCCGATGGCGCGCGATGCGGCGGGCGCCCTCTTCCCCGAAGGGCTCCATCGTTGCCAGGTACACGCGAGGGCCGTCGTGCCCGAGGCACAGGGACTCGGCATAGGCGCTCTTGCCGCTCGCGGCGGCGCCGATAACGAGCGTCACCGTCATTTCCCGGCCTCGAAATGCTCGTAAGCAGCCATGCCAGTCGCCGTGAACGTCTTCCCATCCCGGTACACGCGCAGCGCCGAATCCAGAAGGGGCAGATACGCCATGGCGCCCGCGCCCTCGCCCAAGTGCATGCCTGCGTCGAGGGGTGCCTTTATGCCGAGCTCGCGAAGGAGCTCCTGGCTTGCGGGTTCGCTTGATGCGTGGGTGCCCACAAGGTAGCCCAAGGCGTTGGGGCACAGGCGCGCCGCGCACAGGGCCGCCGTGCAGGATATGACCCCGTCGAGGAGCGCCGGCGCCTTCGAGGCCGCGGCCCCCAGGTAGAAGCCGCACATCGCCGCGATGTCGAAGCCGCCCACCTTCGAGAGCACGTCGATCGGGTCGGCGGGATCGGGCGAGTTCGCATCGATAGCGCGCTCGACCACGTCGCGCTTGCGCGCGAGCGAGGCGTCCGAGAGCCCCGCGCCGCGCCCGACGAGGCTCCGCGCGTCCGCCCGGATGAGCACTGCGGCCACCGCCGCCGAGGTAGTCGTGTTGCCGATGCCCATCTCGCCCGCGGCGAGAAGGCGCACGCCGGCGCGGGCAAGCCCGCACGCGACGGCGATTCCGACCTCGATCGCGCGCACGGCCCCATCGCGAGACATGGCGGAGCCGTGCGCGATGTTGCCGCTCCCCCGCCGCACGTTCGCGCGCACCATGCGCGCGTCTTCTATGCCCCGGGCCATACCCACGTCGACGGGCACGACCTCGGCACCCGCGAACGCCGCCATGCGGCAGGCGCTCGTGGCCCCCTCGCACATGTTGCGCGCGACGGCTCGCGTCACGTCTTGTCCGCTTTGCGACACGCCCTCGGCAACGACCCCGTTGTCGGAGAAGAATACCGCGAGCGCACGGGGAAACTCGGCAACCTCGGCGCTCCCCTGAGCTGCGGCGATACACGCGACGGCGTCTTCAAAGTCGCCCAATCCCCCCAAGGGGTGCGCGATGGAGTCCCACGCGGCGTACGCGGCGGCGCGGGCGCACTCGTCTGCGGGCGCGATCCGGGAGAGCGCGGCTTCGAGCACGGCGCCCGGCGCCGACGAGAACGCGCGCCCGACTTCCTCGCGGATGCAGGCAAGCGCGGTTTCGGTTGCCTCAGCCATGCCGTCTCCTCTCTGCGAACGACGCTGCGGCAGACGCGAACGCGCGCGCAGCGTCGGGGTTAGCAGGATAGTACACATGCGGGAAGCCCGCCACCAGGGACGGGGTGGTCGTCATGCACGGCCAGCCCTTGTCGCGCCGGGGCTTCTGCGCCCAGAAGTCGCCGCCCGGGCAGGTGGACTGCCAGTAGTGGAACTCGTGCGCGCGGATGCGTGTGCCGCGCGGCCCGTAGAGCCCGTCGCGTTGAGAAGTGAGCTCCACGTACCCGAAATGGGACAGCCTTCCCCCGTTCTCGCTTACGCCCTCAAGGGCGCCCGCAACAGGCCAGCGCCGCCCCTCGCTATCGGCGATTTCGCGCTGCAGATACAGAAACCCACCGCATTCGGCGACCGTCGGCATGCCAGATTCCACCGCGCGCCGCACCGCCTCGCGCATCGGCGCGTTCTCGGAGAGCTGCCGCGCATGGAGCTCCGGGTAGCCGCCCCCCAGATAGAGGGCGCTTGTCCCCCGGGGCAACTCGCTATCACACAGGGGGCTGAAAAAGGCCAGCTCGCAACCCAGGTCCTCGAGCGCGCGCAGGTTCTCCTCGTAGTAAAACGAGAACGCCTCGTCACGCGCGACGGCGACGATGGGCCGCGCTCCCGCGATCGGCTCCAACCGATAAGGTTCCTCGCAGATATCGGGTGCCGTCGCCGCTATTTCAAGCAAGCGGTCGACGTTGACGCTCTTTTCCACCAGCTCGGCCATCTTGTCGATGCGCGCGGAGAGCTGCTTGACTTCGTCGGCGGTCACAAGCCCCAGATGCCGGCTTTCGAGCGAGAACGCCTCGTCGGCGGGAATACTACCCAAAACCGCGACGCCCGTGTGCTTCTCGATCGCAGGCGCCGCGTAGGCGCAGGCAGCGGCGCTCGTCTTGTTCAGCACGACACCGCGCACGTTCGCACAAGGCAGGAACTCGGCGATGCCGCGGATTACGGCGGCGAGCGATAAAGACGCCCCGCGCCCGTTCACCACTAAAACGACCGGCGTTTCCGTGTCGCGCGCAACCTGGTAGCTGCTCGCGTCGGCCACGCCGGGCGCCATGCCGTCGTAGAAGCCCATGACCCCCTCGAGCACCGCGACATCCGCGCCCGCGGCGCCGCGTGCGAGCAGGGCGCGCAGCGTCGGGGCGTCGGTGAAGAAGCCGTCTAAGTTGCCCGAGCGCGCACCCACGACGCGGCGATGAAAGAGCGGGTCAATGTAGTCGGGGCCGCATTTGAAGGCCGCGCATGCAAGGCCGCGGCGCGCGAACGCGCGCAGGAGCGCGCACGTTACGACCGTCTTGCCGCTCCCACTCGAGGGCGCAGCGACCATGAAGCGCGGGATGGACGTGCTCACCGGGCGCCGCCTTCCCCACCTGCACCACGCGCGCTGACGAGGAACACGGGGTTTTGCGCCTTCATAAGATGGTGCGAGCCTACAGCCTCGGCGCGGGCGGCCGACACCTGGCACGCCTCGAACCCCTTAAAGCGCGAACCCGAGAGGAGCGCGCACGCCTCGGTGAGCGTCTCAACAGTGACGCATGGCACGCACAGGCGAACCTGCGAGTTCTTCTCGAGCGCTGCCTCCACGATGGAGGGAAGCTCGCCCGCGCTCCCGCCGACGAACACAGCGTCGGGAACGGGCAGTTTCGCGAGCGCTTCGGGGGCGACACCGGGGACCGCATGCACGTTGCCGCACCCGAATGCATCCGCGTTCTCTCGGATGAGCCGCACGCCGGCCGCGTTGCGCTCGACCGCCCATACCGACCCCGCTCGCGCGACGAGCGCCGCCTCGATCGACACGCTCCCCGTGCCGGCTCCGACGTCCCACACGGTGTCGGTAGCGGTAAGGCGCAGCTTCGCGAGCGCGACTGCGCGCACCTCCTGCTTGGTCATGGGAACGTCGCCGCGGATGAAGAGCTCGTCGGGAATGCCCGAGGAAGCGTACGGCCAGCGGGAACTCGCGGCGCGGGATGCGAACTCGATAAGCATCACGTTCAAGTCGTCGAACGTCTGACCTGCGATTTCACTTGCGGTCGCGCAGGTGATGCGCTCGTCGGGGTACGACAGGCGCTCGGCCACCGTCACGCGCGCATCCCCGAAGCCCGCCTGCACAAGCTCGCCCGAAAGCCGCGAGGGGTCTTCCCCGCCCGACGTGACGAGAAAGAGCTCACCTGCGCGCTCGGCCTCGGCCACGATGTCGCACGCCACGCCGTGAGCGCTCGCGAAGCGCCAATCCTGCCATGGACGCGCGAGGCGCGCGGCGAGATAAGACGCTGAGCTTATGCCGGGAACGACGCGCACGTCCACCTGCGCGTCGCCGGAGAGCGCCTCCACCAGGCGGCGCGCGCCGCTGAACAGCCCCACATCGCCCGTCATCACGACCACGGCGCGCCGCCACGACGCCGCATCGGTGAGCGCGGCGACGATGTCCGCCGTCTTCACGAGCTCGCATCTCACCACGTCGGGCGGCACGTCGATGCCGGCAAGCGCGCGATGAGCGCCGATGACCACGTCGGCGAAGTCGATAGCGTCGAGCGCCGCGCGCGAGAGCAAGTCGGGGTTTCCGGGCCCCGCCCCGATGATCGTTACCTTTCGCATGGAATCTCCCGATACCCGCGCGGCGTGACCATACGGCCGCCTACGAGCTTCGTGTTCGCGTTGCCGACGAACACGGTGGTGAACATGTCGGCGTCGATCTCCCCCAGCTCAGAGAGCCTACACATGCCCGACTGCTGCCCCTCGCGCCCGATGTTGCGTACCCAGCCGCAGAGCGTGTCGGGGGCCTTCCATTCGAGCATAATCTTCGCCGCGCGTGAGAGCCTGTCGGCGCGCTTTCTGCTGCGCGGGTTGTACAAACAGATGCAGAAGTCGGCGCTCGCCACGGCGGCGAGCCTGCGCTCGATGACCTCCCATGGCGTGAGCAGGTCGGAGAGCGACACGACCGCGAAGTCGTGGGCAAGCGGGGCGCCGAGCACCGCCGACCCGCTCTGAGCCGCGGTGGCCCCGGCGATAACTTCCACGTCTACATCGGGGTAGTCCTCCGCAAGCTCCAGCACGGGGCTCGCCATGCCGTACACGCCCGCGTCACCGCTGCACACGAGCGCCACGGCTTCTCCGCTCTGCGCGCGCGAAAGCGCCAGGCGGCATCGTTCGACCTCGTGCATCATCGGCGTCGCGAGATGCGCCGCGTCGGGCACGGCGGCGAGCGCGAGCTCCACGTATTTCGTGTACCCCACAACGATGTCGGCCGCCTCGAGCGCGCGCCGGGCCGCAATCGTCATGCCGTCGGGGCCGCCCGGGCCGATCCCCACCACGAAGAGCTTTCCCATCACCGCTCCTTAAACGAAAGTTTAATAGTTACCTTGGAAAACGCGACGGTCACGCCGCCGTGAGCGAGCTTCGGGAAGATAAGTTTGCCCCCCTCCGCGAGCGCTGCCCGCTCGCACACGTTGTCGACCCCCACCGTCGCGCGCACGAAATCAGATGGCGAAACGCTGCCTTCGACCTGCGACAACTCCTCTGCAGAATACGTCGCAAGCGGGATATTGCGCGCGCAGCAGAAGGCGAGCAGACCCTCCTCGTGCGCCTTCACGTCGATCGTCGCCGCCTCGCGCACGGCCGAAGGCGAGATACCCACCTGCCCGCACGCGAGAAGAAACGCCTCCTCGATCGCTTCGGCGCACGCACCGCGACGGCATCCTATGCCCGCAACGATGCAGGGCACGACAAGGCGAAGCGGCTCGGGCGCAGGCGCCTGCGCCCGCACGCCCGCCGGCTTCCCCGTCTCACCGGCGGGCACGACCTCGCCCGTTGTCTCCGCCGCACGAACGGACGCACCTGCATTCGCGCCAGCGAACGGCGACACGACGATATCGGCCCGAGCGCGGTCGGACGCAATGTCAACCCCCTCAGGTGGCTGTCCCGAAATCGGCATGTCGGAATAGAGCGCCACGCGCCCGCCCGAAAGCAGCCGCGCCGACACTCGCTTGATGGCCTCGGGATTCGAAACGGCGAGCCCCGCACAGCGCGCCCACGTATCCACCGCCCACACGCCGCGGACGTCGGTCGCCGTGGTGATGACGGGGATGGCCCCTGCCGCGCGTGCCACAGTTTGCGCAAGCTCGTTCGCACCGCCCAAATGCCCCGACAAAAGCGGGACGGCAAAGCGCCCCGCCTCGTCAATCACCACAACCGCGGAATCGGTTGCCTTCGAGGCGACATGCGGCGCGATCGCCCGCACGGCGATGCCCGCCGCGCCCACGAACAGAAGCGCGTCCGACGCTTCCCACGCGAGCGCCGTCCATGCGCGCAGGTCGGCCTTCCCCTCGCCGAACCCGCGCGAAACGGAAACGTCCCAGCCAGGGTCATCTTCACCTGTCTGCGCGCAATCGGAAAGCGCGCGTGCGGTGCGCTCCGCCAACACATACCCCCTCTCAGTGAACGCTATGCAGGAAACCCTCATCTAGCGCACCACCATCGTCGAGAAGTAGCTGCCCCGATCGGGCACATCGTCGAGCGAGCGGTACACGCGCTCGCCCGGAAGCCCACAGTCCTCTACGAGCTCGGCACCGTCGAAGGCGCCCTCCTCGCGAAGGATGCGCTTCGTGTCCGCAAGCGAGCGGCGCGCCTTCATGACCACCTTCGTCCCCGGCCAGCCGATTGCGCGGCGCACCCCGTACAGCACGCCTTTACTCATACGTCGCCCCCAATTCCCCGATAACCGCATCGGCGCCCGACGTGCGGAAAAGCTCGCGGCGCTCGGCGTCGAACACGACCGCGGCGATGTCGCATGCGCCCGCCGCGCGGCGGCGCAACCTGTCCTCGATTGCCGCAGCGAGCGAGGCGCGCGCAGCGTCCCCCACGCCGGCGGCCTCGATTACCTCGAGCGCCGCCGTGGTCGTGACCGACGACATGATCTCGCACACGGTCTTCGCGCCCGCGCCGGCCAAGGCCGCGTGGGCGGCCAGAATCTCCGCGCGGCAGTCGGCGGTACGCGAATGGGTGTCCATGATGCCGCCCGCGACCTTCACCAGCTTGCCGATGTGTCCCACAAGAAGGACATTGGTAAATCCCTCGCGAACGCAGCAATCAATCGCATCGCCCACAAAGTTGGAGATGAAGACCACCGGCGCACCGTTTAGGTGGAAATGCCCCGAGATGAACTGCGCGCCGTAGTTGCCGGGCGTGAGCACGACTCCGCGCCGCCCCATAGCCGCATGCTGCCGGATCTCGAGCTCGATGCTGTCGCGCAAGGCAGCGAGGCTGCGCGGCTCGACGATGCCCGTCGTTCCCAGGATGGAGATGCCGTCCTCTATCCCCAGGTGCGGGTTGAAGGTCTTTTCGGCAAGGGCAACACCCTCGGGTACCGAAATCGTCACAGCAATGTTTCCAGAAAAGCCGTGCGCGGCGCACACCTCACGCACCGCCGAAGTAATCATCGCGCGCGGCGTCGCGTTGATGGCGGCCGCCCCCACCGGCTGCTCGAGCCCGGGCAACGTCACGCGCCCCACGCCCACGCCGCCATCGACGGAAACTTCCGATTCGTGCGCGGGCACGTCCTTGCTGCCCGCAGCACCCGTGCCCGACCCCGCATGTTCCACGCGCGCGTACACGAGCACGCCGTCGGTCACATCGGCATCGTCGCCTGCGTCCTTTCGCACGGCGCACTGGGCGCTCCCCTCGCCGATGCATGCGTCGACCACATCCGTCTCGACGGGCAGCCCGCCGGGGGTGACGACCGACACGCGGCCGACGGGCTTTCGTGACAAGAGCATCTCGCAGGCCGCCTTCGCCGCGAGCGCGGCGCAGCTCCCCGTGGTGTAGCCGCAGCGCAGGCGGGTCGTCCCGGTATATATGTAGTGCTCGAAGGCCACGCTAGCTACTCGCCTTCCGATACCCCGTGGCAAACGAAGGGTCGTAAAGCTTGCTGCGCTCGTACGACCCCGCTTGCGCACCGTTGTGCGCAAGCCCGCCGCGAGCTCCGAGCACGCGGCCCACCACCACGAGCGCCGTGCGGTCGATGCCCTCTCGCGCGCCCGCATCGGCGAGCGTGCCCACTGTGCAGCGCACCACGCGCTCCTCAGGCCAGGTCGCCTTGTACACGAGCGCCGCCGGCTCATCGGAGCTGCGGCCCGCGGCCAAAAGCTCGGCGGAAAGCTCGGCGAGCATACCCGAGCTCAGGAAGATGACCATAGTCGAGCCGCTTTCCGCCATGGTGCGCATGCCCTCGCCCGCGGGCATGGGGGTGCGCCCGGAAAGCCGCGTGATCACGACCGACTGGCTGATTCCCGGCAGCGTGTATTCCTGGCGAAGCGCCGCCGCGGCACCGCAAAAGCTCGACACGCCGGGCACCACCTCGTAGTCCACGCCGCGCGCGTCGAGCGCGTCCATCTGCTCCTGGATGGCGCCGTACAGGCACGGGTCGCCCGTGTGCAGGCGCACCACTTCCTCGCCCCGTGCATCCGCCGCGCACATCACGTCGAGCACTTCCTCCAAGGTCATGTGCGCGCTGTCGTAGACGACGCAGGATTCCTTGCACTCAGCGAGCAGCTCGGGGTTCACAAGGCTCCCCGCCCAAACGACCACGTCGGCCGCGCGCAGAAGGCGCGCCCCGCGCAGCGTGATAAGGTCGGCGGCGCCCGAGCCTGCGCCAACGATATGAATCATCCGAGCCTTCCTTCCCGTTTCTCATCGCAACCGTTTACGCCGCCATTCGCGCAGCGGGCAAAACACGGCGCCTGCGGCAGCAATGGGCGCAAATACGCAGGCAGGAGGCGCAATGCCGCCCGCCCTGGGCTTTGACACGTTCACAAGTGCCCACTATCATAGTAAAAGTTTCGGCAACGAGCATATGACAATCGGATAAAAGGAAATGACCGGCGCGGCGCCCGCACAGCCCGCGCTGGCTTGCGGAGGGAACCAGGTGGGAATCCTGGGCAAGGGACATTACTGTATAGGACGCGCGGGCGAACCGCCTCGCGCCCCAAGCCAGACTGCTTCGCCTTTTCCTCACGGCATCGCCGTGGCGTTAGCTCCTTGTGAACCCCGAGGGGTGCGCTTTTCTTTCGCTTGTGCCGACAAGCAACTGTCGCCGGGGGACCGGCAAACCGAGGAAAGGAAAAACCATGTCCGACCAGATGTCACGCCGCGGCTTCATGAGCGCCGCAGCAACCGGAGCCGTCGCGCTCGCCGGAGTCGCGCTCGCGGGCTGCTCCAACACCTCCGCAAGTTCCGAAAAATCGAGTGAAAAGGAGAAGGCCGTGAAGCCGGTCATCCTCGTCACGAGCTTCGGCACGAGCTACAACGACTCGCGCCACATCACCATCGGCGCCATCGAAGACGCTATCCGCGAGAAGTACTGGCAGGACTACGACATCCGCCGCGCCTTCACCGCGCAGATCATCATCGACAAGCTGAAGAAGCGCGACGGCATCACGATCGACAACATGACCGAGGCGCTCGACCGCTGCGTGGAAGACGGCGTGAAGGAAATCGTCGTGCAGCCGACGCATCTCATGGGTGGCCTGGAATACACCGACGTGAAAGACGAGCTCGACAAGTACGCCGACAAGTTCGACAAAATCTCGCTCGGCGACCCGCTGCTCACCTCCGACGACGACTACAAGAAGGTGGCCGCAGCCATTAAGGAGAACATGGCGTCCTTCGACGACGGCAAGACGGCGCTGTGCCTCATGGGCCACGGCACCGAAGCCGATTCCAACGCCGACTATGCCAAGATGCAGGAAGTGTTTAAGAACGAGGGCTTGACGCAGTTCTTCGTCGGCACCGTCGAGGCTGAACCGACCTGCGAGGATGTTATCGCCGCCGCGAGCGCCGCAGGCTACAAGAAGGCCGTGCTCGCGCCGTTCATGGTGGTCGCGGGCGACCACGCGAACAACGACATGGCAGACGAGACCGACCCCGACAGCTGGGCTGCGAAGTTCGTGGCCGCCGGCTTCGAAGTGACGTGCCTGCTCCAGGGTCTGGGACAGAACGTCGCGGTCGACGACATCTACGTCTCGCACGTGGACGACGCCATCGCCAAGCTGTAAACTCGCCGCGCACGGGGGCGCCGGTCGCGTCCCCGTGCAACGGGCATGCGCCTTCCCCGACTGACGGCGCATGCCCGTTGCATTCGCATCCCGCCCGCCCACCGCACGGCGCGGGCGGTCGAAGCGATTGAAAGGAACCCCTTCATGTTGAAGAAAACCCTCGCCTTCGCCCTGTCGGCGGCGCTTTTCGCGTTCTCGCTCGCCGGCTGCGGCGGAAATTCAATCGACAGCGCAAAGGCAAGCGATGCCGATTCCCAGGAAAAGACCGAACAGGCGGCCGATGCGCCCGAGGGCGCAAGCGCTGCCCCCATCACCGCCGACAAGGTGGCCGACGGCACCTATCCGATCACCGTAGATTCCAGCTCGAACATGTTCAGGATTGTGGACGCCCAGCTCATCGTGGAAAACGGCTCCATGCACTGCGTGATGACGCTTTCCGGCACGGGCTACGGCAAGCTCTTCATGGGCACGGGCGACGAGGCTGCCGCCGCGAGCGAGGCCGACTTCATCCCCTATGTGGAAAACGCGGAAGGCAAGTACACCTACGACGTGCCCGTTGAAGCGCTCGACGAGGACACCGCCTGCGCCGCGTGGAGTATTAGAAAAGAGCAGTGGTACGACCGCACGCTCGTGTTCGAATCCGCCGGCGTCGATCTGCGCGCCGACGCACTGAAGTAACGCCATGCGGTCGATTCTTCCCAAGGGGGAAAGCAGGAAGCGTCGCAGCATCGCGGTGCGCGCGATCGCCTGCGTTCTCGTCGCCCTGTTCGCGCTTCCCTTCGCGGGGTGCAGTGCGAGCCCGAACGCGACCGGTGGCACGGCAGGCTCTCAGGAATACACTGTGAGCGTCTCGCTCTCCGGCGGGTCAGGGCGCGCAAGCATCGCCTCACCCACCACAATTGTGAAGGATGGCGACACCTACACCGCGACCATCACCTGGTCGAGTTCGAACTACGACAAAATGACCGTCAACGGCGTGGACTACGCGCCCGTAAACGACGGCGGCAACTCCACGTTCGAGATACCCGTCACGCTCGACGAGGACATCGCCGTGTCGGCCGAGACCGTCGCCATGTCGACGCCGCACACCATCGACTACACGCTCCACTTCGACTCATCCACCATGAAGGAGAAATCGGGCGACGATGCAAGCGGCGGCTCCCCTGCGGGAACGGCTTCAAGCGCCGCGGCCGACTTCCACAACGCCGATTTGGGCTGCGGCTGGGAGCCGACGGGGGCGCTTCAGCTTGAATACGCCGAGCACTTCACTGTCGACGAGTTCGAAGGCGGCCTGCGGCTTATCTGCATTTCGAACGGGGAGCGCTTCCTCGTGGTGCCGCAAGATGCGAAGGTACCTGATGGGTTGAGCTCCGACATCGCGGTCATAAGGCGCCCCGTCGACAAGGTGTACCTCGTGTCGTCGGCGACGATGTGCCTGGTCGACGCGCTCGATGCGAACGACAATATCATCATGTCGGGCACGAAGGCCGACGATTGCTCGGTCGCGGGCTTCAAAAGCGCACTCGAAAGTGGGGCGATCGCCTACGGCGGCAAGTACAGCGCGCCCGACTACGAGCGAATATCGGCCTCGGGCTGCACGCTCGCCATCGAGAACACCATGATCAACCACACACCCGATGTGAAGGAAAAGCTGCAGAAACTCGGGCTCGTCGTGCTCACCGAACAGTCGTCGAGCGAGCCCGAAGCACTCGGGCGCGTCGAGTGGATAAAGCTTTTCGGCGTCCTATTCGACAAGGAAGACGAGGCCGCGCACCTGTTCAACGAGCAGAAGGCCCGCGTCGAGCAAACGTCGGGGCTCGCGTCGTCAGGTAAAACCGTGGCGTATTTCTACATAAACTCGAACGGGGCCGCCGTCACGCGGCGGGCGGGCGACTACGTGGCGCAGATGATCGAGCTTGCAGGCGGCAACTACGCGCTCGATGACGCGCAGACGGCGTCGACGTCAGGTTCGTCAGTAACGCTCGAAATGGAGCGCTTCTACGCGACGGCGAAGGATGCCGACATCATCGTCTACAACGGCACCATCGACGAATCGGTTGCCACATTGAACGACTTCGTAAGCAAAAACGCGCTATTGTCGCAGTTCAAAGCCGTGAAGAACGGCAACGTCTGGGTCACATGCGCCGACATGTACCAGCAGATGACTTCTACCGCCGACATTATCGACGAGCTGCACGGGGCGTTCACCGGCGATGACGCGAGCGACTTCCATTATCTGAGGAAGCTCGGCTAGCACCATGAGAAGCCGACTTTCCATGGCATACGACGAATCAGGGCGCGCCGCGCGGTGTCGCGTCGTGACGGCGCTGCTCGCTGTTGCCCTCATCGTGCTCGTCGGGGCCAACCTGTGCATCGGGAGCGTGCTCGTGCCAGCAGACCACATCCCAGGCATCCTTTCGGGCGGCGCGGCAAATTCCATGGAAAGCCAGGTCATCTGGGAGATTCGCCTGCCGCGCGTGCTTTCAGCCGTGCTTCTCGGCGGGGCACTTTCGCTCTCCGGGTTCCTGCTGCAGACGTTTTTCAACAACCCCATCGCCGACCCGTTCATCTTGGGCGTCTCCTCGGGCGCAAAGTTCGTCGTCGCGCTTACGATGATCGTACTTCTGGGCGCGAACCAGGCCATGTCCTCGCCGGCCATGGTGGCCGCAGCGTTTCTGGGCTCGCTTATCACCATCGGCTTCGTGCTCCTCATCGCACGGCGCATAAGTTCCATGGCCATGCTCATCGTGGCGGGCGTCATGGTGGGATACATCTGCTCGGCGGCGACGAACTTCCTTATCGCCTTCGCCGACGACCAGTCCATCGTGAACCTGCACAACTGGTCTTTGGGTAGTTTCTCGGGTTCGAGCTGGGACGACATCGCGGTCATCGCGGTCGTGGTGATCACCGTGAGCGCATGCGTATTCGCGATATCGAAGCCCCTTTCCGCCTTCCAGCTGGGAGAAGCCTACGCGAAAAGCGTCGGCGTGAACGTCGCACGCTTCCGCGTGGTGCTCGTCCTTCTAGCGAGCATGCTCTCCGCCTGCGTGACCGCGTTCGCTGGTCCGGTGTCGTTCGTAGGCATCGCGGTTCCACATCTCGTGAAGTCGGCGATAAAGTCGTCGAAGCCCATCCGCGTGATTCCTGCGTGCTTCTTGGGAGGCGCCATCTTCTGCGCGGGCTGCGATTTGATCGCGCGCACGCTGTTCTCTCCCGTCGAACTTTCCATCAGCGCCGTCACCGCCATCTTCGGCGCGCCGGTGGTTATCGCACTCATGTTAAAGAAGCGGGTGAGGTAGATGGGAAAATTCGTGCCGCAGCCCAAAACGCTCGGAAGGGACATTCCGTGCTTAGACAGTCCTAAGCTCGCACGAAAGCGCCAGAAGGCACTTTCGGCTCGTGCGGAACTGCACGCGAAACGCCTCCTCCGAGCGGAGTCGAACCTCGAAACCCCGGTCGAAACGCAGGCTGACGGAGCGCCGCTTTTCCGCATAAGCGACCTGTCGGCGGGCTACGACAAGAAGGTCGTAGTCGAAGGCGTCGATCTGGAGGTTCGCGCGGGCGACGTCGTGGCGCTCATCGGGCCGAACGGCTCGGGCAAGTCGACCATCTTGAAAACCATCACGCGCCATCTGGCACCGCTTGCCGGCGCGGTCGAGCTCGACGGGCGGGAGATTTCCCGATGGAAGACGGCGGAATTCGCAAGGAACCTTGCCGTTATGCTGACAGATCGCCCCCGGACCGAGCTCCTCACCTGCCGCGATATCGTAGAGGCGGGAAGGCATCCCTACACCGGGCGAATGGGAACACTTTCGCCTGACGACCATAGTCGGGTCGACGAGGCCATGAAAACCGCACATGTGGAAGAGCTCGCCGAGCGCGACTTCATGCAGATAAGCGACGGGCAACGCCAGCGCGTCATGCTCGCACGCGCCATCGCGCAGGATCCGCGTGTGCTAGTGCTCGACGAGCCCACGTCGTATCTCGATATCCGCTACCAGATCGACCTGCTGCGAATACTTCGTCACCTTGCGAAATCGCGGAATGTGGCTGTCATCATGTCCATCCACGAACTCGAGCTCGCGCAGAAAAGCGCCGACAAGGTGATTTGCGTGAAGGACGGTCGGGTCTTCCGCGCCGGCGCACCCGAGGACATATTCACGCGCGAGACGATTGGCGAGCTCTACGGCCTTCAACATGGCACCTTCAACGAGCGCTTCGGCAGCGTGGAAATTGGGCGCCCACACGGCGATGCGCACACGTTCGTCATCGCCGGCGCAGGTACGGGGTCAGCTGTGTTTCGCCAGCTCATCCGGCAGGGCAAGGCGTTCTACGCGGGCATTCTGCACGAAGGGGACATCGACTGCGAGCTCGCGCGCGACCTGGCGACGGAATGCGTGGCCGAGCGCGCCTTCGAGCCGATCGGGGATAAAACCATAGCCCGCGCCAAAGAGCTCCTCGTCCACTGCGCGCGCCTTATCGTGTGCCCCGCTGCCTTCGGCACCATAAACGCCCGCAACGCAGAGCTCGTCGAGTTCGCACGCTCGCATGGTATCGAGGTCATGCAAGCGTGCGAAGGCGCATCGGAGGATTCCAAAATTGGAGTGGGAAGGATAAACTGGACTTTCTTTTAAGGATCCTCAGGCTACAGCTCCTACGCCGGCAAGGTCTCCAAGGCGCCGGAGAACCTCAGGAACAGGAATTTCCACGCCGACGAGCCCAACTAGGCCTAATCCAAGCGAGATTCCAGACTCGACAGACCATTGAGAGTCAGGTCGTTGGCGACCTCAGAGACGCGCTCGATAGGAACCGAGCCGTCAGACAGCGCCCACGTGCGATAGATACCGATAATACCCGACAGCAAAAACGCCAGATAGTAGTCGAACATCTCGTCCTTGAGACCTTGGGGCAGCAGATCGCGCTCGGCAATCTCATGTTCGAGCGGCGCACGAAGACGAGCCATGAAATCATCGAGCGGAATGTTCTCGATCAGCTGACGATTGAGCACCAAGTTGTTGCACAGTGCCTCATTAACGGTTTTAAAGAAGGTCGCCGCCGCGCCAAGAGCGCGCTCGCTGGTGTCACCGTCCATAGAAGCAAGCGTTTTCTCGACCGAGTCGACAATCATCTCCACCACATCGGCGGCAATGGCATCGAGCAGGCCGTCAACCGTACCAAAGTGAACGTAAAAGGTCTTGCGGTCGACATTGGCCTCGCGCGCGATGGCACTCACCGTAATGTCTGCCAGCGGCTTTTCCATGAGCAGGCGCTCGAAAGCCGAAAGGATGGCATTACGGCTGCGAACGATGCGACGATCAAGACGCGGTTTGCTGGTTGCCATGGGCGTGTCCCTTCGATATGCGAGCATTCATCAACAGATGAGAGATAATCTACGTAAGAGGATTATCCCCCATACAGCACAAATATGCCTCGCATCATGAAGAACGCACGACTGCCCTACTGCGACTTAGGATGCTTCTTCTTATTGAGTGCCGACGGAGATACGCGAATACCATCGCCTGTCTGGCGCACATAGGCTTTATGAGCCGGCTTAGCGGCCCCAGAAGCCTTCTGAGCGTGCTTCTTGGGATCAACGGTAACAGCATTCGTGGGGTGCGGCTTCGCGGCCACAGAGGGCATCTGAGGCGTGCGGCCGAGCTTGCGCATCACGCGATCCCAGCGCGCATGGATGCTCTCGTTGTGGGCACTCTTAAGTCCCAACAGGGGCGCAGCCAAAATGGTCGGCGCGATAAACGTAATGAGGCGCCACAGCAGATAGCCGGCGGTCGAAGCCGACCCAAAGAAATGACCCAAGAACAATGCAAAGCCGCCCTCAGCGCCACCAGTTCCACCGGGCAAGGGAACCGCAGAGCTCAGAAGCTGGACAAAGGCGCTCGCGGCCATGACCGAGAAAAAGTCGACCTCGTGGTGGCCAAAGGCAAGCATCAGGAAATACGGCACCAGATAGAAAAACGCGAGCTGCAGCATGGTGATAAACACGGTGAGCAGCATGGAAGAAAAATGTCCGGCTGAAAGCTTGAACTTCTCGGAGAAGGAGTAGATCTCGCCATCGACAAACGTGCGCCATCCCTCGATCTTAATGGCCGAGACACCTATGCGCTCAAGCCAATTGATGATGCAATGGGCAACGCGCGTGACGGTCTTAGGCATGAGCGCGACGGCGAAGATGCCCAGCAAGATGCAGCAGTGCCCACCAAAGCTAAAGACGCACAGCAGCGTCATGTCGCCATAGCGCTCGGCAAAAAACGGCATGCGAGCAAGCAGTAGGATAGCGCCCCAGGCAACGAGGCCAAACTGGTACACGATAAAGCGTGTGAACTGCGTGGCGCCAGCCTCGCCGACATTTTGGCCCGCCTTGGTCAGGCGGTAGATCTGTGCGGGAGTCGAGCCCATCATCATAGGCGTAAGGTTGCCAAAGAAGATGCCACTCGCCTCGACCGAGATCAGGTCGCGAATGCCGACGGGTGAATTGGGGTCGAGCCAGACAGCGATCGCATAGGCCACAATGCCAAAGAACAGGTACAGGAACATGCAAAAGCATGCAGCAGCGAGCCACGGCGCTTGGACGCTCGACATGGCAGCCCAGAACTGTCCCATCTGACCGGTTACCACCAGATAGACGATATAACCCACCAGCACGACGCCGATAAAGATGGCGCCGCGGCGTGCGCTCTTATTGTCATCTCCGCCCGAGGCCTCAACCTCGACCTGGGGCTTAAACGTATGCTGAGAGGACTCCGTCATGAGACTCCTTCTAACAGTCAAAATATCTTGGATATTGTACCCGCAAGGACCATAAGCAGAACGCAAAGCTCTGGTTCAAATGGGAATTGCAGACGGTTGTTTGAAATTAAAAAACCCGGCCTTCCATGGGAAGTCCGGGTATCAGA
The DNA here is from genome assembly GCA_048485235.1 of Collinsella sp. Taxonomy (GTDB): domain Bacteria; phylum Actinomycetota; class Coriobacteriia; order Coriobacteriales; family Coriobacteriaceae; genus Collinsella. Next base: position 55,839 of record DBFWCI010000029.1, read on the forward strand.
TGCGTGGTAGCCCGTACCAGATTCGAACTGGTGATCTCCGCCTTGAGAGGGCGGCGTCCTAAACCGCTAGACGAACGGGCCATAGGGCTCAGCAGAAAAGAAGTGGTAGCCCGTACCAGATTCGAACTGGTGATCTCCGCCTTGAGAGGGCGGCGTCCTAAACCGCTAGACGAACGGGCCACATGACATCTGCACTGCCGTGCTGCGAAAAAATATATTACGGGACAAAAAACGTCAGCGCAAGAAGAAATTCCAAATTGCCAAAAAATTGTCGGCAGGTTATGGAACACGCAGGTAAACTAGGTAGCTAATTCAAGTTAAGATGGACCAAAAGAGCTTCGCGATCGTTGGGAATGTTGTCTTCGATCACGGCGTCGAGGGCGGAGTTGAGAAGCTGCCCCAGTTCCGGCCCGGGCTTGACTCCAGCACGGATCAGGTCGCCGCCGTTGATGGCGAGCATCTTGAGCGTATAGGGCTCCCCCGCCCTCAGCAGCTCGTGCGCCATCGCGCGCATCTCCTCAATCGTCTCAACGTAATAGAAGCACGACGGGGCCTTGCCAAGTGTGTCGGCACGCTTAAGGTCCATGAGCTCGTCAATCAGGCGGGCCGTGTCGACGCCCTCACCCGAAAGCGCGCGCATCATATTGAGGAGACAAGTACGCTCAGGGCGCAGCGGCTTGTCATGGTATTTGATAAGCAGGCACACATCGCGCACCAGGTCGTGCGAAAGCGCCAGGCGATCCATAATGATGCGCGCTTTCTTGGCGCCGAGCTCAGGGTGACCATAGAAGTGTCCGCTGCCGGCGTGATCGACCGTGAAGCACTCGGGCTTGGACACATCGTGCAAAAACGCCGCCCACATCAGACTCGAGGAGGGCGCGATGCCGTCGCACAGCGCCAGCTCCCCTGCCACCGTCAGTACGCGGGCGATATGCTCGTAGACGTTAAACGCATGATAGACACTTCGTTGATCAAACCCGCGACCCGCTGCCAACTCGGGCACAGCGGCGCAGATGAGCTCGGGGTAGCGCAGCATGGCATCTCCCCCGTGGCCGGTCGAAAGGATGCCCTCAAGCTCAATGCCCACACGCTCGCGCGCCACGGCATCGAGCAGCAGCGCGCACTCGGCAAGCGCACGCTTGGTCTCGGGCTCAATCATAAAGTCCAGGCGGCAGGCAAAGCGCACCGCACGCAGCATGCGCAGGGCGTCCTCGTTAAAGCGACGCTTGGGATCGCCGACAGCGCGAATCAGCTTGCACTCCAAGTCACCCTGGCCGTCGTAGCGGTCGACAAGACCGCGCTCGGGATGCCAGGCCATGGCATTGACGGTAAAGTCGCGGCGCGCCAGATCGTCCTCGAGCGAGGCGGCACGCTCCACACTCTGGGGATGACGACCATCGGTGTAAAAGCCATCCAGACGGTACGTGGTGACCTCGATACGCTCGCCATCGGAAATAGCCGTGATTCCGCCAAATTTAATGCCCGACTCCACAACCGCGATGCCGGCGGCCTCGAGCGCCGCTTTGGACTCCTGCCACAGGCCGCTACAGCACATATCAACATCGTGGCTGGGGTACCCCATAAGGGCGTCGCGCACCCAACCGCCCACGTACCAAGCCTCAAGACCAGCCGCCTCAAGCGCGCGCAGGACGCGCAGGGACGCATCGGACGGTTGAGTACCGTTGAGCGAAACATTGCACATGCCTATGGCCTCCTGCGACTATCAAATTGGCTATCGATTGCGTCTGCAAGAAGTCTAGCAAGAAACAGCCTCCACTGCACACGCAAGTCCGATAAACAAAAACGCATCCGTCCTAGTCTAAGACGGATGCGAAATAATCAAACTATTCAGACAAGGTGCCGGAACTAGCAGACCTGGCGAACCTCGATGTGCTTCTTATATTCGTCCACCTTGGCAAAATCACCCAGACCGGGGCACTCGACCACGTTGGCGCCAGTGGCCATCGAAAGGCGCAGGGCGTCCTCGACGCGCTCGGGGGCGTCGTGCCACACGGACAGGAAGGCAGCGAGCGAGGAATCGCCGGCGCACACCGTCGACAGCAGCTTGACGTCGAAGGTGCGGTTGGCAAACCAGATGTGCTCGCCGTTAGAGAAGTACGCACCAGCGCCGCCAAGAGTCAGCAGCACATTCTTGGCGCCCTTGGCGTGCAGCTCGGCCATCGCGCCCTTGACGGACTCGTCGTCGCCACCGCTCACCTTAATGCCAAAGATATCGAGCAGCTCGTCGTCGTTGGGCTTAATCAGCAGCGGCTCCATGGCAATGAGGTCTGCCAGCTGATGGCTCGAGATATCGAGGACGAACTCGGCCCCCTTGGCCTTGACGCGGCGCAGGACCTCGGCCAAGAAGCCCTCGGAAGTGTTGGGAGGCAGCGAGCCGCTGATGACCAGGCAGGTCATGTCATCAAGCGAATCGATGAGCTCAAACATCTCCTGCTCGTTGGCCTCGTTGATGGCGGCACCGGCGTTGACCATGTTGTACTCGGTGTCGGGTCCGGCATTGAGGAACACATTGACGCGCGTGATGCCGTCGGTCCAAACGGGCTTGACGGGCACGCCCAGGGCCTCGGCGCCCTTAACGATAAACTCGCCCGAGAAGCCGGCGAAAAAGCCCAGGATCGTGGTGTCGACACCGTAGTGATCGAGGGTGAACGAGACGTTGAGACCCTTGCCGTTGGGCGTGTAGACGGCGTTACGGGTACGCGTGACGGTGTTGGCAGCAAGGCCGTCGCAGGAGATGTTGTAGTCAATGGCGGGATTTGCAGTGAGCGTGTAAATCATGAATGTTCCTTTCACGAAGTAACGTGTTGGTGAAAGTATATTCCACCCATCGGTAAAAGGCTAGGACAACTCGGTGAACGGTGTGGAAGCGATGAAGTACGGCAGAACATCTCTCTCCAATGACGGAACAAAAAAGGCGCCCCAGCCGAAACCGGGGCGCCGCATGCGCACGAATATGTCGCGTTTCGATTACTGACGATCGAGCTTGCGGACAGCAACGCGCTTGCTGTACTCGTCGACGTGACCGAAGTCGCCGATGCCGACGGACTCGGCAACGTTGGCGCCGGTGGCCATAGCGAGCTTCATGGCCTCCTCGACGTTGTCGCGATCCCTGTACCACTTGTGCAGGAACGCAGCGAGGGTGCAGTCGCCAGCGCAGACGGAAGAAACCAGCTTGATGTTGAACTCACGCTTGGCGTACCAGATGTCCTCGCCGTTGGAGAAGTAAGCGTCGCCGCGGCTACCACGGGTGAGCAGCACGTTCTGAACGCCAGCGTCGTGAGCCATCTTCATAGCAACGCGAACCTCGTCGTCGGTGTCGACCGGCACGCCGAAGATGGCCTTCATCTCGTGATGGTTCGGCTTGATGAGCAGCGGCTTCTTGTGAGCGAGCTCCTTGAGCTTGTCGGAGGACAGGTCCAGGACGACGTCGGCGCCACGAGCCTGAGCGTGCTCCATGACCTGAGCCAGGAAGTCGGGCGTAGCTTTGGGAGGCACGGAGCCGGAAACGATCAGGCACTCGAGATCGCCCGCGGTGTCCAGGATGTTATAGAGCTCCTCCTGGTGCTGCGGCGTGATCGGAGCACCAGGGTTCAGGATGCCGTACTCGTGCTGGCCATCGTTGACGTAGGTGTTAATGCGCGTGATACCGTCGGTCCAGACCGGGCGGCAGAGGCAACCCAGGTTCATGACCTCCTCGACGATGAACTTGCCCGTGAAGCCGGCGAAGAAGCCGAGCGCGACGGTGTCGACGCCCATCTTCTTAAAGGCGAAGGACACGTCGAGGCCCTTGCCGTTAGCCGTGTAGCTGGCCGAACCGGTGCGGACGTTCTCGTCGGGCTCGAGCGGAGAGCTCGAAACCGTCATGTCGACAGCCGGGTTAGCGGTTAGCGTGTAGAACATTTACAGTACCCCCTGTATATGTGAGGGCCGCGTGGCCGGCCCATTCCAACCACGCGGTTACCTCTGATACCAAATTAGCGAGCTGCGGACTCGAGCAGTGCCTTGACCTCGGCGGCGGTGTTGCAGGCGAGCGCCTTCTCGGCGAGCTCGTCGCACTCGGCCTTGGTCCACTGGCTGATGGTCTTACGGGCGCGCAGGATCGACGGAGCACTCATCGAGAACTCCTCCAGGCCCCAGCTGATCAGCAGCGGCTCGAGCAGCGGATCGGCAGCGGCCTCGCCGCACATACCGACCATGATGCCGGCCTTCACGCCGCTCTCGATGATGTTCTTGAGCGAGCGGAGCACGGCGGGATAGTAAACCTGGTACAGGTTGGAGATGGTGTCGTTGCCACGGTCGGCGCACATGGTGTAGCCGATCAGGTCGTTGGTGCCGATGGAGAAGAAGTCGGCGACCTCGGCAAGACGGTCTGCGAGCAGCGAAGCGGCAGGCGTCTCAACCATGATGCCGACCTCGATGTTCTCGTTGAACTTGCGACCCTCTTCAGTCAGCTCGGCCTTGCACTGCTCGACAAGCTCCTTGACAGCCAAGACCTCCTCGACGCAAGTGACGAGCGGGATCATGATCTTTACGTCACCGAAGGCGCTAGCGCGCAGCAGAGCGCGGAGCTGGACCTTGTACTGGTCGGGATTGGCCAGGCAGTAACGCACGGCGCGGAAGCCCATGAAGGGGTTATCTTCCTTGACCATGTGCAGATACGGAATCTCCTTGTCGCCACCCACATCGAGCGTGCGGATGATGACCGGAGCGCCCTTGAGCGCGCTGGCGACCTTACGGTAGGCGTTGAACTGCTCCTCCTCGGAAGGAAGCTCGGCAGAGTCCATGAACAGGAACTCGGAGCGGAACAGACCGATGGCCTCGGCATCGTGATCGAGCGCGTTGGGCACGTCATCAGGGTTACCGATGTTGCAGGCGATGATCTTCTTGATGCCATCGGCAGTCACGGACGGCTTGCCACGGAAGGCCTCGAGGGCTGCCTTCTCGGCAGCGAAGGCCTCGGCCTTGGCGGTGTAGGCGGCGAGCGTCTCCTCGTCGGGATCGGCCTCGACGATACCCTTGCCACCGTCGACGACAACGGTCATACCGTTGCGCAGCGCGGTGCAGCTATTGGAAACCGAAAGGACAGCCGGGATCTCAAGGGCGCGCGCAATAATCGCGGAGTGCGACGTGCGGCCACCGGTCTCGGTGACGATACCGGCAACGTGGGCCTTATCGATCGTGGCGGTCATGGACGGCGTGAGGTCGTGCACGACAACGACAGTGTTCTCGGGCAGGACGGAGAGGTCGACGACCTCCTTGCCCAGCAGCTCGGCCAGAATACCGGTGCGGATGTCGGCGATGTCGGCCGCGCGCAGACGGAACATCTCGTCGTCCATGGACAGGAACATGTTCTCGAACATGGTCGAGGTGTCCATGAGCGCCTGCTCGGCGCAGGTACCACCGTCAATGGCGGCGTTGATGGCGTCGGTCATACCCGGATCCTGAGCCAGGACAATATGTCCGCTCATGATCTCGGCCTCGGCCTCGCCCACCGTCTCCTTCATGTGGTCGGCCTGAGCCTGGGTCTTCTCGCAGAAGACCGAAAGAGCGGACTGATAGCGCTCCTTCTCTGCTGCCGAATCAGCAACCTCGTGCGGCTCAAACGTCAAGTCGGGATCGACGGCGACCATGACGGTGCCGATACCGATGCCCTCGGAAGCGTTGACTCCCTGATACATTCCCATTCCTCTCTCCGTGTCATGTGATAAAGCGTTTTGCCATATCCATGACAAAAGAGCGCAGCTACCTTACAACAGGTCACTGCGCCCCCAAATATGAACTTAGTTGTTCAACATGCGACCCGTTTGAGTTCTACTCGCCAAGACCGCTCTTGATGAGCTCGATGGCAGCAGCCAGAGCCTCGGCCTCGTCAGCGCCGTCGCACTTGACCTCGACCTCGGTACCGCAGGGGATACCAGCAGCCATGAGGGCCATCGGGGACTTGCCGTTGACCTCCTTCTCGGGGGTGACGACCGTCACGTCACAGGCATACTTGCCCATGGTGGAGGCGAACAGACCAGCCGGACGCATGTGCAGACCCTGAGGATTAACGAGGGTAGCCTTCTCAGAAACCATAGTTGACTCCTTTTTGTGTTTAACCCCTGTCATGCATGTGGCAGGAGTCAGATTCACGACGTTGTTTATATTAACTCACATCAAACGGTTTTTCATTGTGTTTCACACGAATTGTTGGACAGATGTCGTATCCCTGCGCTCGCCCGCCGGGCGGGGCGGTTAAGTTTGCTGCTCTACAGTCCTGCGCAAGACGGAAAGCACATTAAGTGCTTTCCTTTGCGTGCGGAACTCGCGACAAACTTAATCGCCCCGCCCGGCGGGCGAGCTGCGGAAACTCGGTCGGTCCAGAGCAATATCGGCGGAACGGAATTCTGGCTGAGGATCTGTTCGCGACAAAGACTCAATGGGCAGTTCCCTCTATGTCCTTCTGTAAGTTGCGGTGAAATAGGGACTGATTTTGCGGTTGAAACGTTTAAACAGTCTCTATTTCACCGCAACTTATGGGAGGGGCAAGAAAAAAGGCGGGGGCTCCTGGTGGAGTCCTCGCCTTTTGTACAGGGGGCGATGTTAATCGCTAGCCGTGGGGTTAGACCAGACGGGCGTTGATCGTCTTGGCGATCTCGGCGGCGTTGGTGGAACCCTTGACGGTGGCACGGAAGTCCTCGTCCATGAGCGCCTCGGCGACCTTGGACAGGATCTTGAGGTGCGTGGTTCCAGCCTGAGCGCCCGGGATGAGCAGGGCGATGGCAACGTTGACGGGAGCGCCGTCCATGGTGTCCCAACCGGTCACGCCGGACTCGTCCTTGACGACGATGACGGCAGCCTCGGTAATGGCGTCGGACTTGGCATGCGGGATGGCGAAGCCCTCCATCATGCCCGTGGTGCCCTCGGCCTCGCGGGCCAGGAAGGCGTTCATCACGGCGTCGGCGTCGCTGGCGATACCGGCCTTGACAGCCTGGTTGGAAACGAAGCTCAGAGCCTCGTCACGAGAAGCGAAGTCCTCGGCGACAAAGACGTTCTCGACCTTCACGAAGTCAGCAGCCTCGGCCTTGGGGGCCTCGACGGCAGCGGCCTTGGGGGCCTCAACCGGCTTGGTTGCAGGAGCGGGCTTCTGGTTCTTCTCGAAGTCGTACTTCTTGAAAGCCACGAACAGGATGCCACCGACCACGGCGCCGATGAGGATCGCGAGGACCCACAGCGGACCGTTCTCGACAACGGGCAGGACCAGGAAGCCGCCGTGAGGCGCCGGATCGTGAACGTTGAAGAAGATGGTCAAGATGGAAGCGATGGAAGAACCGAGCATCATGATGGGCATAACGGGCCAGATGTTCTTGGTCATGAACGGAATGGCGCCCTCGGTGATGTGGGTGCAACCAAGGATGAGGTTGACGATACCGGCGTCATGATCCTCCTGGCTGAAGTACTTCTTGCCGACAACGACGGCGAAGGTGGTGATCAGCGGCGGAACGATGCAAGCGGCGGAGACGGCAGCCATGAAGTTGGTGCCGAAGTTGTAGGTCTCGGTGCCGACGCCAGCTTCGAGAGCGGTACCGAGCAGGAAGGTGCCAGTAGCGTAAGCAGCCTTGTTGACCGGGCCGCCCATATCAAAGGCGCACATGCAGCCGATGGCCAGGCCAAGGATCACCGGACCGGAGTTACCGAGGCTCTGCAGGAAATCCATCATGCCCTGGTTAATGGCAGCCATGGGGCCGGAAATACCAAGCATGACCAGACCGACGATGGCGGTAGAGCACAGCGGATACAGGAAGATTGCCTTCAGGCCATTAAGGCTCGCAGGAATTTTAGAGAAAACCTTCTCGAGCAGCAGGATGACATAGCCAGCGAGGAAGCCGCCGACGATGCCGCCTAGGAAGCCAAAGCCCACACCTGCGCCACCGGCGTCGATCATGCCGGTATCGGCGTTAACAGGCAAGCCCTGGATGGCAATCATACCGGCGACGAAACCGGGGACGAGCGCCGGGCGCTTGCCGATGGACTCGGCGATGTAAGCGGAGAGCACCGGAACCATGAGGTTCATGGCGATACCGCCGATAATCTTGAGCATCGCGGCAAAGCTGTTGTAGTCGGCAGCCGTCGAATCAAAGGACGTGATGCCCCACAGGAACGAAATGGCGGTCAGAACACCACCGGCAACGACGAAGACCAGCATGTGGCTGACGCCGTTCATGAGGTGCTTGTAGATGACGTGACCGATGGACTCCTTCTCCTCGACCTCGTCCTCGACATCGGCGGCAGCGGCAACCGTGTCGTCGCCCTTGGCGGCGAGCGCGCGGTCAATCAGCTTACCGGCGGCCTCAACGGACAGGGCCTTGGAAACACCAACGGAAACCATGGGCTTGCCGGCGAAACGCTCAGCCTGGACATCCTTGTCGGCTGCGACGACGACGGCCTTGGCACCAGCGATCTCACTCTTGGTGAGCTCGTTCTCGACACCGACCTGGCCATGAGTCTCGACCTTAATGGTCAGACCTCGCTCGGCAGCAGCCTTCTCCAGCGCCTCCTTCGCCATGAAGGTGTGCGCAATGCCGGTCGGGCAACCGGTCGCGGCGATGATGTCAAACTTAGCCATGTGTCCCTCCTTCTTGAGTACAGCGCCCGCGGGCGCTCCCCTACACGCGCTTCGATGCGCGTTTTTCCACACTTGAAAGATACCAACCTACCGTCCGCGTGAGAAGAGACAAGGCGCAATTCTCCGGTGAAAGGTTCTTTCATAACCGTAAACGGCAAGTGAAAGTTTACCATCAACACTTGAAACGGCAAGGTGTATCTTGTAATTGAAAATGCCCGTATACTATGGCATTGCAAATCAAGCTAGATTTTCATGCCAACCAGGAGCCATCCATGACCGATAGTAGCAAGAGCGCACTTTCCCTCATTAGTACCCATCAGGGATACAGCGAGTCCGAGCAGCGCATTGTCGACTATATATTGGAGCACCAGTCCGAAGCGCCACGCCTCACGGCCGCTCAGCTCTCGCGCGCTGCCGCCACGTCCGAGGCGACCGTTTCGCGTTTCTGCCGCAAGCTGGGCTTTGGCAGCTTCCGCAGCTTTCAGTTTTCGTTGGCGCGCGACTTAGAGAGTCAGCGCAACGAGGGCCTGACCGACGAGGTCTCGCTCGACAACATGGAGCAGAGCCTTAAAAATATCCTCGCCGCCAAGGTGAGTGAGCTTAATGCGACCATCGACGGCATTGATCACGACACGTTGGCCGCAGTTGTACACGCGCTTAAGAATGCCGGCGTTATTGAGTTCGCCGCCGTGGGCAATACGAACGCGGTCGCGCTCGATGCGACGTTTAAGTTTTCGCAGCTGGGCCTGCGCTGCATGGCGAGCACCATTAGCGAGACATCAATCGGCTTTGCGCTCACGTTACGCCCGGGTGACGTCATCGTGCTAATCTCAAACTCTGGCAAATCGCGCCGACTGAATCGCATGGCAAAAGCGGCTCGCAACTGCGGCGCAACCGTAGTCGTCATCAGCAGCGATAGCAAGTCTCCACTTGCACGCCTCGCCGACTACACCTTTAATACCGTCAATCACGAAGCGCTGCTGACAACGGGTGACTTCGCATTCTCCAAGATGAGCGCCACGATGATCATAGAGGTCATCTACAACTTCCTGCTGCCCGAAATCGAGGACGCCCGAGAGCACATCAGCTACTATGAGGAACTCATCCAACCGGATAAGGTCGTGGAGTAAAACGCGAAGTGGGACAAAAAATTCAGTCTATTTTGTCCCACCAACACCGCTGATACGACCTAACCTCGAGCTTCTTCAAGCATCTGCTTGGCATGCGCCAAGCTCGCCTCCGATTGATCGCCGCTCAACATGCGGGCGATCTCGGCGGTACGCGCTTCGCCGGTTACCTCGTCCAAATGCGTCTGGGGAACATCGCCCGGTTCCTTACTGACAACATAATGTTTGTCGGCCATGACCGCAACCTGCGCCAAGTGGGTTACGACAATCACCTGATGCGTAGCGGCGAGATCTGCCAGCACGCTCGCGAGGGCACGTGCGGTAGAGCCGCCGACACCTGCATCGACCTCATCGAACACGAGCGTATCGACACCGTCCGCGTTACCGAGGACAACCTTGCTTGCCAGCATGACGCGGCTGAGCTCGCCGCCCGACGCAATGCGGCGCAGGGGGCGCGGCGTCAAACCGGCACCGCTGCGGTATAGCAGCTCGTAGCTCGAAGGACCAACCGGCGTCCACTCAGCACGGGGAAGATCACGTGACTCCCAGACGAGCTCGGCGCCGCCCATCTCCAGGCGAGCCATCTGGCGGCCCACCTCGTGGCAGAAGCGCGGGGCCGCCGTATTACGGGCGCGCTTAAGTGCCTTGGCAGCGGCAAACAACTCGTGCTCGGCGCTCCCGAGTGCCTCACGCGCCTTTCTGATCTGTTCATCGCCATCATCGACCAGGGACAGCAGCTCTTGCGAGCGATCGCGCATGGCAAAAACATCGTCCATGGTGGGACCCCACTGACGCAACAGGCCCTTGAGGTCGGAATACCGCTCACGCATGCGAGCGAGCTCGCGCGGGTCGAAGGCGACGCCATCGCGATAGGCACGAAGCTCGTTCGCGCAATCCTCAAGGGAAATACAGGCATCCGAAAGCGCATCGGCAATATCGCCCAGTTTGCGATCGACGGTAGCCATGCGGGAAAGCTCTGCCACGGCGCTGTTCACGGCATCGAGCGCTCCCCCTTCGGCGGCAAGCGATCCATGGGCATCGTTAGCCGTGGCAACCAGTACCTCGGCATGTTCGGAGCGCGGCAGCAGTTCCTCGAGTTCCTCATACTCGCCCGGTTTGGGGTCGACCTCGCCGATGCGCTCGAGCGCAAAGCGCGCTTCCTCGACGCGGCTCCCCTGCGCACGCGAGGTCTCTTCGACACGTCGAACCTCCTTAGCGGCAGCTCGCGAAGCCTTAAAGCAGGCGCGATAGTGCTCGAGCGCCTCGAGTGCAGGGCGCCCTGCCCAGGCATCGACCATCGCAACATGATGCGCCGGATCGAGCAAGCGCTGGTGCTCGTGTTGACCGCACAGATCCATCATCACGCCAACGCGCTCCGAAAGCTCGCGCACACTGGCGATGCGGCCGTCAATCTTCACGCGGCTGCGGCCCTCGGCAGAAAGACTGCGCTGCACGGTGAAGCCCTCCGTGTCGTGCGGGCCGTCAAACAGGCGCGCCTCGACGCTCGCCAGCGCCTCGCCCTCGCGCACCGTAGACGAATCCGCGCGCTCACCCAAAATAAGCTTGAGGGCCGAGAGCAGCGCGGTCTTGCCGGCGCCGGTCTCGCCGGTCAGGACAGTCAGGCCAGCACTCGGCAGCAGCGTCGCCTCGCGAATGAGCGCAATGTTAGAAACCTGCAGCTCATCGATCATGACGGACTCCGTAGAATACGCGGCTCACCGAGTTATAGAAGCTCTCGGGGCCGTAATCCAGCAGCAGCACATCACCGGGCCCACGACGCACCGCCACGCTCTCAACGGTGCCATCACAGGTAATAAACTGTCCATCGATGGCGATCGCCGGCACGCTCGGGCGATCATCGGACATAAAGATTTCGACGACATCACTCGGCGAAGTCAAGAAGGCACGGGCCTGAATGGTGTGCGGCGCAATGGGTACGCAGACCATGCCCGTATAGTCGGGGCTCACGATGGGGCCACCGGCGGATAGTGCATAGCCAGTGGAGCCGGTCGCCGTCGAAACGACGACACCGTCACCGCGCAGGCGGTCGATATGATGGCCGGACACCGTGATGTCGAACTCGACCATATCGGACAGCGGACCGCGGGTAAGCGCCATGTCGTTGAGGGCGAAGGTGCGCACGACATCCTTCGTACCGTCTTCGCGCACGGACACGATATCCGCGGCGATGGTAGCGCGACGGCTCACGTGCAGCTCGCCGGACAGGGCATCACTCACAACCTGCAGAATGTCGCGCTCCTCGGGACTCGCAGCAGTTAAAAAGCCCAGGTGACCATATGAAAGACCGAGGATAGGAATCTCGCGATGGTTGAGGATGCGGGCAGCGCGCAGCAACGTACCGTCGCCGCCGAGCGTAATGACCAGATCGGAGCCGTCAATATCAGGCGTGCTCTGAATCTTGGATCGCTGGTCGGCAGCCCATGCCACCTCATAGCCCTGGCGCGTCAGCCAAAGCTCGAGCATCAGGCCGCTCTCGACCGCCTCTTGCTTGTAATAATTGGGAACCAGAAAGACCTTCATAGCATTGCAGCTTTCTCGCTCATAACCGATACCTGGGATTGCAGCTCGTCTTGCGAGCGGTCGCCAGGGTCAAATCTCGTGCCGTACAGGAAAAACTCAACGTTGCCCTTTGCACCATGAATGGGTGACACGCACACATCGACCGGAAAGAGGCCCTTGGCAGCAAAGAGTTTAACCGCCGCCACGAGTGTATCGCGGCGCACGGCGGAATCGGTCACAATGCCGCCCTCGCCCACCAGCGCAGCCGGCGCCTCAAACTGCGGCTTTACGAGCGTGCAAAACGAACCCGAAGGCTTCAGGCACGCCAGCACGGCGTCGATGATATTCGCGATACTCGTAAACGACACATCGCACACAGCCAGGTCAATAGCAGCGCCGTAGCCGAGCTCGGGCAACTGCGTCACATTCGTGCGCTCGTGGAGCGTCACGCGATCGTCTTGGCGCAGCGACCAATCAAACTGGGCACGGCCCACGTCGACCGAGACAACGGTCGCGGCGCCGCGCTTGAGCAGGCAATCAGTAAAGCCGCCCGTGGAGCATCCCACATCGAGGCAAGCAAGGTCCGTCGGATCGATCCCAAACGCATCGAGCGCGCCCTCGAGCTTAAGGCCGCCGCGCCCAACATACGGGATGCGCCCCTTAACGTGCAGTGGCAGGCCCGGCGTCACCTTGAGCCCCGGAGAGGTCAAACGCTCACCGCCACTCGAAACCAAGCCGGCCATAAGAGTGCGAAGGGCATCCGCGCGATCGGCGCAGATGCCCTGTGAAATCAGTTCGTCATCGAGACGCACGCGTTTCATGAATGCCATCAACCATTCGTATCCGGAGATGCAGCCTGTCTATCTTGGGACTCGTTTGCCGCATCCTCATCGTATTCCTGCTCGAGCTTGTCGGCCTCACGCGGCGTCAGCTCAAACTTGTCGACCATATCGACCGCTCGGGAGCCCAGCTCAATCGCCTCGTCAAACAAATCGAGCGAACGCTCCAAGGACGTATCCTTGGAGCGAACGGTGGCGATGATCTGGTCCAGGCGATCCGAGATCTCATCGAAGTTGCGGACGGAACCCTCTGGCATGGCTACTCCTCGACGGAGTCGGCCTCGACGGCCCCAGCAGCGTCCGCATCCTCGTCAAGTACACCGGCGGCAGCCTGAGCAGCAGCGACCTTGGCGGCTGCCTCGGCAGCCTGTGCCTCCTCGCGAGCGCGATCCTCGGCCAGCAGCTCCTGGTACAGGTCCTCGCCCGGCAGCTCCTCGCTGCGAGCGATCTTGCCCAGCACGCCGTTGACAAACGATGCGGACTGGTCGGTACCATAGGCCTTAGCGATCTCGACGGCCTCGTTGATGACGATGGCGTCCGAGACCTCCTCGTCGGTGAGGAAGCGCATCTCGTAGACGGCGATACGCAGCAGGTTGCGGTCGGCACCGGGCATGCGCATAAGATCCCAGTTCTTGGCGACGGCGCGCAGGGCACAATCGATGCGATCAATGTGCTCGTAGGCACCGCGGCAAAGCTCCAGCGCATAGGGGTCGAGGGGACCCTTCGAGATCAGGAAATCGCCCTCGAGGACGCGCTCGAGCGGGCTGTCCGTGGCTTCGGCCTGGAACAGCAGCTGCAGCGCCTGACTGCGGGCAAGCGTGCGCCCGCGATAAACCTTAAGGCTCAAAGGTTACTCCTTGGGGAAAACGAGGCCGTCGATGCAAACGTCAACGCGCTCGACCTCGACGCCCACCTGGGCATCGATGGCGGCGACCACGGCGGCGCGAACGGCCTCGGCGAGCTTCTTGAACGGATAGCCAAAGAACACCACGACACGCACGGTGAGTGCGAGCTTGCCGCCGACGACCTCGGCCTCGACCGCCGGCTCGGAAGCCGGGGCCTTGGACGAGAGCATCATGGAGACAAGGTTGGTGGCAAGGTCCTTGACGCCAACGGAGGCGATGCCCTCGACATCCGACACGGCGCGCGAGACGATGGCGGTCAGAACATCGGGCGAAATGCCGATGCCGTCAATCTTGATTTCCTGGGGCATGAGTCCTCCTAGAAGAGTTGGTTGCTAGACGCGGGAGACGAACTTGCCGTCGCGGGTGTCAACCTTGATGACCTCGCCCTCGTTGAGGTACATGGGGACCTGGATGACAGCGCCGGTGTCGATCGTGGCCGGCTTGGTGGAACCCTGGACGGTGTCGCCCTTAAAGCCCGGGTCGGTCTGGACGATGGTGGTCTCGATGAACATCGGCGGGGTCACGCCCATGAGCTCGTCGTCGGCAAAGAGCAGCTGGCAAATGTCGTTCTCGCGCAGCCACTTGGAGTTCTCGCCCACCATATCCTCGGGAACGGGAACCTGCTCATAGGTCTCATTGTCCATGAAGATGTAGTCGGCGCCATCGTTGTAGAGGTACTGGAACTCACGGGTGGTGAGCATGACGCTCTCGAACTTGGTGCCGGCGTTGCAGGTGTTCTCGACGACGCGGCCGCTCTTGATGTCGCGGGTCTTGTAGCGCACGAACGCGCCGCCCTTGCCCGGCTTGACATGCTGGAACTCGACGATGGTGTAGACCTTGTCCTTAATGCGGAGACCGAGGCCGTTCTTGAAGTCGGCGGTAGAAATGGTAGGCATAGCGACCTTTCTTGTTATGGACAGAACGCACAAGCGTCCAAATTACATACGACCAAAATTATACACTTGCAGAGCTCGCCTGCAGCGAGCGCATAAAAAGAGAACGCGGGGCGTCCGAATCATTTCGAACGCCCCGCACCAAACTATCTACAAAGTAGACTAGCAATCGATGACGTGCAGGTCGTGCGGGGTCTTGGTGAAGGGCTCGTAGCCGTTCTCGGTGACCACGCCGTAGTCCTCCAGGCGCACGCCGCCCACACCGGGCAGGTACACGCCGGGCTCCATGGTGACAACCGAGCCAACCTCGATGATATTCTTGCTGCGGTTGAAGTTGGGCAGCTCATGGATGTCGATACCGACGCCGTGGCCCAGGCCATGGTTGTAGTAATCGCCATAGCCGGCATCGCCGATGATCTTCTTGGAAAGCTTGAAAATGTCGTTGCCCTCGACGCCCGGATGGATAGCAGCGACACACTCCTCGTGGGTGCGGCGTACGAGCGCGTACAGGTCGAGCTGCTCCTGGGTAGGCTCGCCCATCACGACGGTGCGCGTCATGTCGGAACGATAATCGCAGTAGCCCGCGCCGTAATCCATGAGGACGAAGTCGCCCTTCTCGATCACGCGGTCACTCGGGACGGCATGCGGGTTGGCGGTGTTGGGACCACTTGCCACAATAGAGCCAAAGGCCAGGCTGTCGGCGCCGTTGGCGAACATAAAGTTCTCGAGCTCGTTGCGAACCTGCTTCTCGGTCATACCGGGCTTAATAAAGCCGAGCATGTGCTGGAAGGCGGCGTCGGTAATCGACTGCGCATGGCGCATGAGCTCGATCTCCTCGGCGTCCTTGATGGCGCGCATCTTGCGAATGTCGTCATGCATCAGCGGCAACATGCAGGCGACGGAACGATCCTCCAGACCACGCTGGATACCCTGGTAGAAGTTGATCTGCATGTCGTCCTCGACAGCGCAGACACGGCACTTGTTGGCCGCGATCTTGCCGGCGACCCAACCGGGGATGGTGCCCTCGTCCATGTCGTAGACCCAGGGGCTGCCGGCGGGCGTGTTCTCCTCAAAGCTGTTGAGGTAGCGCGAGTCGGTATGAAACAGGCAATGGTCAGCCGTAATAAACGCCGCGTGCGGGAACTCGAAGGTGTAGTCGAAGACGCCCTTCACGCCCGTGAGCCAACGAAGATTGGCCTCGTCGCGTACCACGATAGCGTCGTAGCCGCGCTCGACCATCAGGGCACGGACACGTTCGATACGACCGGCAGGACCGGCAGCAAACTCAGACATGCAGATTCCTTTCTTATTGTCTCCATAAAGACGGGACGGGCCTCGATCGGAAGATGGATTCGCATGCGATCCGCAACCGATTGGAAGCCCGCCCCTCAACATGATACGAAAGACGATGGATGTCAATAAATCTTAGAGAAGTTCTTTGCGAGAAGCCAAGTAGGCGTGAGCATGGCGCTCAAGAACCTCGTCCTCGACGCTCGTTAGGCGAATGGCGCCGAGCGCCGCGGGCAGCGGCAGCATGCTGCGGTTCGAGCGGACAAACTGCTGTCTGCGGAACTCCTCGATATATGCGGCAGGCTCCAAGTCGAAGGCAAGCTCCTCGATGCCAAAGTCCTCCAGGCAGTCATCGAGATCAAACACATAGTCGATATCGAAGTCGCAGGCATCGTGTGCTAGGCGCGCCTCAAAGCGCATGCCCTCGGACAACAGCTGGTAGGCAGGGACCTGCGAAGCGGCATCGCCCAAGCAAGCGCGCAGGGTGCGCTCCCCCGTCTTGCCAAAATCGAGCGCATGGCGAGCGCTCGGGTTCGTGGCCGTCAGCACGTCCTTGCGGGCAGTCTGAGACCATTGAACGGCATTGACGAGTGCGACCTCCTCGCCCGCGAGAATCTCGGGGACGGTCTCAGTAAACTGATTCCAGCGGGACTTGCTGCTCGAAAGCATGGTGCCAACAAGTACCGCATAGCCGAACTTGAGGTCCTCGGGTTCCGCCTCGCGAACAAGGTCGAGGTCACACACGACCAAGCCCGGTTCGGGACGAAACGCGATAGCGGGAAGCGCATTGGCCGACGAGGCGACGAGCGGCTTCATGGTCGTCGCGACCGTGAGCATGGCGTCGAACGTCGTCGGCAGCAGCGCGCACTCGGTGCGACCGCACCACTGGTTGGCGCACCAGCTAACAACCGAGCAGGTTGCGGCATCGCCAACGGCGACAACCAGATCGTCGCAGGTAATGCCGTTGGCAGACAAGGCGCCAAAGATAGCATCGGCATCGGCCAGCGTGGCACCAGCAGGCGAAACCTCGAGGACGAGCAGCGACACGGCAAAACCGGCGTCGACCAGCGCATGCTCGACGACCTCATCAAAACGTTCTGACGAGGCGGAGTTCCAAACCACCATCGCGCGCTTAGGCTTGCCCACAGCCGAGGCAAACATGCGCGACAGCTCCTCGAACGCGCCCAATCCGACACGGACATCGACGCTGCGGTTTTGGAAATTGATCAGTTGACGGCGAATCATAGCAGCCCACGCTCCAAAAGCATCTCGGCACAAAGGTAGGAAACGTCCTCGAAGGACTTGTTGCGAATATCAAGGGTAATATCGGCGGCCTGGCGATACAGCGGACGGCGATGCTCAAACAGACGCGCGGCATGCTCGGGCGAGCGGAAATCGGGGCGCGTGTCGGACCGACGAATCTGGCGAATCGAATCCTCGAAGTCGCCCTCGAGGTACACGCACGTACCCATTTCGTGCATCAGCTCAATATTCACCGGCGTCTCGACGATACCGCCCCCGCACGAAACCAACAGGCTGCGCTCGCTTTGGAGCGAACGGAGCGCCGAGGTCTCGAGCTCACGAAAACGATCCTCGCCCTCGGTCTCAAAAATCTCGGTTACCGACTTGCCGCAGCGGCGCACGACCAGGCGGTCGGTATCGATAAAACGCCGCTTGAACATAGTGCCGACGTTGCGCGCGAGCGTTGATTTACCCGCGCCCAAAAAGCCGATAAAGAAGATATGGTCGCAGCCGTGTTTAGTGTGCTGGGACATAGCGAGACCTATTCCTCGCAGGGAAGGTCGCGCAGGGCCCGGCGCTCAAAGATACGGAAGATCTGCGTATACCACAGGTCCTGCGTCGCCTGCGGCTTTACCAGGATGGTATCGACGCCGGCGAAGTTACCGCTCCACACGTCCGTGTAGAGCTGATCACCGATCAGCACCGCCTCGTCGGCCGTGGCGCCGAGGCGCTTAAGACCCGCCTTGAGAGCAAACGGCGCCGGCTTCATGGCGTGGCTGATGGCCTCGAGTCCCAGCTCGCGTGCAGAGCTCATGACCTGGTCGCGATGCCAGTTGTTGGACACCATGCACAGCTTGAAGCCTTTGGCGCGGGCGGCGTCAAGCCAAGCGGAAACCGCGGCGGGAACCTGCTCGGTGTCGCGCGGCACCAGGGTGTTATCGCGATCGAGCAGAATGGCGCGTTTGCCGTCGGCCCACAGGGTATCGAGGTCGATGCGATCGACCGAGGAAACGTATCGTTTGGGGCTAAAAAACCTCATGCTAATTCCAAGACTGTTGATGCTCTTCGTAGGTTTGCGAGAAGTACTCCTCGTCCTGCGTAATGTAGAAATACAGGTCATCGGAGTCGGTCGGCTCAAGCGTGGCCTTGAGTGCCTCGAGCGACGGAGAGCAGATGGGCGTGGGTGGCAGACCCTCGTGCTTATAGGTGTTATACGGACTATCGCTCTGCAGGTCGTCGGCGGTAACCTCGCCACCGGTGACATACATCATGGTCGCATCGCTGTTGAGATAGCGCAAACCATCGAGCTTGCCGGCAAGGCGGTTGTAGAAGACCGAGGCCACGTGCGCACGCTGATCGGCGTTGAGGCCCTCGCGCTCAACGATAGAGGCCAAATTGACGATGTCGTAGTCGGACATCTCCACACCGTAGCGCTCCTTGATCTTGGCTTCGCAGCTCGCAAAGTCAAGCGACTTATACTCGGTCTTAAACTGATCGAGCATAGCGCGAATCACGTCATCGGCCGTCGGCGAATCGCCCAACGAATAAGTCTTGGGGAACAAGAAACCCTCAAGCGAGTCATTGGCGGCGCCCTTAAGGAAGCTATAGTCGTCCACGTAGTTGGAGGCCTTGGCCTGGTTGAGGAAGTCTTCCTTAGAGATGCTGTCGTAGGCCTGGGCCACACGGTCGGCGACTTGATCGACCGTTAGGCCCTCAGGGATAGTCAGCGCATTGGAGCCCGCGTTGGGGCCTTCCATGAGCTGCTGAACCACCTTAGTCGCGTCCATGAGCGTGTTGAACGAGTAGGTGCCAGGCTTAAGCGACATATCGGCGTTGAGCTTTTTCACCGCCGCATAGTAATCCTTGGGATTTTCGACGATATGGTTCTCGGAAAGTATCGAGGCGATCGTATCGCCCGATGCACCGTCGGGAATGGTTACCGTAACCTGCTGACCAGCCGTGACCTTCGTATCCCCACCGGCAAAGAAGCCCTTGACGGCCGGCACAACAAAGAAAGCGATCGCAGCAAGCGCAAGCACCGCCACCACAACGCCGATGATCATGGGAACCGGAGAGCTCTTCTTTTGAGAACCGCGACGAGTATGCGTGTTGTAGCTCGAGCGGGTCGCCGGAGCAACGCCATGCGAACCGCGAGCGTGATGCGAATGCGATTGGGGGGCCTGCGTTCGCTGGGTAGGTGCCTGCTGCTTAAAGCGGGTACCGCCTGCAGGCTGGGCCGTACGAGCAGCGGGCTGCTGAGCCGCGTGAGAAGCCGGATGCTGAACCGAACGAGCAGAAGGCTGCTGACCCGTCCGTTGAACAGGATGGGCCGAACGAGAGAAGGACTGCACCGGGCGCGCGGCAGACTGAGCCGCGCGCTGCGTCGGCTGTGCTGGACGCTGGCCAGGCTGGGCAGGGCGCGACGCCGGCTGCCGTGTACGATTCTGCTGGCGCGGATCGGAAGCGCTAGGCATGCGAAACCTCCTCGTTTTTACGATCGAGCCACGTCTGCAAAAACAGGCTGGCGGCAATCATGTCGATCTTGCCCCTCATCTGCTTTTCATTGAGGCCCTGCTCGCGCAGGATACGCTTAGCCTCTTGCGAGGACAGACGCTCGTCCTCAAACTCCAACGGAAGATCGAGCTCGTCGGCAATCTTTTGCGCCACAGCGGCAACGCGCTCGGCCTGAGGGCCGGGCTCACCGGCCATGGTCAGGGGACGTCCGCTTACCAGGATGTCGGGCTCATAGTCCTCAACCAGGTAGCGGAACGTCTTGGCCATACCGGTGACCTCGGCAGCCGGAAGCACCTTGACAGGCATCGCCATCTTGCCATCACGGCTCGAGACGGCGATGCCAATCCTGGTCTCCCCTATGTCCAGCGCGAGCGCAACCACAGCGACTTCTTAGATTCTTAGGCGCCGAGCGCGGTCTTAGCGGCCGCGAGGGCATCGGCGATGCCAGCAGCATTCTTGCCACCGGCCTGGGCCATGTTGGGACGACCGCCACCGCGACCGTCGACCAGACCCGCGATCTGCTTGATCACGTTACCGGCGTGGAAACCGGCCTTGACGGCGTCATCGGAGCCGGCAGCGAGCAGGGCCGGAGTGCCCTTCTCAGTCACGCTGGCGACGACACAAGCGACAGGGCCGGCGACCTTCTGATGCACGGTATCCCATACGTTGCGCAGGTCGGCAGCCTCAAGGCCCTGGAGCTCAGCGACGACTAGCTTGTAGCCGCCGAGCTCGACAGCACCCTCGATGGCACTGGAAATGGCGTCGGAGGAGCCACCGGTCAGAGCCTTTTTGAGCTTGTTGGACGTCTCGCGCAGCTCGGCCTGCAGGTTCTCCACGCGAGCGGGAACCTCGTCGACGCGGCACTTGAGCGCAGCGGCGGCGGCGTCAACGAGCGCCAGGCGGTCGGCCATGTAGTCGAGGGCACCCTTAGAGGTCACGGCCTCGATACGGCGGACATTGGAGCCCGTGGAGGACTCGGAAATGATCTTGAACAGGCCAATCTCGGCGGTATTGGCGGCATGGGTGCCACCACAGAGCTCGCGGGAGAACGGCTGGTCCTCGGCGCCCACGGAGACGACGCGGACGACATCGCCGTACTTCTCTCCAAACAGAGCGACAGCGCCGGCAGCCTTAGCCTCGTCGATGCCCATGACACGGGTCACAACCGGCTTGGAAGCGAAGATCTGCTGGTTGACCAGGTCCTCGACAGCCTTGAGCTGCTCGAAGGACAGAGCCTCGAAGTGCGTAAAGTCAAAGCGCAGGTGCTCGGGCGTCACCAGCGAGCCGGCCTGGGAGACGTGCTCGCCCAGGACCTGCTTAAGGGCAGCGTCGAGCAGGTGCGTGGCGGTGTGGTTGCGGCGCAGGAAGCCACGGCGCTCAGCGTCGAGCGCGGCGGTAACATCGGCACCGACAGTCAGCGTACCATCGGCAACGTGCGCGACGTGGGCATACAGGCCGTTGTGGTTCTTGGTGTCGGCAACGGTCAGAACAACGCCCTCAGCGGAAAGCTTGCCGGCATCGCCTTGCTGGCCACCCATCTCGGCATAGAACGGGGTGCGGTCGAGCACGACCTCGACGTCCTCGCCGGCGGCAGCGGACTCGACGGACTCGCCGTTGCGAACGATGGCGACTACCTTGGCGCCCTCGATGACGTCGTTGTCATAGCCATCGAAATCGGTCGCAGCGACCTTGTCGGAAAGCTCGACCCACACGTCGTTGAAGCTGCCCCAGGCATCGCCCTTGGCGTTGGCACGAGCGCGGGCCTTCTGGTCCTCCATGCAGGCAGTGAAGCCGTCCATGTCGACGTCGTGACCAGCGGTGCCGGCGATTTCGACGGTCAGGTCGATGGGGAAACCAAAGGTGTCGTGCAGCTTAAAGGCAACATCGCCCGGAAGCGCAGCACCCTCGGCAAGCGCTGCCAGGGCCTCATCCAGGTAGACGCGACCGTTGTCGAGCGTCGTGGAGAAGCGCTCCTCCTCGGAGGCGACGATACCCTTAACGAGCGCGACGTTCTTGAGCAGCTCGGGGTAGGCCTCGCCCATCTGAGCGTTGACCTCGTCGATGAACTTGGTCAGGAAGGCGCCCTCGATGCCCAGCAGGCGACCGTGGAACACGGCGCGGCGGAGCAGGCGGCGAAGGACGTACTCGCGGCCCTCGTTACCGGGTAGGATGCCGTCCGAGATCATAAAGTCGACGGCACGGGAGTGATCGGCGATGATACGCAAGGAGCGGCTGGCGCCGGAGTAATCGTCGGCGTCATAGGTCTTGCCGCTGATCTTCTCACCGAGCTTGATGAGGTGCTGCATCAGATCGCCGTCGTAGTTAGCGGTCTTGTGCTGCATGATGGCGGCCATGCGCTCCAGACCCATGCCCGTATCGAGGTTGCGGTGCGGCAGCTCCGGCATGGAGCCGTCCTCCTGGCGGTCGTACTGGGTAAACACGAGGTTCCAGAACTCAAGGAAGCGGTCACAGTCGCAGCCGGGCTTGCAGTCGGGGCTACCGCAGCCGACCTCCTCGCCCATGTCAAAGTAGATCTCGGAGCACGGACCGCAGGGACCGGTGGGGCCAGCGGCCCAGAAGTTGTCGTCCTCGCCAAGGCGCGAGATGTGATCCTCGGCAACGCCCAGGGAGCGCCACACGTCGTGGGTCTCGTCGTCCTCGGTAAAGACGGTGAAGTACAGGCGGTCGAGCGGCAGCTTGAACTCCTTGGTGATAAGCTCGAAGGCCCAAGCGCAAGCCTGCTGCTTGGAGACGCCGCCAAAGGAGAAGTCGCCGAGCATCTCAAAGAACGAGAGGTGACGGCCGTCCTCGCCGATGCAGTCAATGTCGTTGGTGCGGACGCACTTCTGGCAGGAGATCGCGCCGATCTCCTTCATGGTCTTCTTGCCCTGGTAGTACTCCTTAAACTGGTTCATGCCGGCGTTGGCAAGCAGCAGCGAGGGATCGTCGGGAACAAGGGACGAAGAAGGATAGAGCTTAAGACCGCGCTCCTCAAAGAAGTTGAGGAACTTGGAGCGGATCTCGGCCGTAGTCATTGACGGGTAGTCAGCACTCATAGAGGGAATCTCCTCGGTTTCACATCGAAACAGTTCAAACGTAACGATATTACCATCCCGCCGCGCAAGTGCAAAAAAGAGGGCCGACATAAAGCCGACCCTACAGCGAAAGTGCACGTTATTTAGGAGTATGCGATGCTTTGAAAAAGGTTACTGTAGAATTACATATAAGATTCACCCGGAAGGAGCGATCGATGAAAAGCAAACGATTTGTCCTGAATGCACTTCTGGTTGTAGCACTTTTAGCGCTTTTGGCTTTCTCCTACTGGTACGCAAACCAACCAGCATTTGGCTACGTATTGTATGCAGTAATGTCCGGCGATAAAGCTTATTACACTCTACGCGCAATTGACGTTCTCTTTTTCTATGCAGCCGGCCCCTTATCAGTCGCTTTGCTCGCGTTTCTTGTCATTTACAACTTCAAGAAACGCTAGCGGTGCCTATTTTGAATCCGAATCGTCCATGGAGCCGTCGATGCCGGTTTTGGTATCGTCGTCCGAGTTGGAGTCATCGTCCTTAGCGAAGGGGTTCTTGAAGAAGCCCGTCGCATCGGGCTGCAGACCAGAGAGCTTGATCCAGGGATTATCGAGATCGGGCTTGGGCATGGCCTTGGCCTCGGGCGCAGTCTCGTTGCCGATGAGCTCGGACTCGTAGATGAAGGTGTCGTCGCCGAGCGCGTCGTAGGCGGCGACCGGGTTGCCATCGGCATCGCGGTACGGCGTGCCCTTAAACACGGCGCCGTCATAGGCCACAAGCTGTCGGCCGGTCTCATTCTCGAAGTAGTACACGAAGATACCCTTGAGGGCCGCACAAAGCGGGATGGCAATAATCATGCCGATGGGGCCCATGAGTGCCGAGCCAATAACGAGCGCCGTGAGGCTCATGATGGGATGCACCTGCACCGAGCTCTGCATGACCTTGGGCGAAATGACGTTATCGGTGACGTTTTGCGCGACCATCGTCACGATAAGCGTCCATAACGCCAACATGGGGCTGAACATGAAACCGAGCACCGTGGCGATTGCTGCGCTCACCCAGGGACCGACGACCGGAACCAAATGCATGATGCCGGTAAAGATAGCCATGAGCGCCGCATACGGATGGCCGATGATCATAAAACCGATAAAGGCGAGGAAACCACCGCAGATGGACGTCACGACCATACCGCGCATGTAGCCGCCGACAGAGCGAGAAAGGATGGCGACCATAAAGCGGTACGAGGTCTCCTTCTCCTGACCGATGATGGTGCAAATCTCGTGGTGCATGCGAGGGTAGTCGCAGGCCATCCAGTAGGCAAGCACCAGGCCAAGGAAGATAACGAACAGCTGCGAGGCCGTATTGGTGATGAGTGGGAACACACCACGACCAAGCTCGGCGGCAATCTGAGACACATACCTCGATGCCACGGCAACCAGCGACGAAAGATTATCGTCCAAATACTCCTTGAGCGGCGTGTTGTTGAGCGTCTTTGCATGCGAGATCATCTCGTTGAGATCGCCACCCGCAACACGAAGCTGCTCGGGCAGGCGGCTCAGGACTTCCATGATCTGACCAAAGAGAATCGGCGACAAGATGCAAACGACACCGACGAGCACGGCAACAACAACAATTAGCGCGATAAGCGAACCGATGCCGCGATTCACGCCATGATGCTCGAGCCAATTGGTAATCGGGGACATCACAAAGGCAATGATGGAACCAACGGCGAGAAACTCGATAACCGGCGCCAGCATGCCCATAAGGTTAAAGATGACAGCGGCGATGACAATGCAGCCGACAACAGCCCAAATGCGAAGCGTCAGAATGCGGGTGTCGCGCAGCACGCGATCGGTTTGTTGGGGGCGCTCACTCATGAACGAATCATCACTCCGTCGGGGTCGATCTTGTCCTGAATCTTCTTAAGCGTGCGGCGCAGCAGGCGCGAAACCTGCACCTGAGAAATACCCAGCTTCTTGGCGATCTCGATCTGGGTCATGCCCTTTACAAAGCGCAGCTCGATAACCTCGCGCTCGCGCGGCGAGAAATCACGGATGGCTTCCTCGATCACCAAGCGGTCATCGGTAAAGTCGAGCTCATTGTCGTCGTCGGCGTAGCGATCGAGAATCGAGGGGGCATCGTCGGAATCGGACGCACCAGGAGCCTCGATGGGCACCGAGGTATAGGCCGAAGACGATTCCATGGCCTCCAGCACCTCATCGACCGTCACGTCCAAGTACTCAGCGATTTCCTCAACCTTAGGCGAGCGCTGTAGCTCGTTGGTGAGCTTATCGGTAGCCTGGTTGACCTTGGCCGAGAGCTCCTGCAAGCGACGGGGCACGCGCACGCTCCAGCCCTTGTCGCGGAAATGGCGTTTGATCTCGCCCAGGATAGTGGGTGTCGCAAACGTTGTGAACTCGAGCCCGCGCTCAGGGTCAAAGCGGTCGATAGCCTTGAGCAAACCCAGATAGCCGACCTGCATGAGGTCGTCGAGCGGCTCGCCGCGATTCTTAAATTTGTTGGCAAGAAACCTTACCAGGTTCATATGGGACATGACGAGCTGCTCGCGCGCGTCCGGATCACCGGTTTCTTTGTAGCGACGAAACAGCTCGCGGGTTTTCTCCTTGTCCCAAGCGGTCTTACCGCTCCGGGAACGTTCGGTCATATTAGATATCCGCCTTGAGGTCGAGGGAAAGCGTCAGAGGCGCCGCAGTCTTTTCGTAGGAATCGCACACGCTAGCCAAAATGAGCTCGGCATACACGGCAGCCTGATCATCCTCATCGACAGTCGCCTGATCGCCAAAGGTAAAGGTCATGCCAACGTGAGATTCGTCGACATCGAATTTGATCGAGATGCCATCGGAATCAACAGCCGTGCAGCCGAAAATAAATGCTTCCTCGGCAGCCATACGAATGTCCTCGATGCGATCGACGGACATGGAGCAGAGCGCACCAACATTTGCCGCCGTCATGCGCACAAGGCGCGCCAGACGCGGGTCGCCGGCAACGGTCAGCGTAATGGGGCAAGTTGCTTCGCTACTCATCGCAGGACTCCTCGGTGGTCTCGGCGGGCGTGTAGGTGTAATACTGGGCTGCTTTAGCAGCAGGCTTCTGTGCATCATTGTCACCAGCAGCGACATCGTCCGCGGCTTCGCCAATCAGGACACGCTCGGTCGGCTGCTCGGCTTCTTCGGCAGCGGAAAGCTTGCGCTCGGCGTCGGCCGCGGGAGTCTTCACCTTGTTAAAGAGTTTCTGCACGGCACCGGCAGCGGAGTCGGTCACACTCGACACGGCATTGCTGGCCTCGGCCATACTGCCGGTGACCTCGGAAATATCGCGGACGACCGCCTCGACTTCTACGAGGTTGGAGGTAAGGGCATCAACTGCCGTCTTGCTCGACTTAAGCAGCGGCTCCATCTGGGCAAGTGCCGGCGTAAGCTCGTCGACAGCGCCGTCGAGTTTTGCCACCACAGGCTGAGCCTCGGCGATGGTGTTGTTGAGGTCGTTAACGGTCTTATCGAGCGAGTCGACAACGGTGCGGGTCTTGCGCAGGGTAAGCGCGAGCTCAACGATGGCCCACACGCCGGCAACAGCGAGCAGCAGCAGGGCGATTTGAATGGGACTCATACAAGCCTCCCAAAGGAATCGATATACAGACGGTTTCCATGGTACCCCAAAGGGGACCGAACATGCCATGAGCAGCAACGTGGGACAAAATTATCAGCAGCTACTTCGGTGCATTCCCGCTGCGGTCGCGTTCACTTTGCTCTACGCGCCATTCTTCCCAACCGCGGCCGGCAGGCTGCCAAAATGCACCGCGTTCCAAGCCTTCGGGCAAATAGCGCTGGTCGACCCAGCCTTCGGGATAATCGTGCGGATACTTATACACACCGTATTCATCGCTGCCCGGGCGATGGCGATCGCGCAGGTAGCTGGGCACCTCGCGAAGCCCACTAGAATGGATATCGGCCAGCGCCGCATCGATCGAGGCCTCGCACGCATTGGACTTGGGCGCCAAGCATACATAGAGCGCAGCTTGTGCAAGGTTAATGCGACATTCAGGATAGCCAATAACTTCAGCAGATTTAAAGGCAGCATGCGCCACCAAAAGCGCCTGCGGGTCGGCGTTGCCAACATCCTCAGAAGCGTGAATCATAATGCGGCGAGCGATAAACTTAGGATCCTCCCCAGCATCGATCATGCGCGCGAGCCAATAGATCGTGGCATCGGGGTCGCTACCGCGCATAGACTTAATAAACGCACTGATGATGTCGTAGTGCATGTCGCCGTTTTTGTCATACGTAAAGCCGCGACGCGGGTTGGCAATCTTTACGTCATCCACGGTGATGGGATAGCGCTCCCCCGCCGCCGGCGCTGGCGTCCCCTCGGTATCGGGACGCGTAACGGCAATCTCGCTCGCCAGCTCAAGTGTCGTCAGGGCCGAGCGTGCATCACCCGCAGCCAGCGTACAAATGGTCTTGACCGTATCCTCATCGGCCGAGAACTTACCGTTCAAGCCCTGAGGTGCCTCGAGCGCACGTTCAATAAGCGTGGCGATATCCTCATCCTTCAGATGCTCAAGCTCCACGACGCGACCACGTGAGAGCAGTGCCGAGTTGACCTCGAAGTACGGGTTCTCCGTCGTAGCGCCAATCATAATGACGGTACGGTTCTCAACTGCATGCAGCAGGGCATCCTGCTGCGACTTAGAGAAGCGGTGAATCTCATCGATGAATAGAATGGTGCGGCGGTCGTACGTATTCAGGCGCGTCTTGGCCTCATCAATCACGCGACGCAGGTCCTTCACGGTACCCGTGACGGCGCTGACCTCGACAAACTCGCTCTTGGTATGGTTGGCGATAATGTGGGCCAGCGTCGTCTTGCCCGTACCGGCAGGCCCGTACAGAATCACGCTCGAAAGCACGTCGTGCTCGATCGCGGCACGCAACCATGAGCCCTTACCGACGGCCTTTTGCTGGCCCACGTACTCGTCGAGCGAATTGGGTCGCATGCGCACCGCGAGCGGCGCATTTTTAAAGGAACGCTCGCGCGTCGAGGCAGAAAAAAGGTCGTCCATAGCCATCCCGTGCATCAATCAAAAACGTTTTCAACTAACCAGTATACCGAAAGGATACGAACTACCGTTCGTTAATATAGGTACGATGCGGAAACTTTAGACCCGGGAACAGCTTGCTCGTCAGCTCACAGAAATAGCCGTCCGTCATGCTCGAAATGTAATCCACTACGGTCTGATCTTTATCATCCTGCCATGCATAGGTGCGATTGTAGTAGGAAAGCTGCCGCTCAATGCGCGAAATGTGATGCTTAAAGATATACGAAGACTCGTCGCCTTCGTTTATATCCTGCAGGCAACGGTCATAGAGCTTTTCGAACGCCTCGCGCAGCTCCGTTTCGGAGTCGCCCTCGATGCCGCCCTTGCTATAGATCTTCTCGTAGTTCTCGCGCTTAGCGCGGCGGATTTCCTCGAACAGGTCCTCGCTCATCTCGATGCGCGGCTTGCCATAGCTGTGCTCGACGATATCGATAGAGGCATGCGTGAGGATCCAACTATTGTAGGCACCGCCCCGGCCATCATCAAAAGCGTCGGGCGAAAGCAGGCCCGCCGCGATCGCATCCTGACGGTCACGACCGACGTAGGCAAGAATATCCGAGATGCGAACGACACAGCCCTCAAGCGTCATGGGGCGCAAGTGCTCAATTGCGCTATAGCCTGTGGCAATGCAATCCTCGACGGTTCGATCGAACTGGTCAAAGGAACCCATGTCCGAGAGCTCGAACACACGCTGCTCGTACTCGCCGTTGTGGCAGAGCACGCCATCGAGCGTCTGAAGCGACACGTTGCGACCGTACAGCGCATCGAGCACGCGGACCGACTGCACGTTATGGAAAAAATAACGACCCGTGCGCTCGTGATAGATATCGTTGAGGAATCGCTCGCCGGCATGGCCGAAAGGCGTGTGCCCCAAGTCGTGACCCAGACCGATCGCTTCAATCAGATCGCAGTTGAGCCCGAGGGCGCGACCGATATCGCGCGCAATGCGCGAGACGAGCTGCACGTGTAGACCACGACGCGACAAGTCGTCGTTGCTTCGAAAGCTAAAAACCTGCGTTTTGCCTGCATAACGGGTGTACGCCGGTAGATGGAGGATTTTTTCGGTATCGCGCATAAACGCCGGACGCATAAGCGTGCCATTGTCCGCATCGCGATCGACACGACGAATGACCTGGTCGTCGTTGCAACGATACGGATTGACAGTGCCCGAAGCACGATTGGCGGCAATGCGCTCGACGAGCTCGGGCGACAACGCCGAAGGAATACGGTCCATACGCGCCTTGATGGCGGCCGTTTCTTGATTAGTTGCCATGGCATGCTCCTTAAGAACGATGCGCAATCGGTTACAGAGTGCAGCCCACGACCTCGATTATGGCAAAAATCGGCACTAAAAACGGGAGCAATGGCAGGGAGCGCGATTTTGTGAAGAGGCAGGAGAGGGCCAGGGCCAGGAGTGCGACGGCAAATGCGACAACGCCGCCCAGGGGATCGAAGGTACAAAGGGCAAAGAGTGCCTTGACGTCCCCCATGCCAATGCCAGGAGCGTGGCGAACTCTACGCCAGAGCGACTCGGTAAGCACAAGGGCAAGGTAGACGATGACCGCAAGACCGGCATGATCAAGTGCAGTGTTAACGCCCCTGTCGAGCCAAACGCCTGCTAACGCCGCCACGGCACATGCGCCGGCAAGCTCATTGGGAAACCGCCGCTCACGGGCATCAATCCACGCGCCGGCAAAGATGCAAATCCAAAACGGGATATAGATCATCGAAAACCTCCTTGAGCAGCTGCTCAAAAGCAAAAACCACCACAAAGGTGCCTGTCCCCTTTGCGGTGGTTTTGGTGGTGGTTATTTGGCGCCTTGCATGACCTCGTCAAGGGTAACGCTGACGGCGTGCTGCGTCGGGACCCAGTCGACCTTCAGGAACAGCGCGGCCACCGTGATGGGGATATAGCTGAACATAAAGATCGGGAAGGTAAACAGGTTAGTCACCAGACGCCACTTTTGCGCGCAGTGAATGTGCTTGTACTCAAAGATAGTCGTGAGCAGCGCCAGGATAAAGAAAGTCAGATACATCATGGCGAAGGTCATAATGAGCGAAGCGGCACAGGCCTGCATCTCGACTTCGGTAGCCAAAAAGCCGTGCGAGAGTCCACCCACGATCAGGAACGTCGCATTGGCGAGCATCGAGATGAGCGACAGCAGCATACCCGGGGCGATCGTCATGAACATGTCGTAGGCGGCAAAGCGATGGTAGCGGAAGGTCGACTTGACCAGGTGCTTACCGTAAGTAAAGAACACCTGGTAGAAGCCCTTGGTCCAACGCATGCGCTGTTTCCAGGACGCCTTAAACGTCACGGGTTGTTCGTCAAAGAACTCCGCCGGCGCATAGCCAATGCGAATGCCGTGAATGGCGCAGAACGTGGTGAACTGAATGTCCTCGGTCAGCGTGTGGAACTGCCAACCGTGCATGCCCTCGATAACGCTGGCGGAGATGAGGTAGCCCGAACCCGAAACAGCGCAGGACGTCTTGCAGATATTACGCGCGTTGTTGAGGAAGCGCGCCTCGCGTAGATACCACGTGGCATTAGCAGCCGAGATCCACGAGCTGCCGAAGTTCTTGGAATTGCGATAGCTCGTGACCACATGGAAGCCCTGGTCAAAGGCATCATTCATCTTGGAAACGTAATCGCGGGAGATAACGTTATCGGCATCGAAGATAAAGTAGCCCTCAAACGTGTCGGGATACTCGTTGAGAATGCGGTCGAAGCCAAAGTCCATGACCCAGCTCTTGCCCTTGCGGGCCAGGTCATTGCGCTCGTAAACAATGGCACCGGCCTCGCGCGCGAGCTGCGCCGTGTTGTCGGTGCAGGCATCGGCGACCACGAAAACCTCGATGAGCTCGGACGGATAATCCTGGTCCTTGATGGAGCGAACGAGGTTGGCGATCACGGCCTCCTCATTATGCGCCGCGATAAAAAAGGCATAGCGATGGAGTTTTTTGGCCTTGGGAGGCGCGACCTCGCCACGAAGAGCGCCAATGACAAAGAAGACCACCTGGTACAGAAAGCAGACCGTGAGCAGCGTGACGACAATCTGGTTGAAGATCACGATGGGTGTGTTGGTTTGTAAAAAGGCGAGCATGCAGGCTCCCAGCAACGCGTAACGTAAACAATCGTATATCTTACCGCAGGCTTACCGAGTTCAAGAAACCACCTAATACTGGCTAGGCTTCGAGAAGACCGAGCTGCGGAACGATTTCATCTCCAACGGCCGTGCGACCGAGCGAGCGCGGAGCCAGATCGTCGAGAACCGCAGCGAGATCCCACGGCAACTCGTCGCGGCACTCAATGCGCTCCCCCGTCACGGGATGGTCGAACGCCACGCGCCAGGAATGAAGGAACTGCCTGGTCAGGCCCTGGTCGGCGCGCGCATCGCACTTGCCGTAGAGTGGATCGCCCACGCAGGCGTGGTTGATATGACGCATATGCACGCGAATCTGGTGCGTGCGACCGGTAAACAGATGGCACTCAACGAGCGTATAACCATCGTCAAAGCGCGTGGAATCAAAGCGCTCGAGGACTTTAAAGGTCGTAATGGCCTGACGGGCAAAGGGGTCGTCCGAAACCGCCATCTTGACGCGGTCGCGCGTAGAACGGGCGATACCGGTATTGATGGTGCCCTCGTCCATGGCGATGTGCCCGTGGACAAGCGTGATATAGCGGCGGTCGAGCGTACGCGTGCGAATGAGATTTTGAAGCGCGCGCTGGGTGTCGTCGTCTTTTGCCGCGAGCATAAGGCCCGAGGTATCGCGATCCAGGCGATGCACGATGCCGGGGCGGTCCTCACCCTGCACGGTACCAAGATGATCGATACCGCAGTGGTAGACCAAGGCGTTCGCAAGCGTGCCGCTCTCGTGGCCGCGGGCGGGATGGCACACCAGGCCACGCTGCTTGGAGAGCACAATGAGATAGTCGTCCTCATAGCGAATGTCGAGCGGGATGGCCTCGGGAATCACATCGGTGGGATCGTGCGGCTCGGGCAAATCGACCGAAATACGGTCGCCGGCTCGCACGGCATGCTTTTTAGACAGGCAGGTCTCGCCATTGACACATACGGCACCGCCCTCAATCAGATGCGCGCAGGAAGAGCGCGTAGGGCAGCCGTCATTGGAGCCCAGATAGGCGTCAAGACGCTGACCAGCGGCATCGTCGGCAACAAGGATATGGATGTCGGCCATTAGCGCTCATTCCTTTCGCGAATCTTGCGGGCACGCTCCCCACGCTGCTGGGCCTTGCGCTTAGCGCGGGCCTCGTCACGGGCGTTAAGCTCGGCGGTCGCATCGACCTCACGGGCAGCGGGGCTCAAGAACATGTAACCGAAGAGGGCGAGCACGACGCCCAAGGTAATGCCGATATCGGCCACATTAAAGACGGGGAAGTCGACGAAGGTGGTGGCAATAAAATCGGTCACGAAGCCAAAGGCCAAACGATCGATAGCGTTGCCGATAGCACCGCCCGCAACCATCGCCATGCCCACAACCTCAAGATGGGCGAGCTGGGGTGCACGAATGAGGTACACGGCAATAGCGACAATGACCGCCAGCGCCAGCACGGCAAACGCGATGCCATGCCCCTCGCCCATGCTAAAGGCAGCGCCGATATTGCGGACAAACAGGAAGTCGATCACGCCGGGGATGACGGTCACATGCAGTGCATCGCCCACGGCACGAACCGCAAGCTTGGTCAACTGGTCAACAAGCAGCACAACGAGCGCCACCCCACCAGCAACACCCAACCGCCAACGCAAAGGCGGCGTCATATCCCCAGCACGACCCAAAGAAATCCCCTACCCTCAAGATCATCGAATTACGTTTAATACAAAGAACTATCTTATATTGCCATACGCAGAACGCACGACATATCCACCAACGCAAGCGAAATAACCAGCTAAAAACGAAAGCGACATTCCGAATAACGGAATGTCGCTTAATAGCTTTCGACTAAAAACGCAAGTCGAAAGAAAGCCTCTAGCTCCAGCAATGGAAACGCCGCGTTATCGTCACCAACAGCGAAAACGTCCCTAAGCGAGCAAGGTGACGTGAAAGAGGAGGGAAGCGTACTTTGGTACGCGACCGACGATTGAACGTCAGATTGCCGCTTAGGGGCGTTTGCAGCGTCGGTAGGTTACGGCGTTCTACGAACGCCGTAACCTACAAAGCATCGGCGCAGCGCTTGCAAATATGAGCGTGGCCGTTGTACTCGCCAACGGTGGTGCGGTAGTTCCAGCAACGGTCGCAGCACTCGCCCTCGGCAGCCTCGATAGCGACGGAAAGCTCCTCGCCCTGGGTCAGCTCAACATCGGAGACGATGTAGAACTCGGCCAGATCGACGGCCTTGTCGCCGGTCAGCAGCGCATACATCTCGGCAGGAACGACCGCCTTGACGCGGACCTGCTGGCTCTTGGTGAAGGTACCGGCGGAGCGGGCATCCTCAAGGGCCTTGGTCACGGCGCTACGGAGCTCGAGTGAAGCCTCGAGCACGCCCTCAAACTCATTGGCCTCGTCGAACGTGATGGGCGACTTGTACCAATCGAGCAGCGCGGCGTACTTCTGGTGATCGACGCAGCCGGCGGGCGCATAGGCCATGGCCTCGTCGACCGTGTAGGACAGGATCGGCTGAAGGTCGCGCATGAGCATCGAGAAGAGCTCGGCGAGCACAGTCTGGGCGCTGCGGCGCTCGAGCGAGCCGGGCTTCTCGCAGTACAGACGGTCCTTCAGGGCGTCGAGGTACACGTTGGAGAGCTCGGTAACCACGAAGTCGTAAAGCGCACGGTAGGCACGCGGGAACTCGTAGCTGGCGTAGGCATCGTCGACCTCGGCCTGGACCTGGGTCAGGCGGGCAACCATGAGCTTGTCGAGCGGCAGCAGGTCGGCGAAGGCGACGCCGTCGGTCTCGGGCTCAAACTGACCCTCGAGCTCGGAGAGCAAGAAGCGCAGCGTGTTGCGGAAACGACGGTAGGCATCGGACGTACGAGCAAGGATCTCGTGGTCGATGGAAACATCGGAGCTGGTGTCGACGGAGGCAACCCACAGGCGGATGATGTCGGCGCCCATCTCGTCACAGACCTTATTGGGGTCGATGACGTTGCCGAGCGACTTGGACATCTTTCGACCCTGGCCGTCGAGCGTGAAGCCCTGCGAGACGACCGCCTTGTAGGGAGCATGGCCATTGGCGCCCACCGAAGTGAGCAGCGAGCTCTGGAACCAACCGCGGTGCTGGTCGGAGCCCTCGAGATACACATCCGCCGGATACTCCAGCTCGGGACGGTACTCGCAGACGGCCTTCCAGGACACGCCGGAGTCCCACCACACGTCGAGGATGTCCTTATCGGCCTTGAGGTGATGGCCGCCGCACTTGGGGCAAACGCAGGCCTCGCCCAGGTAACTCTCGGGAGCGTCGGTGAACCAGGCGTCGGAGCCCTTCTCGTGGAAGAGCTTGATGACGGCGTCGAGCGTGGCGTCGTTCATAACCTTCTCGCCGCAGTCGGCGCAAGTGTAGCTCGGGATAGGCACGCCCCAGTTGCGCTGACGGCTGATGCACCAGTCGGGACGCTGCTCGACCATGGCACCGATGCGGTTAGCCGCGTGGGCCGGATACCACTTGACGTTCTCGCGGACCTCTTTGCCAGCCTGCTCGCGCAAACCGGTCTTGTCCATCGAGACAAACCACTGGTCGGTAGCACGGAAGAGCACCGGATGTTTGCAGCGCCAGCAGTGCGGATAGCTGTGCGTGATCTTCTTCTCGAGGACCAGGGTGCCGCGCTCGCGCAGGAACTCGATGATGTGCGGGTTGGCCTCATCGGTATCCATACCGCTGAAGGGGCCACCGGTGCCAAACTCCTCACCGGTGTAGAACTTGCCGTCGTCATCGACCGGCATGCAGATGTCAGTGATGCCCTCCTTGAGGCAGGCAAAGTAGTCGTCGACGCCGTGGCCGGGCGAGTTGTGGACGATACCGGTACCGTCATCGACACCGACGTAATCGGCCAGCAGCGCCACGCCCTCAACACCGTCAAAGATCGGCTGCTTGTAGTGGATGTGGTGGAAGGTCTCGGCGGGAACCACATAGGGTTTACCGTCGACCATAACCGGGGTGTACTCCCAACCAAACTCCTCGCAGCACTTGGGAGCCAGGTCCTCGAGCATGACCTCGGCACGACCCTCGTGCTCAACGGCGACATAGGCGGCGCCGGGCTTAAGGGAAACGGCCTGGTCGGAGGGGATGGTCCACGGTGTGGTCGTCCAAATGATAAAGTCAACCGGGCCGTCGAAGTTCTCGAGGCCGGCGGGCTTGGAGGTCATCTCAAAGCGCACGAAGATGGACGGGCTCGTCTCATCGGAGTACTCGATCTCAGCCTCGGCCAGCGCGGTGTGGCAGTGCTTGCACCAGTGAACCGGCTTGTGGCCGCGATAAATCATGCCCTTGTCGAACATGGCCTTGAAGACCTCGATGTCGGCGGCGTCATGCTGGTGATAGAGCGTCAGATACGGGTTGTCCCAATCGCCGAGCACGCCCAGGCGACGGAAGCCGGCCTTCTGCAGCTCGATGTTCTCGACAGCGAACTTATTGCAAAGCTCGCGGATCTGAGCCGTGGAGGTCTGGTTGAACTTCTCGGTGCCGAGCTTCTCCTCGACCTTGTGCTCGATCGGCTGACCGTGGCAGTCCCAACCGGGGACATAAGGAACCTCATAGCCCTGCATCATCCAGTAGCGGTTGATCATGTCCTTGGAGATCTTGTTCATGGCATGGCCGATGTGGATCGGGCCGTTGGCGTACGGAGGGCCGTCGTGCAGCACGAACTTCTTATGCCCCTCGTTCTTCTTTAGAACTTGCTCGTAGACCTTGTTGTCCTGCCAGTCCTTGAGTCGCTTGGGCTCGGACTTGGAAAGACCGGCACGCATGGGAAATCCGGTTTTGGGCAGATTCATCGTCTGCTTGTACTCGTTTGCCACGGTACCCCTTTCATGTCGTGGGCGCGCACGCCCTCTGGGCACCAAAAAAGCGCCCGTCCCTACAAGCTGGGACGAAGCGCCACAAAAACAGGCAGTCTGCCCGTAAAAGCTCTTCGCTTAACCACCCAGCTTAGATGCCCTCGCCCGCGTATTCGCGCGCTCGCATCCGTTACTCGGCTGGCCTGTATCGACGGCCATCTCGGCGATGTCTACTAAGACGTGTCTGCGCGGCACGTCCGTTGGGATCGCAGCTCCGGGGTGATTTTCATCGGTCGCATGCACGGGTTCTCAGCGCTCCCCGCTCTCTGTGGCATGCGGACGGCCGACTACTCGTCCCCATCAACGCTTATGCGGAGTATGCTAGCACGTTCCGCGCCGACGAAAAACCCTCAACACTGGTTTTATACGTTCGAAATTTCTCGCGGCTGTGGACCTTCTCTTGGAGCAAAATACCTGAAAGCACTTTATCGAACGAAAGAAGGTTGCTATGCGCACGATTGGAATGAGCGACTACACCGTTGGCGAGGATTGCTTTGACGAGCTGCCCGGCGCGCTGGCCGAGTACGGAGCGACCAAGGTCGCGATCATCGGTGGCAAGCGGGCACTGGCCGCAGCACTTCCCGGTATCGAAGCTGCGCTAGCGGGTACCGACGTCGAGATTCTGGAGACGCGCGTCTACGGCACCAACAGTACGCGTGCCAATATCGCCAAGGTCGTGAACTCCCCTGCCTGCCAGGAAGCTGACGTGCTTATCGCATGCGGCGGCGGCAAGGCGCTCGACACCGTGAAGACCGCAGCTATCGAGCTCAAGAAGATCGTCTTTACGGTCCCGACGATCTGTTCCAACTGCTCCGCCGCGACCGCTATTGCTGTCGTGTACAACGACGACGGCTCGCTCGAGGGCTATTCGTACCCCAACCGACCGGCGCACATCTTCATCAACCCCAAGATCATCGCCGAGGCACCGGCAGAGTATTTCTGGGCCGGCGTAGGCGATGCCCTGTCTAAGCAGCCAGAGGTCGAGTACGCCACGAGCGCCGGTAATTTGGAGCACACCGCCGGTCTTGGCCTGGCGCTTGCCCGCACCTGCTCCGAGCCGCTGTTTACCTATGGCGTCCAGGGTCTTGAGGACGTGCGCCAGGACCTGTCGAGCGAGGCCGTCAAGCAAATCGCACTCGATATCGTGGTCAATACGGGCTATGTCTCGAACCTGACCAACCAAAACGATTACTACTACAACTCGAGCGTGGCACACGCGTTCTACAACGCCACCTGCAGCATTCCGCGTGAGGGCACCTACCTGCACGGCGAGGTCGTGAGCCTGGGCGTGCTCGTGTTGTTCGCCTACACGGGCAACACCGAGAACCTTAAGCGCTACACTGCCTTTAACAAGCAGATGGGGCTGCCCGTGACGCTTGAGCAGGTCGGGCTTTCCGAGTCCGATATCCCGGCCCTGTGCGAGTACGCGCACGCCACCAACGAGTGGAAGCAGGGAAACCCTGAGCCCTTCACCGACGAGAAGTTCGCCGCCGCCATCAAGGCCGCCAACGCCTACGGCCACACGCTCTAGGACTGACCCAAAACCACCACAAAGGGGACAGGCACCTTTGTGGTGGTTTTTTATTGCTCCAGCATGCTGGGGTCGAACTCGCTAGCCGGGATCACGCGATAACCGTGGCGGAGCAGTAAATCAACGAAGACGCCGTTGCCCGCCGTAAGGGTGCCGCTGAATGTTCCGTCGTAGATGCGACCCGCGCCGCACGAGGGACTACGGTCCTGCAGGATGCACGCGGCGATCTCTTCCGGCCCGCCCGCCTGCTCGCACATATCGAGCGCTCGTTGGGCACCCAGGCGAAATTCGCGATCGACCGATATGCCCTCGCAGGTACGAACCTCTCCGTTCACAATCTCGGACGGCTTGCGCGGCGTGGGCAGGCCCCCAAAGACCTCAGGGCACACCAAGAGGACCTCGGTCCCTGTACGCTCGCAGGCCTCGACCAACTCGCGATGGTAGTTGTCGAGCCCGTTATACTTGCAGCTCTCGCCCATCAAGCAGGCGCTCACCACGATCTTAATTTCCATCCCTCTCAAGCAAAACGCCCCATTTGAGAAAGCTGCTCAAATGGGGCGTCGGCGTTTACTGGCTCGGCCGCGGCTTTACTGCTGCTTGGGCATCAGCGGATTCTCGCGCGTGAGGAGGTTCATGAACTCCTCGCCCGTGATGGTCTCCTTCTTATACAGATAACGAGCCAGCTCGTGGAGCTTAAACTTGTTCTCCTTGAGGATCTGCAAAGCGCGGTCGTGCGCATCCTCGATCAGCTTGGCGACAATCGCGTCCACGCGCTCGGCCGTACCGGGGGCGCAGGTGAGCGACGTGTCCTGATTGAGATACGCGTTCTGCACGGTACCGAGCGCCATCATGCCAAACTCGTCGGACATACCAAAGCGCGTCACCATATTACGGGCGAGCTTGGTGGCCTGCTCGATGTCGTTGGCGGCGCCGGTAGTCATCTCTCCAAAGATGAGCTCCTCGGCTGCGCGGCCACCGCAATAGACAGCGAGCTTGTCCAAGACCTCCTGGCGCGTCGTCAGGAAGCGCTCGTCCTCCTCGACCTGCATGGTATAACCAAGAGCACCGCTCGTGCGCGGCACGATGGTGATCTTCGTGACCGGCGCAGAGCCCTTCTGGCGAGCGGCAACGATGGCATGGCCGATCTCGTGATAAGAAACGACCTGCTTCTCGTGGTCGGACAGCACCGTGGACTTACGCTGTTGGCCGGCAATGACGACCTCCACCGACTCCTCGAAGTCGTCCTGGGTTGCACGCTTGCGACCCTCGCGAACGGCGCGCAGGGCGCCCTCGTTGATGATATTGGCCAGGTCGGCGCCCGAGGCACCGGGCGTGGCGCGGGCAATCGCGGTCAGGTCGATCGGCGGCTCGGTCTTCACGCTCTTGGCATGCAGCTCGAGGATGTTCTTGCGGCCGGTCAGATCGGGCAGCTCGACGGGGATGCGGCGGTCAAAACGACCGGGGCGCAGTAGAGCGGGATCGAGACTGTCGGGGCGGTTGGTTGCGGCAAGGACAACGATACCCTTATGGTTATCGAAGCCATCCATCTCGGTCAGCAACTGATTGAGCGTCTGCTCGCGCTCGTCGTTGCCGCTAAAGCCGCCGCCATCGCGCTTCTTACCGATGGTATCGATCTCATCGATAAAGACGATACACGGTGCCTTTTCCTTGGCCTGCTTAAACAGGTCACGAACCTTAGCAGCGCCGCGACCAACAAACATCTCAACGAACTCAGAGCCCGAAATGCTAAAGAACGGAACACCGGCCTCGCCGGCAACAGCCTTGGCAAGCAGGGTCTTACCGGTACCCGGAGGGCCAACAAGGAGAGCACCGCGCGGCAGCTTGGCGCCGATCTCCTCGTAGCGCTGCGGCTTCTCCAGAAAGTCGACGACCTCCTTGAGAGACTCCTTGGCCTCTTCCTGGCCGGCGACGTCCTTAAAGGTCACGCCCACGTCCTTGGAGGCGATCACGCGCGCGCCGGACTTACCCAGTCCGCCGCCGCCAAAACCGCCGCCACCAAAGTTCATCGACGGGCCGTCATCGCCCATAGCCTTCTTCATGCGGCGGTTAAGCCACCAACCGATGAGGAAGAAAATCGCCATGGGAAGAATGAGAGTGAGCAGGTAGTAGGTCATCAAACCCGAGTTTTTATCGGGAACGACCGACTCCAGCGAAGCGCCAGACTCAAGCACGCGATCGGTAAAGCCCGCATCATTCGGCACACCGGTCGTCTTATAGGCGATGTTCTCGTCCTCGCCCTTCTTGGTGTAATAAATGGTGTAATCGTCCGTGTTGTACTCGACCTTGTCGACGCTCTTCTTATCGAGCGCTTTGACAAACGTCGAGTAGTCGGTCTTCGTAATCTGCTGCGTGTGACCGATGTTGGGGAACAGAACGGTCGAGAGCACGAGGTAGACGACGAAGGCGACGAGCACGTAGAGGATCATATTCCGTCTACGCTTGTTGTCATCCATCTCCATCTGTTTGAACTCCATCTACTGGGGTTGATAATGGTTTCTAGAATACCCAACCCAAGCGACGATAAACCGACGCCGGGCACGAAAGGACAGAGATGGCATCACTGGAAGTCGGCAAGGTTCAGATCTATACGGGCGACGGCAAGGGCAAGACGACGGCTGCGCTGGGGCTCGCGCTGCGCGCCACGGGCTATGGACTCAACGTGCTTATGCTGCAATTTGCCAAGAAGCTGCACTGCGCCGAACACGATGCCGCGCCGCGCCTGGGACTGCGCATTGTACAGGCCAACCGTGACACGCCCGAGGCTTGCGCCGCACAGATCATGGAGCTCGCACGCGAGCAGATATCACAGGTCGACGTTCTGATTTTGGATGAACTCGGCGAGACCATGCGCCGCGGCTTCGTGACGCGCGAGGATGTCGAAGCGCTGATTGCGATAAAGCCCGCCACCACGGAGCTCGTGCTCCCCGGCCGCGGCTTGCTACCCCTCGCCGACCTTGCCGACCTAGTAACCGAAATGCGCCCCGTCAAACACTACTTCGATGAAGGTCTCCTAGCCCGCCAAGGCATCGAATACTAATTGATTCGTTTTCCGCCAACACCTACAGCTCATAAGGAAGTTGCGGTGGAATAGTACTTGTTTGACGGTCCGCAAGGACTTTTCAGGAACTATTTCACCGCAACTTATCAGGGGTATCCGACGGATGAGCTAGGCGGTGGCGCGGCCTAGCCAGTTGCCGCTGTGGTGGTAGATGGTGAACATGGTTGCGGTGATGAGCCAGGTTACGGGGTAGACCAGCAGTAGATGCTCAAGCGACGGATCGAAGGGCATGATTGCAAACACCCAGATCACCCTCAAGACAACGGTGCCAAAGATGGTGAGCATCATAGGCTGCAAGCTCACGCCGGCGCCGCGAATGGAGCCCGACGCGTTTTCGATAATCGAGAAGATCGCGTAAAACGGCGCGATGAAATGAAGAATCGTCGTGGTGTACGCCGAAATCGAAGCATCGTCGACAAACAGACGCGACAACGGACCCGAGAACACCAGCAGCACGGCAGACAGGCCACCAATGAGCATAAACGACAGCACGAGCGACGTATGGTAGCCCTTGCGCATGCGCTCGTAGTTGCGCGCGCCAAAGTTCTGCGCCGAGAACGTAGTGATCGATACGCCGAGCGCCTCGGTCACCATCCAGATAATGCCATCCAGGCGCCCAGATAGACCCCAAGCAGTCGTGACATCGGCGCCAAACGAATTAACCGACACCTGGATCAGCACGTTCGAAATCGAATAGGCAGCCGATTGAAAACCGAGTGGCAGACCACACGAGATCATACTCTTGCAAATACCGCGATCGATGCCGAGCTTAGACAGCGAAAGACGCCATGCACCCGGAGCGTGCATCATACGAATCACAATCATCGTGGCGTTGGAGCAAATGGTCAGCGCCACCGCGATGCCGCAGCCCAGAGCCTCCATATGAAGCACGGCAACGAAGATGACATCCAGCACCGCATTAACAAGGCAGCCGGAAGCGATGATCACAGCAGGCCCGCGCGTGTCGCCCACGGCGCGCAGCAATGCCGTTCCCATATTGAGCAGCAGTGCCGCAACCATCGCGGCAAAATAACAGCGAGCATAGGCCACACCCTCGGCCAATAGTTCATGCGGCGTGTTCATAAGCACCAGCATGGGCTCAACGAACACTATGCCAAGAATCGAGAAAACGATACCGCCCACCAGCGCGAGCGTCATGGCTGTATGGACCGAACGACCCAGTCGCTCATCATCGTGCTGGCCAAAATACTGACCGGTAATGACCGCGCAGCCGGCGCCGACGCCAACGCAAAAGCCAATGCAGAGCTCGGTGAGCACCATCGTGGCTTGAATGCCACCCAGCGCGAGCTTGCCGCCAAACTGGCCAACGATATACGTACCGATAAGCGTGTAGGCCTGCTGAAAAAACGAACTAAAAAAGATGGGAACGCACAGCGACAGCAGCTGTTGCCAAATGACACCCTGCGTTACATCGATAGCCGTAGATTTCTTAGCCACACGCCCTCCCCGCCAGCGTACGTCAAACAACATAACGGCAATTTAAGACCAAAGCCAATACTAGCTTAGCACCGACTGGCGGCGACCGAAACACCCCGAATTAGAGCACGGTGCGGAAAACTGCCTAGTGATACAAACCTGGCTGGTAGTGATACTCATTACTCACGTGCGGGCACAGCTGCCAAAAGGCGACGGCGCTCGCCGCGGCCACGTTGAGCGAATCGACCCCGTGCGCCATCGGAATACGCACGGCTCGGTCGCAGCCCGCAATGGTCTTGGCGCCCAAGCCAGCACCCTCGGTGCCCATAAAGATTGCCAGGCGATCAATCTCCTGCAGCGCGGGATCGTCCAACGATACGGAATCGTCCGTCAACGCCATGGCGGCACACGAAAAGCCGGCATCGTGCAGCGCCGCCAGCCCATCATGCGGCCATACGCGCGCCTCGCTGCCAATGCGCGTCCAAGGCACCTGGAAAACCGTGCCCATGCTCACGCGGACCGAGCGACGGTACAGCGGGTCACAGCAAGTGGGGCTCACCAAAATGCCATCGACGTTCAGCGCAGCCGCCGAGCGGAAAATCGCGCCAACATTGGTGTGGTCGACAATACCCTCAAGCACGCACACGCGCACCGGACGATCCCCCGCCGCCTCGACGACGCCGCCCAAGAACTCATCAACCGGAATCTGACGCGGGCGACGGAACGCCGCCAGCGCGCCGCGCGTCACGTTAAAGCCCGTCAACTGCTCCATGAGCTCCATGGAGGCCACGAACACGGGAACC
The DNA here is from genome assembly GCA_048485235.1 of Collinsella sp. Classification (GTDB taxonomy): domain Bacteria; phylum Actinomycetota; class Coriobacteriia; order Coriobacteriales; family Coriobacteriaceae; genus Collinsella. The sequence continues at coordinate 98,803 of DBFWCI010000029.1, forward strand.
GGACCCGCTCCCTCGCGCACGACAAGCTGGTCAAACAGCGGCATCATCTGGTCGAGCCAGCGCTCGCCCAAAAGAAAGCTCACCGGCTGGTATCCGGCACGCACCGCGCGCTCGATAACCTTGGCGCTCTCGGCGATAAAGATGCCCTTTTGCGGCTCCAGCACACAGCGCAGCTCGCGCTCGGTCAGCCGCACGTAGGCATCGAGCCGCTCGTCCTCGAGCGAATCAATTCGCAGAACCTCAACGGCATCAGTCATAGCAGCCAGCCCACACCCTTCTTTACAGCACATCTATACCAAACGAGGCGACGCTAAGCGCCGCCCCATGCATTCAATCAACCCGATGATACCGTTCACGCCAGACGATTTACGCCTCAACGCGATGATACGTCACGAACTCATAATCGACGCCCTCGTCACCCTCACCGGCGGCAATCGTCGCGACCCCGCTACGCTGCGCAATCTCCCACGCGGGATCGGCGTCCAAGTCGGGAAAGTACGTGTCCACGGGATGGACGCAGTGGTTATGAGTGACCTCGGCCTCCACGCAGTACGGCAAAAACTGCCGATAGACATCGCCGCCACCGATCACCCAGGCAACGAGCTCATCGGCAACCGCAGAGAGCGCTTCGTCAACGCTATGCACCACGTCGACGCCCTCGGGGGCAAAGCTCTCGTCGCGGGTAAGCACGATATTGCGGCGGTTCTTGAGCGGACGCCCGCCGGGAAAACTCAGCAGAGTCTTGCGCCCCATAATGACCGGGCAACCTTTGGTGCACGCCACAAAATGGCGCATGTCAGCACGATTGGACACCACCATGTCGCCCTCGCACCCAATACCCCAATCGTCACACACGGCGACGATAGCAGATAGCTTACACGTCATGAGCACCACCTACACCGCAATGGGAATGTTCTTGACCTGCGGGCCGTGCTCATAGCCCTCGACGATCAGGTCATCGGTCGTAAACGCATAGAAGTCATGCACATCGGGGTTGAGCGTTACCTTGGGTGCCGCAAACTGCGGACGCTCGATAAGCTCGCGGACGATATCGACATGACGATCATAGATATGGGCGTCGGCGATCACGTGCAGCAGCTCACCGGGAATCATATCGACCGACTGCGCGACCATCATCAGCAAAATGGCGTACTGGCACACGTTCCAGTTGTTCGCGGCCAAAATGTCCTGGCTGCGCTGGTTGAGAATCATGTTGAGCGTCGGCTTGTCGTCCTGAGGACGCTGCGTCACGTTATAGGTCACGCTATAGGCGCACGGATAAAGGTGCATCTCGGACAGATCGCTAAACACGTACGTATTGGTCATAATGCGACGACTATACGGCGTGTGCTTGAGGTCGTACAGTACGCGGTCCATCTGGTCGAAGTCGCCCTCGGCGTAATGGCTCTTCTGACCAATCTGATAGCCGTAGGCTTTACCGATGGAACCGGTCTCATCGGCCCACTCATCCCAGATATGGCTGTTGAGGTCATGCACGTTATTGGACTTCTTTTGATAGATCCACAGAATCTCGTCCATGGCAGACTTAAGCGCCGTACGACGCAGGGTGAGCGCGGGGAACTCCTCGCGCAGATCATAGCGCGCCGTGACACCAAAGTTTTTAATGGTATAGGCAGGGGTGCCGTCCTCCCACACCGGGCGGACCTTTTGGCCCTCGGTGGTGGTGCCATGGTCCAAGATATCGCGGCACATGGTTACAAACTGTTGATCAGCTTTGCTCATTGACCCTCCTGTCAGTCGCCTACAAGCGAGATTCATTGTAGCCCAGGCGCACGTGGCCCCACAGCCCAAACATAAGCCCTCATTTTCTGACATATGCCAGAAATTCCTTGCGCAAATCCGCACGTTCGCTATTCTATTGTTGACATATGTCAGATTTGGAGAGTGTATGGCTGGAAGACGCGAAAAACTGCGCCGCGTCGGGATCATCCCCGAATATCGCGGCTTTACCCCCGATGGCCTTGCCAGCGGAGACGCTATCGATATGACGGTCGATGAGCTCGAAGTACTGCGCCTGTGCGATCTGGAGGGCCTCAATCAGGAGGCCGTCGCCCTGCACATGGGCATCGCCCGCGCCACGGTGGCGGCAATCAGCAGTCGCGCGCATCGCAAGGTGGCAAACGCGCTGGTCAATGGACGGGCGATTGTCATCGAGGGCGGCAATATCGCATACTCCCCCATCACCACGACAACGGCCGCATGGCCAGCAAAGGAGGTCGACACCATGAGGGTGGCAACCACGTACGACAACGGCAACATCTTTATGCACTTTGGCCGCAGCGAGCAGTTCAAAATCTACGACATTCAGGACGGCAAGGTGCTCAACGAGCAGGTCGTAGGCACCGGCGGCACCGGCCACGGCGCCTTGGCAGGCCTGCTTGCCAACGGTGGCGTTGATACGCTCATTTGCGGCGGTATCGGCGGTGGCGCTATCAACGCGCTTGCTCAAGCCGGCATCACGGTCTATGCGGGCGCCCAGGGCAGCTGCGATGCCTGCGTCGAGGCCCTCATTGCCGGCACGCTTGCGCAGACCGGCGAGGCCACGTGCGGCTGCCACGGCCATGACCACGAGCACGCCCATGAGCACGGCGAATCCTGTGGATGCCACGGCCATCACGAGCACGAGGGCCACGAGGGCTGCGGCTGCCACTAGCGGCACATACCCCGGCGCCAGCACGCTTCCGCGCGTGCGACAACCTGTGAACGAACGGCGAAGGCCGCCTGGAGTACCATCCAGGCGGCCTTCGCCATACTCGACTCAACCAGCCGTTACTTCTTATTACGCATCTGCGCTTCCATCTGGCGTAGCAGGTCCATATCGGACTTGGGGCCGCCCGTACCCAGGCCGCCCATGCCGCCCAGGCCCATAGCGTCCAGGCCGGGGATATTGGGCATGCGCATCTTTTTGCCCTTCTTACCCTTCTTGCCCTTCTTGCCGCCGGCCTGCGCCTGATTGGCCATTGTGCGCATGCGGCCCATCATCTTGTTCATCTCGCCCCACTGCTTCATAAGGCTATTGACCTCGGTGGGGGTCACACCGGCGCCCTTGGCAATGCGGGCACGGCGCTGGCCGTTGATGATGGAGGGGCGAAGGCGCTCCTCCTTGGTCATCGACATGATAATAGCCTCGTTCTTGTCGAAGATGCCCTCGTCCAGGTTGCCGCCCATCTGGTTAAGCGCACGCTGGCCGCCGGGGAGCATGCCCAGGATGCCCTTCATGCCGCCCATCTTCTTGACGGCCTTCATCTGGTCGAGCATGTCGTTCATGGTAAAGCCCTCGCGCAGCATGCGCTCGGCAGCCTCGAGCTGCTCGGCGTCGGCTGCCTCCTGGGCCTTCTCGATAATGCCGACAACGTCGCCCATACCCAGAATGCGCTTGGCCATACGATCGGGGTAGAACGGCTCCAGCGAATCGGGCTTCTCGCCCATGCTCACAAACTTGATGGGCTTGCCGGTCACCTGGCGCACGGAAAGCGCGCCGCCGCCACGGGCGTCGCCATCGAGCTTGGAGATGATCACGCCGTCAAAGTCGGTGCGCTCGGCGAAGGTCGAGACGACGTTGACGATATCCTGGCCGGTCATGGCATCGACGACCATCAGCACCTGATCGGGCTTGACGGCCTTCTTGATATCCACGGCCTCCTGCATCATCTGCTCGTCGATCTGCAGACGACCGGCGGTATCGACGATGACCACATCGCGCAGGTGGTCGACGGCCTCCTGAATGGCGCCCTTGGCGATGTCGACCGGGTGCGCACCGTCGCCTCGGAAGACCGGGACACCGATCTCTCCGCCGAGCGTGGCCAGCTGGTCGGCAGCGGCGGGACGGTAGACGTCGCAAGCGGCGAGCAGCGGCGAGCGGCCCTGCTTCTTGAGCAGGTAGGCAAGCTTTACGGCCGCCGTGGTCTTACCAGAGCCCTGCAGGCCCACGAGCATGATGACGTTGGGGATGCGGTTGCTAAAGACGAGCTTGCTCTCGGTGGAGCCGAGCATCTCGGTGAGCTCGTCGAGCACGATCTTGACGACGTTTTGCGCCGGCGACAGCGACTCCATGACCTCGGCGGTCATGCAGCGCTCCTTGGTCTTGGCGACAAACTCCTTGACGACCTTAAAGTTGACGTCGGCCTCGAGCAGCGCCATGCGAATGTCGCGCATGGCCGAGGTGATATCGGCCTCGGTCAGTTTACCCTTGCCGCGCAGGCGGTCAAATGTGTCGTTGAGGCGATCGCTCAGGGAATCAAACACTAGTCACTCCTTAATTGGACTCGCCCACCAGGGCGCGGCAGAAATCTTTGGCATTAAACTCCTGCAGGTCATCGACCTGCTCGCCCACGCCGATGCGCAGGATCGGGAGCTTGAGCTTCTCGGCCACGGCCATGGCGATACCGCCCTTTGCCGTGCCGTCGAGCTTTGTCATGATAATACCGTCCAGGCCAAGCGCCTCGTTAAACTCGAGCGCCTGGTTCAGACCGTTTTGGCCCGTCGCGGCATCGATCACAAGCACGACCGAGACCGGCATGGGACCGGCGGCCATATTGGCGGCGCGCTTACGGGTCACATTGACCACCTTGGCGAGCTCGCGCATGAGCTCGGGGCTCGTGTGCAGACGGCCGGCGGTATCGATGAGCACCAGGTCGCTGCCGCGCCTATCGGCCTCGTCGAGCACGTCGTAGCAAACACTTGCCGGGTCGGAGCCGCGATCGCGCTTGATGACGGGAACGCCGGCGCGCTGGCCCCACACATCAAGCTGCTCGATGGCGGCGGCGCGGAAGGTGTCGGCCGAACCGATCACCACGTTCTTGCCGCGGGCAGCCATGGCGCTCGCGATCTTACCGACCGTCGTGGTCTTGCCGGCACCGTTGATGCCCACAAACAGCACGCAGCTCGGCGTATCGGAGAACGGATCGCGCTCGATGGGCACAAAGTGCTGCTCAAGCTGCTCGGCCAGAGCGCGGCGAAGCTGCGGAGCGGTCTTGAGGTTCTTCTTGGCCGCGGCATCGCGCAGGTCATCGGAGACCTTGATAGCGACCTCGGCGCCCATGTCACCCATTACGAGGGTGTCCTCCAGGTCCTCCCAAAAATCCTCGTCGACCTCGCCGCCAAAGTAGAAGACCTCGTTGAGGGCCTCGCGGCTGCGCTCAAGTCCGCGCGAGAGAGCATCGAAGAATCCCATTATGCATTCACGACCTTTCCGGTTTCGCGATCGAGTTTTTGCGAGACGACGCGACTGACGCCGTCGGCTTGCATCGAGACGCCATAGAGGACGTCAGCGTCCTCCATAGTACGGCGCTGATGCGAGATAACCAAGAGCTGCGTATCGGAACGCAACACATCGAGTGCGCCGATGAGCTTGGACAGGTTGGCGTCATCGAGCGCCGCCTCGACCTCGTCCAGCACATAGAACGGCACCGTGCGCGTGCGATACACAGCAAAGAGCAGGGCGAGCGCCGTCAGGCTCTTCTCGCCGCCCGACATGAGCATCATCTTGGTGATGCGCTTGCCGCGCGGCTGCGCCACGACCTCGATACCCGTCTCGGCAGGATGCTCGGGATCGGTCATCTCCAGATGAGCCTGGCCGCCCGGGAAGAGCATAGCGAAGATCTCGCGGAAGTTCACGTCGACCTTCTCAAACGTCACCAGGAAGGCCTTCCGCATCTTGCGATCAATGGCCACCGTGATCTTGGTGAGCGCCTTGCGCGCGCTCTCCAGATCGGCCAGCTGCTCCTCGATGTAGTCGGCGCGGCGCTTGAGCTGCTCGTACTCCTCCATGGCAACTTGGTTAACGGGACCAAGGTTGTTGATCTGGCGCACAAGCTGGTTGAGTTCGCGCTCGGCGGCATCGCGGTCCGTGGGCGCCGGAAGCATGAGCGCTGTCTCGAGCACCGTCGTGCCATCGGCGGTAATGGCCTTAATGGCGGCCTCTACCTGCACCTCGAGCTTACCACGCGCGACCTTGAACTCGTTTTGCGTGGCAGAGGCGGTATCGACTCGCTCCTTAGCGCGGGCAACCTCTGCCTTGGCATCCTCGATGGTCTTCTTGAGCGAAGCGGAGTCCGCCTCCTCCAGAGAGGCCTGGTCACGCAGGCGCGCTGCCCAATCCGACGCGCGTTCCAACAGGGCAGAATAGCGTTCGTGCATGGGATCGACGCGCAGGCGCAGCAGCTCGAGCGAGCGCGAAGCCTGGCGTGTTCCGCGGATACGACGGTCGATGCCCTCAAGACGATGCTCCAGGTCGGGCACGCGGCCCTTCAGCGAACGCAGGCGTTCACTCGTCTGGGCTAGGCGGACCTTGGCGTCGGCGAGCTTGCCGGCAGCCTCGGAATCGTCACGGCGAACGCGGTCGAGTTCGTCGTTGGCCTCGGCAATCTGCAAGCCCAGATCGCTTGCCTGCGCGCGGGCCTCGTCACGCGAACGGGTGAGCTCGTCAACGCGCGGGCGTGCAGCGCGAACGGCTTCGGAGGCCTGCTCGCGACGCGTGGAGATGCGCACGCGCTCGACCTCGGCATTGTTGGCGCTTTGCTCCAAGCGGCCGATCTCGGAGAGCAGCGAGCGGCGCTCGCCCTCAAGACGGGCGATCTCGCCAGCGGCATCGCCCTCAGCGGCACGCGCTTCCTCAACGGCCGCATTGGCCTCGACGACCTGATCCGACACATGCTCAAACACAGCGGCCAAATCGGGCTCAAGCCCATCCAGCTCGCGAATGCGACGCTTACGCTCCAGAGCACCCGACGCCTCGCCGGCATCGAGGCCCACACGCACCAGGCCGCCACAGCTTACGCGGGCGCCATCGGGAGTCACATAGGTCACACCGTCAACGACAGGCGCAGCCAGCGCGGCAGCCAAGTCATCGACCACGTAATAGCCGCCGAGCAGCGCCTCGACGACGGGTCCGTAGCCTGCACGCACGGACAGACGATCAACCAGGCGGGTACCGGCAGCGCCCACAGCGGCGGTAGAGCCGCTCACGCCGCGCGCAACCAGCAGCGCCTCGCCCGAGGCCTTCTTCTGGTCCAGAGCGGCACGACCGGCACGCTCAAGCGCGGACGTATCGTCGAACAGCAGCGCATCGATATCGCCGGCGAGCAATTGCTCAACCAGACCCTCAAGCTCGCGCGGGGCTTCGAGCACGTCACCCAGGCGGCCCGAAACATCATCGCCCAGCGCGCCCACCAGACGGCTCACGAGCGGCGAGCTGTCGGCCATGCGGGAATCGAGTTTCTTTTGACTGGCAAGCTCCGAGCGCACCTCGGACAGCTTGTTGCGTGCCTCGCTCTCGCGGGCACGCAGGTCCTTCAGGGCCGCGCGGGCCGTCTCGGTGGCCTCACGAGCATCGACCTGAGCCTGGCGCGCTTCCTCAAGAGCGCCCTCAAGCTCCTCGGCGCGGTCGCGACGGCTCTCGAGCGAGGCCGTGACCTCCTCGAGCTGCTCGTCGATCTGCTCCAGGCGCGAGGCATACATGTTGTCCTCGACCTCGGCATTACTCAAGGAATCCTTCACCTTGGCGAGCTCGAGCGCGACGCTATCGGCCACACGCTGCACATCGCGCTGCTCACGCGTGAGCTGCGAAATCTGATTGTCGAGCGCAACGCGACGCTCGTGGAGCTCAGCGGCAGCAGGACCAGCGGCGTCAACGTCCTCCTGGACCTGCATGTGCGCACCGGTCACTTCCTCAAGCTGCGCACGCGCGTCCTCGAGCTCCTCGACCACGCGACGACGCTGATGCTCGGAGCTCGAAATCTGCCCGCGCATGTCAGACAGGCGCGACACCATGTTGTGGCCCTTTTCCTCGAGCAGGCGCATGTCGGAGTTAATGCGGCCGACCACATCTTGCATATGACGGCGCTGCTCGCCTAGGTCGCCCACAAACAGGCCCTTTTCCTCGAGCATGACCTGGAGCTTCTCGAGCTCGCGCTCCTTTTCGCCCAAGCGGTACTGCGCAAGCTCAAGCTCGGCCGCGCCCTCCTTGGAGCGGCTCTCCAGGTCGTTCCACTGCGACTGCAGCGAACGCAGCTCATCGACGGCCAGCATCTGCGTAAGCTCGTTCGCGCGCGAGGACAACTCTTTGTACTTGCGCGCACGATCGACCTGACGCTCCAGCGGTCGCAGCTGACGGGCGATTTCCTTATTGATGTCGCGGGCACGCGTCAGGTGCTCGTCCATCGACTTAATCTTTTTGAGCGCACGCTCCTTGCGGCGCTTGTGCTTGGAGATGCCGGCGGCCTCCTCGATGAGGGCACGGCGCTCCTCGGGGCGGCTCTGCAAAATGGCATCGAGCTTGCCCTGGCTGATGATGGAATGCGTATCCTTGCCCAGGCCCGAATCGTGCAAGATGTCCTGAATGTCCATCAGGCGGCACGGGCTCGAGTTGATGAGGTACTCGCTTTCGCCCGAGCGATACATACGACGGGTGATGGCGACCTCGTCAAAATCGACGGGCAGCATATGGTCCGAGTTATCGAGCACCAACGTGACCTCGGCGACACCCACCGGCTTGCGCGCTGACGAGCCCGAGAAGATGACATCCTCCATGGCCTGGCCGCGCAGCTGCTTGGCGCTCTGCTCGCCCAGGACCCACAGAATCGAGTCGGAGATGTTCGATTTTCCCGAGCCGTTGGGACCGACGATGACGGTCAGGCCCGGCTCAAACGTCATATGGGCGCGGTCGGCAAACGACTTGAACCCCTTGAGCGTGAGGGACTTGAGATACACGGTTCCTCGCTTAAACAGGCTTCTTGTTGAGAATCAAGCCGTTGGTGGTGTAGCCCATGCGGTCAAGTGCCTCGAGTGCAGCGGCTCCCTCGGCTTCCTTCTTTGAGGAGCCGGAGCCGCGACCCTGACGAATACCATCGATCAAAACCACAGCGGTAAAGGTGGGCGCATGCGCCGGGCCCTCGGAGCCAACGAGCTTGTACGCCGGAGGTTCGTGACCGTCGGCTTGCACGCACTCCTGCAAAAACGACTTGGGGTTCGCAGGATGCTCGGCACGCTCGGAAGCCAAATGCGGCTTAAGCGTACGGTGAATGAACTCCGCCGCAACGTCCCAGCCGGCATCCAGGTACAGCGCGCCCACGAGCGACTCATAGACGTTCTCGAGGGCCGAATGCAGGCCGCGCGCACCGGTACCGGTCTCGGAGGCACCAAAGATGATGATGTCGTCAATGCCCAGCTCGTGAGAAACCTCGGACAGCGTAGCGCCCGAGACAAGCGACACCTTCAAGCGCGTGAGCTTGCCCTCGTCAAACTCAGGATAGGACTCAAACAGGGAGCGTGCGACCACAGCACCCAAAATGGAATCGCCCAAGAACTCAAGGCGCTCATAGCTGGCAGAAACCGGCTGGCCCTCGACTGCCGAGGGATGCGTAAGGGCCGCGCGCAGCAGCACCTTATTATTGAACTCGTGGCCCAGGATTTCCTGGGCACGCGTAAGTCGTTCGGATAAAGCCAAGACCTAGGCCTCCCTGGCGTTTTCGATCGCGTCGACGGCGTCGGCGACAGAGTTGAGAGAGAGCAGAGTCTCGTCATCAATCTCGAGGTTGAACTCGTCCTCGATAGCCGTAACCAGCTGCAGGCGCTCGAGCGAGTTGGCATCGAGGTCGTCAAAGGTGGTCTCATCGCTAATTTCGGCAACATCGACGCCCAGAACGTCAGCAGCGACCTCGGCGATCTTGTCGAAGATTTCGGAGCGGTCCATAGCGCTTCCTCTCATAGTGCATGAATACCAAAAGAATGGTACCGCCCGGGCGGTACCAAGACACGGTTCTGATTCTACCCCACGACGTGCGCCCCAAGACGCATAACGCCGCTGTTATAAAACGATACCGTCCATAGAGTTGGCGACATTCTCGACCAGCCCGGCGCGCACGGCTTCGGCCGCCGCGAGCGTACCGTTTTTAACAGCCTCGACCGAGGTGGCGCCATGGCCGATCAGGACCACGCCGCGCAGGCCCAAAAGAATCGCGCCGCCCTTGGCGTCGCCAGAGAGCTTGGCCTTAATCTCGCGCATCTGCTTTTTGATGAGCAGCGCGGCAATCTTGGTGCCGAGCGAAGACATAAAGACACCCTTGAGCTCCTGCAGCAAAAACTTGGCAGCGCCCTCGGTGGCCTTGAGCGCAATATTGCCCGACATGCCATCGGCAACGACGACATCGAAGTTACCTGAGGTGATGTCCGTTCCCTCGCAGTTACCAACAAAGCCGGGAACGGCGGCTTTCATGGCCGGGAAGCAGGCCTTGGTAAAGTTGGAGCCCTTCTCGTCCTCGGTGCCGTTGGCAAGCAGGCCCACGCGGGGATGCTCGATTCCCAGGACGACGCGGGCATAGGCGCTACCCATCTGGGCAAAACGCACCATGTCATCGACCTCGACATCGGGGTTGGCGCCCATATCGCACAGCACCGTCAGACCGCCGGCGCGATTGGGCAGCGCATTGGTCAGACAGGGGCGCACCGGCTGCTTTTTGCCTTCGGCCTGATACCTAAACGGCGTCACGTAGGCGGTGGCAGCGGCGGTCATGGCACCGGTCGAACCGGCAGAGAAGAACGCGTCCGCATTTCCCTTCTTGATGGCGCGGCAAGAAAGCACGATCGACGACTTACGCTTGGTCATCACGGCGCGAATGGGATTGTCATCCATGGCGATAACGTCAGGTGCCTCAAGGGCCTCAACACGTGCATGGGAAGCTGCAAAGGGATTGACGATTTCGGCGGGGCCAGCTGCCAAGACCTCGATATCGGAATCGGCGGCAAGCGCAGCCTCGATACCATCAAGAACAACCTGAGGTTTCTCGTCTCCGCCCACAACGTCTACACAAACGCGAACGTTACTCATATACAAGCTCCTTATATAAAAATGGCCGACTCATTGAGCCGGCCATTGTGGTTCCATTTGGAACGGCATCGCATCCAGAGTATACCGTTACTCGGTAACGATAACCTCGCGGTCCTTGTAGAAACCGCAGCTGGGGCACACGTGGTGCGGAAGCTTGACAGCGCCGCAACGGGGGCACGTGGACTGAGCCGCAGCCGAGATCTTCATGTTGGCGGAACGACGGGTGTGAGTGCGGATACGACCCTGCTTTTGTTTAGGTACGGGCATAGTGACCTTCCTTATGAACTATCCAGTGTGGCGATTACGCGCAAGTAGCGATACTACCACAGTTTTACTCATCGAGCTTGAGATTCTTCAATGCTGCAAATGGATTTTCCGTGGCAGCGGCCCATTCTGCCTCTGCCTGGGCGGCGCAATCGCATTGCTCGACGTTGAGGTTGCAACCGCAAGTGGGGCACAAACCGCGACAATCGGGCTTGCAAAGCACCACAAACGGCGTGTCCATAACGACCGCGTCATTGATGGGCTCGCCCAGATCGACGATGCGGTCCTCACCCAGGAGCTCGTAGCCATCCTCGTAGGCCTCGGGATCCTCGGGCTCCTCAAAGAGGTAGAACTCCTCGATCTCGCCGGCGATATCAAACGAGGCGGGCTCCAGGCAACGGTCGCACTCGCCGGTGGCGTGCGCACGGACCATGCCCGTGAGCAAGACACCGGTACCGGCATTGGTAAAGACAACGTCGTAGTCGATGCCGTCCTGAAGCTGGTACTCCTTCTCGCCCACCGTGTAGGTGACGACATCGACCTTACCGGTCAGCGGATACGAATCTCCAGGAAACTCGAGCTGCTCGGAAAGATCGACGGTAACGCTCGGGAACTCAGCCATTACCACTGACCATTCTGTTGGGCGGCACCCTCGTTGAGCTGCTGACGGCAACGGGTAACGGTGCCGGTCAGGCTCTTGAGGTTCTCCTCCAGGTGCGTAAAGACCTGCTCTGCGTAGTCCTCGGCAGCATAACGCGTCTCGCGCTCGTACTGCTGGGCACGATCGCGGATGTCGTCGGCCTGCTGCTGCGCAAGGCGGACGATCTCCTGCTCACCGGCAATGGTGAGGGCCTGCTGCTGAGCGTCGGCGATGATGGAATCGGCCTGAGCGGCGGCGGAAGCCATAAGTTCCTCGCGCTCCTTAAGGATACGGCGGGACTTCTGCCACTCCTCAGGATAGCTCATGCGGATCTCGTCGAGGATGTTGAAGAACACGTCGGCGTCGATGACCTTGAACTGAGCGTTCTTGCCGAAAGGCGGCTTGGCTTCCTCGATCAGCCCTTCGAGCTCATCGACCAAGCTGACGATCCTATCGCCAGGAAAATTCTCGCCCGGCATCCGGTCTCCTTTCATAGGTAACATATCATCGTGCTAGTTTACCACATGCCACCAGGCAATAAGAAACGTCACGAAAAGCGATGTCTGAGCGCTTCGACCACGTTGGGCGGCACAAACGTCGATACATCGCTGCCGAGCGAGGCGATCTGGCGAACGACCGAGCTCGAGATATAGCCGTACTGCGGCGCACTCATGACAAAGATGGACTCCAGCTCGCTATCCAAGCGATAATTGAGGTCGGCCTGCTGCAGCTCGTACTCAAAGTCGGTCATGGCGCGCAGGCCCTTGACCACGGCCCCCGCCCCCTGCTCACGAGCGAAGTCGACCAAGAGGCCGGTAAAGGGCAGGACCTCAACGCCGTCGATATCACCGAGCGCCTCGCGGGCCAGCGCCACGCGCTCATCGAGCATAAACGTGGTGCCCACACCGTTTTTACCCTGCGACTCTGCAACAGCGACGATCACACTGGGAAAGATGCGGCGGGCGCGGCGGATCACATCGATATGGCCAAACGTGATGGGATCGAAGGTGCCCGGGACGATCACGCGGTTGATGGTGTCATTCATGGGCGTCCTCCTGAAACGTCGTGGCATCGTTGTTATCGGCATCGGTGACGGCACTATCGTCCTCACCGTCGTCATCGCCGACCCAACGAAGCAGGTCGACCGAGGTAATGCCGTAGCGCTTCTCACGTACAGTCTCAAAGCCTGCCGGATGCGCGCCCGCATCGGCGGAGGCATGCTCAAACAGGGCATAAGCGCCAGGCGCAAGCAGACCCTGCTGAGCCAGGTTCTGCAGCATTTCCTCGACCGGCTCGGCACCAAAAGCATAGGGCGGGTCGAGCAGGACCAAATCAAAGGGGCCGCCCGGTACACGACCGCGCGAGGCACTTGCCAGCATGTCGCCCGTGACCACACGCCAACGCGCACGGTCACGGCAGAGCGACTCGATATTCTTGGTAATGAGCCGCGCGGCGTTGCGATCGATCTCAAACGTCGTGAGCGAGCGGGCCCCACGAGAGAGCATCTCTAACCCTAAGGCACCGGAGCCGCCAAAGGCGTCCAGCACACGAACCTCGTCCAAATCGAAATCGAATGCCGACATGACCATAGATGCGCACGCCTCGCGCACGCGATCAGTCGTGGGGCGGGTGACATCGCGACCACGGGGCTCCTCGATCTTACGACCGCGCCATTCGCCGCCGATGATTCTCATCCTCCGCTGACCTCCTTAAAGATATGTCGATAACGCATGGCGACCGCCTCGCGCAAGGGACGCGTCGCCACAGAGTCAAGGTTGCAAGCATACCGCAAGAGCTCGACCGCGTCCAAATGGGCCCATTCGATAAGGTCCTCATCGGCATCCAGGTCCACAAAGCGCAAGGTCACGCCACCGTGCTGACGGTACCCCAGGATTTCGCCCTCGTGACGCAGACGCAGGTCCATCTGGGCAAGCGTAAAACCATCCGAGGTCTTTTCGAGCGACTGGAGACGGTCTTGTGCCGCCGAGGCGCCGCCATTGCCCTTGGAGTGCGTCATGACCAGGCACGTGCCCGACACGCTGCCGCGGCCCACGCGACCGCGTAGCTGATGCAGCGCCGCCAAGCCAAACCGCTCACCGTTCTCGATGACCATGACGGTGGCGTTGGGCACGTCGACGCCCACCTCGACCACCGTAGTCGAGACGAGCACGTCAATCTCGCCACGCTTGAAGGCGTCGATCACGCGATCCTTCTCCCCCGCTGGCATACGGCCGTGAAGGCGCTCGATGGCAAGACCCGGCAACGCCAGACGCAGGCGATCGAGCTCGGTCGCCGTATCGTGCAGCGGCACAGGCACGGTCACGCGGCCCTCGTCGTCGCGGGCGATACCGGGCACGTCTTCAAGCTCATCGGCCGAGTCACTCGGCTCCACGAGCGGGCAAATCACGTAGGCCTGCTGACCCTTTTCATGCGCCTCGCGGATGGCGCCATAGGCGAGGTCGCGGCTCGACTCGGTGAGCACGCGTGTCGTCACGCCAGCGCCAGGGACGGGCCGATGGCGGATGATACTCGTGTCCAGATCGCCGTAGACCGAAAGCGCCAGCGTACGCGGGATCGGTGTCGCCGTCATAACGAGCAGGTCCGCACCGGGGCCCTTCGCGCGTAGGGCGTTGCGTTGGCCAACGCCAAACCGGTGCTGCTCGTCGATGACGACAAGCGACAGATGATTGAACGCAACGTTATCCGAAAGCACCGCGTGGGTTCCAAAGAGGACGTCGAGCTCGCCCGATTCAAGCTGGGCATGGATCTGCTCGCGCTCTGAGGCCGGCGTGGCACCCGTCAGAAGCGCCCAGGACATGCCCGCCTGCGAGAGCAGAGGGCCGGTCTTATCGGCATATTGGCGCGCCAACACGCCCGTGGGCGCCATAACGCAGGCCTGCGTACCGCTATCGGCAGCCACAGCCAGAGCGCAGGCGGCAACGGCGGTCTTACCGGTACCGACATCGCCCAGCAGCAGGCGGTTCATCACGCGCCCACCATCGCACATATCGCGCAGGATATCTTGGAACGCGGTCTCCTGCTCGTCGCTCGGCGAAAACGGCAGGGCTTGCTTAAGCGCGGCCAGGTGCTCGCCCGCGGTGTGGGCATAGGGAACCACATCGACCAGGCCGCCGACGTTGCGCAGGCGCAGCGCCAGCTGCAGGTAGAGGCACTCCTCGTAGGCAAGCCGTGCGCGCGCGATATCGCGCTCTGCCATACTCGATGGAAAGTGGATCGAACGCAACGCGCGGGCATTGCTCATGAGCTTCCGCTTTGCGCGCAGCGGCGCGGGAATCGGATCGAACGGATTGCCGACGACCTCGAGCGCGCCGCTTACGATGCGGCGCATCCACGCCTGGCTCACGCCATCGCTCACGTAATGGACCGGCAGGATGGTGCCCGCAGCACGCCCGTCATCGAGCTTTTCAAAGTGCGGCGAGGCCATCTGCTTAAAACCGTAGGCAAACTCGACCTTGCCCATCACGGCCAGGCGGTCGCCCTGTTTAAGCTGCTGGGCAATCCAGGGCTGGCGGAAAAAGGCGACCTGCAACACGCCCGTCTCGTCCACCAGCGATACCTCGGTCACCTGCATGCGCGGACGCGGCTGCTTTTGGACGATGCGGTCGACCGTGGCGATGATGGTGCACACGGTACCGATGGGCGCCATCTCGATGGACCACGAACGGGTAAAGTCGAGGTATCGATGAGGGATATGGAGAAGGAGGTCCCCCACCGTCCTAATTCCCAGACGGCGAAGGGCCTCCTCACGTTTACCCGAAACATATTTGAGTCGCGCGATATCCTCGTCGAGCGCATTGCTCTGGGCAAAGCGCTCCGAGACGCGCGGCACGGAGCAGAGCTCGGACATGGGCAGATGCCTACTCGATCGAGAAGATCACGGGATAGAGCGGCTGCTCGCCACGATGGGCGTCAATCTCCAAGTCGGGCTGAGCTTCCTCGATGGCGTCGACGATCTCCTGGAAGGCCTCATCGGACAGCTCCTCGCCGGCCAGAATCGTCAGCGCGTCGCCCTCCTCTTCCTCCTGCATGCGGTTGATGCAGTCGAGCGTGACCTGCTTCACGTCGGAGCCGACCACGTCGATGGAGCCGGCGATGATACCCATGACGTCACCGGAGTGAATCGGAGAACCGTCAGAGGCACTGGAGTCGCGCACGGCGCGGGTGACCTCGCCATCGCGGACCTCGCTGATGGCGTCGACCATGGCGGCGACGGCATCCTCGAGCTCGGAATCGGGCAGGACTGCGAACAGCGCGGAGAAGGCCTGCGGGACGGTCTTGGTGGGAACGACGGCGACCTTCTTGTCGGTGCAGGCTGAGGCAGCAGCCTCAGCGGCCATGCGGATGTTGCCGTTGTTGGGCAAGATGATGACCGAGGTCGCGTTGACCTGGTCCACCGCGCCCAGCAGGTCGGCGGTCGAGGGATTCATAGTCTGGCCACCGGAGACGACCACGTCGACGCCAAGGGACTTGAGGATGTCGGCCTCGCCGGAACCGGCGGCAACGGCGACAAAGCCCAGCGCCTTGGCGGGCTCGGCGGCCTTTTCCTGATCCTCGTGGATCTTAGCGGTACGGTCGTGGGCCTCCATCTCCATGTTGTGGATAAAGACCTCATAGATCTGACCGAGCTGCAGCATGTGCTCGAGCACCAGGTTGGGGGTATTGGAGTGCACATGGATCTTGTAGTCGGGATAGGCGCCCACGAGCAGCTCACAGTCGCCCATGGAGCCTAGGAACTTAAGGCATTCGTCCTCGTCAAACGGGGCGTCGGCCTTAAAGAGAAACTCGTTGCAGTAGCGGAACTCCGAGCCCTCCCAGTCGTCGTTAGCCTCGATCTCAACGCGGCCAAGAGCGGCATCGCGGGCAGAGCCGGCGGAGTCAAACGTAGCGGAGAAATCCTCGACAACGGTGCTGCGACCAAGCGCGGCGGCAACAAAGTTCTCCAGGAAGATGGCAAAGCCGAAGGCGCCTGAGTCGACCACGCCGTTCTCTTTGAGGACGGGCAGCAAGTCGGGCGTGCGGGCGACGGACTGGTACGCCTCGACGACGATAGCATCGAGCGCATCCTCGGCCGAGAACTTCTTCTTCTCGCACTCATCGGCCTTGGTCGAGACATCGCGCAGCACCGTGAGGATCGTGCCCTCGATGGGCTTACGGACAGCCTGGAAGGCAACCTTGACGGCACGACGGAAGGCGAAGGCAATGTTGGCGGACGTAATGGGCTCGTCGGCAGAGACAAGGCCCTCGGCCACGCCGCGCAGAATCTGCGAGGTGATAACGCCGGAGTTACCGCGGGCACCCATCAGGGAGCCGTGGGTGATGGCGCCGGCGATGGCTTCCATGTCGGCGTCGGCAGGAAGGGCGGAAAGCTCCTTAGTCACCGAGGCAAGCGTGAGCGACATGTTGGTACCGGTGTCGCCGTCGGGTACGGGGAAGACGTTGAGCTTGTTGATCTCCTCGGCCTTGTCGGAAACGGCAGCCGCAGCGATCGGAAAACAGGTGCGAATGGTCTTTGCAATCATGGGTATTTGAATCTCCGTTTTCGGATGCTAGTTCAGACGGCTCTTGAGCGCGTCGATATGGATGCCGATCTTAAGGCTGGCGGGATCGATCTGGGCGATCTCCTGCAGGGTGAAGGCAACGGAGCTCGAAAGATTGTGGCAGACGGACTTCATGTTGACGCCGTTCTCGAGCACGACGTGAAGATCGACCGTAAGGCCGTTCTCGTCGGCGGAGACAAGCACGCCCTTGCGGAGGCGCTGACCGGCAAGCAGGCGCACGCTCTCGGCGCCCTGGAGCTGCTCAGCCATACCGACAACGCCATAGCACGTCATCGCGGCATAACCGGCAATATCGGCAATAACGTCGTTCGAGACGCTCAGGCTGCCGTTAATGGTCTCAGACACAAGAATCTCCTTTTCTTGGTGCTCGCGGCACCATGTCGTGGGAGCAATCATTGCATTATTCTACAACGACCGCGCCATGTTGAGGTGGCGGGCCTCGGGATTACATCCTCGACACGAAATGTTGATACGGTAACGTTCGCGAACGGCGATCGCGGCATGAAAAAACCCGCCGCATAAGCGACGGGTTTTACAACCTGGCTCCCCGGGTAGGACTCGAACCTACAACAGCGCGGTTAACAGCCGCGTGCTCTACCATTGAGCTACCGAGGAATTTAAAGCCCAACGGAAAGGGCTGGAAAATTCTGGCTCCCCGGGTAGGACTCGAACCTACAACAACGCGGTTAACAGCCGCGTGCTCTACCATTGAGCTACCGAGGAATAGGTGCGTGCTCTCAAGCAACGAAGTTTATTATACGGACGAATCAGCTTAGGGCAAGAACTTTTTTAAGAAATTTTCCGACCTAGTCGTTGGGGACGTTCTTAAACGACTAGTCATTCAAGAACGTCCCCAACGACTACATGAAAGCGCCCCCAAGCGAATGTGCTTGAGGGCGCCTCTTGCTTGACTAGCTCTCGATATAGTCCTTCAGCTTGCTGCTACGGCTGGGATGGCGGAGCTTGGCCAGGGTCTTGGACTCGATCTGGCGGATGCGCTCGCGCGTGACGCCAAACTCACGACCGACTTCCTCGAGCGTGCGGGGATGTCCGTCGACAAGGCCAAAGCGCAGTTCGATAACCTTGCGCTCACGATCGGCAAGCGAATCGAGCACCTGGGTGAGCTGCTCCTGCAGCATAGAGAAGCTGGCCGCATCGGGCGGAACGATAGCCTGGGAGTCCTCGATGAAGTCGCCCAGCTGGGAATCCTCTTCCTCGCCGATGGGGGTCTCGAGCGACACGGGCTCCTGCGAGATCTTCTGGATCTCGCGGACGCGGTCGGCGCTCATGTCCATCTCGGCACCGATCTCTTCGGGGGTCGGGTCGCGGCCCAGGTCCTGAAGGAGCTGACGCTGCACGCGGACGAGTTTGTTGATAGTCTCGACCATGTGCACGGGAATACGGATGGTACGGGCCTGGTCGGCGATAGCGCGCGTAATGGCCTGACGGATCCACCACGTGGCGTACGTGGAGAACTTAAAGCCCTTCTGGTAGTCGAACTTCTCGACGGCGCGGATCAGACCGAGGTTGCCCTCCTGAATCAGGTCCAGGAACAGCATGCCGCGACCGACATAGCGCTTGGCGATGGAGACGACCAGACGAAGGTTTGCGCTGATGAGCGCCTGCTTGGCTTCGAGGCCCACGTTCTCAATGCGCGTAAGACGACGCATCTCGGCACGCGTGAGTTCGAGCTCACCAGCATCGGCAGCCTCGAGCTTCTCGGTAGCCTCGAGACCGGCCTCGATCTTCATAGCCAGATCGACCTCTTCGGAGGCGGTCAACAGGTCGACCTTGCCGATCTCCTTGAGGTACATACGGACCGGGTCGCCGGTCAGCATCACCGTGGAGGCATCGATACCGCGCACGCGCGAACGCGAACGGGACGTGCGCACGGTGCGCTTCTTCTTGCTCTTGGAAGAACCCATCTCGGCGTCGGCCTGGCGGGCCATCTTGAGCTCGTGATCGTCGAGCGAGCCGGAATCGTGCTCATCATCGTCATCGAAATCGTCGGTATCGGTATCGTTATCGTCATCGTCGACGTCCATGGGGGCGTCGTCGTTACCGCTCGCGGAGATAATCTGGATGCCGCTGTTGCGCAGCGCGGAATACACCGCGGTGAGCTGCTCGTCAGAAACATCGATATCCTTCAGGGCGACCTGAATCTCGTCCTCGGTTACCGAAGTCCTGTTTGAGCCGTTGCCCATGAGCTTTGCAACGTAGGATTCCAGCCCAGTACCCGTGCTCTCAGTCTTTTTTGGCACAGACTCTCCCTTCATAGTCCACAGGACTCAATACTTTAGCACACACATTGACGTCTATACCCAAAAAGAGGACTGGATATAGGCGAGAATATGCTGGTTGACCACAACATCTAGGCTTATTCGGTGCCTGCAGCCTCCAGGCCGATCAAACGGAACGGGTCCGCCACGCCACCGATCGACTTTTGCAGTTCGCGTTGACGCTGCGAATCTTGCGCGGCCTGAACGGTCAGCGCGCGACGGGCCTCACCATCGAGTGAACGGTCCTGGCGCAGCCTGGCCTGTGCAGCACGCATGCGGCGCTTGATGGTGTAGAGCTCGAGCGTATCGAGCATGAACACGATGTTCGTCTCGGTGGGGTGCTTGCTCGTCGCCGAGATGCGCCCGGCACTCACAAGCGTTGCCGCATCGGGACACACCGAGCGCGCCGCATCCATGCAGGCTGCGGGATCGGTTCCCGGCGGCGTTGCCAGAACGGCCCACGCGATGGACTCGTGACGTGGGTCAACCCACTCGATGGAGCAGATGCGGTCGGCATACGTGCGGAACAGGTCGGGGTAGCTCGTGAGCATGGTCAGCAGCTCGCGCTCCCCTGCCAAGGACTTGCGCTCAAGATCGGTAAGAACCATAGGGGCCGAGGCGTCTGTCGGGGCACCGGCGGGCGCAGCGCCCATACCATCAGGCACATCGATCGGCGGAAGATCGTCGACGACCTCCACGGGCGCGGCGCCGTAGGCATCGAGCGGGACGTAGTCGTACGGCTCTTCTTCGACCGGCGCGGACACCGGCGGCGTCGCGCCCGATGCCCAAGCACCGCGACCGGCATCGCGAGAACCCGACGCCCGACCGCCCGCACTACCGGACCGCTCAGCCTGTGCCCGCTGGCGCTCATAGTTCTGCTCACGACGTCGTTCCGCATCCTCGCGCTTGGCGACATCGCGAAACACACGGCCCGAGCTCGCGCGCACGGTCTCCAGATCCAAACCCAGCAGGTCGGCAATCTGGATAAAGTACGTGTCGATCATATAGCTATCGCGCAGCGGATAGATGAGCGTCAGCGCATCCTCGAGCGCCTTGGCGCGACCGCCCGGCGTGGTGATGTCGCTCGACTCCTGCAGCGAACGGTAGACAAAGTCCATAAGCGGCTCGGCAGCGTCGATGCGCGTCTGCAGTGCCTCGCCACCATGTGCGGTGATGAACTCCATGGGGTCGTTGCCGTCGGGGAGCACCACGCAGCGCAGGTCCATGGAATCCTGCTCGATAAACTGAATCGCGCGACGGGCGGCCTTCTGGCCCGCTGCATCGCCGTCGAACATATACACGATGCGCTTGGCAAAGCGAGTGAGCGTCTTGACGTGATGCTCCGTGAGGGCGGTGCCCAGCGTGGCGACAACGTTTTTAATCCCCGCCTCCCAGCAGGCGATGCAATCGGTATAGCCCTCCACCACGATGGCGGTATCCTGCGCGACGATAAACTCCTTGGCCCAATTAAAGCCGTAGAGGTTTCGCTTTTTATGAAACACGCTCGTCTCGGCGGTGTTGAGATACTTAGGCTGGCCGTCGCCCATAATGCGACCGCCAAAGGCAATGTTGTGACCCTGCTCGTCAAAGATGGGAAACATCACACGGTCGTAGAAGCGGTCGGCGAGCTGCCCGCGCCCGCGGCTCACGGCAACGTTGGCGTCGATCATCTCCTGCGGGGTAAAACCCGCCTGAGACAGGTGCGACACCAGCGCGTTACGGCCCGGTGCAAAGCCCAGGCAGTAGCGGCGGCAGACGTCGCCACCCATGCCGCGGCTGGCAAAGTACTCGCGCGGACGACCGTCCTTACCGCGCATAAGCATGGTGTGGTAGAACTGGGCGGTCTCGGCGCACAGATCGTAGATGCGGGCACGCTTGGTGCCGCGCTCGCGGCGATCTCCGGTGTCATGCAGCTCAATACCCGCGCGATCGGCCAAGTAACGGATTGACTCGGGAAAGCTCAGGTTCTCGCGCTTCATGATATACGTGAAAACGTCGCCACCCTCGCCGCAACCAAAGCAATGCCACACCTGCGTGGCGGGGATAATGTGGAAGGACGGCGTCTTCTCGCCATGGAAGGGGCAGCATCCCCAAAACTCATGGCCGCGAGGCTTGAGCTCGACCGTTTCCTGCACGATGGCAACCAGGTCAGACGCAGCGCGTACCTGGTCTTTTTCCTCATCGCTAATCACGGATGCTCACCCCCTGATCGCCCAAGTTGTGACGAATATCCTCGATATTACCCTCGACGGTCGCGATCAACTCATCCAGCGAATCGAACACACGCGAGGGACGCAGCCAGCGCGTAAACGCCAGCGAAACGGAAGCGCCGTACAGGTCGCCCGTATAACCAATTAAATTAGCCTCGAGATGCGCAGATGCCGCATCGTCAGCATACGTTGGCGGCAGGCCGACGTTCACAGCAGCGGGCCACGCGGTGTCATCGACCAGCACCAGACCCTCATACACGCCATCGGCTGGCACCTGAATGCCGTCGGGAACCTGCAAGTTTGCCGTGGGAAAGCCCATGCCAGAACCCTCGTGACGGCCGCGAATAACACCGCCACGCACCATATACGGACGGCCGAGTAACCCAGCAGCAAGCTCCACATGGCCCTGTCCCAGCTCATGACGAATGCGGGTAGCGCAAATGGCCTCACCGCCCTCGCAAAGCAGGTCGTGACCATACACGTCAACGCCGTGCTCGGAACCCCAGGAGCGCATCTCGTCAACACCAGAAGCACCGCCACGACCCAGCCTAAAGTCACTGCCAACGCGAATCGATCGAATGTCGACCAGACGCGACACCAGCGAGAGAAAATCAACATGGTCAAGCGCCGCAACCTCAGGCGTAAAGGGAACGGCCACCACCGCATCGACCCCGGTTTGAGCCAAGGCATGCAGACGGTCGGCCGTCGTCATCAATTTTTGAGCGGGCGAAGGGCTCACCACAACGTCCGGGTCGGGATCGAAGGTAACCACGACCGCCTTACAGCCATGGGCACGGGCATCACGGACAAGCGCTTCGATGAGTTCCTGGTGTCCACGGTGAACGCCGTCGAACACGCCAATGGCGATTGAAGCGGCACCCAAGTGCTCACACTCATCAAACGTATCGGCAGCAACGATGCGAGCCTCGTCCGACTCGCCCGCGAAAAAGACACGCGCGAGCTCGCGAGCGGACAACATCATCGAACACCGCCGATTGCCTGCGGAAACACGTGCTCCATGACAAAGCGGCCGCCCTCAATGCGGGCGAGCGCCTTGAGTCCCCCATCGAGCACCAACGCAAACGGCGCCTTCGAGGAATCGAAATCGGCAAGCGCAGGCTCAACGGGAATGCGTCGGCCGCAGAGCAGGTCGTCGGCAAGATTGCCCGGCAAGTCAACACGTGTGGCGCCCAGGGCCGCAATAGGATCTAGGGCAAAGCCAGCCGCGGACTCGGGAGAAAGCTCCTCGACCGCATGACAAGCGCCAATGGAAACAACACCGGAAGCCGTGCGGCGCAGCGCGGAAATATGCGCGGCGCTATCGCAAGCGTGGCCCAGGTCGCGAGCGAGCGCACGGATATAGGTGCCCTTGCTCACCGAGAACGCCACGGTCCACACACACGTATCACCTTCGCCGCCCACGGCGATCAGGTCGGCGGCATAGACCTCGACGGGGCGCGGAGGTAGGTCCACCGCATTGCCTTCGCGAGCAGACTTGTAGGCGCGAACGCCATTGACCGAGATAGCAGAAAACGCCGGCGGCACCTGCATCTGCGGGCCCAGCATGGCGGCCAAGCGCTCACGAGCATAGGCAGGATCGCGGAGCTCGTTGGCAACAGCCACCGTGCGGACCGCCTCGCCCTCCGCATCATCGGTATTGGTCTCGGCGCCAAACGAGATGTCGGCGACATAGCTTTTGGTATCGAGGGTTAGCATGCCCAGCAGACGAGTAGCCTGGCCCACGCCCACCACCATGACGCCGGATGCCATGGGGTCGAGCGTGCCGGCATGGCCGACGCGCCGCTCATGGAGGGCGCGTCGGCATTGCGAGACCACATCGTGGGACGTGCAGCCCACCGGCTTATCGACGGCGAGCAGCATATTCAGTTGAGAAGGCGTACGACGAGCCATGTACCATCCAAAAAGTTAAAGCTCGACGGTCACCGAAGCGGGATCCTCCCCCACCAGCTCGGCCAGCATGGGAAGTGCCACGGCGAGCGTCTCGCGAATTGTTCCGTTGTTGGAAAAGCCGGCGGCGGCATGATGCCCGCCACCGCCAAAGTTGGCAGCGATCTCGGACACATCGAGGTCACCCTTGGAGCGCAGGTTGCCGCGCACCTTGGTATCGCCGTCGATGCCCTTTAAGAACAGGCAGACCTCGACGCCCATCACCGAACGCACCACATCGACCAGACCGTCACATTCATCCGAGGTGACGCCGCAGGCCTCAAGGTCGCTCTGGAAGGCATAGCTATACGCCACGCGCCCGTGCGCGACCGTCTTGATACGGCCCATGACAATGGACTTGAGGTGCAAAAACTCGACGCGCATGCTCTGGTAGACCTCGAGCGCAACGCGCGCCGGATCGGCACCGTGCGCCACCAGGCGCGAGGCCGCATGGAACGCGGCGGCGTCGGCGTTTTGGTACTGAAAACGGCCGGTATCGGTAACCAAGCCACACAGCAGGCAGGTCGCAACGCCATCACGTGCGACAATGCCGCAATTGTCCAAGAAACGGTCGATGATCATGGCGCAGGCCGCGGCATCGACGCGCCTCAGGCTCAGCTCGGCAAACTCCTCGCGCGCCGGATGATGATCGAAGCACACCACATGCTTGGAGCGACGAAGCACCTCGGCGGAATTATTGAGGCGCTCGACGACCGGTACGTCCACCGAGATGAACAGGTCAGGATTGCCGGCGTACGCAGATGCCGGCACCAGGCGGTCGGAGCCTTCCATAAAGCGGTAAATGCGAGGAACCGGGTCATCGTCTGCCAGCAGCAGCGCAATGTCCTTGTTGGGGAAAAACTTCATGAGCGAAAGGCCCAGACCCAATACGGAGCCCAGGGCGTCGCCATCGGGAGAAGTGTGTCCCGAAATCGCAATGGAGGACGCACCCTCGATGAGCTCGAGGATGCGTCGCTGAATATCTGCAGACTCGCACGAGGCGAGGTCGGCGGAATTAGTCATCTAAAGCTGCCTCCTGGGCGGCATCCGCTATCGGATAGCCGTCCTCGTCCTTTTCGATCGCAAGCGTGGCGGGAACGTTTTCCAGCGCACGCGTGATGCGCTCGGCCTCATCGGTCGAGCGATCGATGCGAAAATCGAGCTCGGGCGTGACACGCCAATCGAGCGAGCGAGCCAACAGGCTACGAATACGGCCCTTGGCGCTTGCGAGCGCCTCCATGACCTCGTCGTAGCGGCTCGCATCGCACGACACGTACACGCGCGCGAAGGAACGGTCCACCGCGACCTCGACCGCGGTCAAAGTAACCAGGTCGAGACGCGGATCGGAAACCTCAAAGAGCAGGATATAACCGAGCTTCTCGCGAAGCTGCTCGCCCAGACGGCGGGTTGCCTGCGTTTGCTTCATAGCGCTACCCCCTACTCGGTACGGGCAACCTGGTCGATGCGGTAACCCTCGATCTGGTCGCCGGGCTTGATGTCCTGGAAGTTCTCCAGGCCAATGCCGCCCTCGGAACCGCTCTTGAGGCTCTTGGCCTCGTCCTTGTAGTGGCGCATCGAGGCGATCTTGCCGTTGAAGACCACGATACCGTCGCGCACCAGACGCACGGAATCGGTCGCGGCGATCTCGCCCTCCTCGACGCGGACACCGGCGGCGATACCGACTTTGGGCACCTTGAAGGTGTCCAGGACGGTCGCGGTACCCGTGGCGACCTCGACCTCGGTGGGCTTGAGCATGCCGATACGGGCGGCGTCGAGCTCCTCGAGGCACTTGTAGATAACGTCGTAGCAACGGATCTCGACGCCCTCGCGCTCGGCAGCGGAGCGGGCCTTACCGTCGGGACGGACGCCAAAGCCGATGATGATGGCGTTGGAGGCGTCGGCCAGGACGACGTCGGTCTCGTTGATGGCGCCGACAGCGGAGTGGATCGTGTTGATGCGAACCTCGGACTGATCCATCTTGTCGAGCGAGTCCTGAAGGGCCTCGATGGAACCCTGGACGTCTGCCTTGATGATCAGGTTGAGCTCCTTGACCTCGGCGTCGGCAATAGTCTCGAAGAGGTTCTCGAGCGTGACGTGCTTGACGCGGCTCTGCTCCTCGATACGGGCCTTGAGCGAACGCTCGTCGGCCAGGGCACGAGCCTCGCGCTCGTCCTCGAACACGCGGAACTCGTCACCGGCGTTGGGCACGGACTGCAGGCCCAGGATCTCGACGGCGTCGGAGGGGCCAGCCTCGGTGACGGCGCGACCCTTGGGGTCGAGCATGGCGCGGACGCGACCGTAGGTAAGGCCGGCGACCAGCGTATCGCCCACGTGCAGGGTACCGCGGGTCACGAGCACGGTAGCGACCGAGCCGCGGCCCTTGTCGAGCTTGGCCTCGAGGACGTTGCCGGAGGCAAAGGTGTCCGGGTTGGCCTTGAGCTCGAGCACGTCGGCCTGGAGCAGCACGGTCTCCAGAAGGTCGTCGATACCGATCTTCTGCTTGGCCGAGATGTTGACGAACATGTTCTGTCCGCCCCACTCCTCGGGGATGACGCCGTACTCGGTGAGCTCCTGACGCACACGGTCGGGGTTGGCGCCCGGCTTATCGATCTTGTTGACGGCAACGACGATGGGTACGCCGGCAGCCTTGGCGTGGTTAATCGACTCGACCGTCTGGGGCATGACGCCGTCGTCGGCGGCGACGATCAGGATGACGATGTCGGTCACCTTGGCGCCACGGGCACGCATAGCCGTAAAGGTGGCGTGACCCGGGGTATCGATAAAGGTGATCTTGCGGTCGTTGATCATGACCTGCGAAGCGCCGATGGCCTGCGTAATGCCGCCCGCCTCGCCGGCAGCAACGCCGGTGTGACGGATGGCGTCGAGCAGCGACGTCTTGCCGTGGTCGACGTGGCCCATGACGGTGACGACCGGGGCGCGCGGCTTAAGGTCGGCGGGATCGTCGTAGAACGAGAAGGTGTTCTCCTCCTCGGGGGTGATGATCTTAATCTGACGGCCCAGGTCGTCGGCAACGAGCTCGACAAGGTCGTCGGACATGGACTGCGTCATCGTGAGCGGAGTACCCAGCAGGAACAGGCGCTTGATGATGTCGTTGGCCGGAACGTCGAGCGCCTCGGCAAGCTCCTGGACGGTAACGCCCTGGGAGACCTTGATGGCGTCGAGGTCCTCGGGGTTCACGCCCTGGGCCAGCGCCTCCTCTATCTTGCGCTCCTCCTGAGCCTTGGCAGCCTCGCGCTCGCGCTTCTCCTTGCGCTTCTTGCGGCGACCGGTGGACTCGCGAGAGGCCTCCTCGACGGCGGCACGAGCCTCCTCGAGCACCTTCTCGCGGCTGTACTCCTCGGCCTCGCGAGCCATGCGGCTGTAGTGGTCCTCTTCGTTGTTGTGACCGCCCTTGCGCTTCTTGCCCTTGCCCTGCTTGTCGGGGTTGGGGAAGTCCATGCCGGCAGCGACGTTGTTGCTGGCGTTGGTGCGATGGCTGTGCGGACGGCTCTCGGAGGCGTTGCGCTCGGAGTTGTTGTCGGAAGCGTTGCGATCGTTACGACGGCCACCGCGGCGGTCGTTGTTGCCGCCACGACGGTTACCGCGCTCGGCGGCGCGCTCGGCCTTGGCCTTGTCCTCGGCGTCCTTCTTCTCCTTGAGCACGGTCTCCTGTGCGGCGATCTGGTCGAGCAGCGAACGGAAACGCGAACCGGAGTCGGAAGCGGGAACGGCGCGGCGCTGGGCCTCGCGGGCAGCCTCCTCCTTCTCGCGGGCAAGGCGCTCCTGCTCGGCCTTCTTCTTGGCCTCGGCCTCGGCGCGGGCAGCCTCCTCGGCAGCCTGGGCTGCGGCGAACTGGCGACGCTCCTCCTCGCGGGCCTTCTCGGCGGCGATGCGCTCGCGCTCGGCCTCAGCGGCGCGAGCGGCCTCCTCGGCGGCAGCTGCCTGCTCCTCGGCCTGCTTGGCGGCCTCGACTTCCTGGGCGCGGGCCTCGATCACCGAGGCGAGCTGCTTGCGGACCATAGCGACATAAGCGTCCTCCAAGGTGGAGGAAGCGGACTTAGCGGGAATCTTCATATCGGCGAGATGACCCATCAGTTCCTTGGAGGTCATGCCGAACTCTTTGGCCAGGGTGGACACACGGACTTTTGCCATATGACTTCACCTACCCTTTCTGGCACCTTGGGTGCCTAGAGACTGAACGAGCGTGGGAGACGCGCCGGGACCCGCCCGGCGCAACCGCGCGCTAGATCAGGTCCTCCGCATCATCGAAGGCGTCGGTGTCGTGGACACCGCAGAAACGGGAGCCGGGACGAGCCTGGTTGCGGCACTGGATGCCGTCCTCGGACACGTACTCGCAGCGGCGGACGTCCTCGTCCTCCTCGTCACCGATCAGGTCGGCGGCGGGCTCCTCGTGAACGGGAACGTTCTTGAGGATGTCGGCGGCAAGCGTCTCGGACTTGATGTCGATGTGCCAGCCGGTCAGGCGCGCGGCGAGGCGGGCGTTCTGGCCCTCCTTGCCGATGGCGAGGGACAACTGGTCGTCGGGCACGATGACGCCGGCGTAGGCCTTCTCCTCGTCGATGAGGACGCGGGTGACCTTAGCGGGCGACAGGGCGTTGGCGACGTAGACGGCAGGATCGGCATCCCACAGGATGACGTCGACGCGCTCGCCACGGAGCTCGCCCACGACAGCGCGAACACGGCTGCCCTTGGGGCCGACGCAGGCGCCCACGGGATCCAGACGGTCGTCGAGCGAGTGGACGGCGACCTTGGAGCGCTGGCCGGGCTCGCGGGCGATCGACTTGATCTGGACGGTGCCCTCATAGATCTCGGGCACCTCCTGCTCAAACAGACGACGCATGAGCTCGGGGTGGGTACGGGAGATGACAATCGGCGGACGGCTGTGCTCGCCACGAACCGGCTGCAGGTTGGAGTTGGGGTCGCGAACGTCGATGATCACGGCCTTGATGTGCTGGTTGTGCAGGTAGCGCTCGCCCATCGGACGCTCGTTGCGCTCGTTCTCGTAACGGCGCTGGTCGAAGTGCGGCAGCTCGGCCTCGACGCCCTCGCGAATCTTGACGATCGTGAAGTCGGGCGTGGACTGCAGCACGGTACCGCTGATGAGGTCACCGATGCGGCCGGAGAACTCCTCGTAGATCTGCTCGCGGGCGGAGTTGCGCACGATGGCGTTGATCTCGGCCTTGGCGTGCTGGGCGGCGATGCGGCTCGTGTTCTTGGGGGTGACGTCGATCTCCTCAAACTCGGTGAAGTTGCCCTCCTCGTCCATGGAATCGTCGATCGGCTCCAGGCGGTAGACGTAGATCTTGCCGGTGGTGCGGTCAATGGTCACCTTGGCGCCCCACTCAAGATGCAGGATCTCGGCATAGCTCTTGGCGAGCGACTGCTCCAGGCGGTCGATCAGGTAGAGCTGGTCGATGTGCTTCTCCTGGCAAAGCTCCATCAGGGCGGACATCATGTCGGATGCTGCCATCTTACTTTCCTTCCTTCGCGGGCTTGAAGTCGTAGGTGGGCTTCAACTTGCACTTTTTAACATCAGAGAAATCGAGGGTAACGGACTCGCCGTCCTCGAGCTCGAGGGTCACGTTCGTCTCGGTGGCGGCGGCAATCTTGCCGGCGTACTTGCGACGGCCCTCGGTGGCAGTGGAGGTGAGCTCACAGTTCTCGCCCACAAAGCGGGCAAAGTCGCGCGGGCGGCGCAACGGGCGCGCCATGCCCGGGCTCGACACCTCGAGCGTATAGCTCGAAGAGATAGGGTCAAGCTCCTCGATCACATCGCCGACCCACTTGGTGTTGGCCGTGACGTCGTTGAGCGAAAGGCTCTGACCCTCGGCACCCTCGATACGCACGCGCACGCAGGGGGCCTTGGTGGCACCCACGAGCTCGACGTCGACGATGTCGACATCATGCTGGGGAGCGACGGCCTCGAGCGCGTCGATGATCGCCTGCTCGGTCTTGGTCTTGACCATTGCGGCACCTCCATCCATACAAAAAAGAAGCGGGGCCGAAACCCCACTTCTTTCAATTACAACTTCATTTGCAAGCAAACTATACCAATAGCTGCGGAAACGTGCAAGCACAACGCAAACCTGCAGATGAGTGCAAGCACAGGTTCTCCACAAGAAACGGATAATTGGGCGAGAACCCCCATATGGCGCTCCCCCAAAAGGGCCAAAACGGGCCAAACGTCCCAACCCGCCAAGCGAATCGGGCCCTATGGGCATTCCGCTCTTGGGTGCACATCGGCCAAACTACAGCTAGGGACATTCTGCAGCAAAAGGCCGGCCGCGCGCATTGGCCGCACAACCTTCCAAAACCCTACGGCAAGGAGGCACCCATGAAACGTCTCGGCACCCTCTGCACGACCGCGCTCGCCATCGCAGTCTGCTCGTTCGCCCTGATGGGATGCAGCAATATCGATGGCAAAACCGGGCCATCTGAGCCGACTCCCGGAAGCACCGAAGCTGCCGAGGAAACGACGCCACAGGGTAGCTTCGATAAAATCAACGAAGACGAAATCGATCCCCAGAGCTTGGGTCCCGATTCCCAAGAACAGTTCCCCATCGACCTTGAGGCAGACGAGAGCGTCCATGTTACCTGCGTGGGAAAGGACACCGACGGCTACGGGGACGCCGCGCTCGTCTTTACGGTGTCCAACAACACCGGAGTCGACATGATGTTTGGCGATGTGGACTCATATGCCTACGTCAACGGTAAGGCCCGCGACGTACGCATGCGCCAACCGGTCGCCGCCGGAGAAGAAACGCGCGCCATGCTCACCTTTGTGGGCACCTTCGACGATCCGGACTTTGATGTGAACAACGACCTCAACGACATCTACCTCAACATTTGGATGTTCGAAGAGGCAACGGGCAACGTTTACTTTAGGGACCTGGTACACATCCCATAGAAGAAGGTGCGACGCGCTGACTAAGCAGGGCATAAAACACAAGACGAGGGACGACCCAACCGGATCGCCCCTCGTCTTTTATGCGCCAGTTAAGCGCGCAGTGCTTACTTGACCACCAGGTTGACCAGCTTGCCGGGCACGCAGATGGCCTTGACGACCGTCTTGCCCTCGAGCCACTTGGCGACAGCGACCTCGGCGGCAGCCTGCATATCCTCATTTGAGGCATCGCGGGCAACGTCGACGCGGCCGCGGACCTTGCCGAGCACCTGGACCACAATCTGCACCGTGTCCTCAACGGACTCGGCCAGGTCGAACTCGGGCCAGGCGGCGGTGTAGGCGTTGCCCTCGCAGCCGAGGGCCTCGTGCCACAGCTCGTCGGCCCAGAACGGGCAGATGGGGGCAAGGACGCTCACGATATCCTTAGCCACGCCGTAGCACAGCGCCTTGTCGCGGGCGGTATCCTCGGTGGCGTTGAGGTAGGCGCTCGCCGCGTTGACGAGCTCCATGACGGCCGAGATGGCGGTGTTGAACTGGCCGCGATCGAAGTCCTCGGTGCACTTGGCGATGGTGCGGTGACGCTCGCGATAGAGCTTCATCGCGACCTCGTCGAGCGCGGACTTGTCGAAGGCCACGTTGGCGTCGCCGGACTGGACGAGCTGCCAAACGATACGCCAGGCGCGCTTGATGAAGCGGTTGGCGCCCTCAACGGCCTTGGGATCCCAGTCGAAGTCCTTCTCGGGCGGGGCGATAAACAGGATCGCCAAACGCATGGTGTCGGCGCCGTAGGGCTCGATGACCGAGCTCGGAGGCACGACATTGCCCTTGGACTTGGACATGGTGTCGCCGCTCTCGTCCTTGACCATGCCCTGGCACAACAGGTTGGTGAAGGGCTCGTCCACGCTCAGCAGGCCCAGGTCACGCAGGGCCTTGGTAAAGAAGCGGCTGTAGAGCAGGTGCAGAATGGCGTGCTCGATGCCGCCGATGTAGTTATCGACAGGCATCCAACGGTCGGCGGCCTCTCGGGAGAAGGGCAGCTCGGTGTTGTGAGGATCGGTATAGCGCAGGTAATACCAGCTGGAGCAGGTAAAGGTATCCATGGTATCGGTCTCGCGCTTGGCCGGGCGGCCGCAGACCGGGCAGGTAGTCTCATAGAACTCTTTGCACTCGGCGAGGGTCTCGCCTGCGCCCAGGTCCAGGTTCTCGGGCAGCGTCACCGGCAGCTGATCCTCGGGCACGGGCACGATGCCGCAGTGCTCGCAGTGGATAGCCGGGATGGGGTTGCCCCAATAGCGCTGACGGCTGATGAGCCAGTCGCGCAGACGGAACTCGACCTTGCGACGACCGCAGCCCATGGCCTCGAGGTCGGCCACGATCGCAGCCTCGCCCTCGGAGTGCTTGCCGCCGCGCATTCCGGTGTACTTGCCAGACTGGACGAGCGTGCCCTCGGCAGCGTGGGCGCAATCCCAGTCGACGGTCTCGGCATGGAAGGTATCGATGGTCTCGCCGCTGGCCTCGACGGCAGCGCGATCGTCATCGTCCAGGATGATCGGCACGATCGGCAGGTCGTACTTACGGGCAAACTCAAAGTCGCGCTGGTCGCCACAGGGAACGGCCATGACGGCACCGGTACCGTAGTCGGCAACGACATAATCGGCAACCCACACGGGGACCTTCTCGCCGTTCACGGGGTTCACCACGTAGCGGCCGGTAAAAGCGCCGTGCTTCTCGAGGGTGCCCTGGGCACGCTCGACGGCAGAGATATGCTTGGAGTCCTCGACGATCTTGGTGACGGCCTCCTCGTACTCCGTGCCCTCGACGAGCTCGTGCAGGCCGGCGTACTCGGGAGCCAGGACAAAGAAGGAGACGCCAAAAAGGGTATCGGCGCGCGTGGTGAAGACGGTGATCTTACCCTCGTCGCCCTCGATGGGCTCGCCATCCTGGTCGCACAGGGTAAAGTCGACCTCGGCGCCCTCGGAGCGACCGATCCAGTTGGCCTGCATCTGCTTGACGCGCTCGGGCCAGCCGGGGAGCTTCTCCAGGTCGTCGAGCAGCTCCTGAGAGTACTCGGTAATCTTGTAGTACCACTGCTCAAGGTCGCGCTTCTCGGGCTCGGTGCCACAGCGCCAGCACTTGCCCTCGGTAACCTGCTCGTTGGCCAGAACGGTCTTGCAGGTGGGGCACCAGTTGACCGGGTTCTTCTTACGGTAGACCAGGCCCTTTTCCCACATCTTCTCAAAGATCCACTGGCCCCAGCGATAGTAGTCGGGGCTGCAGGTCTTGACCATGCGATCCAGATCGTAGGAGAAGCCCATGCGCTTCATCGTGGCGAGCGCCTGGTCCATGTTCTTATACGTCCAGGCGGCAGCCTGCGTGTTGTGCTTGATGGCGGCGTTCTCGGCGGGCAGGCCAAAGGCGTCAAAGCCGATGGGGTGCAGCACGTCGTAGCCGCGCATGCGGGCCTGACGGGCCATGGCATCGCCGATGGTATAGTTGCGCGCGTGGCCCATGTGCAGGTCGCCCGACGGATACGGGAACATCTCGAGCACGTACTTCTTGGGCTTGCTGTCGTCGGTGTCGACGGCAAAGAGGTTGGAGTCCTCCCAGGCCTTCATCCACCGGGACTCAATGGCCTGCGCGTCGTAGGCAGGAATCTCGTCCTTATGATCTGTGCAATCGCACATATCAGCTCCTTTAATCTTAGCTGGGGTCGGGCGGCTTGGCTTTATTCGCTACTGCGGACAGTCCTGCGCAAGACGAAGAGCACATTAAGTGCTCTTCTTTGCGTGCGGAACTTGTAGCGAACAAAGCCAAGCCGCCCGACCCTAAGGTTAACTTGACTGATGATAGCAAATACGACAAGCGAGATGCCTGCGACTTGCGGGCATCTCGCTTTATCTAAATAACGTGGTTGTGAATCAACCGCTATCTGTTATCCGCCCAAACATGGTCGGGTTTTCCAAGTGCCGCAGATTGCCGTGAAAGAGGAGCGACGCGTACTTTGGTACGCGAGCGACGGTTTGAACGGCAAGGTGCGGTGCCTGGGAAAGCCGCTTATCGATAGGAAACGCTCTGCTGGGAATCCTTGACGACTACGTCGTGGGCGCCGCCTTCGACGATGGAGGTGGAGCTGACCAGCGTTAGGCGCGCCTTTTCCTGGAGCTCGGGGATTGAGAGGGCGCCGCAGTTGCACATCGTGGACTTGACCTTGTAGAGCGTGCCGCCCACGCCGTCCTTGAGGGAACCGGCGTAGGGAACGTAGGAGTCGACGCCCTCGACGAAGCTAAGCTTCGCGGCGCCGCCCAGGTCGTAGCGCTGCCAGTTGCGAGCACGCGCAGAACCCTCGCCCCAGTACTCCTTCATGTACTGACCGTTCACGTTGACGCGCTCGGTCGGGCTCTCGTCAAAGCGGGCGAAGTAACGACCCAGCATCATAAAGTCTGCACCCATGGCAAGGGCGAGCGTCATGTGGTAATCGTAGACGATGCCGCCATCGGAGCACACGGGCACGTAGACGCCGGTCTCCTCGTAGTACTCGTCGCGAGCGCGGCAGACGTCGATCAGCGCGGTGGCCTGGCCACGGCCGATGCCCTTGGTCTCACGGGTGATGCAGATGGAGCCGCCGCCGATACCAACCTTGATGAAGTCGGCACCGCAGTCGGCCAGGAAGCGGAAGCCCTCGGCGTCGACGACGTTGCCGGCACCGACCTTGACGTCCTCGCCGTAGTTGGCGCGGATCCACTCGATGGTGCGCTTCTGCCACTCGCTGAAGCCCTCGGAAGAGTCGATGCACAGGACATCGGCACCGGCCTCGATGAGCAGCGGCACGCGCTCGGCATAGTCGCGGGTGTTGATACCGGCACCGACCATGTAGCGCTTGTCGCCGTCGAGCAGCTCGTTGGGGTTGGTCTTGTGGCTGTCATAGTCCTTGCGGAAGACGATGCCCATGAGGTGATCGTAGTCGTCGACGATGGGCAGGGCGTTGAGCTTATTGTCCCAGATGACGTCGTTGGCAACCTTAAGGCTGATGTTCTTGTCGCCCACGATGAGCTGCTCACGCGGGGTCATGAACTCGGAGACCTTCGTCTGGTGGTCATCGCGACTGGGGCGATAGTCACGGCTGGTGACGATGCCCAGGAGCTTACCCTTGGGAGTGCCGTCGTCGGTAACCGGCATGGTGGAGTGACCGGTCTTCTCCTTGAGCTCGATGACCTGCTCCATGGTCATGTCGGGGGTCAGCGTGGAATCGGACTGAACGAAACCAGCCTTGTGATCCTTGACGGCCTTGACCATAGCGGCCTCGGACTCGGCGCTCTGGGAACCGTAAATGAAGGACAGGCCACCCTCGGTAGCGAGCGCGACACCCATGTCGACGCCCGAGACGGACTGCATGATGGCGGAAACCATGGGGATGTTCAGGGTGATTGCCGGCTTCTCACCGCGCTTGAAGCGGGTCAGCGGCGTCTTAAGAGAGACGTTGTTGGGGATGCACTGCGAGGACGAGTAGCCAGGGACCAGCAGATACTCCGAAAACGTGTGGGACTCACCGGGAAAGAACGTAGCCATGTTTCTC
This sequence comes from Collinsella sp., assembly GCA_048485235.1. GTDB lineage: Bacteria > Actinomycetota > Coriobacteriia > Coriobacteriales > Coriobacteriaceae > Collinsella. The sequence continues at coordinate 134,066 of DBFWCI010000029.1, forward strand.
CTTTTTCCATGCGACCGGTCGGCTGCAGGCCTCGTAGGACCCAGCCCAACCTTGGGCGCCCAATACTGGGGAAGTATCTTAACGCACTTTGACTGCTACAATGCATGATTTAAGAAGAGCACACGAGGGTTTGACGCAGGCTTTGCGTTTGCCCAGCAAACACTTTAGCGGGGAGACGTGGAGCACATGGAGTACAAGACGACGGCAAAGTTGGTCATTCAAGCGTGCGACAAAGATCTACCGGGCGTCTTCGGCCACGGCTGCGTCTTGCTGCTGCAGGGTATTGCCCGCGAGCACTCGCTCAACCGCGCCGCCAAGAGCATGGGCATGGCGTATTCCAAGGCCTGGCGCATTGTGAACGAGGCCGAAGGTCAGCTGGGTTGCAAGCTCATCGAGCGCGACGGCGCCCGCGGATCCACCCTCACCCCCGCCGGCGAGCGAGCCATAGCGGTCTACGAGGAGCTGCAGACCGACATCAACAACGTCATCGCCACCAAAGCCAACGATCTCATCGCCAGCATCAAAGAGTAGCCCATTTGGGACGGGGCCTTATAGCCACACAACCCCTTCTCATAAGTTGCGGTGAAATAGGGGCTGTTTATGCCGCTAAAGTCGTAAATCAATCCCTATTTCACCGCAACTTATGGAGTCGAGGATGATTTAGCTACTTGCGGAGGGCGTTGTCTAGGGCGGACGCTACAACCAGGGGGTTGTCGGTGCCGGCGAAGAGGCGGATGGTGCCCCCCTGCTTGCTGCGTGGAGCCGAAAGGCGCGTTGTTGCGCCGCCTGCGGGCGATGTGCGAAACTCCCCAGGCAAAGCATCGAACAGCTCGCCCGCGCTACGTTCGATAAGATCGAACTCTACTGCCGGGCCAAAGCCGTGCTCGAGAATTCCCGTTGCAGCCACATGGTCGGGATGCGAGGTCAGCCCGGGATAGCGCACGTTGCGCACCATCTCGTTCGCGGCCAAATATTCAGCCAGCGCACGGGCGCGATCGAAATGTGCCTGCATGCGGGTGTCGAGCGTGTCGAGCCCGTGCTCTAGAACCTCGGCCTCATCGGAGGACAAGTCGAGCGCGGCCAATCCGCACCACTCGAGCAGCGCATGCGCGCACTCGGCCGCAGCGTCCACGCGATGGCGCTTGAGCTGCGAGCGCGCGACCGAAGCGGCAACGAGCTTGCGTGGAGCCTCACCGGCACACACACGGTCGAGCGCCTCAAGGGACAGCACAGCACCCAGCCGCAGCGGATCGCAGCCAAAGACGTCAGCCACGGTGTTGTCCACAACCAGCAGCGCATGGGCCTCACGCGCCGCCCGACCCAGCGCACGCAGATCGGGCACACGCAGGCCAAAGCCACCGATTGAGTTCACAAACCACCACAGGTGCGGTCCCTCAGCATCAAACGAAGCATCAAATCCCTCGGATGCAGCAGAAAACGCTGCAGCCGATGGCTCCCCCACCAGCACAACATCGCGGCCATCAAAGCCACGAGCAAACGCATCGGCAAAGTCGTCCGCAAAGGCCACCAGGCGGTCACCGGGACGCACGATTCCCAGCAGCGACAGCGCCGCCGGTACATGCGAGGCCGCAACAAGACGCGCCTCACGCGCGCCGGCTCTCAAAGCCCAGGTATCTTCTAGCTGCTGTACGCCCATACGGTACCGTCCCTTCAGAAACAAAAACCCACGATACGGATGTTCCCCGCATCGTGGGCAACGGCTGCAGTATAGCGCCGATATGCGACGAATCGCCTAGATGTTGAGCGCGTGGTAGGTCACGCTCGCACCCGGAGCATCAACGGACACGCCATAGGTCTCGGGATAGATGCGCGTCGAAAACACGAGCGCGCCATCGTTCACAAACACCTCGACCGACGAGACATCGCCAACAATGCGCACGTTACGAACCTCGTTGACGGGCTCCCAGCGCACGGTACGACCGCAGCCGGCAGAAGCGCGACCCTCATCGGTAAATCGCATCTCAAAGCGCGAGGGCAGTTCGCCCTCGGCGGGAATAAACGCCAGCTTAAGCTCGCTATCAACGGTCGCGGTAAACGCGCCGTCGACACCGTCGGCAACAACGTCAAAGCAGGTATCGCCTGCAACCTCCAACGAGCCCTCCCCCACACGCACCGAGGCATAATGGCGCTCGATCTCGCACGCCGGCTGCTGCAGCACCACGCCGCCGTCACCGGCCGTAAGCTCGCGCGGCACCGTCATGCAGTGCTGCCAGCCGCACGCCACGGTGGGCGCGTTGCCATAGGTCGGCTCATCGGGCATACCCATCCAGCCAATCAGAATGTGGCGACCGTCCTCGGCCGTGAACTCCTGCGGAGCATAGAAGTCAAAACCGGCGTCCCACAGGCGGAACTCGCCCAGCTCATAGACACCGTCACCACCCGTAATGTCGCCCGTTACAGGCATGTAGCCCGCTGCATACACATTGCCGCGGTCCCAACGACCGCCCTCGAGCCCCTGGGGCGAGAACGACAAAAATGCAGCGGTATCGCCATTCGCATCGAGCTCGATATAGCCGGGGCACTCCCACATAAAGCCAAAGCGCTCGGGCGTAGACACACGACTCTCGAGCTCCCAACTCAGCATATCGGCCGAGCCATACACCAGGATCTCGCCCACATCGCGCCCGGCACCCTCGCCGTGCATGGCGCAAAATCGACTATCGACATGCGGCCCATCCACGCGACGACGCGCGCCCAGCACCATGTGGTAACGCCCGTCATCATCGCGCCACACCTTGGGGTCACGCACGTGGCAGGTCAAATCCTCGGGATAATCATCGGACGCCAGCACCACGCGCTTTTGGCTGAACTCCCGACCGGCAAGGCCATCAACGCTCTCGACATAAACAGTATCGGCGCGACGGCCGGTATTGACGTAGTCGTACGTGCCGTCCGCATCGGAAAGCTTAACGTTGCCCGTATAGAGCACGCGAATGCGGCCGTCCTCGGCAAGCGCGGAGCCTGAATACACGCCATGGCAATCGAACGGCTCGTCGGGCAGCAGCGGGGCGCCAACATATTCCCAGTTCATAAGGTCGCGGCTTGTGGCATGGCCCCACATCTTTACGCCACCGTTCACATCAAACGGGGCATACTGGAAGTACGCGTGAAACACGCCGCCCGCTTGGCAAAGACCGTTGGGGTCGTTGAGCCAGCCCGCCGGCGGCATAATATGGAAGCGCTGGCCATACGCGCCATGGCCGCACTCAGAGGCGGCAGCGTCAACAGCGGCAACCAGCTTTGCAAGGTCGCGGCCAAGTGCATTAGACATATCAAAGTCCTAACGGATCGAAAGTAACAAGGCGCCAGAGATCGACACCGGATACGGGAAACGCCCGCGAGCATACAACCCGCGGGCACCCTTCAATCAAAAGCTCTTAGGCCTGCTCGGAAGCCTTGGGCTCGTCCTTGTACAGGACAAACGAGACGCCAAAGGAAACCAGCGCGGCGACCGCAAACATGATCGCGTACTGCACGGGCTGGGCCAGGCACAGCAGGATACCGAAGATACCCGTAACGCCCGTACCGGAAGCGGCGAGCGAGGTGAGCGCGCAGACCAGGGCGCCGCAGCCGCCGCCGATGCAGCCAGCGATGAAGGGCTTAAAGAAGCGCAGGTTCACACCAAAGATGGCAGGCTCGGTAATACCCATGAAGGCGGACAGAGCCGAAGGAAGCGCTAGGCCCTTGATCTTGGCATCGTGGGTCTTAAAGGCAACGGCAAGCGCGGCGCCGCCCTGGGCGATGTTGGCGGCACTGGCAATGGGCAGCCAATAGGTCACGCCGTACTGGGCAAGCTGGCCCAGGTCGATGGCGGTGTACATCTGGTGAATACCGGTGACGACCGTGGGGGCATAGAACAGGCCGACGATAAAGGAACCGATGCCAAAGGGCAGGGTGAGCAGAGCCTGGATCAGACCGAGGACGGCATTCTCGGCCCACACAAAGACGGGACCGACGGCGATAAGCGTCACGAGCACGGTCACGAACACGGAGACAAGCGGGGTTACAAAGAGGTCGAACATCTCGGGAACGATCTTGTGCAGACGCTTCTCGAGGAAGGCAAGGATCGCGCAAGCGATGACGATGGGGATGACGTGGCCCTGATAGCCAACCCACTCAAAGCTGTACACGCCGGGGATGACGGTGACCATGGTCTGCACGCCCTCGGAGGCGACCGTGTAGGAGCTCTGCAGCGAGGAGTTGATGAACGCGCCGCCGACGACGGCGCCCAGGTACGGATTAGCGCCGAAAGCCTTGGCCGCGGAGTAGCCAATCAGGATCTGCAGGATGCCAAAGGACGTACCCGAGACCAGGTCGGCAATCTTGTAGATGCAGTTATTGGTGTCGAGCGCGATAAAGCCGTTGGAGGCCATAAAGTTGAGGGCGCTCATGATGCCCAGCAGCAGGCCCGAAGCCACGATGGCGGGAATGATGGGAACGAAGATATCGCCGAGGACCTTAATGGCGCGCATAAAGATGTTCTGCTGCTGCGCCGCGGCCTCCTTGACCTCAGCCTTGGAAGCAGCATTGATGCCGCCGAGGGCGATGAACTCGTCATAGACCTTGTTGACGGTACCGGTGCCAAAAATAATCTGGAGCTGGCCTTGGGCCTCAAAGACGCCCTTGGCACCGTCGATATTCTCGATGGCTTCCTTGTCGACCCTTGCGTTGTCGGCAATCACCAGGCGCAGACGCGTGGCGCAATGCGCGGCCGACACGACGTTGCCGGCGCCACCGATGTTGTCGAGCACCTCTTGGGCTGATTTGCGGTAGTCCATGACTTCCCTTTCGTCTAACGGGCGTTTTACACCCGGCCATCTTTGACACTTACACTGTAATCGTTTTCAGTTTCATATTACTGTAATCGTTTTCATATAGCGGTAAACGGTAGATTTTCGCCGGTGAAAGGTAGTTTGGGACAAATAACAGTGGTCCGAAGATAGCGGCGGGCGCCCAAAACCTAGACATTCATAAGCTGATGACCGAGCTTGAGCGTACGCAGGCCGCCCTCCCCTTCCACGCCATCGAGCGTGTCGAGCAGCATATTGGTGGCCTCGACGCCACTGGTCAGATAGCCATAATGGACGGTGGGAATGCCGCCCGTCAGCGCGCGCAAAAACGCGTTGTCGCCAAATCCGCTCACGCGATGTAAGCCCTCGCCCACGCCACGCGCCTCATCAAGAGCGCGCAGGGCGCCGGCGGCCATGGTATCGGTCGCGCAGGCGATAAACGAGACGTCGGGCACGTCGGCCAACAACTCGCGCGCCGCACGATATCCCGAGTCGAGCGTGAAGGAGCCACGACGCACCAGGTGGGGATCGAGCACAACCCCCGCAGCCAGCAAGCCTGCCTCAAAGCCACGGCGTCGGTCGTAGCCCGCGGCGCGGTCTTCTTCGGTAACACCGATGTAGGCGATCTTTCCCTCCACGCGCCCCACGAGCGCATGGCCCAGCTCATATGCCGCCTCGTAATCGTCATGGTAGACGCAGGCCGCGCCCTCGACGTTTTGGCCAATCAGCACAATGGGCACGCGGCACGATGCAATAGCCGCACGATGCTCATCGGTAATCATGGTCGCTACCAGCACGATGCCATCGACCGGGTGGTTCTGGAACAAGTCGAGGTACTCGAGCTCACGCTCGGCAACGTTGTCGGTGTTGGCGAGCAACATCTGATACCCGCGGCGACCAAGCACCTGGCCAATGCCTGCGGTAATTCGGCTCACCGACTCGGAGTTAATCTTAGGCACGATGACACCGATGAGCTTGGTAGAGCCGGTACGCAAGGCACGAGCCTGGTTGGACCGCACATAGCCGGTCTGCTCGATCGCCTGTTTAATGCGCTCGGCCTTATCAGCCGAGATATATCCACCGTTGAGATAGCGCGAAACCGCGGCGTTCGAAACACCCGCCAGCTCGGCGACATCCTTCATCTTTACCACGAGTACCCCCGTCGTTGAAATCGCTTTCAACATGATACCCGTGCGAACGACCGCATGACGTAGCGATTACATGATAGAGAAACGCGTGGAAACTAATGAGTCACTTGAGACACGTCGAGTGATAATCACTTCGCGGCCAGTTTTACCAGACGAGAATCACCCTGGCTGCATAATCGAAGAATACGGCCATGCAGAACTTGACCTGAGCGGCAGCCTCACGGACTTATCCAGGAAGGCCTCGGTGCCGCGTCTCGAAGAGTCGCAATTCACAATCCCGGTCAATCCTCTGCCAAGAACCCGTTGCGAACTTAGACTTACCAACAACACGTCAGCAAAGTTGCATACAAGCAGATAATCGCACGCAATTTCGCCTATTCTCAATTGAGATGTAAGTTTTGACAGGCCGAATCTTACATCCAAACAAAAAAGAGGGCCGACGCATCAACCCTCTTCAGGTGTCGCCCGAAGGCTCCCACCGCAATTGACTTTAATTTAGCCGATATCCCTTGTTTGTCTACAGGCTCTGCCACAAGTAGAAATTATCTTCACTTTTAGGGAGCAGCTCTTAAAAAGCAGCTATGTAACTAAGAAGCGCATCCATCTTGTTCCCAACCCCAGTCGTTTCTATCTCATGAAAGTCCAAAGAAGACAGGGGGCCATGCAAATCTTCAGGGACGCCAGAGAGGTCGCCGCGGTAGGTCTCCCGGTCAGCCGCCATCGCGGTTCCTAAAAAGAGGAAAGGCAGCCATCCCAAGAAGGACAGCCGCCTTTCCTCTGGACGCGGGACCCGTAGGTTACCCTCGTCAATACCGCTTTTTAGATAGGCTACTGATTATCAATCCGTAAGTCAAAGCTGCAAATTTGAGGCAAGCGACAATCATGTAATTCAAATCAAGACACACATGATTTTCAACCAAATCAAACGATGTCTGGCTAGCATATCAGGCATTGCACGCATAAAAAAGGGCAAGACTCTCAGTTTGAAAGCGTCACCCTTAAAGCTCCCAAAGAGCTTTTGTATTGCAGGAAGATACTCTACACCATCTTCCCTTGATTGGCAGGTCGAAACAGACACCATTGTGATTTCAAGCAGAAAGCGTTATATTAAGTATGCATTTGCACGTGGTGTTCGCACTATACGCTCAGATGCCATAGTTTACAAAGACGGCCTTCTTCATAGACGCTAGGTGGGATTACTCACTAGTAGCCGATATGTCGAAGGCCTTCTTGTACTTAAGAAAATCATACATTCTAATAAGCCGTTTTAGCTCGCTATTACCGTGGATTATCTTGCGATCGTCCGTGATGAGCGCCCTCAGATACTCGAGCAACTCACTTAAATCGAGCTCATCCTCCTCAAATAGCCACAGAGAATTGAGCACAGGGGTCATTTAAAAGTGAACAGTTTAATCAGGAGCGCCGCACCCCTGGGAGCGGGGCGCAACGCTCGATCCATTGTTCTCCCGGACGGGCAATTTGGCGAGATCACTCGGAAAGGATGGATGAAGCAGCCGTGCGGTTACACCAACATTTCCGACGCGATCGTAATTGAATCAATGGGTGCCTTGTTCATACTTAATCGCCTCATGATGAAAGAGCTCAACGAAGTCGCATATCAGACAATAGATCGCTCCAGGCTGTTTAAACTGTGCGATTCTATGGACGAAACCGAAACATCAATCCACTACGGTAGCAGCGGTTTCCCATTACAATCAATACGTGAGGCACCCCATGCGCGGATATAACAAGGGTCCGAAAGCTGCTCGAGGCCCTTGGATTCGTTGGGCGAATTAACGACGATTCCGAGCTCCACGGACGCCTTGAGGCGTTACGTTATTTACCCCGAAGTCAAGATATTATCGATTAGATTTCCTGAAAGGAGGCAATATGGACAACCTTCGGTTCAACATCTCGATACCTTCCGATGAAGACGGCTGCGTACTTTTCCAATGTCCGAACTGCGGAGAGCTATTCAAAGTCGTCGTTGATGAGTATGAGAGTGATTCCGTCCTAGATATCCACTGCCCTCTGTGCGGCCTTATCTCGGGCAACTTCTTCACACCGGACGTCATCGACCTGGCCTTATCAAAAACAGCGAATGTGGTCGTGCCGGAGCTAGAAGAACTGCTTAAGAAGGAGCTTGGCGGAAAGGGCAATGATCACGTCTCTTTCAGTGTGAAATCATACAATGAAGAGGAACCCGAGATTCCCATCCGGCAAGCAATCGAAGCCCTTCAGAAGGTAACCTGCAAGGACTGCAAGCGCATATCAAAGGTGTCCCCTGCACTTGCGATGTCTTTATACACATGCCCCTACTGCGGAATAGGACAATTCAATGGATTCTGAGAAGATTGAGCTGCGAAAACTACTCTTCAAGCATAGTGCTGAAGCCAGCAATCTTTTAAGGTCTGACTACAATGGCCTCAACACAGCCCTCACTCGCTACCTCAACTTTATTGATGGGCAGCCTGTAACACGAGCGTTCATTGAGGATTGCGTGGCAAACCATTTGCCTAGCGGGTTCGACAAAAACGCCGAAATCGATGAAGTAAATTCGGACCCATATACCATATTTAACTTCCCGCCTAGCTGCGAGGGCGAAAGCGCCGTAACGTATCTCGTACTCAAAGCAATAGTCGACAGAAAGCTATGCCAGTCGTTTCACCTCCTTCTAGGCTATGCACACGGTTCAAGGAAATATGACGATATGGCCGAAGGCTTCCTGAATGACGTAGCGAGACGCCTCGTAAACGGAGTCAATCAGGCCATCACACTAAAGGGCATCGAACTAGGATTGGATGAATCCGTGACACAGGTAAACAATTTCGGCAACTCGGGAGCCGCCATCGCTTCCCAGACAACGAACGGGTCAAGTACGACCATCAATCAGTCAAACGGCATAGACGTTAACGCGCTCAACGACATAATCGGAAAACTGGAAAGCTCCCTCCACGAGCTTTCCAGTGAGAACAGGACAATTGCTGCGGATGCAATCGCCGCGATGAAAGACGTTTTTGAGACTCCGCAGCCTAAACCGTCAATACTAAAGTCGCTATGGAACACCCTAAAGGGCATCAACGAAGGGGCTACGTTTATTGAGAACGTAACGAAGCTGGGCGTACTCATCGCCCCTATTCTTCCTGGAATTATCGGATAGACTAAGTATGGTCGTCCCTAGCCCCCCATGGCGTTTCCAATCAATTTGAGATGGCATATTCAAGGCGTTGACCGGAATTGAACATTCCGGTCAACTGCCCACATTCGAAATATCTCTACACAACAAAAGGAGTGTGAAATGAGCGACTCTGTTTCAAAATTACTAATAGAGAGATACGGAGTGATGGTCTTTCTCGTTGTAATATTCGTTCTTGCAATAATTGCGATCTTGCATTTTGGCATCAAATTCGACATCAATATGTATATTGCAAGCCGCAAAGAACGACACCGAAAGTTAGCACAGAGCTACTGCCCGCATTTGGATTTTATTCCTCGTGATGATAATAGTGTTCAAGTTAGCCCGCTCTTTTACTCGCCGCCAGGAACACTGAACTGGTTTTGCTCTCGATGCGGGGCCGTTTTACCTTACGAACCCAATCAAGAGGAAGTCGAAGCTAAGGCGACTTATTATCTCAACCATCCAAAAGCTTACAAAAAAGCAATGAAGAGTTTCGATAAGCATGCGAAAAAATCTCTCTAGATTATTATTAACGTCCATAAGGTGGTATCGGCAGCTGCGAGTGAGTGAGTATTTGCCCGCATAAGCACCGCTAAATATTGCGAATCAACACGGTCAGTATCGGCATGGTCAAGACCAGCATTTGACAACGACATAAGGTCAGCCGCTGACAAAAAACGACAATGGACTATTTGCCGATTCAGGTGCCCAAGCACAATAATGTCGGCACTGTTTCGCAATATTAAATTGTACTCAAGCGCGCAAGAACTAACAAAGTTTCGCCTTAGTCTTAACCAATGACAAACAGACGGCCAGCCGTTATTTCCGCTGAATCTTAAGGCCCCTCCGATTACTAAGGAGGTAAGCATCTTTATGCTCCTTAGAGATTTCGAAGCTTGAGAGAATCTTATTCTGAGATTCAGGCGACCAATAAATATGAAGTCTTTCTCGCGCCCTCGTTATTGCCGTATAAAACACACTGTGAGTAATGCGCTCCTCAACGTCCTTCGTAATAATCAGCTTTACGGATGAGTACTCTAGTCCTTGCGCTTTATGGACAGACACCGCATACGCCACCTGAAACGGCACGATACAGTCCTCGCCAACATCCTCACCGTCTCGATCCTTGGCTTTCTTAACTGAAAAGCGCAGATACGTCTCTCCATCACGAAAATCTAAATACTCCAACCCGTCGTAATGAAGAACGGAAAGCTCGGAGGCGATAATGGGAACAGCAACCGTAAATTGCATCTCGTCTTTGGAAATTGCTTCCATTCCCACAAGACGCCCTTTTAGATTGTTATATAACAACGGATAAAACCGCTCAGACTCATTGAACAAAATTGGGTCGCCGACTTTATACGTATGATAATTCCAGACAACGGCCTCGTTCTTATTTCCCGACTGCAAGATTTTGTTCATATTATTAATGCCATAGAGGCCATCATAGTTGAGACATAAGACAATCTCATCATCATTCATTCTGCTAATTACAGAGTCATCAAGATTCGACGTAAAATCGCAAGAAATAAGAATTTCAGCGATATCAGGACTCACATTCCTGACAGCATGCCATAGTTTTAGCAAATCATCATTCTTCGTGCGCCATGGTTTATCAAATTCATGGATGCACTTATCAGGCAAGAAGTCTCGAGCCAATGAAAACCAGTTTCCAAACTTAATGGACTCAATCTGTCTCACATCGCCAACAAGCAATAGCAGTTTAAACCGATTAGAATCAATAATAGATTTCATATCGCTATTGCAGACAGTGCTGCATTCGTCAACGATTAAGATGTCGCAATCTGGCACACGATTCAAATACTTCGCGACGGTCATAAATTCGCAATTCTTATCATTTATTTTTCTTCTAAGGCTATCTACGGCAGGATTTGTATTAGCGATAGCAAGTTTGCTTTCATTTTGCAGAAAAGCGCAAACGATGTTGACCATGGTTGTTTTTCCGGTACCAGCCGAACCGTAGATGAACGCGACGCTCGTTTCGGCAAACATGGACTTTAGAGCATCTATTTTTTCTGAATCATCCAACTTGCAGCTTGGATCTTTAAGCCATGATTCACATAAAGCAGTATAGCCTTTGACCCCGGCACCAGACAGTTTTAAAAGCCCGCGTATAATACAAGTGAGTTCGTCTTCGACTCCCTTAACAAATAGATGCCCGTTCTCATGCACGAGATCCCTTGAATGATGTCTAAAATACAAAGCGCTATTAAATGAGGCAATCAGTTCATCAACATCCGAGAAGGTTGTAATTTCGGTATCCCTAAGATACAGAGCATTAGAATCGATTGTCTCCGCGGTCACCCTACGAGCAAGAAAGTTATCTTCATACGGATCTGGATCAATACATTGATACAAATCCTCGACAGCGACTACATGCCCAATAAGACTCGTGCAATACGGCTGCCGATCAAAGGGGGCACAGCCGTTTTTCAAATAAAGGTCACCGAGACGGCTATTCGGACTTACAGTCAATTGTTCCTCTATAACCCTGTTACGAGGTTTAGACAAAAGATACTTTAGAACATTAGATCCATTTGAGCCAGCACTCAAAAACTCATGCGCAGAGCTAAGCAAGGTGTGTACCGGACAGGCATTTCCCGAAGATGCTATCTCCCCCATCACAGAAATAAACTCGTCATCAGGGAGTAGAGCAATGTCGCAAAGCGTCATCCCGGTATGGGTCATTAGGTTCATAAGTGATCTATAGCTAGTGTATTGGCCAGTAAGCCACACTGCATCAGGGCCTCTAAGTATCTTTATAAGATTATTCAACTCACAGGGGCGTACTGAAACCGCATATGCATCAACAATCGTAACAGGAAGAGTAAAGCCAAGACCGTCGATACTCGTGCGCTTAGTCGAAACCACCACTGAATAATTAGTGGGCATTCTGAAAGATGAATAAACAAGTATACGATCAAATTTGCTACAAGAATCGAATGCGGGGACAAGTGTCGCCTCATAATAGACAGAATCCCCAACAAAGAAAGGCTTAGCAGCTCTAACGTAAAAACGGTCCTTCTCAATTTCAACAGCATTGGCACTCATGAAATCATTGATTTTATGAGCTATCTCTTCATGGTATTTAGCCAAGCCGGGATCGGTGTCCAGAGGAATCTTACTCAAATTGGCAAGAATTGTAAGGCCGAGTTTATCGAATGCATAACGTTTCAAGCACAGCAAATTTTCGTAATACTTCAACAAAAGGCGCTCTGCAGAATCTTCACTTGGAACATAGTGCGAAACGACCTTTTGTAAATAATGATGGAACTTAGCAATAAACCGAGTCTCGCTGTTCTTGCTCATATCTTTAATAGCAACCGAACATAATTTAAAGTAGTCGCCTTCGATGGGCCTGTTGCCATAAGTTGCATACATTGCAATGTGCTCAACAAGATGACGCAGATAACCCACAACGTCTCTTGAAACGGCTGACCTGCCCTCGAATTCAAGTCTATCAATTGAATGCTCTACAGCGTCGTTTGCATTGTAAAGCTCCTTAAGAGGGTTTCTCATATGAGTCCTAGGCCCTTTCGACACCACCTATATTGCGAATCAGCACCGCCGCCCACCCGACCGAATATTGCCGTTCGGCACCGCCATTAAATGCCTTCCCGCGCATCCCCGTTACGCTCGGGCTGCCATGCAGTCCAGAGAACGAGGAGGTTCCACATGGCGAGAAGGATCAGGGCCAGGGAGGTCCTGAGGCTGAGGTCGGTGAACGGGCTTTCGCAGAACGCGATCGCCCGCACCGCCCACGTCTCGAAGCACAGCGTCCAGGACGTGCTGGAAGCCGCGAGGGAGCGGGGCGTCTCCTGGGAGGACGTCGAGGGGATGTCCGAGGAGGCCGCCTACGCGCTGCTGTTCCCCGGCAGGGGCGACGCCGGGCCGGTGCACGCCGACCCCGACTGGGCACGCGTCCACCGCGAGCTCGCGAGGACCGGCGTCACGCTCAAGCTCCTGCACGCGGAGTATGCCGACGGGTGCGCGGAGGCCGGCGCGCCGTCGATGTCCTACGACAGGTTCTGCAAGCGCTACCGCCAGTACACGGTGTCGCGCAACGTGGTGAGCCGCGTCGGGCACAAGGCGGGCAGGAACATGGAGGTCGACTGGTCGGGGCCCACGATGCGGCTCGTGGACCCCGCGACCGGCGAGGTCAGGAAGGTGTACCTGTTCGTGGCCTGCCTCCCGTTCAGCCGGTACAGCTACGTCGAGCCGACGCTCGACATGAAGCAGGATACATGGCTGCTGTGCCACGTGCACGCCTTCTCCTTCCTGGGAGGCGCGACGCCCTGCATCGTCCCCGACAACCTGAGGACCGGCGTCACCGCCCACCCCAGGGCCGGGGAGCCGGTCCTGAACGCGGCCTACGAGGAGCTCGCCGCGCACTACGGCTCCGCCGTGATCCCGGCGAGGGTCAGGAGGCCCCGCGACAAGCCGAGCGCCGAGAACGAGGTCTGGGCCGCCGCGACCTACGTGATAGCGGCGCTTCGCGACGAGGTGTTCACCGACATGGCGGCCCTCCGCGCCGCCGTCGCCCGGAGGGTCGCGGAGCACAACGACGCGCCGTTCGCCAAGCGCGAGGGCTCGAGGCGCGAGGTGTTCGAGGAGGTCGAGCGCCCGCTGCTGAGGCCCCTACCGGCCGAGCCCTTCGAGGTGTGCGAGTGGGTCTACGGCCGCAAGGTCCAGGCCAACTGCCACGTCGCGTACGCCCGCAACTACTACTCGGTGAGCCACCTGCTCGTCGGCTCGACGGTCGACCTGCGCGTCACCGAGGGCAAGGTGGAGGTCTTCTCCGGCGGCGAGCGCGTGGCCACGCACCCCAGGTTCCCGTCCTACGCGAGGAACCGCTACTCCACGCGCGGCTCGGACATGCCCGAGGGCAGGGCGTGGTCGGACTGGGACGCGCCGCGCATCCGCGCCTGGGCCTCGAGGGTCGGGCCCTCCTGCTCCGAGCTGGTGGACAGGGTGTTCGCCTGCTACGAGTTCGACGAGCAGGGCTTCAACGCCGCGCTCGCCGTGCTCAGGCTGTCCAGGCGCTACACCCCGGCGAGGCTCGAGCGGGCGTGCGGGATGGCGCTCGCGACCGGGAAGAGGTCGCCGCGCTACCGCGACGTCGAGCCCGTGCTGAGGTCGGGGCAGGACAGGGCGCCAGCCGGCGAGGCGTCCGGGGACTGCGGCTACGTGCGCGGCGCCGGCTTCTACGGGGAGGAGTGAGCATGGACGTCAACGCGGAGACCGCCCGCAAGCTCAGGGAGATGGGGGCGGCCGAGCTGCTCGCCGCCCTCTCCGCCCAGGACGAGGCCGTGTGCGCCGGGATGGCGTTCGCCGAGCGCGTCCAGATGGCGGTGGACGAGGCGCACTCCGACTTCATCACGCAGAAGGTCCGCAACCTGACGAGGAGGGCCGGCCTCAGGTACCCCGAGGCCGACGTCCGCTCGGTCGACTTCTTCGAGGGCCGCGGCCTCGACAGGGTGGCGGTGGCCGAGCTCGCGACCTGCGGGTTCGTCGGGCGCGGCGAGAACGTGGTTCTCCAGGGCCTCACCGGCACGGGCAAGACCTACCTGGCCTGCGCGCTCGCGAAGGCCGCCTGCGCCAGGAGGGTGAGGTCGTGCTACGTCCGCCAGCCCGACCTCGAGGACCTCTGGCGCGAGAGCCGTGACCGGCCCGGCGGCGAGCGCAAGCTCGTCCGCAAGTACGGGGCGTTCGGCCTGCTCGTGATAGACGAGTGGCTGCTCGACAGGCCGGACACCGAGTTCAGGTCGATGCTGCTGGAGCTGATGGAGCTGAGGTACGGCACGGCCTCGACCGTATTCTGCACCCAGTTCAAGAAGAAGGACTGGCACCCGAGGCTCGGCGGCGGGGTGCATGCCGACGCCATCATGGACAGGATCGTGCACAACGCGGTCTGGGTCGACATGGGCGAGGCCAACATGCGGCAGCGCCGCGGATAGACCGGTAGCAATAAAAAAGCACCGGGGCCAGTGTCGGCCCCGGTGCCCAAGCGCGATATCGGCGGTGCTGTTTCGCGATATTCAACAGTGCTCAAGCGAGCAAATACTCA
>DBFWCI010000030.1:0-80782 GCA_048485235.1 Collinsella sp.
TATCGAGCAGACCAAGGATATCTGGAAGGACATGCTCGATATCCGCAAGCGCTTCGAGCCGCGCGCCGAGGAGCTCGCCAAGAAGTACGCCCTGGCCCCCTACACCATGTTCATCGGCTCCGGCGCCCTGTGGGGCGAGACGATCCTGTTCTCGATGTGCATCCTCGAGGAGATGCAGTGGAAGCGCACCCGCTACATCACCTCGGCCGACTTCTTCCACGGCACCCTCGAGCTCGTGGAGCCCGGCGTCCCCGTGTTCCTGTTCATGGGCGAGGACGAGAACCGCAAGCTCGACGAGCGCGTCCGCGCCTTCCTGACCCGCGGCGTGACCGGCGACACCGACATCAACATCATCGACACCGCCGAGTTCGCGATCCCCGGCCTTGACGACGAGTTCCGCGTCATCGTGTCTCCGTGGATCCTCTCCTCGCTGATCACCGATCGCCTTGCCGCTTACTACGAGACGGTCACCAAGCACAACCTCAACTACCGTCGTTACTATCACCAGTTCGACTACTAAGAGCAAATAACGTTTGTGTAATTGGGCCCCGCTCCTATATGGAACGGGGCCTCGTTTAGGTTGGAGAGTAATTATGAGCTATCCCCAGCTTGCCGTCATGAATATCAGCCATCGTTATTTTGACCTTGAGGAATTCTTTTCTTCGGCAGCGGCCTCGGGCTACACGTGTTGCGAGCTTTGGACCGGGGCGATGCATCTGTATGTCGATTGCCATGGATACGATTCGCTCGAGCAGGTGCGAAAGCTGTCGCAGCGGTATGGGGTTCGGATTGTGGGACTTTGTCCCGAACAGAACAACCCCAAGCCGTGGAATATCGCGGCGCGCGGGAATGAGGCGCGTGCCCGCACGCTCGCGTACTTTAAGAACGTTGTGGATATCGCGGCGGAACTTGGAGCCGAGCAGGTCATGGTCTCGAGCGGCTGGGCATTTTTGAACGAGCCGATCGAGGACGCGTGGGGTCGCAGCGCCTCGATGCTGCGTGCGATTGCCGAGCATGCGGGAGAGCGCGGCGTGCGACTGGTGCTCGAGGCCCTACAGCCGGTTGAGTCGATGATCGTGAACTCGGCGGCCGACACGAAGCGCATGATCGAGGCAGTTGATCATCCGGCACTTAAGGCGTGTCTGGATTTGGGCGCTATGGCGGTGGCAGGGGATACCATCGACGATTATTTCGATCTGCTTGGCGATGATGTCGCCCACGTGCATTTTGTCGATGTTGCGGCAGATGGCACGACGCATCTTGCCTGGGGTGACGGCGACCGCGATATGCGCGCCGACCTGGATAGGCTGGTGGCGCGCGGCTATCGCGGAGTTGTTTCGGCCGAGACCTATGACGGGCGCTATTTCGCCGACCCCGTAGCTGCCGATGCGCAGGTAATGGCAGAGTATCGTCGTGCGATTGGCGCCTAGGCGGGTTTGGGTTGCGGCGATCTGCCCTATGTTTCCAAATGAATACGGCGTGAGCGGCTGCGATGGATTTTCCCCGCAAACACTCTAGTATGCTAAAGTACCCAGAAGACCGGCGGAGCTATGCCGGTCTTCTGTTCTATATGAAACACAGCATGAGGAGGCTCACCAGATGACGGCCACACCGTGGGGATTCCGGGACATATTGCCCGAGGAGGCTCAGGCGCGCGAGGAGATCGCATGTACGGTGAAGGGCTGCTTTAGGGAGCATCATTACCTGCCGGTCGAGACGCCGCTGCTCGAGGACAAGGGCTCTCTCGAGGAAGGCGGCCGCATCGCGGACACGCCGTTCAAGCTTTTTGATGACGACGGTCGCCTGCTGGTGGTCCGTCCCGACAACACGCTGCCGATCGTTCGCCTGGTTTCGACTCGCATGCGCGCGGCCGATCTGCCGCTGCGCCTGCGCTATGAGGCGCCGGTGGTCCGCGAGTGTCAACGCAATGCCGGTGGCTCGCGTCAGTTTACGCAGCTGGGCTTTGAGCTTATCGGTGCGGGCGATACCACGGGCGATGTCGAGATCGTCTCGCTGGTGGCCGAGGCCGTGCGCAAGTTGGCGCTTCCCGATGCGCGCATTATCGCGGGTAGCGTGCGTCCGTTTAAGGAGCTGCTCGCGGCCTGTGGAGATCGCGAACTGGCTGCCGAGGCATTGCGTTGCGTGCACGCCAACGACTTTGTGGGCCTTGATGCCCGTGTGGCGGCAAGCGCCGAGCCCGAGGCCGTCAAGGCTGCCATTAGCGAGCTGCCGCGCTTGCACGGCGGCGCCGAGGTACTCGACCGCGTCGACGCGCTGCTGACGGCGGCGGGCATTGTCGCGCCGCTCACGCGCGAGCTGCGCGCCCTGGTCGAGGGCCTGGCTCCCGAGGACGCCCAGGTGCTGTCCTTCGACTTCTCCATCATGAACTCGTTTGATTACTACACGGGCCTGGTCTTTAAGGCCTATGCCGGCGGCCTGCCCGATCCGGTCGGTTCGGGCGGACGCTACGACTCCATCTTTACCGGCGCATTTGGCGACGGCATCGAGGTGCCGGCGGCGGGCTTCGCCTTTTCGCTTGAGCGCCTGGAGGCTGCGCGCACCTCGGCCGAGGACGCTGCTTCCGATGGTGACCATGCCGTGGGTCGCGGCACCGAGGGTCCGCTGCGCATTGCCGTGCCCAAGGGCTCGCTCAAGGCCGACACGCTCGACGTGCTCGAGGCCGCGGGCTTGGATGTCTCGGAGCTGCGCGATCCCGGTCGTCACCTCATCGTGCGCGGCCGCGACACACACGCTGGTGAGGGCACGGTCGGCGATATCGAGTTTGTCATCGTGCGTCCCAGCGATGCGCCCGCCTTTGTGGGCTGTGGCGGTGCCGATTGCGGCATCTGCGGTTGGGACTCGCTCATCGAGGCCGACCTTAACCTGCTGCAGCTGGTCGATCTGGGTTACGGCCTGTGCACGTTTATCGAGGCGGAGCCCGCATGGCGCGCTGGCCAGGCCGAGCGCAACTATGCCCGCCGCGGTTCTCTTCGCGTGGCCACCAAGTACCCGCGCATCGCGAGCGCTTGGTATGCCGAGCGTGGCGTGAATGCCGACATCGTTTCGCTGCACGGCAATATTGAGTTGGGCCCCATCGTTGGCATGACCGACCGCATCGTGGACATTACCGCCACGGGTGCCACGCTGCGCGACAACGACCTGGTCATCACCGGCCGCATTATGGACTGCACGGCCCGCTTCTTCGTCAACCCGGGTGCCGCGCGCCTGGATCCGCGCGTTCGCAACCTGGCCGATCGCCTGGCGGCCGCCGTGAAGGACAAGCATTTTGAGCCCGTCGCGGGCTCGGCACAATAGCGTGAGCACGCACGGGCGACCCAACGTACGGGCTGCGGGTCGACTGGCGCCGCCGCCCGGCCTCTCGTTTTTCGAACATAGCCTCGACCGATAGGGGATACCGAAATGAAGACCATCAAGCTTGCTCCCGGTGAGCGCCTCGTTACCAACCAGCTCAACCGCAAGGGCGTGCTGCCGCAAAACATCGTCGACGCTGCCCGCGATATCGTAGCCAACGTGCGCGCCAACGGCGATGCCGCGGTGCGCGATTATTGCCAGCGTTTTGACGGTGTTGAGCTGCAGAGTTTTCGCCTGCCGCAGGAGCAGATCGATGCCGCGCTCGAAGGCCTCGATCCGGCCTTTGTCGCGGCGCTCGAAAAGGCTGCACGCCAGATTCGCGAGTTCCACCAGCGTGAGGTCGAGCAGAGCTGGTTTACCACGCGCCCGGACGGCACGATGCTCGGCGTTAAGGTGACCCCGCTTGCTGCGGCCGGCATCTATGTGCCGGGCGGCCGCGCGCAGTATCCCTCCACGGTGCTCATGAACGCCATTCCCGCCAAGGTCGCCGGCGTTGAGCGCGTGGTCATGGTGACCCCGCCGCAAAAGGACGGCCTGATAAGCCCCTACACGCTCGCCGCGGCAAAGCTCGGCGGCGTGGACGAGATCTATATGGTGGGCGGCGCCCAGGCCGTGGCCGCACTGGCGTACGGTACCGAGACCATTCCGCGCGTCGACAAAATCACCGGCCCGGGCAACGCCTTTGTCGCCGCTGCCAAACAGATTGTCTCGGGTGACGTGGGTATCGACATGGTCGCCGGTCCTTCCGAGGTCTGCGTGCTGGCCGACGCCACGGCCAAGCCCATGGTGGTCGCGGCCGACCTGATGGCCCAGGCCGAGCACGATCCACTGGCAGCCTGCTATCTGGTGACCTGCGACGAGCAGTTTGCGCGTGAGGTCGAGGCGGGTATCGATATTCTGGTAGCGCAGTCGCCACGCGCCGAGATTACGCGCGCCTCGCTCGACAATGAGGGCACCATCGTGGTGGCCGCCGACATGGCTGCCGCCGTCGAGGCCGTGAACACCGTGGCGCCCGAGCACCTTGAGCTGCACTGCAAGGACGCGATGGGCCTGCTCGGCGGCATTCGCAACGCCGGCGCCATCTTTGTGGGTGCTTGGAGCTCCGAGCCGCTCGGCGATTATGTTGCCGGCCCCAACCACACGCTGCCGACCGGCGGTACGGCCATGTTCTCCAACCCGCTTTCGGTCGAAGAGTTCGTCAAGCGCTCGAGCGTCATTTGCTATACACCCGAGGGCCTGCTCTCCGACGCTCCCGCCACGCAGCGTCTAGCCGAGGCCGAGGGCCTGTGGGCACACGCGCTTTCCGCCGCACTGCGTCGCCGTGTGCTAGAGCAGGGCGAGGATGCCGTGAGCGTCGAGTCGCTCGCCGCGGCCGACCTGACCAAGGTCGCCTGGCCGGGCGACCCCGTGGCGACGGTTGCCGAGGGCGTTGACCTGGCGGCTGCGGGCGCGGATGGCGTTGGCACAACTGGCAAGGAGGCCTAATATGGCCGAGCTGACGCCCCGTATGAAGGAGCTCGTCCAGCCTTACCTGGCCGGTATTGAGCCCTACGATCCCAACTTTACGCCTACGCGCATCAACCTTTCGGCCAACGAGAACACCTATCCCGTGCCGACCGGCGTGCGCGAGGCGGTCGATGCTACCCTGGCTGCCACACCGCTCAATCGCTATCCCGATCCCATGTCGAACGACCTGCGCGACGAGCTTGCTGCCTGGCATGGCGTGGCGCGCGAGAATGTCTGCGTGGGAAACGGCGGCGACGAGCTGCTCTATAACTACCTGTTGGCGTTTGGCGGCGTGGGACGGACCCTGCTCAACTGCCCGCCGTGCTTTAGCGAGTACGCGTTCTTTGCGTCGCTCTGCCAGACCGAGGTGCGTGACGTGTGGCGCGACCCCGCGACCTTTGAGCTCGACCAGACAGCCGTGCTTGCGGCAGCGCCCGAGTGCAACCTGGCAATCGTGACCTCGCCCAATAACCCCACGGGCGACGTGGCGCCGCTCGACTTTATCGCGGCGCTGTGCGATGCGTGCCCCGGCATGGTGATGGTCGACGAGGCCTACGTTGAGTTTGCCGACGATTCGTTTGGCGCGGCCACCACGGCGCAGGGGCTTATCGCCGAGCATCCCAACCTGGTGATTCTGCATACGTTGTCCAAGGCGTTTGGCGCTGCCGGTACGCGTCTGGGTTACGTGATCGCGGTGCCGGAAGTCATCGACGTGTTCGCGGCGATTCGCCAGATCTATTCGGTTAATGTGCTGAGCCAGGCCGCCGCGCTTGCCTGCGTGCGCGCCCGCGATGCGTACGCGCCCGTGGTGGCACAGGTCGCATCCGAGCGCGAGCGCGAGCTGTGCGCCCTGCGCGCGATGACTACCGAGGGCCTGCCCGTGGAGGCATGGCCGAGCGCGGCGAACTTTGTGCTCGTGCGTACGCCGCATGCCACGCGCGTGCGCGAGCGCCTACGCGACGAGTATTCGATTTTGGTGCGCGACTTTAGCTATGCGCCGGGGCTTGCGGAGTGTCTGCGCATTACCGTGGGCACGCCGCAGGAAAACGATGAGGTACTGGCCGCGTTTGCCGTGCTGGTGAAGGAGGAGATCTAGATGGGCCGTTATGCCGAGGTGACCCGCAAGACGGGGGAGACCGACATTGTCGTCAAACTCGACCTGGACGGGAGCGGCGTGTGCGATATCTCGACCGGCGTACCGTTTTTCGACCATATGCTCAACGCCTTTGGCCGCCATGGCCTGTTCGATTTGACGGTACATGCGGTAGGCGACGTTGAGGTCGACGCGCATCACACCGTCGAGGACACGGGCATTGTGTTGGGCGAGGCGTTTTGCCGGGCGCTGGGCGACAAAGCGGGTATTACGCGCTTTGCCGATGCGGCGATCGCCATGGACGAGACACTCGTGATGGCCGCCGTGGACATTTCGGGTCGTGGCCAGGCCTACTGCGAGCTGCCCGTGCCGACCGAGCGCGTGGGCAGCTTCGATACCGAGTTGGCCGTCGAGTTCTTCTATGCCTTCGCGCGTGACGCCAAGCTCACGCTGCACGTGCGCGAGCTGGCGGGCGGCAACTCGCACCACATTATCGAAGCCGCCTTTAAGGCCGTGGGCCGCACGATGCGCCGCGCCTGCGAGCTCGATCCCCGCGTGCAGGGCATCCCCAGCACCAAGGGCTCGCTGTAACCTGCCAAAAAGGGACAGGTTTATTTTGGCAGGTTTTATCTGCGGAAATGCTGTCTCATACGGTGGATGAACGTTTAACCGACCAAAATAAACCTGTCCCTTTTTGGCAGGTTTTGAATGGGAAAAGGGAGGGGTCGCGTGGGCGAACCGAAGATCGTGGTGGTCGACTACCACAAGGGCAACTTGTCGAGCGTCGTGCGCGGGCTTGCGCGCGCCGGTGCCGCTGCCTGCACATCGGACGATCCGGAGCAGATCCGCAACGCCGACGGCCTGGTCATCCCGGGCGTGGGCGCGTTCTATGACGCAATCGCCTTTATGCGCCAGAGCGGCGAGGAGGTGGCCGTGCTCGATGCCGTTGCCGCCGGAACTCCGCTGCTCGGCATCTGCCTGGGTCTTCAGCTATTTTTTGAGCGTGGCAACGAGGGCGTGCCTGCGGACGAGGGCGTGGACGCGGACGACGATGCCTCCGAGCAGGCCGGCGGTCCCTGGGTCGATGGCCTGGGCATCATGCGTGGCTCGTGCACGCACCTGGAGTCGAGCCGTCTGAAGGTCCCGCACGTGGGCTGGGATCAGGTGCACATGACGCCTGCCGGTGCGGCCGATCCGCTGCTTGCCGGTTTTGCCGAGGGCGCCAACATGTACTTCACCCACAGTTACGCGGTGGCCGACGACGCCGATGCCGCCGATGTGCTGGCACGCACGCACTATACGCGGAGTTTCCCGTGCATCGTGCGCCACGGCAATGTGTGGGGCTGCCAGTTCCATCCCGAGAAATCCTCCGCGCTGGGTCAGCGCATCCTTAAGAACTTCGTCAACATCGTCGAGGAGGTTGGCCGATGATCCTGTTTCCCGCAATCGATCTGATCGGCGGCAAGGTTGTGCGCCTGGAGCGCGGCGACCGCAACCGCTGCAAGGTATATTCCGATGACCCCGTGGCCGTCGCCCGCTCGTTTGCCGAGCAGGGCGCGAACTGGGTGCACGTCGTCGACCTGTCCGCTGCCTTTGGCGAGGACGAGAACACCTGCGCTGCCAACTCGGCGGCGATTAAGGCTATCTGCGGCGTCGACGGTCTGTCCGTGGACGTGGGCGGCGGCGTTCGCTCGCTTGCGCGCATCGACGAACTTGCCGGCTACGGTGCTCACCGCATCGCACTGGGTACCGTGCTGGTGACCGAGCCGGGTTTTGCCGAGGTGGCGGCCCAAGGCTTTGGCGAGCTGTTGGTGGCTGACATTGCCGCACGCGACGGCCAGGTCAAGGTGAACGGCTGGCGCGACGGCGCGGGTGTGGCGCTCGACGATGCCGTGGCGCAGCTTTCCGAGCTGGGCTTTAAGCATCTGGTGTATACCGACATCGCGCGCGATGGCATGCAGACGGGCATCGATGTGGCGGCGTATCGCCATGTTGCCAAGGTCGCGGGCTTTCCTGTCGTGGCTTCGGGCGGCATCTCTACGCTCGACGACATTCGCGCGCTAGCTGCGGCGGGTGAGGATGCTATTGAGGGTGCCATTACCGGCCGTGCGCTCTACGAGGGCAACTTTACGCTGGCCCAGGCACTGGTCGCCGCCCGAGGGGAGGAGTAGCCCATGCTTACCAAACGCGTGATTCCCTGTCTGGACGTCAAGGACGGCCGTGTGGTTAAGGGCGTCAACTTTGTGAGCTTGCGCGATGCGGGCGATCCGGTGGAGTTGGCGCGCGCCTACGACCGCGAGGGTGCGGACGAGGTCGTCTTCCTGGACATTACCGCCACGAGCGATAACCGCGCGACGACTATCGAGATGGCGGCGCATGCGGCCGAGGAGCTGGCCATTCCCTATACCGTGGGCGGCGGATTTCGCGACCTGGCGGGCATGCGCACCATGGTTGCCGCCGGTGCCGACAAGGTGTCGCTCAACTCGGCGGCCGTGCGCGACCCGTCGTTGATTAGCCAGGCCGCCGCGGCGTTTGGCAGCCAGGCCGTGGTCGTGGCGATCGATGCCAAGCGCGTTGGTTTGCCCGGCGCATCCGGTGCCGACAAGTGGGAGGTCTTCACGGCGGGCGGTCGCAACGCCACGGGTATCGACGCGGTGGCGTGGGCCGAGGAAGCGGCTCGTCGCGGTGCCGGCGAGATCCTACTGACCAGTATGGATCGCGACGGCACCAAGGCCGGCTTTGACCTGGCGCTCACCCGCGCCGTGGCCCGCGCGGTGCCGATTCCGGTGATTGCGAGCGGCGGCGTGGGCACGCTCGAGCATTTTGCTGAGGGTGTGATCGAGGGCGAAGCCGACGCCGTACTGGCGGCAAGCGTCTTTCACTTTGGGACGTTCAGCATTCGCCAGGTGAAGGAGTATATGGCGTCGCAGGGCATTCCTGTGAGATTGGACTTCTAATGCTGCGGCTTGTCCAGGCACCCGACCTTCCGGCTCCAACCCTCCTCGCGTACTTAAGTACGCGTCGTCGGGCTTGTCGCTCGGAATCTCGGGCACCTGGACAACCCTCGCCGACCGGCGATGTTTAAATTGGGGAATTGAAATGAGAGAAATTACTACTCCAGCGGATCTTAAATACGACGCCAAAGGATTGATTCCTTGTGTGGTTCAGCAATATGACACCGGCGAGGTGCTTATGGTTGCTTGGATGAACGAGGAATCGGTGGGGCTGACGCTCAAGACCGGGACCACGTGGTTTTGGAGCCGCAGCCGCCAGGAGCTCTGGAACAAGGGCGCGACGAGCGGCAATATGCAGGAGGTCAAGGAGCTTTGGGCCGACTGCGATAACGATACGCTGCTGGTCAAGGTCGACTCGCCGGGTCCGGCCTGCCATACCGGCAACCGTACCTGCTTCTTTAAGAAACTCGTGTAGGGCGGGCGCGCGACCAGGCGCTTGGCCAACCAGAAAGGAATGAACCATGGGTGTGCGCACCGCAAACGTTCAGGATGGAAATATCGGTGAGACGCTGACAGGTCTGGCCGAGGTGATTCACGGTCGTCGCGATGCGTCGCCACAGGAGAGCTACACCGCTCGTCTGTTGACCGACGTCGAGGACGAGCTGCTCAAGAAGCTTGCCGAGGAGGCGAGCGAGGTCATCATGGCCTGCAAGGATAACGATCACGACCACATCCGCTACGAGGCCGGCGACCTGATCTATCACCTACTCGTGACGCTCGAGCGCTACGGCATTACCCTCGACGAACTGGCCGGCGAACTCAACGCCCGCCGCCACTAGTCGTTTGGGACAGTCTTTGTTGGTGTAACGGGGTCATGGAAGTTGCGGTGAAATAGGGACTGTTTAAGCGCTTCATCAGGCAAAACAATCCCTATTCCACCGCAACTTATGAAGGGATGGCTAGGCGAGGGGCGTGGATTCCCATTCGCCGGTGGCGTGGGGGATGTCGAAGGTTCGATAACCGCAGTCGTAGGCGTGGGCCTGGGCCTCGCGGATGTTCCAGCAGATGTCGCAGGCGCGGTGTGCGTCCGAGCCAAAGGTAATGGGCACCTCGGCATGGGCAAAGCAGCGCAAGAGGCCGGTCGCGGGGTAGTAGTCGTCGAGCCCCTTGCGCGGCGCGGCAGTCGAGACCTCAACGCGCCGATTCGTGTCGTGTGCGCATTCTGCCATCTGCCCCCAGAACGGCGCGGGGTCAAAATCGGGCGCAAAGCCCTCCTTCGAAAAGCGCATGACCAGGTCGGGGTGGGCCATCACGTCAAAGTTGAGCGGGCTTTCGCAGGCGCGACACCAGTCGTCGACGTAGCGCTCCCACACACCGCGCACGCCTAAGTTTTCCCAAACGTGCAGGTTGGTGTCATCGTCGATCCAACCGCAAAGGGAATCGGGCGTATCGGGGCGAGCGATGTTTTCCGTTCCCGCCGTACCCGCGGCACCGGCCATGATATCGCCGGGGTTGCCAATCCAATGTACGCTGCCCAGGCGCACGACGGCGCCTTCGGACCAGCGCTCAACCAAAGGCTCGCAGCCTTCGTACCAATCGCACTCAAAGCCATAGATAAGCTCGAGCTCCGGCGCGATCTGCGCGGTAAGCTTGCGGGCATCCTCAAAAGCCAGACGATGTGCCGGCAGGTTGCCCTCGACAACCTGCACTTCGCAATTGGAATCCATGCTGGCAGGCAGGGTAAGGTGATCGGTCGAGACCATGGCACGGCAACCGGCTGCAGCAGCGGCGCGAACGTTGTCCTCAAACGAGGTGTGTCCGTCCGAGAACGAGGTGTGGGTATGGCAATCGACCAGCGGGCAAGCAGGCATGGCGGCTCCTTTGCGTCAAGCGAATCCGCTCCATTGTAATGGGGCGGCCCCCGATGCGACGAGCGCTCCGGGGCCGAAATCGACTGGAAAGGGCGCGCGGTGCGGCCCCGCTCCAAAACGTGTACGTCAGCCTCCAAAAGCTGCAAAAAATGACATGTTTGGAGGCTGACGTACACGTTTGAATGGAGCGGGCCGGCGTTGGAGCGCGCCAGCACTTGCGCCCAGCAAAAGTCGCACCTATCCCATGACGCCGCCCCTGCGCCGCCTGCGATGTGCTAGCGTTTGGGTGGACAAAACGAGCCCGCGCGGAAAGGATCCGGACCGTATGCAATGCGATAGCACATCTCCGCTGTCTCGCGAGACCGATGCGCCCGAGACCATCGTCAAGCTGGAATGCGACATCGACGATGCGTCGCCCGAGGTGCTCGCCTACGCCGCCGACCGTCTGCGCGGGGCGGGTGCGCGCGAGGTGCATTGGCTGCCCCTCTATTGCAAGAAAGGCCGCCCCAGCTGGCAGCTACAGGTAATCTGTGCTCACGAGGATATCGAGCGCCTGCAGACGATTATCTTTTTGGAAACCACGACCAACGGCATTCGTCGCCAGGTCATGGAGCGCGTTTGCCTGCCACGCCGCTTTGAGCGCGTAACGACGCCATGGGGCGAGGTGTCCGTTAAAGTGGCCACCCTGCCCGACGGCAGCGAGCGTGCAGCGCCCGAGTACGAGGACTGCGCCCGTCTCGCTCGCGAGCATAATGTGCCGCTCCAGCGCGTGATGCGGGCGGCCCAGAGCGCGGCACTGCGATTTGAATAACGCGGCTGGTGGCGACATCCTGCGCCTAGCCATATCAACCCCATTCGAAAGGATCTCCCCATGAAATACCTCATCGCCTCCGACATCCACGGCTCGGCATACTGGGCCGAGCGCCTCTGCGCCGCCATCGAGTCCGAGCAGCCTGACCGCGTCGTGCTGCTGGGCGACCTGCTCTACCACGGTCCACGCAACGACCTGCCACGCGATTACGCTCCCAAGCGCGTTGTCCCGCTGCTCAACGCCCTGGCCGACCGCATCATCGCGGTGCGCGGCAACTGCGACGCCGAGGTCGACCAGATGGTGCTCGACTTCCCCGTCATGGCCGACTACGCCACGCTGTTCGACGAGACCGGCCGCGAGCTGTTCCTGACGCACGGCCATGTCTTTGGCGCCGGCATGCACAACAGCGTCGACCACGCGCCCGCGTTGCCCGAGGGCTCCGCGCTCGTCTACGGCCACACGCACATCAAGGTCAACGAGGAAAGCGCCGCGCACCCGGGCCTGTGGCTCTTCAACCCCGGCAGCGTGAGCATCCCCAAGGACGGCACGCACAGCTACGGCATCTACGAGGGCGGAGCGTTCCGCCACGTGATCCTGGAGGAGGACTAACCATGGCGCAGCATATGGCTCAGCAAAATGCCGAGGGCTCGCGCGATCTGTCCACGCTGATAGACGCGTCGGCCGAGCTGCAGCATCTGGTGCAGACCATCTGGCGTCTGCGTCAGCCCGATGGCTGCCCGTGGGACCGCGAGCAGACGCACCGCAGCATCGGCAAGAACATGATCGAGGAGGCCTACGAGGCGCTCGACTGCATCGAGGCGGACGACGCGGTTCACCTGCGCGAGGAACTGGGTGACGTGCTCATGCAGGTCGTGCTGCATGCGCAGATTGCTGCCGACGCCGGCGAGTTTACGCTGGCCGACGTGGCGCGCGATATCGACGCCAAGCTCATTCGCCGCCACCCGCACGTGTTTGGCGATGCGGATGCCGAGAGCTCCGACGAGGTGCTCAAGATTTGGGACGAGGTCAAGCTTGCCGAGAAAGCCGCCAAGGACAAGGCCGTGGCGGCGGGCGAGGCCGCGCCCGAGGGTCTGCTCGATGGCGTGCCCACGCATCTGCCGGCGTTGATGCAGGCGCAGAAGGTGTCACGCAAGGCGGCTGCCGTGGGCTTTGAGTGGGAGACGGTCCAGGACGTGTGGGACGAGGTTGCCGAGGAGCGTGCCGAGTTTGAGGCCGAGGCCCCTGGCTCGCCCGAGCGCGAAATGGAGTTTGGCGATCTGCTCTTTGCCCTGGTCAACGTCGCGCGCAAGGAGGGTATCGACGCCGAGAGCGCCCTGCGCGCGAGCACGGCCAAGTTTCGCCGTCGCTGGGCTGCGATGGAACAGATGGCGGCCGATGCCCACGTTGATCTTGCCGAGCTTTCGACCCATGGGCTCAACGACCTGTGGGACGCAGCAAAGGCAGGGGAGTAAGACTGCGGGAACGACGGGCTGACACGCCTCATCGTTCCCGCTAAATTTTTCGAAAATCAAGTGTATCCCTCGGCTAACTTAGGGCATAATGCAAAAAGTGCGACAAGGCTAACTTATGAACCTGCGCGCCTCTACAGCGTGCAAGCCGCGTCGCCAAGCATTCAACCCGTTTCCAAGTGAGAGGGAGACAACATGAGCGATATTTTGGACGTCTACGGTCGCGAGGTGCTCGACAGCCGCGGCAATCCCACCGTCGAGGTCGAGGTCGTGCTCGAGGACGGCAGCTTTGGCCGCGCAATGGTGCCTTCGGGTGCTTCGACCGGAGCCTTTGAGGCCTGCGAGCTGCGCGATGGCGACAAGGGCCGCTACCTGGGCAAGGGTGTTTTGCAGGCCGTCGAGCACGTCAACAACGAGTGCGCTAACGCCGTCGTGGGCCTCGACGCCTTCGACCAGCGCGCCGTCGATGCCGCGCTGATTGCCGCGGACGGTACCCCCAACAAGACCAAGCTCGGTGCCAACGCCATCCTGGGCGTGTCGCTGGCCGTCGCCCGCGCCGCTGCCGACTCGGCGGGCCTGTCACTGTACCAGTACCTGGGCGGCGTCAACGCCCATCTGCTGCCCACGCCCATGATGAACATCCTCAACGGCGGCGTGCATGCCGACAATAACGTCGACTTTCAGGAGTTCATGATCATGCCGGTGGGCGCCCCGAGCTTTGCAGAGGGCCTGCGTTGGTGCGCCGAGGTCTACCACACCCTCAAGGGCGTGCTGCACGAGGCCGGCCTGGGCGGCGGCGTGGGCGACGAGGGCGGCTTTGCCCCCAACCTTAAGACCAATGCCGAGCCGTTCGAGTACATCACCAAGGCCGTCGAGAAGGCTGGCTTTAAGCCCGGCGTCGACTTTATGTACGCCATGGATCCGGCGTCCACCGAGTTCTACAACGCTGAGACCGGTATGTACGAGCTCAAGGGCGAGGGCGTTGAGTACACGAGCGCCCAGATGGTCGATTACTGGGAGAAGCTCGTCGACACTTATCCCATCATCTCCATCGAGGACGGCATGGCCGAGGAGGACTGGGACGGCTGGGTCGAGCTTACCCGCCGCATTGGCAACAAGGTGCAGCTCGTAGGCGACGACCTGTTCGTCACCAACACCGAGCGCCTCAAGAAGGGCATCGAGCTGGGTGCCGCCAACGCGATCCTGGTCAAGGTCAACCAGATCGGCACGCTCACCGAGTCGCTCGAGGCCATCGAGACCGCCAAGGAGGCCGGCTACGCTTGCATCGTGAGCCACCGTTCCGGCGAGACCGAGGACTCCACGATCGCCGACCTGGTCGTGGGCGTCAACGCCGGCCAGATCAAGTCGGGCGCCCCGTGCCGCAGCGACCGCATCGCCAAGTACAACCAGCTCATCCGCATCGAGGACGAGCTCGAGGGCAGCGCGCGCTACGCCGGCAAGGCCGCGTTCTACAACATTCGCTAAACAAGTGGCGCTCGCGGGGGGGGCGGGGCTGACTCGGCTCCGTTCCACTTCTGATGGCCGCCATTGGGCGCTGGGCCATATGACTCAGCGCCTTTTTTATGTCGAGCAAAGGCTGGCGAAGGCGGTGCGGGCGCTCGTGCTATAACTAGAATACTTAGCGCAAACAAACCTCAACCGCACAAGGCGCACATGGATCAGATTTACGACAACAGGTACTATTCCGCCGGTTCGCGTGAGCCGTCGCCTCGCCGTGCGCGCACGGTGCAGCTCGGTGGGTCCGCCTACGCCGGCGCCGACCGCTCCATGCAGCGCCCGACAAGTACCTCGCGCCCCAATGCTCATGTGAATACTTCGGCAGATGGACCAGTGCGCCCGGCACGTTCGTCGCATGCTCAGCGCTCGTCGGCTCAAACGCACGATAGGTCGAGCAGGCCCTCGAACCGTTTTTCGGGCTCGGACTTTATGCACTACGCCAACGACAACGCGGTGGTCAAGGCGATCTACGACTTTACCCACGGTCCTCAGCGAGGGCTATTCATCGGCATCGTCGTTGCCCTGGTGCTCGTGAGCCTGTATTTCCCCGTGCGCGACCTGTACGTGGCAAAGCGTTCGAGCGATATCTTGACCAAGCAGGTCGAGATTCGCCAGCAATACAATGATGGGCTGCAAAAAAGCGCCGACAAGCTGCTCTCGGAGGAGGGTATCAAGGATGCGGCATCCGAGGACCTGGGCTTGGTGATGCCCGGCGAGAAGAGGATTGAAGTGCAGGGCCTGGACGGCGATTCGGATGCCTCGTCGAGCCAGAAGTCGTCGAACGCCAAGAAGGCCAGCGAAGTTGCCAAGGAAATCGAAGAAGTCGGTAAGGACGCGCCGTGGTACATCCAAGTGCTCGACATGCTGTTTGGGTTTAACGGCGTCGAGGGCCAGACGGTCGTGTCCAACGGCAAATAGCGCCCGGAGGGGAGCCCGCAATGGCAGATTGCAAACGATATAAGGTGGCCGCGATTGACCTGGGAACGGTGTCGTCGCGACTGGTGTTGGCGCAGGTCGAGGCCGGGGCGATCGTGGAATCGTCCAAGCATACCGAGATCACCGACTTGGGCGAGGGCGTGGACGCGACGGGGCGCTTTTGCGAGGCGGCCGTTGAGCGCGTGCTCGCTGCGTGCCACATGTTTGTGGACGAAGCCCGTACCTTTGGGGCCGCGTGCGTCTGCACCACCTGCACGAGTGCCGCGCGCGATGCGTCCAATGCCGCGCTGCTGCTGGACGGTCTGCGCGATCTGGGGCTCGAACCGCAGGTGATTCCGGGCGAGGTCGAGGCGCGCCTGACGTTTTTTGGCGTGGCACACGACTTTGCCGGCGAGCGCATCATTGTTGCCGATTCGGGCGGTGGCTCCACGGAGCTCGCGACGGGCGTCTATGCGCCTGAGCGCGGGGTCTTTGCACTGGAGGGAACGCGCTCACTGGACATCGGTTGCCGTCGTGTGACGGAGCGTTTCTTCTCGGCGTTGCCGCCTTCGGACGGCGAGCTTGCTGCCGCTGCCGACTGGGCGGGCGAGCAGTTCGGGGCTTACTTTGAGGGCCTGCCTGTCGACTTTGAGCGCGCCGAGCGCCTCGTCGCGGTGGGCGGTACCGTCACCACGCTCGTGGCGCTGGTCCACGAACTGGAGCCGTACGACTCGAGCTTTGTGCACCTGCGCGAGCTTTCGATGGAGCAGATCTCGGCCGCCATCGATCGTATATCTACGCTGGATGTGGAGGGTATCGCTGCGCTGCCGGGCGTGCAGCCCAAGCGCGCGGGCGTGATTCTGGCCGGCGCCGTGGTGATTCGCGAGCTCATGCGCGCCGGTGGCTACGATGCGCTCACCGTAAGCGAGAACAGCCTACTCGCTGGCATGGTCGCCACCATCAACGAGGTTCTCGACGGCGCGACTCCCACCATCGCCTGGACCCCCAGCCTCAGCGCTCTTTAACCGTCTTCCTCTGAGTTGCGGTGAAATAGTTCCTAAATAAGCTGGTAAACGGTATAAACAGGATCTATTCCACCGCAACTTAGAGCCCCACCGGCGTGTAAAAGAAACGAGCCCGCATCCCTGGGGGACGCGGGCTCGTAAAAACCAAATGGTAGGGGCGGTGGGACGTCTGCGTATTTGCTGCGCAAATACGCACCGGCTTCGGCCGCCTGTCGGCGCCCTCGCCGGCTCGCTGCGGACGCTGCGCGTCCGCTTGACGCTCGCCCCCTCGCGGGTTCGAGTCCCACCGGCATCTAAAAGAAACGAGCCCGCATCCCTGGGGGACGCGGGCTCGTAAACAATACGTGGTAGGGGCGGTGGGACTCGAACCCACAATCCTTGCGGCGAGAGATTTTAAGTCTCCTGCGTATGCCAATTCCGCCACGCCCCCGTGAGACTAGAAGTCTAGCACAAGCCGTCCGTTACGCGTTGACGGCCATCGAGTGTTGGCCCGACTTCTCCAGGAACTCCTGGAACTTGGCTTCGTCGCCCTTGTTCTGGTACTGCAGGGCTAGCAGGTACTCCAAGCGGCAGCGCTTGACCGGGTCGTCGCCGACATCCTCGAGCATGCGCTCCAGCTCGGGAATGTCGTTGTGGCGCTTGAGGATCATCGTGTCGTACATCAGCTGACACTCGTGCGCAACTGCCTCGGCCTGACCGCCCTCAAAGCCCTTGATCTCGTGCAACAGCTCTTTGGACTTTTTGCGGTCCTCCTGGCCAACATAGTAGTTAAAGGCCTTAATCACCAAGTCGACGCGCTGCATCTTGGGGAGGTTGAGTCCCAGCAGTAGGTCGAACATCTCGCTGGCGCGCTCGTGGTCCTCGCGCAGCAGATAGGAGTTCAGACGCAGGTAGTCGCGGTTGTAGCGCGGGTACAGCATGCTGGTGAGTTTGCCGTCGAGCAAACGATCGAACTCGTCCCACTGCTTGGCAGCCATAAGCTGCTGCAGGCGCTTAAACGTGGTGCGTTTTTTGACGCTAAAGAACACCGACACGGCGATGCAGATGATAACGACGGCGGTCCAGAGGGTGCGGGAATCGGGCATATTAGGGTCCTTAGTCGCCCATAAAGCGAGCGGTATGACAACACGTACTAGATGTATTATACGCAGCGCGCAAGCAAACTGGCATAAAAGCTCATCGAGGCCGAGTGCCATCGCTCGCTGCGGTACACTTACCTAAAGTAAACCATGAAGGGAGACATTACCTATGAAGAAGATCGTTTTGGCTTGCGGTGCTGGCGCTGCTACTTCCACGCTCGTTGCCCAGAAGGTCGCTACTCTGCTCGACGCCAACGGTTATGCCGACAAGTACGAGATTGTGCAGTGCGCCATCTCCGAGGCCAAGGATTACTGCGACGAGGGCGCTGACCTGCTGATCGCCACCACCGTTGCCCCCGAGGGCCTCACCTGCCCGTACGTGAGTGGCGTGCCCTTCATGACCGGCATGAACCGCGTTGCCGCCGAGAAGGCCGTTCTCGACGTCATGGCTCAGTAGGCGCTGACTGCATGAGTGAGCAGAACGCCAACCCGGTAGAGCTCTTTGGTATGCGCGTTGCCCATGTGGGCATTAACGCCACCGACCCGGCAGACGCCCTGGAGATCGCGGAGCTGTTCTCGACGATGATGGGCCTGCCCGTCACCGAGACCCCGGTTTCGTACTTCAACGATTCGCTGGTCGAGATCATGAAGCAGAACGGTCGTGGCACCAAGGGCCACATCGGCTTTGCCGTTAACGACATCGATGCAGCTGAGAAGTGGTTTGCCGAGCGCGGGCTCGAGGTCAACGAAGAGTCGCGCGCGCTGCTGCCCGACGGTGGTACCAAGCTCGTGTACTTTAAGCGCGAGTTCGCCGGTTTCGCCGTGCACCTGTGCCGCGAATAGCGCACAAGCTGCCATAGCTAGCAAAAAGGGATAGGGCCGCGTGGCCCTATCCCTTTATTTATGCCGAGGGGCTTCCTACCGCGGCAGGCGAATCGTAAAGCGGCTGCCGACGCCCTCGACTGAGGTCACGCCAATGACACCGCCATGGCTATCGACGATCCACTTGGCAATGGCAAGCCCCAGGCCTGAGCCCTGCGCGCCGGCATCGCGTGCGTTGTCGGCACGGTAGAATCGCTCGAACGCGTGAGCTGCGGATTCCTGGTTCATGCCGATGCCCTCGTCTTCAACGGCTATGTCGATTGTGCCCGTGCCCGCATCGGGTGTTATGCCAAATGTGACGGTCGTTCCCGCGTCCGAATACTTGGCGGCATTCTGCACGATTACGCGCAGAGCCTGCTTCACGAGCGCCACGTCAACGGGCGCGTCGCAGCGCGGGTCGCTGGCAAGCGCAGCGTCAAAGGCCAGTCGATACGTGTGCTCGGTATCGATCATCTGCGATTCTTCGCAAACCTCGCCGATCAGTGCGGCCAGGTTGGTATTCGCGCGCCGCAGCACGGTGCGGCCGGCATCGCCGCGCGCCAAAAACAGCAGCTGCTCCACGAGCTCCTGCATATGCTCGCTTTCGGCCTTGAGCGAGGCGATGGACTCTGCCAGCACGTCTGGGTCGTCTTTGCCCCAGCGGTCGAGCATGTTTACGTAGCCCTGAATCACCGCGATGGGCGTGCGCAGTTCGTGACTCGCGTCGTTGACAAAGCGCATCTGCTGCAGCTTGGCCTCTTGCATCTGACGCAGCAGGCGGTTGAGCGCGACCTCGATGCTCGCCAGGTCGGCGTCGCCGGTGGTGACGCTCGGCGAGTCGACGCTTGCGCGCTCGATGGCCTGCTCCAGCGTTTCCATCTTGCCGCCGGAGAGCTGCATATGGCCGAGCTCGTCCACGCGCAAGGCCAGGTCGTTGAGTGGTGCCATGGTACGGCGCACGCGGCGGGCGCCGCCGAGCATGTTGAGCACGCTGATGACCTGCCAACCTACAACAACGATATAGAGGGGCCACAGCGCGGCGAGGTCCTGCGCGAGGGGGAAGGTCTTGGTGGTACGCGCAAGCTCGACGGTATAGGTGAGCGCTGTCAGGTCCCAGCCGCGCGCGGGCGTCAGCGACATGCCGCGAACGGTGGCGCTGGGGATCCATCCCGCGGTAAACGCGCCGTCGGGCAGCGTCTGGTTGTATCCATAGACGAGAATCGCCGCCGCAGCAAGCAGCAGTAACAGGTCCAGCCAGACGTAGCTCACCAAGCGGCGCCACATGTAGCTCCAGTTGATGGCACGGGCGATGGAGGTGACGCGCTTGGTCTCGGCGTTACGCGCGGCAGACATAGCCCACCCCGCGCACGGTCTGGATGATGCGGGCACCGCCAGCGTCCTCGATCTTGGCGCGCAGGTGCGCGATGTGCACATCGACGTTGTTGGTGTCGCCCACGTAGTCGTAGCCCAGCGCTTCGTGCGCAATGCGCTCGCGCGTGAGCACGGTGTCGGCATGTGCCATAAGCAGGGCGAGGACGTCGAACTCGCGGGCGGTCAGCACGATGGGCGAGCCGCCGACCGTGACTTCGCGGCGGTCGGGATCGAGCGCGACCGAGCCCACGATAAGTGCGGCGGGGGAGGGCGAGGCAGGGGCCTGGGCCGTGTCGCTGGCCGGGGACATCGCAGCGGCATTCCCGGCCAGCGACACGGCCCAGGCCCGCCCCAGCGCCAGCTGCACCGCCAGCGCCCGAAGCCGCCCGCACGGCCTCCGCGCGTTTCAGCGCCACGCGGATCCGTGCGAACAGTTCCTCAATTGCAAATGGCTTGGTCAGGTAATCGTCGGCGCCGGCATCGAGCCCGGCCACCTTATCCATCACGGCGTCGCGTGCGGTGACCATGATTACCGGCACGTCCTTGTGCTTGCGGACGCGCCGCAGGACCTCCATGCCGTTGAGCTGTGGCAACAGCACATCGAGCAGAATCAGATCGTAGTCGCGCTCCAGCGCCAGGTCCACGGCGGTGCGGCCGTCGGCGGCGTGCTCCACCTGGTAGCCCTCGTGCTCCAGCTCGAGCGTCACAAAGCGGGCGATTTTCTCCTCGTCCTCTACGATCAGGATCCGTGCCATGCGTGCCCCCGTCTGAGATTACTTGTCGTCGTTGAGATTTTGCTTGATGTCGTCCGCGGCATCGGCAGCGTGATTCATAAGGTTGTTGATGCTGCCGGGCACGTCGCCGTCGCTATCGATGCGGTAGCGCATGCCAAAGAACAGGCCAATCAGCATCAGCCAAATCGTGGCGCCCCAGGCAAACAGGGCGATGATGGGGATCAGGATGGGGATGTTGAGGATGATCGCATCGCGGCGCGTGGCGATAAACTTGGTGTCCAGACTCAGGCGGAAGAGCTTTTTGAGGTACTCCCACACGCTGTCCATCTTCTTGGAGAAGTCGGTCTTTTCGCTCGACTTTTCGTAGGCGGCCTGCGCGGCGACCATCTCGGCCGAGGGCTCATTGACTGGCGCGGACTCGGTGGCGGCGTGCGCCGACGTGGTCTGGGTCTTGCCCTGCGACTCGAGCCAAATGATGGCATCCAGGACGTTGCCGTCGGCGGCGTCGAGCGCGGCCTTGGCATCGGTGTAGCTCACGTTGCACTTGGTGCGGATGGTTTCAACTTTTTCGAGGTCGTCCATGACCTGTCCTTTCGTTCGATGGGCACGACGCCGGGCGATCTGCCCGGGCGCGAGCGTTGCGTTCGGCGGCCTGCGTGGCGCCGCCCCGCCCTTGGTCGAACTCTATAGTGCAGGTTATAGATTAAGCGATTCTTGAGCCAAGATTAATGTTGGATGAGTTTTTGCGCGGCGGTGGGGAAGGGAGAGATGCCTTTCTGGATAGCGGGGGATGGGGCGCCGGTGCAAAACGGCGTCAAGGGTTGGTCGAGCAGGCGGTTTCTCCATTGATGACCGCACGACATGTGACACTTACCCTGCCGCTCTGCTCTGCCGCGGCGGTATGTATCTGAACAACGGCCCTCTAAGGAGCTCGATAGCAATGAGTGACAACACCAAGCATCTCGCAAAGAAGTGCGTCAAGGACGCGGGGCCGTGCCTCGCGCTGTGCGTGGCCGGCGCAGCGGTCGCGCTGCTGGCTGTTCTGGGGCCATTCGACGTGCTCCGAAGCGCCATCTCTCTGCACGTTTGCATGGCCCTTGCCGGCGCCATGATGACCGGCGGCGTGCTCGATCTGGTTTTTTTGGGTGCTTGACCCGTTTGGATGGAAGAACGAGGGGTAAGCCCTAAGGGACGGAAGGGCTGGAACGGTTTGCTTGGCGATCGTGCAGAATGTGGGCTAGCGACTTACAGGGAAGTGGTGATCCGATGACGGTCTATGTGACGGGCGACATTCACGGTGGGCTCGACATGCAAAAGCTGCGCGATTGGGAGCTTGGGGATAGCCTGACGAGCGACGACTATCTGATTGTCGCGGGCGACTTTGGCTTTCCGTGGGATTTCTCTGCCGAGGAATGCGCCGATATCGCTTGGCTGGAGTCGCGCCCCTATACGTTGCTGTTCGTCGACGGCAACCACGAACGTTTCGATCACTGGGCGGAGCGTCCCATGGAACTGTGGCACGGCGGCCTGACGCAGCGCCTATCGGACACCTCGCCCATCCGACGCCTGACGCGTGGCGAGGTTTTTGAGCTCGACGGCTCAATGATCTTTACCATGGGCGGCGCCACGAGCGTGGACAAGGAATACCGCATTCCGTATTCCAGCTGGTGGCCGCAGGAGTTGCCGGACGAGCGCAACTTTGAGGAGGCACGGACAAAACTCGACAGCGTGGGCTGGAAGGTCGACTACGTGGTCACCCACACCTGCTCTACGCGTATGCTTTCGCCCACGCTTTATCCGGCACCCGGCTGGAATTGTCCCAGCGTTGACCGACTCACGGCATTTTTCGATGAGCTGGAAGATCGCTTGGATTACAAGCGCTGGTACTACGGGCATTTTCATCGCGACGCCAACCCGGCCGAGCGCCATACCGTGCTCTACGACTGCATCGTTCGCCTGGGCGACGAACTCCAACCCTGGGATGTTGCGTAGAGGCGGGGTGGCTGGCTACTCGACCGTTACAGTGATGTTCTCGCGGTGCGCACGGATGACGTCCCATCTAAAGTGCTCGACCAGCTGCTCGGTAGAGCGCGGCGTGGTGTCCGGCGTGATGCCCGTTTGTCCGGCGAGCCATCCCAGCAGCGCCTCGGGCGTGCCAAAGCGCGCGCGTAGCTCGCCCAGGTCCAGATCGCGGTCTCGCTTGGATAGGCGGCGGCCGTCCGGTGACATGAGCAGCGGGATGTGCGCGTAGTGCGGCGTGGGAAGTCCTAGCAGATGCTGCAGGTAGATTTGGCGGGGCGTGGAACCAAGCAGGTCGCATCCGCGCACGACCTCGGTGACGCCCATGGCAGCGTCGTCGACCACCACGGCTAGCTGGTAGGCAAAAACGCCGTCGCTGCGGCGCACCAAAAAGTCGCCGCACTCGGTGGCGAGTGCCTCGCATTGGGCTCCGTACGTGCGGTCAACGAATTCGATCACGTCGCCGGCGAGGTCGTCGACGGCGGGCACGCGCAGGCGCGTGGCGGGAGCGCGCAGGGCACTGCGGCGGGCAACCTCCTCGGCAGAAAGGCCTCGGCAGGCGCCGCAGTAGATGGGCGTGCCGTCGCTGGCGTGCGGCGCGCTTGCGGTGTGGAGCTCGGCGCGCGTGCAAAAGCAGGGATAGGTGAGGCCGGCGTCTTGCAGCTGGTGCAGGGCGTCCTCGTACAAGTCCAGGCGATCGTGCTGGTAGTAGGGGCCTTCGTCCCACTCAAGCCCCAGCCAAGCTAGGTCGTCAATCAATTGGGCGGCAAGTTCCGGGCGCTTGCAGCGATCGTCCAGGTCCTCGATGCGCAACACGATGCTGCCGCCCTGGCTGCGGGCCGAAAGCCACGCACACAGGCAACTGAACACGTTGCCCAGGTGCATGCGGCCCGAGGGCGACGGGGCGAAACGGCCCACGACGGGCGCGGGGGCGGAGGCGGGTGGCGTCGCTGGCGCGTCCGCGGCGGGCGTTGCTATGTTGCGTGTTTTGATATCCATGCGGACGAGTATAGCGCGGGGCTTGGCAGGGAAGGCGTTGCCGCGCTCACAAGTTGGCGGCGGTGCGCATTGCGCACGGTGGGTTTGCGGCTCAAGGTCTCGATCACTGCGTACCGACTTAGCCTCACAAACGACAGAAACCCCGGCAGCTCTTCGCAACTGCCGGGGTTTCCGCGGAAAAGGGGGACATGATCCTCAAGCGAACGGCAAAGGGGCAAACCGTTTTCGCTCAACTGCTTTATGCCCCTCGCTCGCCGGCTTAATCGGCTCACGCCGCGCCCACACAAAGCCGCTACACCTGTGACGGAGCTATGAAGTGGTATCTATTGCTGGCGCAGGCCATGCCAAGGGTGTCCCTAATGACTAGTCATTTAAGAACGCCCCCAATGACTAAAGAACGTCCCCAATGACTAGCTGCCGGGGTGCGGGCGTGACTTTCATCCCGTTTGGCGCTCCGGTCGCCTAGATGTTCGTCATGCGTACCCGCAAACGTGGGACAATGGCGCTGTTGGTTTTACAGACAAAGGATGTGCCTATGAACACCCTCGCCGCCAAAGTCAGCCGGCAGCGCCGCCCGTTTGCGCGATTGCTTCCATTTGCGCTCGTCGCGTGCGCACTGCTGCTACTGCCCGCCGCCGCACACGCCGACGGTTATTCCATGACCCAAACCTATATCAGTGCCACGGTTGAGGCCGATGGATCGCTGACCGTTGTCGAGGGACGCCAGTTTGATTTCGACGACGACATCAACGGCGTGTTTTGGGAGATCAATACGGGCACCAACCAGCAGGGCGGCACGGCGGGCGTTGACGTGCTGAGTGTCGAGGAAGAGGACACCGCGTTTAACAAAGTCGATAGCGCGAACAAGGGCGATTCTGGCGTCTACACGGTCGAGCAGACCGGTGACGGCGTAAGGATTAAGGTGTTCAGCCCCCACGAGAGCGGCGACAGCGCGATCTATTACGTGAGCTACACCATGACCGGTGCGGTCATGAACTGGGCCGATACCGCCGAGCTCTACTGGAAGTTTGTGGGCGACGGCTGGTCCGCGGACTCCGATGACGTTGAGATGGAAGTGTACTTCGCAAATGCCGCTGCCGGGACGGCGGCCGTCAAGGGCGATAACTTCCGCGCATGGGGCCACGGCCCGCTGACGGGCGATGTATCGCTCGATGCGGACGAACCCATGGTCACCTATACCATTCCCTGCGTGCATCAGGGCGAATTCGCCGAGGCACGCATCGCCTTCCCTAGCGACTGGGTGCCGCAGCTTGCCGCTTCGGGCGAAGAGCGCATGTCAACGATCCTGAGCGAAGAGAAGGAATGGGCCGACGAAGCTAACGCCCGCCGCGCTCACGCTCGCATGATTGCCAATGCACTTGCCGTGCTAAGTGTTGTTGCGGCGGTGGCCTTTACCGGCACAATCGTTATGCTCAAGCTGCGCAAGCGCAAGCCCAAGCCGCTTTTCCAGGACGAATATTTCCGCGATGTGCCCTCGGCCGACCATCCCGCCGTGCTTTCGGCCCTCATGAGCTGGAACGAGGTGCCCGATCAGGCATATATCGCCACACTCATGAAGCTCACTGACGACCGTGTGATCAAGCTGGAGCAGGCGACCGTGACCAAGGCCAAGAAGGGTCTGTTGGGGCGTGAAAAAGAAGAGCAGACGTATCGCGTGACGGTGAGCGATGCGGGCTGGAAGTCGGCCAAGGGCATTGACCACATGGTGCTCAAGGTCTTCTTTGCCGGTGCTAAGCCTGACGAGAACGGCGATCGCTCGCGCACGTTTGACGAGCTGCAGCACTACGTCAAGCAGCACGCTACGCCCGTGGGCGATAAGCTCGAGGACTATCAGAACACCGTTAAGGGCAAGTTGGCCGATAGCGAGTACGTTGCCTCGGACGGCATTGTTGCAATGGTGTTTTGCCTGGTTCTTGGTATCCTGGTTGCCTTTGTTCCCGTGGGATCCATCTTCTTTACCGATGGCGCACAGGCGAACATTACCGCCGCGGTTATCTCGGTGCCGATTGTGCTGGTGGGTATCGGCGTGGGCCTTACGTTCCGCCGCTTTACGCCGGAGGGCGCCGAGGTGGCGGCTCGCTGCAAGGCACTTAAGCATTGGCTCGAGGACTTCACGCGTCTAAAGGAAGCCGTCCCCGGCGATCTGGTGCTGTGGAACAAGCTGCTGGTGATGGGCGTTGCCCTAGGCGTTTCGAAAGAAGTGCTGCGACAGCTGGCCGAGGCCGTGCCTGCGGACCTGCGCAACAGCGACGATTTCTACGACAACTACCCCTGCTACTGGTGGTATTACCATCACTACGGCAACGAGTCTCCGCTCGATTCGTTCGATGACGTGTATCACGAGAGCATCCGTGAGCTGGCGTCGAGCTCCGACAGCTCGAGCGGCGGCGGAGGCGGTGGCTTCTCGGGCGGCGGAGGCGGCGGCGTCGGCGGAGGCGGCGGCGGAACGTTCTAACGGTCGTAAATCATGGGATGGGCTTTTCTCGACAGCCGTCGGGGAAGCCCATCCCCTTTTTATGCGCTACCTACGAAGACTGTCCCCAACGACTAGTCACTGGGGACGTTCCTAAATGACTAGGTATGGCTGCCGGGTTTAGGCTGTTAGGTCGAGTTCGTAGAGGAAGCTTTCGCGCGGCATGTCGTGACGGCGCTCTTCGCGGTTGGCGCGGTGCGTGGCCGTGCGCTTAAAGCCGTGCAGCTCGTAGAACTTCCACGAGCAGTTGGAGTCGGTGTACAGGTGCGCCCTCGTCGCTCCAAGCGAGGACAGGTGCGAGACCGCGGCATCGAGCAGAACCGTGCCAACGCCCAGGCCATGGACATCGCGATCCACGGCAAGCAGCGTGACCTCGTTGTCGTGCGGCAACGGGCTACTCTCGAGCAGGCGGTTGTTGGTTCGGATGGTTGCGCGCACAAACGAGAGATACTCGGCGCAGGCATCAGGCTCCAGCTCACGCATCTGCGATAGCAGCGCGCGTTCGGTATCCATCCAATGCTCGTTGATAGTGACGCCGGAGTTCTGTCCTGCTCGTGCAAGTGCAATGCCGCGCGCCTCGCCGTCAATCACCGCTACCTGCGAAAACGTCGATGACGAAAGGCAATAGGCGAGGTCGCATGCGGCTTCAAGGCGGTTGTACTCATCGTTATCCGAGTTGTTGTGCCAAAGCTGCTGCAGGATCAGCGCGATGGCGTCGAAATCTTCGGTATCAAACGGTCGGTAGAGAACCCGCGAGACCATGGTGCCTCTTT
Source organism: Collinsella sp. (assembly GCA_048485235.1). Lineage (GTDB taxonomy): Bacteria > Actinomycetota > Coriobacteriia > Coriobacteriales > Coriobacteriaceae > Collinsella. The sequence continues at coordinate 26,865 of DBFWCI010000030.1, forward strand.
CTATTGCGGATGCATATCGAGCACAGTTCTACCACGCCATTGGCATCTAATTATGGTGCCCCTGTGTTCCATGAACTCACCGTGCCCAGTGGCGCTCCTGCAACCCCCGCTCGAAGCTTTTTCTGCACAGCCGTGCGTTGCGGGGTGCATCGTCGCGCTCGATGCGCTACATTGAATCAGTATTTTCAATGCCGCTGCGCGAGCGCTGCAGATCGACGTATCACCGACTCACAGAGCACGGCGGCGTACCAGACAGGAGGACTGCATGGGATCTGATGTGAAGATCGCACGCGCGTTGATCTCGGTTACCGATAAGACGGGCGTCGTCGATTTCGCACGGACGCTGGTTGACGACTTTGGCGTCGAGATCATCTCTACGGGCGGCACGGCTCGTGCCATCGAGGACGCGGGCGTTCCCGTAATCCCCATCGAGGAGTTCACGGGCTATCCCGAGATGATGGACGGCCGCGTCAAGACGCTGCATCCCAAGGTTCACGGCGCGCTGCTTGCCCGTCGCGATTCCGAGCAGCACATGCAGGAGGCCGCTCAGCACGGCATTAAGCTGATCGACCTGGTGGTCGTCAACCTGTACGAGTTCGAGAAGACCGTCGCCAACCCCGAGGTCACCTTCGCGGATGCCATCGAGCACATCGACATCGGTGGCCCCTCCATGCTGCGCTCTGCCGCTAAGAACGCCGCGAGCGTTACCGTCATTTCCGACCCGGCCGACTATGATGCCGTCCTGGCCGAGATGCACGAGACCGGTGGCTGCACCACGCTTTCCACCCGTCGTCGCCTGCAGGTGAAGGTCTACCAGACCACCGCCGCCTACGACACGGCTATCTCCCGTTGGCTCGCCGCCCAGGCAAGCGACGTGGCGGATACCTCTGCCAAGCTCGAGATCTCGCTGGAGAAGGTCGACGACCTGCGCTATGGCGAGAACCCGCAGCAGAAGGCCACGGTCTATCGCTTTGCCGAGGGCTGCGAGAACACCGCGAGCTCGCAGTTCCCGCTCGTGGGCTCCGAGCAGATCCAGGGCAAGCCGCTCAGCTACAACAACTATCTGGATGCCGACGCCGCTTGGAACCTGGTCCGCGAGTTCGACGAGCCCGCCTGCGTGATCCTCAAGCACCAGAACCCCTGCGGTTCCGCCGTTGCCGAGGATATTACGGCTGCCTACGACCGCGCCTTCGCCTGCGATCCCAAGAGCGCTTTCGGCGGCATCATCGCCTGCAACCGCGAGGTTCCCTATGAGCTGGTTGAGCACTTCGCCGATCAGAACAAGCAGTTTGTCGAGGTCATCATCGCCCCGAGCTACACTGCCGAGGCGCTCGAGCGCATGGCCAAGCGCCCCAACCTGCGCGTGTTGGCGACCGGCGGCGTGGACCACGGCGCCCAGGTGGAGCTGCGCTCTATCGACGGCGGCATGCTGGTGCAGGAAGTCGACCACGTGACCGAGGATCCCGCGACCTTTACGTTCCCCACCGACCGCAAGCCCACCGACGCCGAGATGGCCGAGCTCGAGTTTGCCTGGAAGGTCTGCAAGGGCGTTAAGTCCAACGCCATCCTGGTCTCCAAGGGCAAGGCCGGCATTGGCATGGGCCCGGGTCAGCCCAACCGCGTGGATTCTGCACTGTTGGCCTGCGAGCGTGCCGAGGACTTCTGCGAGCGCGAGGGCGTGGAGAAGGGCGGCTTTGCCTGCGCAAGCGACGCATTCTTCCCGTTCCGCGACAACGTCGACGTGCTTGCTGCACACGGCGTGACCTGCATCATCCAGCCCGGCGGCTCCAAGCGCGACGACGAGAGCGTCCAGGCCTGCAACGAGCATGGTATTGCTATGGTCTTTACGGGCGCCCGCCACTTCCGCCACTAAGTAGGGAGGTGGCGCTGCGGCTTGCCCAGCCACCGCACCTTGCCGTTCATTCGTCGCTCGCGTACCCAAGTACGCGTCGCTCCTCTTTCACGGCAATCTGCGGCATCTGGGCAACCCTCGCCGATCTGTTAGGTTGACTGGGAAGGATGGGATGTTATCTCGTCCCTTGGACTTGCCTCGCTTCCAAAATAATCTCTGCAAAAGACGGCTGCTCCGTTTGGAGGGCCGTCTTTTTGGTATAAGAGGACGGAATGACTAACACGAAAGGTACAACCATGCCCCAGATTGATGATGCCGAGCTGTTTGGCAATGCCGAGGATCAGCGTGCGTACGAGGACTTTTGCGCCAATCAGGAGGCGGTCGAGAAGTTCACGCTCGACAAGCCCGCGCTCATCTGCCGTTGGCGTATGTCCAACAAAAAGGTGCCCATGCTCAACCGTCACATCCGCGCACTGTCCGAGCGTCTGGTGCAGGGCGAGCCGCTTACCCATAACATGCTCAGTTGGGCCAAGCAGCACGTTGAGTGGTCACTTGCCGAGGGCGATTACACCGCCCACGACGGTGTGCTCATGCTGGTGATCGACGTTAACGGCAACGCCGCCATGACGGTGGGGGAGTACGAGCCGCTGTCCGACACGTCGGCCAAGGCGCTGCGTGCCCGTTCTGCCGAGGCTCGCTCCGAAGCCGACGAGACCGGCGTGGCGCCCGAGCTGCTCGCTGCCGTCAACGACGGTGAGCTGGCCTTTGTGGCGCCGGCGGACGAGTGCCTGTGCGGCACGGCGACGCTCATCGAGCAGCTGGCCCAGACCAAGGGCATCCCGGTCACGCGCGTAGATATTCCCGCGCAGCTTAAGGGCGCGCTGTTCCTAGTGAGCGACGAGCACGGCGTGGTCCCCGCAACCGAGACGGACGCCGCCGACGCCGACGCCGCCACGGTCGCCTTCTTCGCCGAAGGCTACGAAAAGCTCTGTGCCCGCCGCTAAATGATTTTTCTGGGACGGGGATTAAGAATCATGTTGGTCCCCGCCACCGCTGCGAGTGCGAGGCGGACAAAACGCCCCCGCTCGCGAACAGTTCTGTCACCTTGGTACCGCGCGCGGTGCACACCTGCAGTTTCGCGGCCATAATGGTGGCAAGACAACCAAGAGGGGAGCGGAATCCATGGCGCTGATCTATATCGTTGAGGACGACGAGCCCATCCGTCGCGAGCTCGCCGACATTTTGGCGCGTGCCGGTTTTGAGGTCGAGGCCTGCGAATCGTTTGAGCATGTCTCGCGCGATATTCTCGCCGCCGCGCCCGACCTGGTGCTGCTCGACCTCACGCTTCCCGTCAAGGACGGCCAGCATATCTGCCACGAGGTTCGCCGCGAATCCGAGGTCCCCATCATCGTCCTCACGTCGCGCACGACCGAGATCGACGAGGTCATGGCCATGACGCTCGGCGCGGACGACTTTGTTCCCAAGCCCTACAGCGCCCGTGTGCTCGTGGCGCGCATCAATGCCTTGCTGCGTCGCACCGCGGCGGCAGGCGAGCGCAGCACGCTCGTCCACAAGGGATTGGAGCTCGACCTCGCCCGCTCCATGGTCACCAATACGGCAACCGGCGACAGTACCGAGCTCACCAAAAACGAGCTGCGTATCCTTTCGCTGCTCTTGGGTCGCGCGGGCAAGATCGTCTCGCGTCCGGCCATCATGCAGGACCTGTGGGACTCCGACGCCTTCGTGGACGACAACACGCTTACCGTCAACATCAACCGCCTGCGCACCACGCTCGAAAAAATCGGCATCAAGGGGTATTTGACGACGCACCGCGGCCAAGGCTATTCGGTCTAGGGGCCGGCTATGTCGTTTGGCAAGTTCTTTAAAGATGCGCTGCTTCCCGTCGCCGTGTGGACCTGCGGCGTGCTGCTGAGCTGCTTTGTGCTGACGGTCGCCGGCGCACCCGTTTCTATCGTGGTCGTGGCGGTTGGCGTGTCCTTTATTTTCGGTATGCTCGGCATCGTGATCGAGTACGCTCGCCGTCGCCGTTTTCTGCGTCAGTTGGAGCGCGCGGCAGAGGAACTCGAGAGTCCCGCATGGGTGCAGGAGATGGTGCAATGCCCGACCTATGCCGAGGGCGAGCTCGAGTACGAGGTCTTGCGCCGGGTGGGCAAAGCTGCCTGCGACGAGGTTGCCGAAGGCCGGCGCCAGACCGATGATTATCGCGACTATATCGAAAGCTGGGTCCACGAGGCCAAGTTGCCTCTGGCGGCAGCCCATCTGATTCTTGAAAACCTGGACGGCAGCGAAGACGATCTGTCGCGCGTAGACGACCTCGGTCGCGAGCTTGCCCGCGTGGAGCGCTATATCGACCAGGCGCTGTACTATGCACGCTCGGAAGTCGTGGAGCGTGACTACCTGATTCGCCGCTGGGATCTTAAGACCCTGGTGACGGGCGCGATCAAGGCCAACGCGCGTGAGCTCATCGCGGCGCACGTGGCCCCGGTGTGCGAGAACCTCGACTTTGAGGTGTTTACCGACGAGAAGTGGCTCGAGTTTATTCTGGGCCAGCTCATTCAGAACAGCATTAAATACGCACGTGAGGATGGTGCGAAGATCACGTTTTCGGGCGCGTTGCTGGACGAGGGCCTGGCAAGCGAGCGCATCGAGCTTACCGTTGCCGACAACGGCTGTGGCGTGAGCGCGGCCGACCTGCCGCGCGTGTTCGAGAAGGGTTTTACCGGCGACAACGGCCGCATCACCAAGCGCGCAACGGGCATCGGCCTCTACCTGGTGGCGCGCCTGTGCTCCAAGATGGGCATCGACGTCACCGCGGCATCCGAGCCCGGCGAAGGCTTCGTCGTCACATTCGCCTTCTCAACCAACAAGTTCCAATATTTCGAGTAACGCACGCGGCAGACGTCCGCCCAAACAAAACGTGCCGCCTCAAACAAAACGTGCCGCCCCAACCGGGGCGGCACGCCATTTTTCTATCAGACAACTCGCTGAAGTAAGGCTGCGAAGGCCGCGGGGCCGGGAGGGGTTTCCTAAGGGCACATCCCGCAGCCGCAACGCGGCGAGGACGTGCTCGTGGAAACCCCGCAGGCCCCGCGGCCGGTGGGAGCAACGCTACTTCACGACCAAAATGTCGCAGTCCGTATTGCGCAGCAGGAACGTTGAAATCGAGCCCAGTAGCGCGTACTTAATTGAGGACAGGCCGCGGGCGCCGCAGAGCACCAGATCGGGCTTGACCACGTCGAGCATCTCATCCTTGAGCGTCTCACGAATGCGGCCGGTACGAATCATGACCTCGACCTCGGGAATGTCGGGATTGGCCTTGGCCTCCTCGAGTTGCTTGGCGATGGAGTTGTTAAAGGCCTCCTCCAAGCCGTTGACCAGGTCGACCGGATAGGAACCGGCGCTCTCGAGCGCAGTGGAGTCGATGACGTGGCCGATGATCAGCTTAGCGCCGTTGTTCGCGGCGACCTTGATGGCGCGTGCGAGCACAAAATCCTGCTGCTCAGTACCGTCGAGTGAAACAAATACCTTGGTATAGCCCTCGTTCATGGTTTCCTCCTTGGTCTATCGCACGGGCGTGGGGCTCGTGCGTCGGGCGGGCGCGGGCGCGTTGGCCGCCGGACACTTTATCTTGTTGCAGTTATACCCAAGGATTTCGGTTTGACCGCTCGCAATTCTGTGAACGGGCGAGTTTTTTGGTAAGGGTAGGCGCAGGTGCGCCGCCAACGGTTGATAATGGGACATCGCCCGCACCGTCCGCAGAACAATATCGGCGGGTGTCTAACGAGGGGGTCCCTTTGGATATCATCGAGCTTCTAAAATCTGCCTTCATGGGCCTGGTCGAGGGCATCACCGAATGGCTGCCTGTTTCGTCGACCGGTCACATGATCTTGGTGGACGAGTTCGTCAAGATGAACGTGAGCGAGACGTTCTGGAATATGTTCCTGGTCGTGATTCAGCTCGGCGCCATTCTGGCTGTCTGCGTCCTGTTCTTCCATGAGCTCAACCCGTTCTCGCCCAGCAAGGGCAAGGAGGGCCGTCGCGACACCTGGGTGCTGTGGGGCAAGATTGTGCTCGGCTGCATTCCCGCCGCGGCGATCGGTCTGCCGCTCAACGACTGGATGGAGGAGCATTTCTACAATGCTCCCGTCGTGGCGCTGGCGCTCATTGTGTACGGCGTGCTGTTTATCGTGATTGAGAACTGGCGCGCGAACAAGCGCGAGGAAATGGCCGTTGCCGGTTCGTTTGGTTCGCGTGCTGTGGTGGCGGGCGGACGTCCCGCCGGTGCGCACTTTGCGGCGCCCGCCGCGGCTACCGCTGAGGATGAGGACGATGACGAGAATTTGGACTTTGGCTCCATCGCCACGCTCGAGGACCTGAGTTGGAAGACTGCGCTGGGTATCGGCTGCTTCCAGGTGCTTTCGCTGGTGCCTGGTACGTCTCGTTCCGGTTCTACCATCATCGGTGGCCTGCTTTTGGGCTGCACGCGTTCGGTGGCGTCCAAGTTTACGTTCTTCCTGGCCATCCCTGTCATGTTTGGCGCGAGTGCGCTCAAACTGGTCAAGTACTTCATCAAGGGCGGTACGTTCGGCGCCAACGAGGTCGCAATCTTGGGCGTGGGCTGTGTTGTGGCCTTTGTGGTTTCGCTCATCGCCATCAAGTGGCTCATGGGTTTCGTCCGCCGTCACGACTTTAAGTGCTTCGGTGTTTACCGCATCATCCTGGGCATCGTGGTGCTCGCGTACTTCTTTGTCCTGGAGCCGATGCTCGGCCTGTAACTTGGTTGACGCTGCGTGGCGGCCAGAGCGACAACTTGTCATTCAAAGAGGGCGGCATGACCAAAAGGTCTATGCCACCCTCTTTTCATGTCAATTTGTTCGCTCTGGCCGCCGCTCGCTGGCTGCTGCCATGACATCGGCGGTTTCGTGATTGTCAATAGATTGGTGCAGACAAACCTGACACCTTTGCACCAAACCCGCTGGGGCGGGCCTGACGATCGCGCACGGAGTCGTGGTGTGATTTGCGTCGGTGTCCGCGCGGCTCGGTATACTGGTACGGCTCAAACTATGGCGCTGCCCGCAGGCGCGCCGTCCGTCAGATGAGGAGTCGCCCATGACCCAGCCCCTGCCCTGGGAAAAGAACACTGCCGCACCCGTGCCACCCGCGCCGGAACCCGTGCCGCTCGATGCGTACACCGCCCCCGCCGCGCCGGAACCCGAGCTCGTTCCGCTCGACATCTACGACGCCCCGGCTCCGGCGCCCAAGCCCGCCAAGCCGCTCGTCGATATCGATAGCCTGAACCCCGCCCAGCGCGAGGCGGTCCTGACCACTGAGGGCCCACTGCTGGTCCTTGCCGGTGCTGGCTCGGGCAAGACCCGCGTTCTGACCTTCCGCATCGCGCATATGCTTGGCGACCTGGGCGTTAAGCCCTGGCAGGTCCTAGCCATCACGTTTACCAACAAGGCCGCGGCCGAGATGCGCGAGCGTCTGGCAGCGCTCATTCCCACCGGTACCCGCGGCATGTGGGTGTGCACCTTCCACGCCATGTGCGTGCGCATGCTGCGCGAGGACGCCGACCTGCTGGGATACACCGGGCAGTTCACCATCTACGATGACGATGACTCAAAGCGCATGGTGCGCGACATTATGCAGGCGCTCGGCATTGAGCAAAAGCAGTTCCCCATCAACATGATCCGCAGCAAGATCAGCTCGGCCAAAAACGCCATGATCGGCCCCGAGGACATGCTCAAATCCGCCGACAGCCCCAACGACAAAAAGGCCGCGCAGGTCTACCTGGAGCTGGAACGCCGCCTGCGTGCCGCCAACGCGATGGACTTCGACGACCTGCTCGTGCGCACGCTCGAGCTGCTGCGCACCCGCCCCGAGGTGCTCGACAAGTACCAGGAGCGCTTCCGCTACATTAGCGTCGACGAGTATCAGGACACCAACCACGTCCAGTACGAGATCGCCAACCTGCTGGCCGCCAAGTACCAAAACCTCATGGTCGTGGGCGACGACGACCAGTCCATTTATAGCTGGCGTGGCGCCGACATCACCAATATCCTGGACTTTGAGAAGGACTTTAAAGACTGCAAGACCGTCAAGCTGGAGCAGAACTATCGCTCTACGGGCCATATCCTGAGCGCCGCCAACGCCGTGGTGCGTCACAACTCGCAGCGCAAGGACAAGCGCCTGTTTACGGCCGAGGGCGATGGTGAGAAGATCCAGGCCTTCCAGGCGAGCGATGAGCGCGACGAGGGCCGCTGGATTGCTGGCGAGATCGAGAAGCTGCACGCCAAGGGCACGAGTTACGACGACATCGCCGTGTTCTACCGCACCAACGCCCAGTCGCGCATTCTCGAAGATATGTTCCTGCGCGCGGGCGTGCCCTACAAGATCGTGGGCGGCACGCGATTCTTCGACCGTGCCGAGATCCGCGACGTTATGGCATATCTCAAGATGATCGTGAACCCGGCAGACGAGATGAGCGTCAAGCGCGTTATCAATACGCCGCGCCGCGGTATCGGCTCCACCTCGATCCAAAAGATTGAGCAGCTGGCGCGCGACAACCGTTGCTCGTTCTTCCAGGCCTGCGAGATCGCGTGCGCCGAGACCGGCATGTTTAGCGCCAAGGTCCGCAACGGCCTGTCGAGCTTTGTGTCGCTGGTGCGCGAAGGTCGCCGCATGGACGGCGAGCTCAAGGACGTTGTCGAGATGATCGTCGATAAAACGGGCCTTCTGCAGGCCTTCCGCGCCGAGGGAACCATGGAGTCCGAGAGCCGCGCCGAGAACATTCAGGAATTCTTGGGCGTTGCTGCCGAATTTGAAGAGACGCACGAGGATATCGAGGGTACGCTCGAGAGCTTGGAAGAGCTGCGCGCGGCTGGCGTTGCCGATGTACCGGCCGGCGCCGAGTCCGAGCCCGTCGTGGTGAGCGCGCCTGCGCCTGAACCGGGGCCGTCTGCCCCGGCATCCTCGTTTGAGGCGCTCGTTGGCGCGCGTGATGCCGCGGGTTCCAATCCGCTCGATAGCCTGGCGGCCCCGGCGCTTTCTCCGCAGGATGCCCTGGCCGCCGCCATCGCGGGCAACGCCTATGCCGCGCCAACGGAGATACCGGCGGGCGCCGTGCATGCCGACGAGATCGAGCGCACCTACGGTCCGCTCACCTGCAAGGCGCTGCCGGCACTCATGGAGTGGCTGGCCCTGCGCTCCGACTTGGATTCCCTGGCCGGAGAGACGCATGCCATCACCATGATGACCATCCACTCCGCCAAGGGCCTGGAGTTCCCCGCGGTGTTCGTGGCCGGCATGGAGGAGGGCATCTTCCCGCACGTGCACGACTTTGGCGGCAGCGATGACCCGGGCAAGCTCGAGGAGGAGCGTCGCCTGGCCTACGTTGCCATCACGCGTGCCCGTAAGCGACTGTTCTTGACCTATGCGGCCACACGTCGCACCTACGGTTCGACCTCTGCCAACCCGCGCTCGCGCTTCCTCAACGAGATTCCGTTTGAGGATATCGAGTTTAGCGGTATCGGCTCTGCCGGTTTTGAGGGCACGGGCTGGGAGAAGCGCGGCGACCGTCACGGCACCTTTGGCTCGGGCATGGGTTCGGATATGTATGGCGGCAAGGTGTTCGGTTCGCATACGCGCTCGACCGGCGGTTCCGGTTCGCGCGGCGGATCGAGCTTTGACGATTTCTTTGGCGGCAGCAGCTATGGGACCGAGCGCCATCGTGGGGTTTCGCCCGATGCCGGCCGTGTTGCCTCGACCTTTGGTTCGGGTGCGCCGCGAGCCAAAAAGCCGTCGTCCAAGGTGTCCTCGACGGTGGAGCGCAAGGTTGATCGCGCTAGCGCGTCGCAGGACTTTGCCGCGGGCGATACCGTGAGCCACAAGACCTTTGGCACGGGTACCGTAATCTCGGTCGCCGGAGACATGATCGAGGTTCAATTCGAAAAGACCGGCCAGACCAAAAAGCTAATGAAAGGTTTTGCACCGATCGTCAAGCTGTCGTGATCCCGGCGGACCTGGGCGGGCGTATGGGGCAACATCGCCTGCTCGGGCAGTCCTGCGCAAGACGGAGAGCACATTAAGTGCTCTCCTTTGCGTGCGGAACTCGCGATCGATGTTGTCCCATACGCCCGCCCAGGTCCTTGGGTAACGTTGCTTGCGAACGCCGCTCCGCTCGTCCGCTTTTTGATTTGGAGAACCGGGTGGGCTGATATGTAGATACGAGTAGGGGCTCCTCCGTTGGTGGACGGGGGAGCCCCTTGTTGCGTTTGGGTTGTTGGTGCGAACTAGAGGTGGCTGATGATCAGTTCCATCTTGCCTTCGAGGTCGATGGAGCTGACGGTGCTGGGGGCCAGCAGATGGCTTCCCTTGTGGACGGGGTCGCCGCAGACGGTGCCTTCGCCGTCGATGACCGACAGGCACATGAAGGGCCAGCGCTGCTCCAAGGTCTTGCTGCCGTCGACGCGCACGCGATCGACGGTGTAGCAGGGGTTGGACTCGAGCTCGGTCACACCGTCGACCTCAGGCGCGTTCACCGTGCCGTCGGTCGGAGCCTGAGCATCAAAGTCGATGCAGTCGAGGCTCTGCTTAATGTGCAGCGGGCGCAGCTTTCCGTCGGTGCCGGGGCGGTCGTAGTCGTACAGGCGATATGTCACGTCGCTCGACTGCTGCGTCTCCAGAATCAGCGTGCCGGTCTTGATGGCGTGAACGGTGCCGGAGTCGATCTGGAAAAAGTCTCCCTTGTGAATCGGCAGCACGTTGAGCATCTCGTCCCAACGGCCCTCCTCGATCATCTGTGCAGCCTCGGCGCGGTCGTGCGCGCGCTGGCCGACGATAATCGTGGCACCGGGTTCGCAGTCCAGCACATACCAGCACTCGGTTTTGCCCAGGCTGCCGTTCTCGTGCTTGGCGGCGTACTCGTCGTTGGGATGAATCTGGATCGAAAGGTCGTCCTTGGCGTCCAGAATCTTGATGAGCAGCGGGAACTCCTTGCCCTCGCAGTTGCCAAAGAGCTCGCGGTGCTCGGCCCACAGCCACGACAGCGTGTGGCCGGCGTACGGTCCCTCCGCAATCTGGCAGTCGCCGTTGGGATGGGCCGAGATGGCCCAGCACTCACCGATGGGACCCTCGGGAATGTCGTAGCCAAACACGGTCTCCAACTGGCGACCGCCCCAGATCTTCTCGTGGAAGATCGGCGTCAGCTTAATCAAATCGGACATGTTCATACCCCCATTGTGTTGCGCGGGCGCTGCACAAAACAGCTCAAAGCGAGCGCCCGGATGACTACAAAAACCTATGCCAACGTTACGTTGTGCAACTCAAAGCGGTCGCCAACGTTGCGCGAGACCGAATACTCAAAGGCGGCGCTGCTGTCCAAAAAGCCAATCTGGGTGAGCTCGAGCAGGGGAGAGCCAGGCTTGGTGTCCAAGCGCTCGGCTTCTTCCTCGGTTGCTGCCACGGCGCGAATGGTACGGTGGAAGCTCGAAATCTTCAGCCCACATTGCTCGCGGATGAAGTGGTAGACCGATCCGTACAGGTCCTTCTTTTTAAGGCCTGGAATCAGCTCGAGGGGCATGTAGGTGTACTCGATAACGATGGGCTTCTCATCGGCCTGACGCACGCGCACGATGTGATAGGCAAAGTCATCCTCGGCAATTCCCAGCTGGGCTGCGATGTCCGCTGGTGGATTAACAATCGAGAAATCGTAGACCACCGAGGTCACCTTCTCCCCGCGGTGCTCATACGAAAAGCCCTGGGCACGGTCGTTTTTGCCCTGGAAAAACGCCTGACCGGGAAGTCCCGCCGTGTCCTTAACGTAGGTACCCGATCCGCGTCGGCTGGTAATAAGACCTTCCTCGGTGATTTGCTCGATAGCTCGTTTGACGGTGATTTTGGAAACGCTATAGAGCTCGCAGAACTCAACGACGGTGGGAAGCTTGTCGCCCGGTTTAAGAGTGCCATCCTCGATGCTTCGACGAATATCTGCAGCTATCGCCTCGTATTTGGGAATCATTGAACCTCCTTTCCGACATATATCAATACGCAAGTAAGTATAACCCTTAACAAGGCACCCATATAACCTTTATCTAAGAAGCTCGAGAAAGAAAAAAGAAAAAGACGCTTTACTTTTAGAATTAGAGCGCTATAGTTTAAGCAACGAACGGAATCTTTCCGCAGAACAGGATCGACCGTTTGGGGACGGTTTTGTTTTGGCGGGTTGGATATCGGTATGACCGGTGCGCGCCCGCGCCGGATAACCTGCCAAAGCAAACCCGTCTCCAACCGGAAGCTCTAGAACACGAAAGCGAGGACTTTGATGGCACAGTATCAGCTGCCCAACGACTTCTTCTTTGGCGCTGCTATGTCCGGCCCGCAGACTGAGGGTCAGTGGAACCAGGGCGGCAAGCTCGAGAACCTGTGGGACACCTGGTCCATCCAGGATCTGGGCTCGTTCTACAACTGCGTTGGCTCTTACGCCGGCAATGACTTTATGGCCAAGTACCAGGAAGACCTTCGCATTTTGAAGGACTTGGGCCTGGATACCTATCGCACTTCCATCCAGTGGAGCCGTCTGCTCGATGCCGACGGCAACCTCAACGAGGAAGGCGCCGCGTGGTATCACGAGTTGTTCCGCGCCTCTCGCGAAGCCGGCCTGGAGCCGTTTGTCAACTTGTACCACTTTGACATGCCCACCTACCTTTTTAACCGTGGCGGCTGGGAGAGCCGTGAGGTTGTCGAGGCTTACGCACATTACGCCGACGTCGCCTTCCACGAGTTTGGCCAGGAGATCAAGTACTGGTTCACCTTTAACGAGCCCATCGTCGAGCCCGAGCAGCGCTATCAGGAGGGCGTGTGGTTCCCGCAGCTCCACGACTTTAGCCGCGCTCGCACCGTGCAGTATCACATCTCGCTGGCACATGCGCTGGCCGTGGCCAACTACCGTCGCGCCTATGACGAGGGCGCCGTTCGCAGCGATGCCAAGATCGGCATGATCAACTGCTTTACCCCGGTCTACACCAAGGAGAACCCCAGCGAGGCGGACCTCGAGGCCGTGCGTATGACCAGCGGCATCAACAACCGCTGGTGGCTCGACCTCATTACCAAGGGCGAGCTTCCCGCCGACGTGCTCGACAGCCTGGCCGAGGGCGGCGTTAAGCTTCCGTTCCGTGCCGGCGACCAAGAGATTCTTAAGCAGGGTGTTGTCGACTGGCTCGGTTGCAACTACTACCACCCCACGCGCGTTCAGGCGCCGGCGAGCAAGATCGACCAGTACGGTCTGCCGCACTTTGCCGACGAGTACGTGTGGCCCGACGCCGTTATGAACGAGAGCCGCGGCTGGGAGATCTACCCGCAGGGCCTCTACGACTTTGGCATGGACTGCGCTAAGAACTACCCCGATCTTGAGTGGTTCGTTTCCGAGAACGGCATCGGCATCATGGACGAATACAAGAACCGAGACGCCAAAGGAACCATCCAGGATGACTACCGCGTCGACTTTGTACGCCAGCACCTGGAGTGGGTTGCCAAGGCAATTGCCGAGGGCGCCAAGTGCCGTGGATACCATTATTGGGCCGTCATCGATAACTGGTCTTGGGCGAATGCCTTTAAGAACCGTTACGGTTTTGTCGAGGTCGACCTTATGGACGGCTACAAGCGCCGCCTTAAGAAGTCGGCAGCTTGGCTCAAGCAGGTCGCCACGACTCACGTGGTTGATTAGCGAACGGGCGAACGCCCAGACCGCGCGCCGCTGCGCGCAACACATGGCACATCTGGTGGCAGAGGGCGACAGACCACCGTGCGCATAGGAAAAGGCCTGATTTGAAAGTTAGGAGCAATCATGGCCAGTGACAACGGAAAGAGCTTCCTCGACAAGTTTGCCGAGGTCTCTGCGAAGGTGGGAAACCAGGTTCACCTGCGTTCCCTGCGTGACGCCTTCGCGACCATCACGCCGCTCTATATCCTTGCGGGTATCGCGGTTCTTATTAACAACGTCGTGTTCCCTCTGTTCCCGCTCGATGCGGCGGGCCTTGCCAACCTTCAGACGTGGGGTTCGGCAATTACGCTGGGCACCCTCAACGTCTCTGCCATTATCTTGGCCGGATTGATTGGCTACAGCCTCGCTAAGAACAAGCGTTTCGATAACCCGCTCGCTTGCGTGGTCGTCGCTATCTCTGCTTTCGTCATCATGATGCCGCAGCAGATCACCGCCTCGCTTGCCGCCACGAGCCCGCTGCTCACCGACAAGATCACCTCCGCCGAGGTCACGGGCGCCCTTTCGACTGCCAACACCGGCACCAACGGTCTGTTCTCGGCTATTATCATCGCCCTGCTTTCCGTCTCGCTCTTCATCAAGATTTCTGGCGTCGAGAAGCTCAAGGTTAAGCTGGGCGAGGGCGTGCCTCCCGCGGTCTCCAACTCCTTCAACGTCATGATCCCGATGCTGCTCAACCTCGCGATCTTCGCTCTTGCCGCAGCCCTGCTCGCCGTGTGCGCCGGCACCGATCTGTGCACCATCATCTCCACGTGCATCTCCAACCCGCTCAAGAGCATCATGAACTCCGGTCCGTGGGCTGTTATCCTCATCTACACCCTTGCTAACCTGCTGTTCTGCGTCGGTATTCACCAGTCCACCATCTCTGGCGCTACCGTCGAGCCGATCCTGACCATGCTCATCGTCGACAACATGGCTACCTTTGCCGCCGGTGGCACCATCCAGCCCGATCACTACATGAACATGCAGATCGTTAACAGCTTCGCCCTCATCGGCGGCTCGGGCTGCACCCTCATGCTTCTGCTCGACACGCTCCTGTTCTCCAAGAACAAGGCTTCCGAGACCGTTTCCAAGATGGCTATCCTGCCTGGTCTGTTCAACATCAACGAGCCGGTTATCTACGGTTACCCCATCGTGTACAACCTGCCGCTCATGATCCCGTTCGTCCTTCTTCCCGATCTGTTCATCGGCATCACCTATGGCCTTACCTGCGCAGGCATCATCAGCCCCTGCATCGCCCAGGTGCCCTGGACCATGCCTCCCGTCATCAATGCCCTGCTCGCTACGGGCTTTGACTGGCGCGCCGGCGTGTGGCAGGCTCTCGAGATTGTCATTGGCATGGCCGTCTACCTGCCCTTTATGAAGATTTCCGAGAAGGCAATCGCCAAGCAGGAGGCTCTCGCCGAGTAGAACGCCTAACGTTCGTCCCTTTCACCTTTGCGGGCGCCGGTACGCGGTGCCGGTGCCCGCGGCTCTCTCCCTTGCGTAAAGATACAGGGGAGCGGGCACAATAGCCGCAAGGAATACAACCAGTTGTCGTCTGCGCGCCGCGCAGTTATAAGGAGGAAACCATGAAGAAGATCATGCTCTGCTGCAATGCCGGCATGTCCACGAGCCTGCTGGTCCAGAAGATGCAGGCCGAGGTTGCAAACCGTGGTCTGGATATTGAGGTCGAGGCTCGTCCCATGAACGAGGCCCACGATCACCTGGACGAGTGCGACATGTTGCTGCTTGGTCCGCAGATCGGCTACACCAAGGGCGATTTTGAGAAGGAGGCCGCCGGTCGTTTTCCGGTCGAGGTCATCAACATGGTCGACTACGGCCGCATGAACGCTGCCGGCATCATCGACCACTGCGTCAGCGTGATGGGCTAGGTGCTCCGCATGGAGGATATGAACGAACTGCAGATGACCTGCTTCGAGATCATCAGCTACGTCGGTACCGCCAAGAGCATGTACATCAATGCCGTGCAAAAGGCCAAGGAGGGCGATTTTGACGCCGCCGAGGAGCTTATCAAGCAGGGCGACGAGGCCTATAACGGTGGCCACGATGTTCACATGGGGCTTCTGAAGAAGGAGGCCAACGGCGAGCGTAACGGCGAGGCCCCGTTGATTCTGCTGCATGCCGAGGACCAGATGGCCGGTACCGAGACCATGCGCGTCATGGCGACGGAGCTCATCGAGATTCACAAGCAGCTGCAGGTACTTCAGGCCTAGTCGGCGTTATCGCCGCGATGGGCCGTGCGGTCCAACAGACAACACAGTCCCTTTGACGGGCGCCGGGAGTCTCCGCCTCCCGGCGCCTTTATATTTGGGGAAGGTCTTGCGCGACCTATTAAGCGACCATTCGCGTTTCCCCAGATAAAGCCTGCCAAAACAAACCTGTCCCTTTTTGGTAGGTTTTTGCCTTGGGAGCGGTACCATACAGGCAATGTTTAAACGAGAAAGGTGGGCTCCCATGGAACCTAAACAGTACTACATCGGCATTGACGTCGGCGGCACTTCGGTTAAGGAGGGCCTGTTCGACGAGGACGGAAACCTGCTGGCCAAGGCCAGCGTGCCCACGCCTCCCATCGTTGACGCTGCGGGCTTTGCCGCAGTGACCGAGGCTATCGACCAGGTGGTCGCCAAGGCGCAGATTCCGCGCGCCTTTGTGGCGGGCATTGGCCTGGCCGTTCCGTGCCCCATCCCGGCATCGGGCGATGCCAAGGTCAAGGCCAACATTGCCATTAACCTGCCCGAGCTGAGGATTGCCATTCAAAAGCACTGTCCCGACGCGGTCGTTAAGTACGAGAACGATGCCAACGCCGCTGCCATGGGTGAGGCCTGGCTCGGTTCTGCCAAGGGCGTGCAGAACGTGGTGATGGTCACCATCGGTACCGGCGTGGGCGGCGGCGTTATCGTTAACGGCGACGTGGTATCGGGCGTTGTGGGCGCCGGCGGCGAGATTGGTCACATGTGCCTGAACCCGGCCGAGGAGCGTACCTGCGGCTGCGGTGGCCATGGCCACCTGGAGCAGTATTCCAGCGCCACCGGCGTGGTGAGCAACTACCTTGCTGAGTGCAAGAAGGCGGGCGTCGAGCCCATCGAGCTCACCGGCCCCTCAGATTCCAAGGACGTGTTCCAGGCCTGCCGCGAGGGCGACAAGCTCGCACTGGCAGCTGCCGATACCATGGCCGACTACCTCGGCCGCGCCCTGGCGCTTATTGCCAACGTGGTCGACCCCGAGATGTTCCTGATCGGCGGCGGTGCGTCTGCCTCGGCCGATGTCTACCTCGACGCAGTTCGCGAGCACTTCCAGCGCTACGCGCTTTCCGCCTCGCGCGAGACGCCCATTAAGGTCGCTTCGCTCGGCAACGACGCCGGCATCATCGGTGCCGCCTACGTAGCCCTGCGCGCCGCCGGCAAATAGCTGGTGCAAGGGGGACAGGTTAGTTTGCACCAACATGGTGCAAGGGGGCAGACTTCGCCCCGGCACTTGCCCCAAATTGTGCCGCGGCCCTTCCGTCTCAGAAGGCTCGGCGCCAGCGTGCTACCATAGCTACGTCCAAGTACACATATCAAGTGGAGGATATCCATGGCAAACGTTCTTGTCTTTGGTCACCAGAACCCCGATAACGACGCCATCATGAGCGCCGTCGTCCTGTCCCAGCTGCTCAACCAGGTTGAGTATGCCGGCAACACCTACGAGGCCTGCGCCCTTGGTCAGCTTCCGGCAGAGTCCGCCAAGCTGCTCGCCGACGCTGGCATTGCCGAGCCCCGCGTGATTGATTCCGTCGAGGCCGGTCAGCTCGTCGTCCTCACCGACCACAACGAGTCTGCCCAGTCCGTCGCCGGCCTTAAGGACGCCACGGTCTTTGGCGTTGTCGATCATCACCGCATCGGCGACTTCGAGACCGCCGGCCCGCTGCACTACATCTGCCTGCCCTGGGGCTCCAGCTGCACCATCGTCACCAAGCTCGCCGGCGTGCTCGGCGTTGAGCTTTCCGACGTTCAGGCCAAGCTGCTGCTCTCGGCCATGATGACCGACACGCTCATGCTCAAGAGCCCCACCACCACCGATGTCGACCGCGCCGTCGCCGCCAAGCTCGGCGAGCAGGTGGGCGTCGACCCGGTCAAGTTTGGCATGGAGGTCTTCCTCACCCGTCCGTCCGGTTCTTTCACCGCCGCCGAGATGGTCGGCAACGACATCAAGATGTTCGAGCCCGCCGGCAAGAAGCTGCTCATCGGCCAGTACGAGACCGTCGACAAGAGCCGTGCGCTCGGTATGATCGACGAGATCCGCGAGGCCATGCGCGCCTACGCCGCCGAGAAGGGTGCCGACGGCATCGTCCTGTGCATCACTGACATCATGGAGGAGGGCTCGCAGGTCCTGCTCGAGGGCGAGACCGAGGCTGCTCAGAAGGGCCTGGGCATTGCCGACGAGCACGACGGCGTCTGGATGCCGGGCGTCCTCTCCCGTAAGAAGCAGGTCGCTGCCCCCATCATGGCCGCCTGCTAGGTTTAGTTGACCAAACGCCACGACCGGATCGCGGAAGCCCCGCGCTCCGGTCGTTTTTTGTGCACGGCGCCGCGTCGTCTCTTGGATAGGCGCGCCCGTGCCGTTGAGCAAATAATGTTCAACCTGTGGTTCCGCTTTTCGGCCACGCCTGCGTGCCTGTCGTGCAGGGTAGGCTAGATGCAAGCGTAATACGTTAGAGCGCGGCACCGCCACTTGGGCGGGCCGTGCTTTTTTAAGACGGGAGCTTTCCCGTGAAAGGAGCCGCCCATGGCAGCACCCGAGCAGCTGTTTAACGTTCGTGAGCGCAAGCGTTTTGAGCGCCACGACATTTGGGAGCGCATCACCGAGAACGGCACGATTTCCGCCGCCGTCATGGTCTTCGCCGCCATCGCCGCCGTCATTTGCGCCAACACCGATACCTACGAGGCCATCCATCACTTTTTGGAGACCCCGCTGTATGTGGGTCTGGGCAACCTTACGGCCGGTCTCACCGTTGAGCTTTTCGTCAACGACTTCCTCATGGCGATCTTCTTTTTGTTGGTGGGCATTGAGCTTAAGTACGAGATGACGGTCGGCGAGCTCAAGAACCCGCGCCAGGCTATGCTTCCCATGCTGGCGGCCGTGGGCGGCGTCGTCGTTCCCGCCTGCATCTATCTGATCTTTAACCATGCCGGCGCGCACAACGGCTGGGCCATTCCCATGGCAACCGATATTGCCTTTGCGCTGGGCGTGCTGTCGCTTTTGGGCAATCGCGTGCCCAACGGCGTGCGCGTGTTCTTCTCGACGCTCGCCATCGCCGACGACCTCATCTCCATCGCCGCCATCGCCATCTTCTACGGTCAGAGCCCCAATCCGTTTTGGTTGGGCGCCGCCGCGCTTGTGACCTGCGCGCTCGTGTGGCTCAACAAGACGCAGCATTACCGCCTTGCCCCGTATTCGGTACTGGGTCTGCTGTTGTGGTTCTGCATGTTCAAGAGCGGCGTGCACGCTACGCTGGCCGGCGTCATCCTGGCCTTCACCATTCCGGCCAAGTGCGGCGTCAAGCTCGATAGCCTTACCGATTGGTTGGGCGAGTGCCTGCCGCTGCTCGATGACCGTTACGACGACGAGGCACACATCCTGGGCCAGCATGACTTTACCGTCTCGACCACCAAGGTCGAGCGCGTCATGCACCGCGTCACCCCGCCGCTCATCCGCATGGAGCGTCTGATCTCCACGCCGGTCAACTTTGTGATCCTGCCGATCTTTGCGTTCGTGAACGCACAGGTTCGCCTGGTGGGCGTGGATATGAGCACGTTGCTCACCGACCCGGTGACGCTCGGTGTGTACTTTGGCATGCTGCTGGGCAAGCCGATCGGCATCTTTGGCATGACGTTTGCCCTGGTTAAGCTTAGGGCCTGCGAGCTGCCGCGCAACGTCAACTGGCACATGATTGCGGGCGTGGGTATTCTGGGCGGCATCGGCTTTACCATGTCGATTCTCATCAGCGGCCTTGCCTTCCCGACGGCCCAGTTTGAGGTTCTGGCTGCCAAGGCCGCTATTCTCGCCGGCTCTGTCACCGCGGCCGTACTTGGCATGATCTACATGAGTGTGATCTGCAAACACCCCGCGCCCAAGGGCGAGTAAAAGCTCGAAAACAGACACCAGAACCGGTTTGGATGCGTTCGAAACTCGGATCAGGGTGCTACTGGCCCCCTGCCAGATACCCCCGTGGTCAAAAAACGCTGTTTGTGAGTACTGTCACAAACGGCGTTTCATTTTAGGTGTGGAAAATAATGAACAAAGTTATAAGAGCTGTACGTTAATGAGTGACCATCGACTTCCAATTCGGCGCTAACTGACGGTGATTAAGGAGTTTCAAGTCCAGCATTGCCGATTTCGACCAAGAATCGCTGCTACTAAAAAGGTAACAGTACTCATATTTGCCCTTTTTTGGCCACAAGCCCTAAAACAAGCCTCGCCAGGGTCGGGAAACGGGCCAAATCGTCGGCCTCGAGGTTTATTCCACGGTGCCGTAGACGGCGCCCCAGCCGTGGGCGGCCAAGGCGGAGTTGAGCTGGTCGCAAAGTGACTGGCGGTCGTAATAGCCGGGCGGTAGCAGGTTGACGATTTCCATGAGGTCGGGCGCCAGGTCCAAGATCTCGGCCTGTACGATCAGATCTAGGCGGTCGATGGCGTGGCGATCGTAAAACAGTCCGTCGACCAGGCGCTGCAGGTCGCCGAATTCCTCGGCCTGGAACGATCCATACTCCATAGTGCCTCCTTGGGCCCCCACGCCGGTATGTGCGGCGATTCGTAATTTATTGCGATGGACTTAATCTATCACGGCTTCATAACGTTGCGGCGGTGGCGGTCTATACTTAGACGAACTGCAACGTACCGCTTCGCGAAAGGTCGCACCCATGCAGACGATCTACCAGAAGATGGAAACCACCGAACTCGATGCCGCTATCGAGGCACTCAAAGCCGAGGTCGCCGAGGTCAAGGCCAAGGGCCTGGCGCTCGACATGGCCCGCGGCAAGCCGTCGCCCTCCCAGGTGGACATCTCTCGACCCATGCTCGATATCCTCAACGCCGACGCCGATCTGCACGATGGCAACGTCGACTGCTCCAACTACGGCTGCTTTGAGGGTATTCCCTCGGCACGCAAGTTGGCAGGGGAGTTCCTGGGCTGTCCCGCCGAGCAGACGCTCGTACTGGGTTCGTCGAGCCTGCTGATTGAGCACGACATCGCCGGCATGTTCTGGCGCTGTGGCTCGTGCGGCAGCGAGCCTTGGGAGGCTTACGAGGCCGCGCACGACGGCAAGAAGGTCAAGTTCCTGTGCCCCGTTCCCGGCTACGATCGCCACTTTGGCATCACCGCCGACTTGGGCATCGAGAACGTCCCCGTCGCGATGACCGACAACGGCCCCGACATGGACGAGATCGAGCGCCTCGTTGCCGCCGACGACTCCATTAAGGGCATCTGGTGCGTGCCCAAGTATTCCAACCCCACGGGCATCACCTTTAGCGAGGACACTGTGCGCCGCCTGGTCGAGATGCCCACGGCCGCGCCCGATTTCCGCATCTTCTGGGACAACGCTTACTGCGTGCACGATCTGTACGACGAGACCGACGAGCTCGCAAACATCTTTGACCTCGCTCGCGCGGCGGGCACCGAGGACCGCGTGGTGGCCTTTGCCTCGACGTCCAAGATCACCTTCCCGGGCGCTGGCATCGGCTTTATCGGTGCGAGCCCCGCGGTCATCGCCGAGTTCTCCAAGCGCCTGAAGGCCGGCCTCATCAGCGCCGACAAGCTCAACCAGCTGCGTCACGTGCGCTTCCTTCCTACCATCGAGGCGGTCAAGGAGCACATGAAAAAGCATGCCGAGTTCCTGCGTCCGCGCTTTGAGGCCGTCGAGCGCAAGCTCACCGAGGGCTTGGGCGACACGGGCTGCGCCACTTGGACGCACCCCCGCGGTGGCTACTTTGTAAGCTTTGATGGTCCCGAGGGCTCGGCCCAGAAGGTCGCCGCGCTCTGCGCCGACCTGGGCGTCAAGCTCACGCCGGCCGGTGCTACCTGGCCCTATGGCAAGGACCCGCGCGACACCAACATCCGCATCGCGCCGAGCTATCCCACGGTCGAGGACCTGGAGGCCGCGCTCGATGTGCTGGTGCTGGCCGTTAAGCTCGTCGCTGCCGAGCTTGCGCGTGCCGAGCGCGCCTAACGCGCGGCTTCCCGTACTATCCGCACTTTCGATACGTAAAGGAGCGTATACATGGATTTGGGTATTTCCACCAACCCCACGCCAGAGCTCTACACCATTAAGGTAACCGGCGAGATCGATATCTCTAACGCCGATAGCCTGCGCAATGCCATCGACCTGGCGCTCGAGCAGCCCACCGAGGCCGTTGAGCTCGATTTTGCCCAGGTGAGCTACATCGACTCGACGGGCATTGGCGTGCTCGTGGGCGCCGCGCACCACGCGGTCGACCACGGTAAGCGCTTTAGCTGCACCAATGTGCAGCCCCCGGTGATGCGCGTGGTTCAGCTGTTGGGTGTCGACCAGGAGATTTCGATCACCGCTGCATAATCTTTGCCCCCAAAAGGGCGTGCCGTTTGGCATATGTTTGTGATGCGCTCGGACGTTTTGGCGTCCGGGCGCTATACTTGACCGAATGAATAGACGAGTTCCGGCCGAATGGCGCGGTGCGGGCTCGACTCACATCGAGCCTTGGAGGTATGTGTGTTTGGTATTGGAGAGGGTGAGCTCGCGATCATCGTGGTCTTCGGCTTTTTGCTGTTTGGCCCGGATAAGCTCCCGCAGATGGGCCGCACGATCGGCCGTGCCATCCGTCAGTTCCGCGAGACGCAGGAAAAGATGACGGCCGTTGTTCAGTCCGAGATTATCGATCCGGTGAGCGAGGCCGCGTCGGCCCCGGTCAAGCCCAAGAAGGCTGCTGCGACCGACGACGATTCCGATGCGGACGAGGATGCCGCCGAGACGGCAGCGCCCGCCAAGAAGGAGACCTTTGCCGAGCGTCGCGCCCGCCTTGCCGCCGAGAAGGCTGCAAGCGAGGGTGCTGCTGAGGGCGAGGGCGCCGAGCCTGCCGCTGCTGCCGATACCGCCGTCGAGCCCGAGCCCGAGCCTGCTGCAGAGCCCGAGCCCGAGCCCGAGCCGGCAGAGCCCACGACGGCTGACCTCTACGCCCGTCGTCCCCGCAAGCGCAAGGCCGTCGTCGACCAGCTCGCTCGTGAGCTCGAGGCCGAGGACGAAGCCGCTGCCGCCGACGCCCCGAAGGGAGGCGATGAGTAATGCCTATCGGACCTGCGCGAATGCCGCTCTTCGATCACCTGGGAGAGCTCCGTCGCCGTCTGACCATCGTGGTCGTATCGGTGTTTGCCGCCGCTATCGTGCTGTATTTCGCCACGCCCGTGGTGCTCGACATCCTGGAAGACCCCATCCGCTCCTTTGTGCCGGAAGGTAAGTTCTACATCACCACCACGCTCGGCGGCTTTGGCCTGCGCTTCTCGCTGGCCATCAAGATGGCCGTGGTCATGTGCACGCCCATGATTATCTGGCAGATCTTGGCGTTCTTCCTGCCGGCGCTTCGCCCCAACGAGCGCAAGTGGGTCGTGCCCACGGTGCTCGCCTCGACGGTGCTGTTCTTCCTGGGCGCAATCTTTTGCTACTTCATCATCATCCCGGCGGGCTTTGAGTGGCTCATCGGCGAAACTTCGGCCGTCGCCACGGCGCTGCCCGACCTGGAGAACTACGTCAACATGGAGCTGCTCTTTATGATCGGCTTTGGTGTGGCGTTTGAGTTGCCGCTCATCATCTTTTACCTGTCCGTCTTCCATATTGTGTCCTATGCGGCCTTCCGCAGTGCCTGGCGTTACGTATACGTTGGCCTGCTTGTGGGCTCGGCTGTGATTACGCCCGACGGCTCGCCCGTTACGCTGGGCCTCATGTATGGCGCCCTGCTCTCGCTCTACGAGATTTCGCTTGCCATCGCTCGTGTGGTCATTACCGCGCGCGAGGGCAAGGAGGGCTTGTTTGTGAGCCGTCTGGACCTGTTCTCGGACGATGAGGACGACGAGGAGTAAATCGGTATGCACGAGGTTGGCATTGTCAACGGCATACTCGATACAGTGATTCGCGCGGCGCGTGGGGCGGGGGCCTCGCGCGCCGTTTTGGTAACGCTGCGTATCGGGGATATGACCGAAGTTGTGCGCGAGGCGCTCGACTTTGCGTGGGAGACGTTTCGCAACGAGGATCCGCTCACGCAAGGCTGCGAGCTTGCCGTGGAGGAAGTCCATCCACAAAGCGAGTGTCTGGACTGCGGCGAGGTCTTCGATCACGACCGCTTCCACTGCCGCTGCCCCCAGTGCGGCGGCGCCAATGTGCGCCTACTGCACGGCCGCGAGCTCGACATCGCAAGTATCGAAATCGAGACCCCCGACGATTAGCCCATCAGCCATCTGGGGACGGGGTATAAAGGGGCAGAAGTAAGGAGTGCCGAATATGGCCGAGAAAACGATTGATATCGCGTCGCCGATTCTGTCGCGCAACGAGCGCCTGGCAGATCAGCTGCGTCAGCGATTTAAAGAGACGGGCACCTATGTGATCAATGTGCTGTCGAGCCCCGGTTCGGGCAAGACCACCACGATTTTGGGCACCAACGAGCGCCTGCGCGACAAGGCGGGCCTGCGTTGCGCCGTCATCGAGGGCGATATCGCCTCGGATGTCGACGCCATCACTATGAAGGAAGCCGGTATGCCCGCCATCCAGATCAACACGGGCGGCCTGTGCCACCTCGAGGGCAATATGATCATGGAGGCCGTCGACGCCTTCGACCAGGCTGTGGGTCTTCAAAACATCGACGTCATCTTTATCGAAAACGTGGGTAACCTGGTCTGCCCAGTCGACTTTGACCTGGGCGAGAACCTGTCCATCATGATCCTCTCGGTGCCCGAGGGCGACGACAAACCCATCAAGTACCCGGGCATCTTCCAACACGCCGGCGCACAGCTGCTCAACAAGGTCGACGTGGCTCCGGCTTTCGATTTTGACATGGATAGGTATACTAAGACACTCGATGACCTCAATCCGCAGGCGCCGCGGTTTGCCGTGAGCGCGCGCAAGGGCGAGGGCATGGATGCCTGGTGCGATTGGCTCATCGGGCAGATTGAGCAAGCAAGGGCGTAAGTCGGCCGCCATACGGGCGGGCGTAGCCGCAGAGATACGAGATAGGAGCCTCTTTTGAAGCTCATCATCGCCGAGAAAAACGACGCCGCGCGTCAGATCGCCGAGCGGCTGTCCACGGGTAAGCCCAAAAAGGACAAGGTGTACAACACCGCCATCTACCGTTTTGAGTGGAAGGGCGAGGAGTGCGTGACCATCGGCCTTGCCGGTCACATCCTTGCGCCCGATTTTTGTGACAGCGTGCTGTTCGATAAAAAACTGGGTTGGTATTCGGTCACTGAGGACGGCGAGATGCTGCCGGCCGACATGCCCGATGGCCTGGCTCGTCCGCCTTACGACACCAAGCGTAAGCCGTTCCTTGCCGATGGCATCTCCATCAAGGGCTGGAAGCTCGAGAGTCTGCCCTATCTCACCTGGGCGCCCGTCATTAAGCTGCCGGCCGAGAAGGAGCTCATTCGCTCGCTCAAGAACCTTGCCAAGAAGTCTGACAGCGTCATTATTGCCACGGACTTCGACCGCGAGGGCGAGCTGATCGGCTCGGACGCCCTCAACAAGGTGCGCGAGGTTGCGCCGGACTTACCGGTTGCCCGCGCCCAGTATTCTTCGTTTACCAAGGCCGAGATCACGCAGGCCTTCGATAATCTCGTCTCGCTCGACCAGAACCTGGCCGACGCCGGCGAGAGCCGTCAGCACATCGACCTCATTTGGGGCGCGGTGCTCACGCGCTACCTGACGCTCGCCAAGTTTGGCGGCTTTGGCAACGTGCGTTCCGCCGGCCGCGTGCAGACGCCGACGCTCGCCCTGGTGGTTGAGCGCGAGCGCGAGCGCATGGCGTTTGTGCCCGAGGACTATTGGCAGATCCGCGGCATGGGCGCCGCACAGGGTGCTGCCGAGGATGATCGCTTTAAGATCGCACACAAGACGGCGCGTTTTACCGACAAGGATGCTGCCGAGACGGCGTACGGCCATGTCGACGGTGTCGCGACGGCGACCGTTGCCGCGGTGACCAAGCGCTCGCGTAAGCAGCAGCCGCCCACGCCGTTTGCGACCACCTCGCTGCAGGCTGCTGCCGCAGCCGAGGGCATCTCGCCTGCGCGTACCATGCGCATCGCCGAGTCCCTCTACATGGCGGGCCTCATCAGCTACCCGCGTGTCGACAACACCGTGTACCCTGCGACGCTCGACCTGGGCGCCGTGGTGAGCGACCTGGCAAAGATCAATCCGGCGCTGGCGCCCGTATGCAAAAAGGTCCTCGCCGGCCCCATGAAGCCCACGCGCGGCAAAGTCGAGACCACCGACCACCCGCCTATCTATCCTACGGGCGAGGGCGATCCGTCCACGCTCGACGGTGGCCAGCGCAAGCTCTACGACCTCATCGCCCGCCGCTTCCTGGCGACGCTCATGGGGCCCGCGACCATCGAGAACACCAAGCTCGAGCTCGACGTGAATGGCGAGCCGTTCGTGGCCTCGGGCGACGTGCTCGTGACCCCGGGTTTCCGCGAGGCATACCCGTACGGCCTTAAGCGCGACGAGCAGATGCCGCCGCTGGAGCAGGGTGATACGGTCGACGTGTTCGACATTAAGCTCGAGGCCAAGCAGACCGAGCCGCCCGCGCGCTATAGCCAGGGCAAGCTCGTTCAGGAGATGGAAAAGCGCGGCCTGGGTACCAAGTCCACGCGCGCGAGCATCATCGAGCGCCTGTACGCCGTGCGCTATCTCAAAAACGATCCCGTTGAGCCAAGCCAGCTGGGCATTGCCATCATTGACGCGCTGTCGCAGTTTGCCCCGCGCATCACGAGCCCCGATATGACCAGTGAGCTCGACGGCGACATGACTCGCGTGGAGCGCGGCGAGGACACCGAAGAGCATGTCGTGACGCACTCGCGCGCGCTGCTGGCCGGTGTGCTCGACGAACTGCTCAAGCATACGCAGGAGCTGGGAGACGCCATCAGCGACGCCGTCACGGCCGATGCGCGCGTGGGTGCCTGCCCCAAGTGCGGCAAGGACCTGGTTATGAAGACGAGTGCCAAGACCCGCGGCAGCTTTATCGGCTGCATGGGATGGCCCGACTGCGACGTGACCTATCCGGTGCCGAGTGGCGTCAAGGTGAGCCCGCTCGAGGGCGAGGCCGCCGTGTGCCCCGAGTGCGGTGCGCCGCGCATTAAGTGTCAGCCGTTCCGCCAGAAGGCCTTCGAGATTTGCGTGAACCCCACATGCCCCACCAACTACGAGCCCGACCTTAAGGTGGGCGAGTGCAAGGTGTGCGCCGAGGCCGGACGCCATGGCGATCTGATCGCGCACAAGAGCGAGAAGAGCGGCAAGCGTTTTATCCGCTGCACCAACTATGACGATTGCGGCGTGAGCTATCCGCTGCCGGCGCGTGGCAAGCTCGAGGCGACAGGCGAGATCTGTCCCGAGTGCGGCGCTCCCATCGTGGTGGTCAACACCGCGCGCGGCCCGTGGCGCATCTGCGTGAACATGGACTGCCCGACCAAGGAGAAGAAGCCCGCCCGCGGCCGCAAGACCACGACCAAGGCGAGCGCGGCGAAGAAGACCTCGACTGCGAAGAAGACGACGGCTAAGAAAGCCACTGCCGCCAAGAAGACGACCGCGAAGAAGTCGACTGCCAAGAAAGCAGCCGCCGACAAGTAACGGCGCAGTCGAAACATTGCCCAAAAAACGAGCGAGGGTCCCATGATCCTCGCTCGTTTTTTGACCGGCAGTTAGGGACATTCCTTTTTCTGCCGGCAGTTTAGGAACGTCCCTAACTGCCGGCTCGGAAACGACAAGGCGTTAGTTCACTTCGACGGGTTTGGCGCCGGGATAGCGCTCCTCAAAGTCTAGGCGGTACTTATTGTCATTGGTGCCCGCCACGTTGTCGCGCGACAGCGGCGCCACGATCTCGTTCTTATGGTCCGCGGGCTTTGCGTACTTTAAGCTGATCTCCCAGGCATCGCAGATCGCATCGATGCGGTGATCCAGGTCGTCGTACAGAGCAATGATGTCCTTCCACGAGCTGTAGTTCTTAGAGCTTGTGGGGACGTCCAGGTCCTCGACGATATCGTAGTACTGCTCGATGGTGTCTTCCGTGCGCTCGGCGACGTCGGCGAGATTTTGACGGGCGGTACGGTCCTCTTCCAGATAACCGCCATTGAACGCCTCTGCGCAGGCACGGACCTGGTTATCGAGATCTTCGAGCAGGTCGTAGTATTCGCTCAGGCGACGGTAGAGGTTTTGCTCGGAGAGGGTCGCCTGGCTGCCATCCTCGTCATCATCGTCGTCATCGTCAAAAAGGCTATTGGGGTCGTCGAGAGGCTTGAGGTCATCATCGTCAACATCATGGTGCAGCTTAGTAATCTCGGCAGTCGTTTGCGTGGCGGCGTTGTCGAAAGGCTTGATCACAAAAAAGATGACCAAGGCGATGATAATTGCCACGAGCACAACGATAACGGCGATAAGCGCCTTGGTGCTGCTCTTTTTGGCGGCGGGGGCCTGCGGTGAATCAGGCGCGTACGTAGATGCCGGTTGCTGTTGGGGCGGGGTGTCCGCGACGGGTATGCGCTGCGTCGTTTCGACCGCTGCGGGGCTGGCGGCAGGGTCGGGGCGATAGGCGAGGGGGTCGTCCGGCTTAGCTTGCGGCGTATCGAGGAAGCCGGTCTGCTCAAACGCGGGTTGGCCATTGCTTGCGGTTGTCTGCTCAACGGGTGCACCGCATGAGGTGCAGAACTTGGCATCATCTGCAAGAAGTTTGCCGCACGAGGCGCAATACCGAGACATTGCCACTCCTTTCGCCACATTTCAATGCAATACGACGATTATACCCAGCGTCCAAAATTCCCCTTCATAAGTTGCGGTGAAATAGGGACTGTTTGGCGGTCTCAGAGCTTCAATCAGTCCCTATTTCACCGCAACTTTGGAAAGGCACCTTTAGCCATTGGGGACGCACCGAGCACTGGGGTATCATGGCTTGGTTGCTATAACTTGCACTTTCGCGCCTTGTAGGAAGGGGCTGCGCCCATGGCTTTTGAGCCCGCTCAACATAGCTTTATCACGCTCGAGGGCGTCGATGGCGCCGGCAAGTCCACGCAGGCGCGCCTGCTTGCCCGCGCGCTCGAACTCGCTGGCTACCAGGTTGTGAGCCTGCGCGAGCCGGGCGGTACCGCCATCAGCGAAAAGATCCGTGCTCTGCTGCTCGACCCCGCCAATACGGCGATGGGCGACACTTGCGAGCTGCTGCTGTATGAGGCCGCCCGTGCCCAGCTGGTGCACGAGGTCATCGCGCCCGCCCTTGCTGCCGGCAAGGTTGTCCTGTGCGACCGCTTCTACGATTCCACGACCTGCTACCAGGCGTTTGCCGATGGCCTCGATCGCCAGATAGTGCGCGACGCCAACAACCTGGCCGTCGCGGGTACGCACCCGGCGCTCACACTCGTCTATCACATCACGCCCGAGCAGGCGGCGCTGCGCATGGCCGACCGCGGTGCGGCAGATCGCATGGAGGCTAAGGGCATGGCCTTCCAAGAGCGTGTCTACCAGGGATTTTGCGCCATCGCCGCCGAGGAACCAAACCGCGTAAAGCTCATCGACGCGACCGCGTCCATCGAGGACGTCTTCGCGCGGACGGTCGAGCAGGTTCGCGTCTACGGCCTCGACATTTCCCAGGACGCCGTCACCGCCGCGCTTGCCCAGGAGGCCGAGTAACATGGCCCCCGCTCAGGCAAGCCTGCTGGCCAAGCTCGACACCCAAGAGCGCGTGCGCGACTTTTTGACCAACGCCGTCGCCAGCGGCCGCGCATCGCACGCCTACCTGTTTTTGGGCGCTCCCGGCGCCGGCAAGCTCGATGCCGCATGGGCGCTCGCCCAGGCCTTCCTGTGCGAGCAGGACGGCTGCGGCGCATGCGACAGCTGCGTGCGCGTTGCGCGGCACACGCATCCCGACGTGCACTATTACACGCCCGAGAGCGCCACGGGCTACCTCATTGCCCAGACCCGCGAGCTGCTCGACGATGTGCTTCTGGCGCCCATCCGTGCCAAGGCCAAGGTCTACATCATCGACCGTGCCGAGCAGCTGCGCGCCAACACCGCCAACGCGCTGCTCAAAACGCTCGAGGAGCCGCCCGAGGGCGTTATGTTTATCTTGCTGGGCACCTCGGCAGACGTGATGTTGCCCACCATCGTGAGCCGCTGCCAGTGCGTGCCGTTTCGGCTGGTGTCGCCCGCCGTCGCCGCGCAGGCCGTGAGCCGCGCCACCGGTCAGGACCCTGCGCGTTGCCGCATGGCCGTCGCCGTGGCGGGAAGCCCCACGCGTGGCATCGAGTTCCTCAAGAGCGCCGAGCGCCAGGACGCCCGCCGTCAGATGGTTCGCGCCATCGATTCGCTCATCGCCGCCGACGAGGCCGACGTGCTCAGCCGCGCCAAGTCGCTCATCGTCGCCGTTAAGGCGCCGCTCGCCGAGGTCAAGTCCACGCAGGAAAAGGTGCTCGAGCAAAACGCCGACTACCTGTCGCGTGGAGCATTGAAGCAGCTTGAGGACCGCAACAAGCGCGAACTCAACGCGCGCGAGCGTTCGGGTATCATGGAAGCGCTGGCGAGCGCGCGGACGCTCATGCGCGACGTGCTGCTGACGCTTCAGGACGAGGCAGCCGACGTGGTGAACGAGGACGTGCGCGACACGATCGGGCGGCTTGCCGCCGCGACGAATGTTGCGGGTGCCACACGGGCGCTCGAGGCAGTCGCGACCGCCGAGCGCAACATCGCCAGAAACGTTACTCCCCAGCTGGCCATCGAGGTCATGCTGTTCGATATCAGGAAGGCACTGAAATGCCGTTAGTTGTACCCGTTAAGTTTACCTACGCCTCGCGCGACCTGTGGTTCGACCCGCAGGATCTGGATATCCTCGAGGCCGATTATGCCATTTGTTCCACCGAGCGCGGAACCGAGATCGGCCTGGTCACGGCCGATCCCTTCGAGGTGTCGCAAGACGAGATCGGTCAGCCGCTCAAGCCCGTGCTGCGCGTGGCGAGCGACATCGACCTGCAGCTTGCGGACGACCTAGCCATCCAGGGCGACGAAGCCATGGTCGACTTCCGCCGTCTGGTCAAGGAGCTCGACCTCGAGATGAAGCCGGTGGGCGTCGAGTACCTGTTTGGCGGCGAGAAGGCCGTGTTCTACTTTGCGGCCGAGGAGCGCGTCGATTTTCGCCAGCTCGTCAAGGATCTGTCCTCGACGCTGCACATTCGCGTCGACATGCGCCAGATCGGCGTGCGCGACGAGACCCGCCTGGTGGGTGGCTATGCCCAATGCGGGCAGGAGCTCTGCTGCACGCGCTTTGGCGGACAGTTTGAGCCCGTCTCGATTCGCATGGCAAAAGAGCAAGACCTGCCGCTCAATTCCTCCAAGATCAGCGGCGTGTGCGGTCGTCTGATGTGCTGCCTGCGCTACGAGTTCGAGGCCTACAAGGACTTTAAGAGCCGTGCGCCCAAAAAGAAGACGCTCATCGATACGCCGCTTGGCAAGGCGCGTATCCAGGAGTATGACACGCCGCGTGAGCAGCTGGTGCTGCGCCTGGAGAACGGCAAAGTCTTTAAGGTCAACCTGGCCGATATGACGTGCTCGGAGGGCTGCAAAAAGAAGGCCGCCGAGCAGGGCTGCAACTGCCGCCCCGACTGCGTGACGCGCGACGTGCTCGAGCGCATCGAGTCGCCCGAGATGCGCCTGGCGCTCATGGAGCTCGATCGCGAGAACGGCGTCGATGTGGGCGATGGCCTGTCGAGTGCCGACCGTCTGGCCGGCACGTCGATGCCCAAGCGCCGTCGTCGCGATGCTGAATCCGATGCTCGCGCCGGTCAGGGTCAGGGCGAGGGCCGTGGCCGCGGAAAGGGCCGCGGTAAGGCCGAGACACCCGAGGCCGAGGGGGCGGCCGATGGCCGTCGCCGTCGCAAGCGCGCGGGCTCGGGCGATGCTACCGAGGTTGCAGCCGCGGGCAAGAACGCCTCTCGCGAGCGCGAGGTTCAGCAGCCCCAGCAGCAGAATCGCGGCGGCGGCATGAACCCCACACGTCGCCGCCGCCGTCATCTGTCGAGCGAGGAGCGCGAGGACGCCTTCCGCGCCGCAGCCGCTCGCGAGGCCGGTGCCGCTCCCAAGGGCGCCTCGGCCTCCGACGCGCCTGCCGACAAGGGCGGCAAATCACGTGGCGAGGAGGAGCGCGCGCCGCGTCCGCGCCGTCGCCATTCCTCGGGCGCGCAACAGAAGCCCTCAGTGCTCTCCGTGGCCGATCAGGTCTCGGATGGCGAGGTCAAGGTCACGCGCCGTCGTCCCGGAGATGGCGGGGGAGCGGCTGCCAAGGCTTCGCATGGCGCCGCTCGCGACGAGCGCGAGCCGCGCGAGGATCGAGGTGGCGAGGGCTCGGCCGACCAGGGTCAAAAGCGCCGTCGCCGTCGCCGTTCCCGCAAGCCGCGCCAGGATGGCGGCGAGGGCTCGACTCCGTCTTCGTCCGCACCGCAATCGCCCGCCGGCGAATAACGCCCGCGAGCGGATTTAGCCCGCCTTGCCCCGAGCGCATCGGGGTATCATAGCGCCGAATCAACAACCCTCCCCGCGACCGAACGTAGGGAGGGTTGTGTCTTGAAGAGCCATCTGAACATATTGAGCCGTCTGCAGGGAGCCGGTGCCCTACCGTTTGCGGACGAATTGCTACCGTTTGCCGAGCACGCGACGTACGAGGCGCTCGAGGCATTGTCGCCAACACGATGTGCCGGCTGCGAGCGCGCCGGTACGCTTATTTGCCAAGACTGCCTGGCTGCGCTCGCGCTCATCGACCCACGTCATAGCTGCACCCGATGCGGCGCCCCGTTTGGGGATTTGCTGTGCACTGAGTGTTCGGTCGAGGGCACGTCCTCGGCAATGGCGGAGGCGCTCGACCGCTGCCTGGCGTGCGCCGTCTATGCGCATCCGCTGCCGCGCATCATTAAAGCGTACAAGGATGCGGGCGAGCGACGTCTGGCTCCGTATCTGGCGGAGCTGCTCTACGACACCGCCCTGCATGCCCAGGTCGTAGCTCCCGATCGCTACGGAGGCGTGCTTTCCGGTGCGGATGCGGTGGTGTTTGTGCCTGCGACGGCGGCAGCGTTTCGGCGGCGTGGTTTTGATCATATGGAGGCTATTGCGCGCCCATTTTGCGAGCTGTCGGGTGTTCCTCTGCTCGATGCTCTCGTCAAGTACGGGCATGGCGACCAGCGCGAACTCGGTCGTGAGGAGCGCCGCGAGCGTGCCCGAGGCATGTACGAGACGGTTGAGGATGTGCATGGCCGCCGCCTGCTGCTTATCGATGACGTTATCACCACGGGCGCGACGATGGCAGCGGCTTCGGCGGAACTCAAGCGCGCCGGTGCCACGGCCGTTGATGGCCTCGCTATCGCACGCGTTTGGTAGGGGTGGTTTTGTGGCAGTAAAGATTGAGCGGCGCAACGAGCCGACAGGCGAACAGCTAGCGGCTTCCATAATTCTGACCGGCGCCTCGGCGCTGCGCATGATGCGCGCCGAGCGCCGACAAATGGGTTACATCAGCTGGAGGGACCTCAGTCCCGATGAAGAGTGCCGTGTGCTGCGCGCGTCGTCGCCCTCGATCGAGGACATCTATCTTCCCGACTTGGTGCGGATTGGGGCCGCAAGCGGCGAGGTGCAAGAAGATCTTTGCTTGCTGGTGGGATCTGCGGCGCAGCGCCGCCGCATGCCTGGCGTGGGCTGGTCCGTATGCTCTGGGTTGCCCGCCGGCTCGATTCTAGAGGTGGAACCAGGGGTGTACAGTCTATCTCCCGAGGCCCTTTGTGTTGCCGTCGCCCGCGAGGTCGGCTGTATCCAGGCATTTGCCCTGGCCCAGGAGCTGTGCTCTAAGATTTCGCTGAGTGACCGCGGGCAGTATCTACCTCCCTACACATCGCCTGTCGTGAACAAATTGGCAAAGGACAAAGACCAGCCGCCAGATGTCGGTTACTTTGAGGTCGAGTCCGTGCTGACACCCGATTGCCTGGTAGATTACCTCGCGGCATGCAAGGGGAATGTGGCCAAACAGCTGCTGCGCCTGTGTCCCTACCTGTCAGAAAATCTGCGCTCGCCCATGGAGTGCATCATGCTCGCTCTGTTTTCGCTTCCGTTTTCCTATGGCGGATTTGCCTGTGGTCCCTTTAAGACCGACTACAAGATTGAGTTCGATGACCGCGCGCAGGCAATCTCGGGGATGCCGCATGCAGTTTGCGATGCGTATCAGGAAGCAGCCCGGTTTGACCTGGAATACAACGGTGAGCTGGGCCATTCCTCCCGGAGGGGACGTATCCATGATGAAAAGCGCAACACGGGCTTGATTACTATGGGAATCGAGGTCGCGACGGTCAACAACGAAATGCTCTGTGACATGGAAGCGATGGAAGCGCTCGCATGGCGCATCTACCAACGCATGGGCAAGCGCTATCAGAATCGCGTAGAGGCTCGTCGAAAGAAGCAGGATGCGCTGCTGAACACGCTTCGAGCGTGTTTTGGGCTTAAGCCAGCATAAATCTATGGCTTTATAGGGGGCTTGTTATAGGCTCCGTGCAAAAAATGGCAAATATGAGTACTGTTACTAGATTAGTGACAGCGAAAACGAAGAAATCCGATCCTGAAATTGGTATTCATTGAAAAGATAATAAACAAATGTGGAGTATCTTGGCATCAAGCGGGCTATAAAGAGCTCGAAACCGGCGCGTGCGGAGGGAAAACGCTGCTACTAAATTGGTAACAGTACTCATATTTGCCGTTTTTTGCACACGCCACCCTAAGACGGGTGCCCCGGAGCTCCCCGTAGGGGAGCGACGGGGTCGATCAAAGCGCGTGCGGCCCGCTCCGACCTGCAAAATCTGTGCTCACGGTGCGAATGACGCCCCTAACCTTAAACTTTAGCTTGAACTTAGCTATAATGCGCTACGTTCCTGCCAGGCTGTGGTTGCGGACGGACGAAATGTCCATCCTAGTCCAAGACAGACGCGGTCAAAGGGATCCACGTAAGCGACCGCGTGCGCGCGGCGCGATCATGGCGCGTCCTAGATGTAAGCCGCACCGTCCGTTCTACTTTCTTTGGGGCAATACCGCCTCGCGGGCGAGCGGGCCAGTCGTGAAGGTGGCTATGGCCTCCCGAGCAAACACCCCGGTGCGCAAGTGTGGGGTCAAATACCAGGTCAGCTGGTGGGAACACCCGTTATTCCGCGCAACGCACGGATTGTATACGACACAGAAGGCAGGGTAGTGGACATGGTGAGGGGCAGCTTGATGCACGCGGCTCGGTTAGGTGCTGGGACCGCAGCGGTCATTGCCGTTTTGGGCCTGAGCGGATGCGCGTTCAACCCGCTGTCCACGTTCACGACTCCCACGATCGACCAGATCGAGTACGAGACCGTCACGCCGGCGGTGTCGGACGATGCCCTGGTCACTCCCGGAACCCTGACGGTCGCCCTCGATACTTCCGATGCGCCGCAGGCCATGCAAGGCGCCGACGGCGAGCTCACGGGATATGCGGTTGACGCCGCCCGCGCCCTCGCAAGCCGCATGGGCCTTAAGGTCGCCTTTGTCGATGCGTCCTCGGCAGGTTCCGCGCTCGGCGACAAAAAGGCTGATATCTTTATCGGCGAGATTAACTCCACGGACGGGGACATTAGCTCGCTCGGCACCTGCCTGTACGATGCCACTTCCGTGTTCGGTAAAACTAGCGATGGTGGGTCGCTAAGCGTTTCCACCGATACCCTTAACA
Source organism: Collinsella sp. (assembly GCA_048485235.1). Lineage (GTDB taxonomy): Bacteria > Actinomycetota > Coriobacteriia > Coriobacteriales > Coriobacteriaceae > Collinsella. The sequence continues at coordinate 62,477 of DBFWCI010000030.1, forward strand.
CGTCCACCCTGGGCGTTCAGACGTCCTCGGCCTCGCAGGAGGCGCTTGCTAAACAGAGCATCACCGCCAACCAAAAGACCTACTCCAACATCAACGAGTGCTTTGAGGCGCTCGAGTCCGGCGAGGTCGACTATGTGATCTGCGACTCCACGGCCGGCGGCTACCTTGCACGCTTGATGAGCGAGATCTCCTATGTCGGTGCGCTCGAGGCGCCCTCGACGCTTGGTGTTGTGGGCCTCTCGTCCAATGACGAACTGTGCCGTGCCGTGAGCGATGCCCTCGACGGTATTACGGCCGACGGCACGCTCGAGGCGGTCCACTCTGTCTGGTATGGCACGATGCCCTACGACCTCACCACTAAGACGGTTTCGGGCGCTAACGTGCAGCCGGGTGACTCTGAGTCCAGTGAGACCATGTCCTCCGGCAGCGAGTCCTCCGATTCCAACAATGAGACCGCATCCTCCGAGGACAACTCGTCCAGCCAGGAAGGCAACATCACCGACGACGACATTAACAAACTCAATAGCTAGTTATTGCTAGGGGTGGTGTCTCCTATACGTTGGAAAGGACACTTCTTCACGGTTTCAACACGCACTGCCGGGCTTCCCCGATGGGGGAGCCCGGCTTTTTCATCCCAATAAAACTAGCAGGTCAAATCCAATTTTCGGGACCAAATACAAAGCCGCCGGCCCCCTCCTATAGCGCACTTTGCCACAGAAAAGTGCGAGACTTCGGTATGCGGTATCAAGCAATCGTTATTCGGGTCTTTAGGAATCCGCGTGATTAAATGCACGGCAATGGGTACATAGCCAGTACAGTAAGTCCCCGAGGCAGATTGGAGCCACGTATGGATATCAAGGTTTCTGGACGCAAGACGACGGTAACCGATGCTCTGCGTGCGCATGTGGATGAGAAGATCGGCGAGGCGCTCAAGGTTTTCGATATCGAGCCCATGACTGTCGACGTTGTACTTCGCTATGAGAAGAACCCCTCGAACCCCAACCCGGCAATCGTCGAGGTTACGGTTCGTGCCCGCGGTTCGGTGATTCGTGTTGCCGAGCACGGTGCAGATATGTACGCCGCCATCGACCTCTCCGCCGATAAGGTCACCCGCCAGCTGCGCAAGTTCAAGACCAAGGTCGTGGACAACCGCCAGGGCGGTGCCAGTGCAGCGGATGTCGCACCGGTCGAGCGCGTCGAGGATCTGGCCGATCTGCTGCTGCCCGAGGAGGAGGACGACCTGCTCGTCCGCGAGAAGGTCATCGATGTCACCCCGATGACCGAGGAGCAGGCGCTGGTGCAGACCGATTTGCTTGGTCATGACTTCTACGTGTTCGAGAACGCGACGACTGGCCTCATCAATGTGGTGTATCACCGTAAGAATGGTGGATATGGCATCATCAAGCCCCGCATCGAAACACTTGACGAGTAAAATACGTTAACTTGCATGAGTTAACGGTTGGCGGCCATCCCATGCGGGTGGCCGCCTTTTTACGTAAGGAGTCGCTTTGATGGACAAGGCCGCATCCGCCGGTCATTCGGACCGTTGCCGCATCGTCGTCGATACCTGCTGCGACTTTAGCCCCGAGGTCGCCGCGAACCTCGATGTCGATATCCTGGGTTTCCCCTTCATTATCGATGGCGAGGAGCGCACGGATGACATCTGGTCGAGCATCACACCCAAGGAGTTCTACGACCGCATGCGCGCCGGTGCCCGCGTGTCCACCTCGGCTGTGTCGCTCGGTCGCTATATCGAGTTTTTTACCGAGTGCGCCAAAGAGGGCACGCCCACGGTCTACCTGTGCTTTACCTCAGCGCTGTCGTCGAGCTACAACTCCGCGTGCCAGGCGGCAGATGTCGTGCGCGCCGAGTATCCCAACTTTGAGCTCTACGTGGTCGACAACGCTCTGCCCTGCGCGACCGGTGCGCTCTTGGCGCTCGAGGCCGTGCGCCAGCGTTCGGCGGGACTGACCGCCAAGCAGCTGGTCGATTGGGCAAACGAGGCAAAGACCTACGTCCACGGCTACTTTACGCTCGAGAGCTTCGACGCGCTGGCTGCCGGCGGCCGCATTCCGCCCGCGGCGGCGCAGCTCACGGCAAAGCTCGATGTCAAGCCCGAGCTCTCCTACGACCTGGCCGGCTCGCTGTCGCTGATCGGCGTCAACCGCGGCCGCAAGAAGGCGCTCAAGTCCATCCTCAAGTCGTTCCGCGAGAACTACGTGCCCGATCGCACCATGCCCATCGCCATCATGACGGCCGATGCCGAGAAGGACGGCGACTGGCTCGAGGCCGCCATCCGCAAGGAGGAGGGCTGCGCCGACGTCACGATCATTCGCGGCTCCGTGGGCCCCACCATCGGTTCGCACGTGGGCCCCGGCATGGTGGCCTGCGCGTTTTGGGGTAAGAACCGCGCCGAGAAAGCCTCGCTTTCCGACCGCATCGCGCGCCGTGTGCGCGGCCAGTAGGCAAGTGCTGCGGCCGTAATCGATCTCAACTCACTGCCCAAACGCTGGCACCGAGTATTCAACCTGGTAACAACACCCAACCCAAAAGGAAAGGTTTCATGGCAAACAAGCTCTCTGTCGCATTTATCGGCACCGGAATCATGGGTGCCCCCATCGCCGGTCACATTCTGGACGCCGGCTACCCCGTCACGGTTAACAACCGCACCAAGTCCAAGGCCGCGGCGCTCATCGAGCGCGGTGCTGCCTGGGCTGATACGCCGGCCGATGCCGTGGCTAACGCCGATGTCGTCTTTACCATGGTGGGCTATCCCTCCGAGGTCGAGGAGCTCTATCTGGCGGGCGACGGCCTACTCGCGTGCACCAAGCCGGGCGCGGTCTTGATCGACCTCACCACGAGCTCGCCCGAGCTCGCCCGTGACATTGCCGAGGCCGCCCAGGTTTCTGGTCGCATGGCGTTTGACTGCCCCGTCACCGGCGGCGAGTCGGGCGCTATCGCCGGTACGCTCACGGCTATCGTGGGCGCTACCGAGAACGACATCGCGCCGGTCCGCGACATCCTTGCCACCTTTGCGGCCAACATCTGCTGCTTCGACGGCGCCGGCAAGGGCCAGGCTGCCAAGCTCGCCAACCAGGTGTCGCTGGGCGCCTGCATGGTCGGCATGGCAGACGCCATGGCATTTGCCGAGCTGAGCGGCCTTGACCTGGAGAAGACCCGCCAGATGATCCTGGGCGGTACCGGCAAGTCCGGCGCCATGGAGAGCCTGGCTCCCAAGGCGCTCGACGGCGACTACAAGCCCGGCTTTATGGTCGAGCACTTCATTAAGGACCTGCGTCTGGCGCTCGCCTACGCCGATGACCGCGAGCACGCGCTGCCCGGCGCCGATGTGGCCTTTACGCTCTACGACATGCTCGACGCCATCGGTGGCGCCAAGCTGGGTACCCAGGCCATCACGGTCCTCTACAAGGAGGAGGCCGACGCCATCGCCGCCGGTCTGGACTGGTCGCAGTATCGTCCCGAAGAGCACGGTGCTCACGAGGACGGCTGCGGTTGCGGCGAGCACGGCGACGACCATGAGTGCGGTTGCGGCCACCATCACGGCGAGGACCACGAGTGCTGCGGCGGCCACGGCCATGATGACGGCCACGAGTGCTGCTGCGGCCACCATCACGGGGAGTAGCGCCCATGAGCTGGACGTTCGTGGTGCTCGCGTTGGTGCTCTTTCTCTTCGCGATCTACATTGGCTTTTTGTGCGGCCAGTGGGCGTGCGAAAAGCGCGTCATCACCAAGCGCGACTACTGGATTGCCAACTTTGCGGGAGCGGCGGCAGTCATCCTGCTGACCTGGGTGTTCTCGCTGTTCCCGCTGGTGCAGTTTGCGCCGATCGGCTGGCTCGGCGGCTTTATCGCCGGCCTTAAGATGAGCTTTGGCGAGTCCGTCGGTCCGTGGCGCAAACACGACGAGGTCTTTAACGTTAACAAGGCTCACCGCGCCGCCGCCGACGCGGGCGATGCCGAGGAGCGCCGCCGTGCGCGTCGCAATGGCGCAGCCGACCGACAGCTCATCTCGGTCACCGATGACAGCAAGGGTGCTGGCAAGCACGCTAAGAAATAGTAAGAAGAGGTAACTATGGCAGAAAACAAAGACGAACAGCTCACCGACGAGGAGCTGGCACAGCTTCAGCTGGCAGAGGAGAACGAGAACGCCGTCGACCGTCTGGTCAAGGAGCTCGGCTGCCCCACGCGCCGCATCCGCCAGTTTGCCGCTCGTGTGCTGCATCTGCTTGCCGAGCGCGATCCGCAGCGCGTCGTGCCCTGCGTGCCCGCGCTGATCGAGGCACTCGACCGCCCCGAGGCTCAGACCCGCTGGGAGGCCCTCGATGCCCTGGCGGCGCTCGCCACCACCTGCCCCGAGCAGCTGGGCGATGCCTTCGAGGGCGCCGAGACTGCGCTGTTCGACGAGATTTCCTCCACGCTGCGCTACGCCGCCTTCCGCCTGCTGTGTGTGTGGGGCGCCACGAGCGTCGAGCGTTCGCGCGAGGCTTGGCCCATCCTGGACGAGGCCATCCAGTGCTACCACGGCGACCTTGAGTATCGCGACATGCTCGGTTGCCTGTACGAGTTTGGCCAGGGCGAGATCGACGCCGAGGTCGCCGAGAAGCTCGCGCTGCGCCTTAAGTTCGACGCCGAAAACGGCAAGGGCAGCTATCTCAAGGCCCGTTCGAGCGAGATTTGCGAAATGCTTGTTAAACGTTTTGGCCTGGATCTCTCCAAAAAGAAGAAGCGTGCTAGCGTTAAAAAATCTGACGACGCCGAAGACGAGGAGTAACAGATTATGGCGCACGATGTAGTCCTGATCCCCGGTGACGGTATCGGTCCCGAGATTGCGCAGGCCATGCGCCGCGTGGTCGAGGCCACCGGTGTCCAGATCAACTGGAATGTCCAGGAGGCCGGCGCCGGCGTCATGGACGAGTTTGGCACGCCGCTGCCCCAGCATGTGCTCGATGCGGTCGCCGAGACCAAGGTTGCCATCAAGGGCCCCATCACCACGCCGGTCGGCACGGGCTTCCGCAGCGTCAACGTGGCCCTGCGCAAGCATTTCGACCTGTACGCCTGCGTGCGTCCTTGCCTGTCGCAGCCGGGCGACGGCTCGCGTTTCCGCGATGTCGACCTGGTTATCGTGCGCGAGAACACCGAGGACCTCTACGCCGGCATCGAGTTCGATGAGGGCGCTGCCGAGGTCGAGGAGCTCTCGCAGCTCGTCGAGCGTTCGGGCCAAAAGACCTTCGCCGCCGATTCCGCAATCTCGATCAAGCCGATCTCTATCGCCAAGAGCCGCCGCATTGTGGAGTATGCCTTTGAGTATGCCCGCCGCTGCGGCCGCAAAAAGGTGACGGCCGTGCACAAGGCCAACATCATGAAGGCGACCGACGGCCTGTTCCTGCGCGTGGCGCGCGAGGTGGCCGCTAACTATCCCGATATCGAGTTCAACGACAAGATCGTCGACGCTACCTGCATGGGTCTGGTTCAGAACCCCAATGACTTCGATGTCCTGGTGCTGCCCAACCTGTACGGCGATATCGTCAGCGACTTGTGCGCCGGCCTGGTTGGTGGCTTGGGCATGGCCCCGGGTTCCAACATCGGTGCCGACTGCGCCATCTTTGAGGCAACGCACGGCTCCGCGCCCGATATCGCGGGCCAGGATATCGCTAACCCCACGGCCGAGATTCTGTCTGCGGCTATGATGCTCGATCATCTGGGCGAGAATGATGCGGCCAATCGTATCCGCGCCGCCGTGTCTGCCACGCTCGACGAGGGTAAGCTAGTTACCGGCGACGTACGTCGTGCCCAGACCGGTTCTGTCGAGGGCGCGGTGGGTACGCAGGCCTTTGCCGATGCCGTTATCGCACATCTGGCCTAAGACATACAGGCTGCAAACGCCTAAATAGTACTTAAGTGTTTGCGTATAACCTAAGAATCAATACGCCCGGCGCCTCGTCGGGCGTATTCTATTGAGGACTATGTTTCCTAACAAGGAGTAACTGATATGGGTCTGATTCAAAAGAAGGACGAGAAGGACGAGATCGACGGCATCCAGATCATCGAGCGCGGCGAAGGCCCCGACGGTGATGAGGACGAGAAGATCGACCTGGTCGCCGGCACGTCTGCCGAACATATTGCCGCCGGCACGACCGCCGAGGAGGAGGACGCTCGCCTGGAGGCAAAGATCGCCGCGGACGCCGCCGACGAGAATCTGATGCCCGAGGAGCAGGACGAGGACGACGACTCCGACGTGGACAACCACGCTTGCAAGCACAAGAAGACGATGATTGCCGCCTTTGTGGTCGCCGTCGTGATTGCCGCCGTGGTCGGCTTCTTTATCGGTAACGGTGGTTTTGGCGGCAAGGGCGTCGGCTCGGCGACCCTCACCGAGGACCAGCTCGATTCGACCGTGGCAAGCTATAGCTACAACGGCAAGAAAAGCGACATCACCGCGCGCGAGGCCATCGAGAGCCAGTACAGCCTCGACACCGTCAAGGACGACGACGGCAACTACACCGCTCCGTCTGCCGACGTTATCCTGTCCTACGTGCGCAACCAGATTCTGCTGGACGCTGCCGAGGACGAGGGCATTACTGTCTCTTCCAAGGAAATGAAGCAGTACGCCGAGGATTCCATCGGCACCTCCGACTACAAGACCATGGCCAAGCAGTACGGCGTGTCCAAGGACCAGGCCAAGCAGATCGTCCGTCAGTCCGCGACGCTGCAGAAGCTCTATAAGAAGAAGGTTGGCGACGGCTCCGCAAGCATGCCGACCGCTCCGACCGAGCCTGCTGACGGCAACGAGGAGACCGCGAGCAAGGACTACGCCGACTACATCATCAACCTTGCCGGCGACGAGTGGGATAGCGAGAAGGGCACCTGGAAGGATGCCGACAGCACCTATGCCAAGGCCTTTGCCGACGATGCCTTTACGGCCGATAGCGCCACCTACAAGCAGGCCATGACCGCCTACTACACTGCCTACCAGCAGTACTCCTCGCAGGCTTCGAGCGCCAGCTCCAAGTGGACCGAGTACGCCAACGGCCTCTACGCCAAGGCCAACATCAGCATCTACGGCCTGTTTGCGTAAGGTTTGCCTGCACTACTGCGCGCTAACCGATCACCTGATTAAGCCCGCTAGAACGGACAACGTTCTAGCGGGCTTTTTGTTGCCGAAATCAATAGGATAGGCCTCGCGCCCGCGCAAGCGTTCCATCGCGTTTCCCTAATTCATCTGGGAAAACAACTGCAAACGATTGCAAGTGACCGGTGAACGGTCGAAAACTACCGTTCACCGATAATCTCAAAACTGGTTCTAACTGGTATTAAGTCAAAAAGACCAATTCACATATCTTCACAATGACCTGCAATTTTTCTACACGCTATTTTTAGCCGCCCTGCGTTGTTTAGACACAGGAAAAGATCCGATCTTTTGCCAAAGCATTTCGGAACGGTTTCAAAACCGCAGGTAGAAGTGTTAACGACCGGTAAACGGTCGATTTATCACCGTGAGCGGTGCAAAAACGTTTTACCGTATGAATCAACGAAAGCGACCTCTTCTGGGGTGATATAGTGACAACAACACGTCACGTGGTTACTACCAGTTTAGAAACCACTGGTCTTCAAAGTACGCTTTCTAAGAAGCTTTAAGGGCGAGCGCCCGCTGGCTTCCGAAAATCATCGGACTCAGATCGTACACACCTTCGGAAGGGAAATTTGAATGGTTGGCTTTATTCTTACCGGTCATGGACAGTTCGCACCCGGCCTCGCAAGCGCTATCGCTATGGTTGCTGGCGACCAGCCCGCTTTTACCGTCGTTCCTTTTGAGGGCGACCAGGCTGCTTCCTACGGTGAGGATCTCCGCGCCGCTATTACCGCCATGCGCGAGGAGTGCGATGGCGTGCTCGTCTTTACCGACCTGCTTGGTGGCACCCCGTTCAACCAGGCGATGATGATTGCCCAGGATGTCGACAACGTCGAGGTTCTGACCGGCACCAACCTTCCCATGGTTATTGAGCTTCTGTTCCTCCGCGGCAACGCCACGCTCGCCGAGCTTGGCGAGCAGGCCGTGACCGTTGGCCAGACGGGCATCACCGCCCAGACGGTCGCATCCGTTGCCGGCTCCGACGAAGAGGATATCTTCGGCGACGAGGACGGCATCTAATGGCCGATTTCGGAGCCAACGTCCTGAGCTCCTCGGTCGCCCTTTTAGGCCTGCTTGTCATCATGGGCTTGATTTACACCATCTGGTCGCAAATCAACATGAAGAAGAAGCAGAAGTACTTCAAGGAGCTGCACACCGAGCTCAAGCCGGGTCAAGAGGTTCTTTTCGCCGGCGGTATCTACGGAACCGTCAAAGGCATCGAAGGCGAGAAGGTCCAGATCAAAGTCCGATCCGGAGCCGTCGTAGATGTTTCGCGTTACGCGATTCAGGAGATCAAGTAACTGTCGTCAGCAAATAACGAAAGGAAGCTGATCAACATGGCAGAACCCAACATTCTTCTTACCCGCATCGATAACCGACTGGTTCATGGTCAGGTTGCCACCCAGTGGAACTCCACCCTGGGCTCCAACCTCATCCTCGTCGCCAACGACGACGTGGCGTCCAACACCATGCGCCAGAACCTCATGAAGATGGCCGCTCCCGCCGGCGTCGCTACGCGTTTCTTCTCTCTGCAGAAGACCATCGACGTCATTGGCAAGGCGAGCCCGCGCCAGAAGATCTTCATCGTGGCCGAAACACCGGAAGACGTGCTTACGCTCGTCAAGGGCGGTGTGCCTATAAAGAAGGTAAACATCGGCAACATGCACATGTCGGAAGGAAAGCGCCAAGTCGCCACCTCCGTCGCAGTTAACGACGAGGATGTCGCTGCGTTTAAAGAGCTGCAGGAATTGGGGGTGGAGTTGGAGATCAGGCGCGTTCCGAGCACGCCTGTTGAGGACACGAGCAAGCTCTTCTCGTAATCCTCGTGATCCACGTTGTCAGGAGTGAAACCCTGACGTTCTGTACGTGAAATCCAAAGTGCGTACATACATTTTGAAAGGAGGAGCAAGATGGAATACTCGATCATCCAGATCGCTCTGGTCTTCGTCGTCACGTTCATCGCGGCAATCGACCAGTTTGACTTCCTCGAGTCTCTCTATCAGCCCATCGTCACCGGCGCCGTCATCGGTCTTATCCTTGGCGACCTCAACACCGGTCTTCTCGTGGGTGGTACCTATCAGCTCATGACGATCGGCAACATGCCGATCGGAGGCGCTCAGCCGCCTAACGCCGTCATCGGCGGCATCATGGCAGCCATTCTCGCTATCGCCACGGGCCTCGAGCCCAACGCGGCAGTCGGTCTCGCCATTCCGTTCGCTCTGCTTGGCCAGCTCGGCGTTACCCTGGTCTTCACGCTTATGTCCCCGCTTATGTCCACGGCCGATAACATGGCTCACAACGCGGACACCAAGGGCATCGAGCGCCTGAACTACTTCGCCATGGCTCTGCTCGGCCTGATCTTCGCTGTCGTCGTCACCCTGTTCTTCATCGCTGGCGCTACCATTGGTCAGACCATCGCTTCCGCCATCCCGACTTGGCTGCAGACCGGTCTGTCCGCTGCAGGCGGCATGATGCGCTTCGTCGGCTTCGCCGTCCTGCTCAAGGTTATGATGAACCGCGATATGTGGGGCTTCTTCCTCATGGGCTTCGGCCTCGCGCTCATCACCGTTGCCAACGATTCGCTGGCAACCCCTGCTCTGCTCATCCTCGCTCTCATCGGCTTCGGCATCGCTTTCTGGGACTTCCAGCAGCAGACCGAGCTGAAGGGTGCAGCTGTTTCTGACGGAGGTGACTTCGAAGATGGCATCTAATGAGTATGTGATCCCGGAGCACTACGAGGATCTCACTCCTGCTCCGCAGCTCGACCAGAAGACCCTCAACAAGATGGCTTGGCGCTCCTGCTTCCTGCAGGCATCGTTCAACTACGAGCGCATGCAGGCCGCTGGCTGGCTCTACTCCATCATCCCCGGTCTGGAGAAGATCCACACCAACAAGAACGACCTCGCGGCTTCCATGAGCCACAACCTGGAGTTCTTCAACACCCACCCGTTCCTTGTCACCTTTGTTATGGGCATCGTGCTTTCGCTCGAGCAGAACAAGGTTGACATCCCCACGATTCGCGCCGTCCGCGTCGCCGCAATGGGCCCGCTCGGTGGTATCGGTGACGCCCTGTTCTGGCTGACGCTCGTGCCTATCACGGCCGGCATCACCTCCAACATGGCCATCAACGGCAACGCCGCTGCACCGATCATCTTCCTGGTGATCTTCAACGTCGTCCAGTTCGCTCTGCGCTTCTGGCTCATGAACTGGTCCTACAAGCTTGGCACCAGCGCTATTGACGCTCTGACCGCCAACATGCAGGCCTTCACGCGTGCCGCTTCCATCATGGGCGTCTTCGTCGTCGGTTGCCTGGTCGTCACCATGGGTGGCACCCAGATCAACCTCCAGATCCCCAACGGCACCACCCGTGGTCTCTCCGCTACTACCGTGATCGTCTCCGAGAAGGAGGCCGAGAACTTCACCGGTATGGAGGGCATCGATACCGAGACCGCTGAGGCCGGTACCATCGCCATGACCGATAAGGACGGCAACGCCCTTACCGCTTCCGATGCCGACGGCAACGCTGTCGAGTGCGGCGTCACCGATCTGGGTAACGGCATGGAGTCCGTGACCTACGGCACCGTTACCGAGGATCCGGTCAACTTCTCTGTTGCCGACACCCTCAACACCATCGTCCCGAAGCTCGTCCCGCTTATGCTTACGCTGCTGCTTTACTACATGTTCGCTAAGCACAGCTGGACCCCGACCAAGGGCATTCTCCTGCTCTTCGTCCTTGGCATCCTGGGCGCTGGCCCGCTTGGTCTCTGGCCGAGCATCTGGTAAGGCTCTAGCTTGAGGGGTGTGTCCCTACGCGGCTCACACCCCGACCCCTTAAGCCATGTGTATGTTAAAAGCCGCGTGCTCGAAAGAGCGCGCGGCTTTTGTTTTCTTAATGATTCGGGTGTGGCAGACAGATAATGCATAACACCCTAGGTAGTTAGCCGAATTCGAGCAAAAGGGAGGATAGGATGGCGATCGGAGCGCGTAAGCAACCGCTGTACGATCAGCTGGTCGATATTCTGACCGAAAAGATTGACCATGAATATCGCGCCGGTGACATGATTCCTTCCGAGCGCGAACTTTCGGAGCGCTATGGTCTCTCGCGCACTACGGTACGCCTGGCTCTGCAGGAACTGGAGCGTTTAGGACTGGTGGTTCGGCAGCACGGTCGCGGTACCTTTGTGACCGACCGTTCGGCAAAAGCAACCAATCTTATGCAGTCCTACAGCTTTACCGAGCAGATGCGCGCGATGGGTCGAGAACCCGAGACCACGATTCTCGAGTTTTGCGAGATGGAGGCCGATAAGAATCTGGCCGAGCATATGGGATTGCGCATCGGTGATCGCATTTTTAAGCTCAAGCGCCTTCGCTCTGCCGACAACATGCCCATGATGGTCGAACGCAGCTATCTACCGGTTCGTCAATTTCTGTCCCTAAAGCGACCGCTGCTGGAGCGTAAGCCGCTTTACGATGTGATTGAGCAGGACTTTCAGCAAAAGATTCGCGTGGCCGAAGAGGAGTTCTATGCGAGCATAGCCCGTCCCACCGATGCCCACGTTTTGGGAATTGTCGAGGGCTCGCCTGTGCTCGATTTGGTCAGGACTACGTATAACGAGTCAAACGAGGTTGTGGAGTATACACTCTCGGTTGCTCGTGCCGATCAGTTTAAATACAAGGTTTACCACCAGCGTAGCAACTAGTGTCCGCATCGTTTCCATATGGTGATTCTTTGCATTTAACTGGTTACTACCAGATAACCAACCGAAGTGTATAATTGCACGTCAGAGGATTACTTCTAGAGAGAGGTATTAGAAATGTTCGAGAAGAGTGTCGAGGAGCTCACCGAGCTCGGCGCCCAGATCACCACGGCCGAGATTGCTCAGCAGCCCGAGCTTTGGCGTGATACGCTCAACATCTATCGCGAGAACAAGGAGGCCATCGAGGCCTTCCTGGCCGAGGCTCGCGCTATGGGCGAGGGTCGTCTGTCCGTTGTCTTCACCGGTGCCGGTACGTCCGACTACGTTGGCGATACCTGCGCCCCGTACCTGCGTCACGCTGGCAACACTGATCTCTACGACTTTAAGCCCATCGCCACGACCGATATCGTGAGCGCTCCGCGCGACTTCCTGCGCGCCGAGGATCCCACGCTCGTGGTTTCCTTTGCCCGCTCTGGCAACAGCCCCGAGAGCCTTGCCGCCGTTGCCGTTGCCAAGGAGCTCGTCCACAACGTCAAGTTCCTCAACATCACCTGCGCTCCCGAGGGCAAGCTCGCCGTCGAGTCTGCCGATGATCCCAATGCGCTGACGCTGCTCATTCCGCGTGCCAACGACAAGGGCTTCGCCATGACCGGTTCTTATTCCTGCATGACCCTGCTCTCCACCCTTATTTTCGACACTGCCTCTGACGAGCAGAAGGCCGAGTGGGTCGAGACGATTGCCAAGATGGGCGAGGAGGTCATCTCCCGTGAGCCCGAGATCGCCGATTACCTGGCTGGCGATTTCAACCGCGTGACCTACTTGGGTTCTGGCTCCTTCGGTGGCCTTGCTCAGGAGAGCCAGCTCAAGATCCTCGAGCTCGCTCACGGTCTGGTCGCTACTTCCTACGACACCTCCATGGGCTATCGTCACGGACCTAAGTCCTTCGTCGACGATAAGACGCTCGTCTTCGTGTTCGTCAACAACGACGCCTACACCCGTCAGTACGACATCGACATCCTCAACGAGATCGGTGGCGACGAGATCGCTCAGCACACCATCGCCGTTCAGCAGGAAGGTGCCACCGTCTATGAGGGTGAGTCCTTCACCTTTAAGGGCTACGAGGCACTTCCCGAGGGTTACCTTGCTCTGCCGTTCGTGATGTTTGCCCAGGCTATCAGCCTGCTCAACTCCGTCCGCGTGGGCAACACGCCCGATACGCCGAGCCCCACCGGCACGGTCAACCGCGTGGTTAAGGGCGTGACGATTCACCCCTTCACCGCTTAATCGCGTCCCCCTGTAAGGGCGCCCGTCCGCTCATAACGGCGGGCGGGCGCTTTTTGTTTTACGTGAGCTGGGTATAAGCATTACCACAGTCAACTGCTTTAGAAGCGAGGAGTGCATATGAGCACGTACGCAATTAAGGCTGACAAGTTCTTCTTGCCGGCAGGCCCGCAACTGGGCGGCTATCTTATGGTCGAGGATGGCGTTTTTGGCGCCTGGCAGGCCGACGAGCCCTCTTGCGAGATTAAGGACTACACGGGATCGTGGATCGCACCGGGTATGGTCGATACTCACATCCATGGCTTCTACAACCACTCAACTACCGATAACGATCCCGAGGGCATCGATATCAGCTCAACCGAGCTCGCCCGTCGCGGTACCACCAGCTGGCTGCCCACGACGTTCACCGATGGCGTCGAACAGATCAAGGACGCCTGCGCTGCTATCGCCAAGGCGGACGAGGGCCGCGGCCCCGACTTCTGCGGTGCCCGCATTCAGGGCATCTACCTGGAGGGCCCCTTCTTTACCATGAAGCACGTGGGCGCGCAGAACCCCGCTTACCTGATTGACCCCTCCGAGGAGGTTTTCGACCAGTGGCAGGAGGCTGCGGGCGGTCGCATCGTTAAGAGCGCCATGGCCGCCGAGCGCGACGGTGCCGCTGCTTATGCGGCTGCTCTGAACGCCAAGGGCGTGGTGACCAGCATCGGTCATTCCGACGCCACCTACGATGAGTGCATCGCCGCTATCAATGCCGGTGCCAGCTGCTTTACGCATACCTATAACGGCCAGCGCGGTCTGCATCACCGTGAGCCCGGTGTCGTGGGTGCTGCCATGTCCACGCCCGAGACCTACGCCGAGATCATCTGTGACGGCAAGCACGTAAACCCTGCCGCCATCAAGGCACTGCTGCAGGCAAAGGGCTGGCAGCACACGGTGCTCATCACCGACTGCCTGGGCTGCGGCGGCATGCCCGAGGGCAGCTACACCAGTGGTGGCATGGACATCATCATGAAGGACAACTTGTGCTGGCTCGCCGACGGCAAAAGCATTGCCGGCTCGGTGCTCACGCTTGCCCAGGGCGTCAAGAACATTGTCGATTGGGGCATCGCCAGCGCTGATATCGCCATTCGCATGGCAACCGAGGTGCCGGCTCGCTCTGCGCACATCGAGGATAAGTGCGGCAGCATCATGCCGGGTCGCGACGCCGACTTTGTCGTGTTCGACCATGAGCTCACCCTCGTCGAGACGTATGTTGGCGGCCAGAGCGTCGGCAACGCCTTTACCGATTAACGATAGAAAAAGACGGCGGGCCCGAATCTGCTCGGACCCGCCGTATGGGTTAAACGCTCAAAAGCACCTTAACAGTTACAGCTTGTTAACGATCTTCTTTGCCGTGCGCTTGACGCCGGCCACAAGACCCCCCGCGGGATGCTCCTTTTCGTATGCTAGACGCTTCTCGCGCTTGGCGTACTCTTCGACGATGATGTCGCCATACTCGTCTTCGATCTTGTCGAAGAAGTCGACGGCGCCCTTAATTTCCTCAGCGGTCGGGTGTCCCTTCTGGACGCCGCCGGTGAGTTTGAACGGCCCCCACGTATCAAAGCCGGGACAGCCGTAGACGCCCATAAAGATGGCCTGCCTCATGCGGCAGATGCCATCGATATCCTTGCCGTACCACTTGTTTTTGCCACCGTAGGTCATAAGGCCAAACACCTTGTCCTGCGGCTGCAGCACGTTCGTGAGCACGCGTGCCATGTCCTTGTCGATCTCGGAGTAATAGATGCCCGTGGCGACACCGATCAGATGGTATTCGTGCAGGTCGGGGTACTCGTTTTTACCGAGTGACTTCACGTCGAGGGTATCGATCTCGGGGTGCGCCTCGACGATGGCGTCCACGAGCTTTTTCGTATTGCCGTGGTGGTGTGAGGCATAAAGGATGATGGTTCGCATAAGAAGGCCTTTCAGCTGTAATTGCATCAATGTCTGTATGGTACCCCGTTGCATGGCTGGGAAACCGGACGCATCGATGAACGTGCGGGTTTGTCCTTTGGTCAGGGCCGAGACGGGTTCTTGCGAGCAAAAAGCAGTTGTTCGAAAGGATGGACAATGGAATACGCTCTCTCCAACGATTCGATTTCTATCAAGGTCTCCACGGCCGGTGGTTCGTTTACCTCGATTGAGGCTGGAGGTCGCGAGTACTTGTGGCAGGGCGATCCCGCCGTGTGGTCCGGCCAGGCACCGATTTGCTTCCCGATTTGCGGAGGTTTGCGCGATAACAGCGCCATGACGTTTGCCGGACATCATGTGAAGCTCGCCCGCCATGGGTTTGCGCGCAAACAGGAGTGGAAGCTGCTGAGCCAGAGCGAGAACGAGCTGGCGATGTGCCTGGCTTCGGAGGATAACGCCGCGCTGCTGAGCGATTATCCGTATCCGTTTAAGCTTGTCGCCCGCTATACGCTCGAGGACGCCGCCGTGCGCGTCTCCTATGAGGTTACCAACGAGGGCACCGAGGACATGCCTTTCTTTATCGGTGGACACCCCGGCTTTAGGTGTCCGCTCGACGAGGGTGAGTCCTATACGGACTACGAGTTGCGTTTTGAGAAAGACGAGGCTGCGGAGCTTTGCACCGCCGTTCCCTCGACCGGATTGATCGATGTGGACAGGCGCTCCAAGAACCCCATGGTGGGAAAGACGCTGCCTTTGTCGCATGAGCTCTTCGATTTTGCGGAGACCATCTTTGACGTGCTCGAGAGCCGTCAGGTCACGCTTTCCAAAAAGGGCGAGGACAAGGGCGTCCGCCTGAGCTTTGAGGGCTTCCCATATCTCATTGTGTGGAGCAAGCCCGAGGGCGATTTTGTGGCAGTTGAACCCTGGGGCGGCCTTTCGACCTGCTCCGATGAGGACGACGTGCTTGAGCACAAGCGCGGCTGCCTTATCGCCAAGCCCAAGGAGACCGTCGTTCGCTCGTTCACGATTGAGATTCTGTAATTCCGTTTTGTCGACTCGTATCGCGAGGCACAAGGAGCCTGCGAGATAAGGAGCTAAAAATGATCCTCACCGTTACGATGAACCCGTCTGTCGATACGCGCTATCAGCTCGATGAGCTCGTCATCGACGACGTCAACCGTGTGACGCCCGAAAAGACCGCCGGCGGCAAGGGCCTCAACGTGGCCCGTGTGCTGGGTCAGCTGGGCGACGACGTTGTGGCAACCGGTCTGCTCGGCGGCCACATGGGCGCCTACATGGCTGAGCTCATGGACGCTAACGGCATTAAGAATGATTTTGTGCCCATCAAGGGCGAGACTCGCATTTGCCTCAACATCCTCCACGCCGGCAACCAGACCGAGCTGCTCGAGAGCGGCCCGACGATTGCCCCCGAGGAGCTCGATGCCTTTACCGCAAAGTTCGCCGAGCTTGCGAGCAAGGCCGACGTCGTCACCATCTCGGGTTCGTTGCCCCGCGGTGTCGAGGCAGACTACTATGCCAAGATCACGGGCATTGCCGAGAACGCCGGCGCCAAGGTGCTGCTCGATACCTCGGGTGCTTCGCTCGAGGCCGCCCTTAAGTCCGAAATTAAGCCCGAGCTGGTCAAGCCTAACCTGACCGAGATCAACGGCCTTTTGGGTACGAGCTTTACCACCGACGATGTGGACGAGCTCCGCGCCGCGCTCGCCTCTGATGCCCGCTTCTCCGATATCCCCTGGGTCGTCGTGTCCATGGGCGCTGCCGGCTCCGTTGGCTTCCACAATGGCCGTGCGTTCCGCGCAAAGACGCCCGATATCCCTGCCGTTAACGCCACGGGCTCTGGTGACTCCACTATCGCTGGCTTCGCGCATGCCATTGCTGCTGGCGCGGACGACGAGACGGTGCTGCGTACCGCCAACACCTGCGGCAAGCTCAATGCCATGGATCCTATGACTGGCCACTTGGTCATGGATCGTTGGGACGAGGTCTACAACGGCGTTGTCGTGACCGAGCTGTAAGGGCTTGGGCGACGGCCCCGGCATCGCTTGCTAGCTCATGTCGACGACAAGTGCGATAGCATTATGTCGGGGCGCGACGCCGACGTTGTCGTGTTCAATCCCGACCTTACCCTGGTCGAGACGTATGTGGGCGGCAACAGCGTCGGTAACGCGTTTATCGAGTAGCCGCCAAAGAAACGATCCGAGAGGGGATTTAGATGATTTACGGTGCATTGGGCGATATCGAGGAATACCGCGGAATGCTCAAGGGCCTCGATGTGCTGATTGACTGGTTCGAGGAGAACGATCCGGCGCAGCTCGAGGTCGGCAGCCATCCGATTCTGGGCGACAAGGTCTATGCGAACGTCATGGCTCCCACGACGCGTCCCGAGGCCGAGGCTCACTATGAGACGCATCAGCGCTATCACGACCTGCAGATCGATGTCGAGGGTCGCGAGGCCTTTAAGGTTGCCACGGGCAGCCTGACGCTGGTTCAGGAGTTTGACGAGAAGGACGACTACGATCTGGTCGATTCCGACGCTTCGATCGCCGGCGATCTTGCCGACGACAAGTTCGCGCTGTTTGTTGCCGGCGAGCCTCACATGCCCACGCTCGAGTTTCCGGGCGATGGCGCACAGCCGGTCAAAAAGATTTGCTTTAAGCTGCTTGCAGATGCTTACTGGGAGGAGTAGCGAGCTACTCGGCTGAGTTGTTCGTATGCTGGCGTGATTCCATTGAGGGGCGCGCTTGAGCCCCGTTAATCGCGGTTCCCTTGGGGATTGCGGTTGGCGGGGCTTTTTGTTGAGTAGGGGAGTTGCCGGCGGCGTTGTGCTTGGATTGGCGGATATGCGCCCGAAATTGGCAACAAAAAAGCCGCCCGAAGGCGGCTATCTTGTGCAATGGAGCCAGCGACCGGGCTCGAACCGGTGACCCCCGCTTTACGAGAGCGGTGCTCTACCAACTGAGCTACGCTGGCGGCCATATGGTGACGCAACTGAGACGTCAACGTCTGTCTATGATACGGGACATCGCAAATCCGCGCAAGTGTTCTGACGGCTTTTCTCACTTTAAATGCACCCTTGATTATCGACTTCATCCGAACACCTCCCACATTCATCCGTACATGTACGGATGAATGTGGGAACCCGATACCCTGAGGGCCGGACCGGCCGGCCCCGGAAGATCGGAGGACGGCATGTCCGGAAAGAGGAAGAAGG
>DBFWCI010000031.1:0-3925 GCA_048485235.1 Collinsella sp.
GGCCGTCAATGACACCAAGGCCGCCCTCGATGCCGCGAAGGCGGATACCATCGCCGCCGAGTCCCTGGTCTCCGCCGCCGAGCAGGCGAAGGCGCAGGCAGACGCCAAGCTGTCGAAGCTGAACTCCATCGATGCCGGCGCGGCGATCGCTTCCGGCCATGATGTGAACGCGGATGACGCCCTCAACGCGCTTTTCGCCGCAGCAGTCGAGGCGCGTGCCAAGGTCGCGCCCGCCAAGGCCATCTTGGACGAGAAGCAGGTCGCGGTGGACGAGCTCCAGCCCGGCTGCGATGCGGCACTCGCCGCCTACGAGTTGGCGAAGTCCGACCGCATCGCAGCGGAGCAGAAGCTTTCCGATGAGATCGCACGACAGGAGGCAGAGGAGGCCGCAAAGCAGCAGGCGGCATATACCCCGAAGCACCTCGCCGGCACGGAGACCGTCCAGCCCGGCAGCCTCGCCCAGCCCGGCAGCCTTGCCCAGACCGGCGACCGCGCGGGACTCATCGGCGAGACGTTCGTCATCGGCGGTACCGTCCTCGTGGCAGCCGGCGTCTTGCTCGATCAAAAGAAGCGCCGCGGGCAGATGTAAAAGCGAGCCGGGCGTTGGATATCGGCTGGTGTCCAACGCCCGGTTTCATAGGCAGGGAGATCGGTGTGAGAACAAAGGCTATTATCGTTGCGCTTCTGGTGTGCCTTTCGGCACCTCAACTTGGATGTGCCAGCGTTGCAAAGCAAGGGAGCGGCTCTACGGAAAGGGCCGCTACGGCGGTAAAGAATAAAGACAAAAAGAAGCCGAGCGAAGAAAAGGCGGCGCAAGCCTCTGGAACCAAGACCGAGGAGAAGAAAGAATCCGACAGCAAGGACGAGCAGTCCGATGACTCCAAGAAGGAGGATAACAAGCCTTCCGATTCTTCGAAGTCGGACAGCAAGGGCGATTCCTCGAAGTCCAAGCAGAATTCCGGCAATTCGCAGAGTTCCGGCAGCAACAATTCCTCTTCCAACGGCGGCAGCCAGAAGAAGTGGGTTGCCGAGCAGGGCCACTGGGAGACAGATTACAGCCAGGTCTGGGTGCCGAATGTGGTTTATACGCGCCATGAACGTTGGATCTGCAGTGCATGCCACGCAGCATTTGGATCTGCAGCCGAAATGGACGCTCACGCTCACGCTACTTTTGGCGATGCGCAGCATCCTAACGGCGGTTCTGCAATCAATGATTCGTATACCACCTCTGAGGACCAAGGACATTATGAACAGCAGGCTACGGGACAACATTGGGTTGTCGACGTCGCCGGCCACTGGGAGTAATGTGCATCGTTCCTCTCCTCTTACATTCGGTAAATGTTTATTTATTTGTGGGCGGCCGGTTCGGCCGCCTTTTTTAGACGCCCAGTCTGGGAGCAAACGATAGGAAAGCAATCAAACGAGAGGCTGTTCCAAAAGAATCCGGCGGTGCCAGATGCTTCGAGCAAAACCTTCCGCAAATCGGTAAGGTCTTCCATCAACTTGCTCCAGCCCTCGCCCGGAGTCCACTGCGCGGTAATGCAAAAACTCGGCATCCCTCGCATTCGCAGTACCGCTTCGCTCTCGCTACAGCGAATTTCTAACACTCAGCATCCTTCGCGTTAAAAATTCGCTTCCGCTCACGGTCTCCGCTGACACTACGACACCGCGAAGCCTTTCGCTCGAAACGAGGCCTCTCGTTTCGTGTCTACGCTACGCTCCGCCCAATCACCGTTCCGGAGATTGCAAGATTGGTGTTGGGCTAGATAAATGGGGCCATACTCGTCCCCTTTATCTGCCAACACATCTTGTTTATCACCTCTCACGGCGATAAAGTTAGAAATGAAGTTCGCCTTCATTTCTAAGGGAAGCGACGGCGTCACTTCAAAAAAACGGCGCGACGTCAGTCGCTCCTAAAAAGGAAAGCAATCTCATATCGGTTTTTGAATCGGTGGCCTCACCGATTCGCTCTGCTTTCCTGGGGGGCATATGAGTTGCAAGCGTCCACACACCGTTAAGGCGACACTCACTTCTGAAGAATATGAAACGTTTTCCGCTTTGGCGGAAAAGGCAGGCATGACGAAAGCCGAACTCATTCGTTATAACTTGATCCATCGGAGTGAATCACTCGATAATCTAGTTTCCAAAAATGATGACGGTGGCCGCAGCAAAAAGCTGCAACCCGTTTCAGGTGATTCGGACGAAAAGCGCTCGAAGGTCATTTACGTTAAGGTCACCGATGGCGAGCACGAGGCGATCCGCAAACGGGCGGATATACTCGGTGCGACCGTCAGTGCGTATGCCCGCCGCGTGATGCTTGCCGGTAAAATCGAGAAGATCGATTTCGATAAAAGCCAAGTCGCGAAAATCTATCACGAGCTGTATCGCGAGGGAACGAACCTCAATCAGCTGATGTATTTTGTGAACGCCCAAGGGCTTCCCGCGTACAACGAGAAAGCTGTTTTTCGTACGCTTGAAAAGGTTTACCAGAACGCCCGCAAAGTCACTCTCTTCATAAGAGAGCTTGAGCGGCGCTATTTCACCGACGGCGGTGATCTCAATGACCGTTATTAAGCAGAAAGGTATTTCATCCGAACGCTACGCGAAGAACGTGCGCAAGTACATCAACGGAAAGCGTGCTTTGGCCCGCGGCGGCTGGAACCTCGCGAACGGAAAGTACTGGTTTTCCGAGATGGCTATGACGCGGAAGATGTTTCATCACGACAGGCCCGCGCGTGCCGGCGCGAAGAACATAACGATGCTTCATCAGATTCTCGCGTTTCTGCCCGAGGAGTGCAGCTGCAACGGAGGCAAGATGACCCCAGATGCGTGTATGGCCTACGCGGAGCAATGGCTTGCGAAGCACTATCCGCATCAACAAGTGATTGTCGCGTTGCATGAGGAAAGTGATAAGGCGGGAAAACGCTACGCAGTGCACATGGCGATTAACCGTACCGATTTGTTAACCGGCAAACGTTGCGAGACGGGTGGGCGACGCGGAAAGTACGAACGCGCTGCGTGGGTCCGTGAAATGGACGAGGCTTGGAATCTTACTCAACTTGAAAAGGGAAAGAAAAATTCGAAGATTCGTGATCGCCAGCCGCGCGACACAGAAAAGGAGATTATCGGTCGCGGTGAGTACAGTTATAAAAACAATCTGCGCGAGCTGATCCATCTTGCAATCAATGAAGGTCACCCAAAGAATATGGAGCAGTTCAAAAAACTACTTGCCTCATGGGGCGTAGACATTTTCATCAAGAACAATCGAGTCTATGCGACAGATCTCGATATCAAGGAGGCCGGCAATCCGAAGTGCACTTTCAATCTGACTCGACTCGACGGACGTTTCGCGGTCAAACAACTTGAAGCGGCGTTCGAAAAGAACATGTTGGAAGCCGAGCGAGCGTTGCCGTACGAGAAGCGCTGTGAGATTTACATTCAACGTCTTAAGAAGGCGTACTCGGCGTGGGTCGAACAAGCGAAAGCGAGTAAGGGCGTCGCCTACAATTCATTCCCCAAATTCATCGCACCGAAGTGCGATGAGGACCTGCTCGAAGATCCGGCGGTTCGCGATGAGCTTCTTGCGCGTCGCGGTTACGCAAGGGAGATTCGCAACCGCTATGCCGGCGCCGTTCCCGATGCCGGCGATGATCGCGTTCGCGCCGCAGGTCGAGCCCATGGTGGTAACGTTGACATCTCGCCGCAGGTCGATCGCGCGGTCGACCGAGGCGATTACGCTCGCGGAGACACGCCTCGCTAGTTTTGGAAAGCCTGTCGTCGGTGCCCTAGCGCGCTGCCATCCAGTGCTGATTCTGCCATACTCGCAATTCGGCGAGGATGAGGAGTATGAATTGATCGGGGCTTATAGGACAAAATGTGTCCTATAAGCCCCGAGGATGACGATTCCAATACGGACGACACCAAA
>DBFWCI010000032.1:0-4392 GCA_048485235.1 Collinsella sp.
GCGGGTGGAGACAAACGGCTTTACAAAGCCACCCCTCCGACCGATATTGACGATTGTTCAGGCCGTCAAGAATTCGAGTCGAAGGGGTGGTCGCCATGGCCCAGAAGGCCTACAGCCTTTCCCACACGAAGTGGATGTGCAAGTACCACATCGTGTTCACGCCGAAGTATAGGCGCAAAGTGATCTACAACCAAATCAGGAGCGACATAGGGGAGATCCTCAGGAAGCTGTGCGAGTACAAGGGGATCGAGATAATCGAGGGGCACCTGATGCCCGACCACGTGCACGTGCTGCTGGCGATCCCGCCGAAGTACAGCGTCGCGAGCGTCATGGGCTACCTGAAGGGGAAGAGCTCGCTGATGATATTCGACAGGCACGCCAACCTCAAGTACAAGTTCGGCAACAGGAAGTTCTGGGCGGAGGGCTACTACGTGTCCACCGTCGGCCTGAACGAGGCGACGATCGCCAAGTACATCAGGGAGCAGGAGTCCCACGACATCGCGCTGGACAAGCTGAGCGTGAAGGAGTACGAGGACCCCTTCAAGAGGGGGTGATGCTGCCGGTTCGACCGGCGCGCCACGGGTCAAGATGCACTAGGCCTGGACGAAGTCCGGGCCCGCGCCTTTAGACGCGAGCCCGGGGCCCGTGGGTTATACCCTAAGAGCAAACCACCCTTTTTAAGGGTGGTTCTGATTGGACATATGTTGCGTAAACGCCCCGACTATCACCCTTTGCGAACTCAGATTTCGGAAGTATGCGGCAAAATCTGAATAGACCGAGCACACCGAATATGTCCAAGCCCTGTACCTGCGGTTTTATTGGCGGAAAATCGGGGGGTGCTCAAGGGTTCCGGAATTTGCCGCATACTTCCGCAAACGACGTCTCGGTGGCACAAAAAATCGCCCTCGGAACCCTGAGATAATGAACAGATGTAGCCGTTCGCCGCAAATTACCGTCCGTTTATAGAACCCACCCCCAGTGTGCAGCCCTCTTACGGTTGAATAAATACACATCTATGGAATTACGTAAGAGAGGACTGTTCCTATGAGCTACAAGACCGTTTGCGTTGCCGGCGGCGGCGTGCTGGGAAGCCAGATTGCCTTTCAGGCTGCCTACTGCGGCTTCGATGTAACGATTTGGCTGCGCAGCGAGGGCAGCATCGGTCGCACCCAGCCCAAGATCGATCATGTGCGCGAGGAGTACATCGCGGCAATCGAGGGTATGGCGGACGGCACGGGCGAGTGGTGCTCCGGTATCGCCGATAGCGGCAAGCCCTTCGACAAAGAGGCGGCACTCGCCGCCGTTGAGCGCGCCTACTCCACACTCAAGCTGGAGCTCGATCTTGCCAAGGCAGTGGCCGACGCCGACTTGGTCATCGAGTCTATGGCCGAGGACACCCAGGCAAAAATCGATTTTTACAAGAAGCTCGCCCCGGTCCTTCCGCAAAAGACCGTCGTCGTGACCAACTCCTCCACGTTACTGCCGAGTACCTTTGCCAAGTACACTGGCCGCCCCGAGAAGTACCTGTCGCTGCACTTTGCCAACTCTATCTGGAAGAACAACATGACCGAGGTCATGGCACAGGACCAGACCGACAAGCGCTACTTCGATGAACTCGTCGACTTTGCCAACGACATCCGTATGCTGGCGTTGCCCGTCAACAAGGAAAAGAACGGTTATCTGCTCAACTCCATGTTGGTACCGTGGCTGCTTTCGGGCCTTGATCTGTACGTCTCGGGCGTGAGCGATCCCAAGAGCATCGACCTCGCGTGGACGCGTGGCACCGGCGCTCCCAAGGGCCCGTTCCGCGTATTCGACACGGTGGGTATCCAGACGGCCTACAACATCGTCATGCAGTATCAGAAGGTGCCGGGCCTGGTGAGCCCGCTGCTCAAGAAGATGATGATGCCCTACAACTTTAAGGCCATGGCCTCCGTTCTCAAGAAAATGCTCGACGAAGGCAAGCTGGGCGAAAGCTCGGGCGAGGGCTTCTTCAAGTACTAAGAACGATCCCTCGGGGTCGGAGGAAAACGGATCATTTTCGGCCGCCAGCAGTGAGAAGATGGACCCAGAAATAGAAAGGAGTGGCAATGGGCTGGCTCGGGCTTTGAAGACAAGTTATTGCAGGCCCAGGGCGATTTCTCGCTCAATGCAGGCCAGCACAGCGTGACGTATCTGCCGAGTTCTGACACGGCAGCGACTGGTCGCTACCAGGTGCTGCTATACGACAACAACTTTGGTGCGACCGAGCGCTATCCCAAGTTCGACTGGGGCCAGCTGGGCGCCGCGGTGGCGACCGACTACAGCAAGGGAACGCATTCGTTTGGGCGCATCTTTACGGTGGACGAGACCGTGCGCACCTACGAGCTTGTGGACCAGATCGCCGTGCCGTTCTCGGGCTATGCGAGCAGTGCGCAGCGCGTCGGCGATTCGAATAGCATGCTCGTGGCATCGGGCATGGCCAAGACTTTTGCCGAGTACGATCGCTATGGACTGCCCATCGCCACCTACGAGATGGAAGCCGAGAAGTACATCTACCGCGTGTACAAGTACGAGCTGTAGCGCTGCGCTTGGCTGCGTCTGTGCCCCGTGGCTGCGCGCGCTCGCGCCGGGCCCGCCTCGCGTCCCGCATCACTTCACATCGAACTCAACGCGATCGAGCTCGGGCACATTGAGGTCGATGAGTTTGCGGGCGACACGGCGGTCGTGCGCCCCAAGCGCCTCGCCTGTCGTCACATGGGCGACAATCTCGCGCTCGACGATGCCTTCTTCGTCCCCTTCGGTGGCCGAGGTCTCGACGGCGACGGTGTAATCCTTAAAGCCCGGCAGCACCGCGGCAAGCTCGCGTGTGGTCTCGGTGACGCCGTAGCCGTCCTGCACGCCGGCCTGCGCCGAGCCAATGGAACCCGCGGTCATAACGATGCAGGGGATGGCAAAGATCACCGTGCCCACAATAATGCGGCGGCGCACTTTGCGTGACAGCTCGTTGACCTCAGCGTTTTCCTCGGCGGTCACAATGCCGTCGCCGTTGAGATCACGCTTGAGCGGTACACGTAAAAGAAGCAATACGGCTTCGGCCGCCAGCGCGATAAAGACGACGTTGATGCCAAACTCGTAGAGGGCTGAGAGGAACAGCGACCCGCTCGCGATGGCAATGCCATAACCCGCCGCGCACAGGGGCGGCATGAGCGCGGTTGCCACGGCCACGCCGGCGATGAGCGTGGCGGGTTCCTGGTCGCGCGAGTTGCCCAGGCCGCCCGCAAAGCCGCCCGCGAGCGCGACGGCAAGGTCCCACACGGTGGGCGTCGAGTTGTCGACGATGGCGGCCGTGGCGGTGCCAAGGGGCGAGAGCTTAAAGTACAACGTGGACGTGACCAGGCAAAAGGCCATCTGCAGCGCAAGGCTGGCGATGGCTTCGACGGTAATCTCGCGGTCGAGCGTGGCGATGCCGTATGCCATGGCAAGGACCGATCCCATAAGCGGGCAGATGAGCATGGCGCCCACGATGGCGATGTCCGAATCGATATCGAGGCCGATGCTTGCGATGAGCATGGCGATGATGAGGATGCACAGGTGAGAGCCGGTCAGGCGTGCCCCGTTTACAAAGCGCTTGCGGATTACGTGGTAGGGCGCGCGACCCTCGCGAATGTTGAATGCGCGCTTTAGGAAGCGGGTGGCGTTCTCCATGGCCTCGCTATGGGCGGGGCGGATGCCGTGGCGCCGGTGATGGCGTTCGCGTAGTCGCTTGATCTGTTGTTTGTCGAGTTCCATGTCCACCTCGTTCCAGCGCGGTCCGCGCAACGCGCCCGTTGTCCTAACTCTACACCGTGGCGGGCAGGGCGTCTGTTGGATGTGGGATTCGATAGGGCAGATGACGCGGGAGCAAATGCAAATCACAGGCTCAATTCGATCCCGCAAGAATATGATGCGCCAGCTCCTACATATGTGACGAAATTGTGAAGCACGAGAGCGTAAATTTCAAAAAATACGCTGGTCGCCAATGTTGCGCAACAGAATTCAAAAATCGACAGCTACCGTTTGATACGTATGGATACATCCGTGTCAAAGGGAGAAAGCCATGGCAAACTACAGTCCACAACACTTTGAGCCTCGGGCCAAGACTGTCAACGTCAAGGGCGTTGCCAACCGCGCCGTCGCAACCGTTTTGACGGCGGGCCTCATCGCTCAGCCGCTCATATCGCCGCTGGCGGCAATCGCCGCACCGTCAACCGATAACGGCGATTCTGTTCAGGGGGGTGTTCCTATAGTTTTGTCAACTGGGCAATGCCGTTTTCGAGATTGAATCGCGACATGCTAACGCCAGGCCTTTCGGCCGATGGGCTCCAATCTGTTCGGAGCGCTTTTACTAGGCGGCGTAGGGCACCCTGTCCC